>JAKGBX010000001.1:1250822-1876233 GCA_021555075.1 Rhodobacteraceae bacterium LMO-JJ12
CTGGGCACATGGTTGATCTTTATCGCGTTTGGCATGAAATGCGCCTTTCCGTTGCTGCACAACTGGTTGCAGGATGCTTATCCGGCGGCGACTGTCACCGGCACGGTGATCCTTTCGGCCTTTACTACCAAACTGGCGGTTTATGCCCTGGCGCGTGGGTTCGCAGGGACCGAGATGCTGATCTATATCGGCGCGGTGATGACCCTGTTCCCGATTTTCTATGCGGTGATCGAAAATGATTTGCGCCGGGTTCTGGCTTATTCGCTCAACAACCAGTTGGGCTTTATGGTGGTGGGCATCGGGATTGGCACCGAGCTGGCGCTGAATGGCACGGCGGCACATGCGTTTGCGCATATCCTCTATAAGGCGTTGTTGTTTATGAGCGTGGGCGCGGTGTTGTTCCGCACTGGCACCGCCAAGGGCTCGGAACTGGGCGGGCTTTACAAGACCATGCCGCTCACCATGATTTTCTGTGTTATTGGGGCGGCGTCGATTTCGGCCTTTCCGCTGTTTTCCGGGTTTGTCACCAAGTCGCTGATCCTGTCGGCCTCGGCCAAGGAGCAATATTATGTGATCTGGGCGATCTTGCTGTTTGCTTCGGCCGGGGTGTTTCACCATTCAGGCATCAAGATACCGTATTTCGCGTTCTTTGCGCATGACAGCGGTTTGCGGCCCAAGGAAGCGCCCTGGAACATGCTTCTGGCGATGGGGATCACGGCGTTTTTCTGTATTGCCGTTGGCGTTTATCCCGCGCCACTTTATGCGCTCTTGCCGTATGATGTGGCGTATGAGTCTTATACGACGACCCATGTTGTCACGCAGTTGCAGCTTTTGATGTTCTCGGCACTGGCCTTTACCGTTTTGATGCGGACAGGGATTTATCCGCCCGAATTGAAATCGGTTAACCTTGATACAGATTGGACTTATCGCAAGGCCGGGCCTGTGGCTCTGCGCTATCTTCATGCGGCGTGGCAGGCGAGCGCGGCGTATCTCATTGGTCTGATTAGTGGATGGGCGATGGGGATTTTCCGACGCTTCCAATTCTCCACCGGACCGGAAGGGCGACTGGCGCAGTCTTGGCCCACGGGTGCGATGGTGATCTGGATCGCGATCCTGTTGGGCGTGACGATGATGGTGAATTTCCTGAGCTGACAGGCCGCACGTCAGCGGGTTGCGATGACCAGCGTTGGCCGGTCATCGCCTCTGGTTTCGGATATGGCCTTTAGGCGACGACACCCCACGCCAGACCAGCCAGCGTTGCGCCGAGGATGGCATAGCCGAGATAGGCCGCAAACACCCGTGGTTTGACCAGCGCCCAGACCGCGACGGCGGCGGGAATGGAGCTTACCCCGCCCGCAATCACGAAGGACATCGCGGCACCTTGGGCCATGCCCTGATCCAGAAGGGCATCGACCAGCGGCACGGCAGCGTAGCCGTTGAGATAGGCCGGAGCCCCGACGAGCGCGCCGAGAAGGATGGGTTGGAGGCCCTCGCCGCCAAGCACCGAGGCAACCATTTCAGCAGGCACGTAGCGGATCATCAGCGATTCCAGCACATAGGCCAGCGTGAGCCATTTCAGCAGAAAGACACCATTTTCAACCGCGCTGTCGCGAAAGGCGAGGCGACGCTCGCTCTCTTGCCAGAACTTCCATTGTGGTTTGTCAGAGAAGGGTTTCTTGACGCCGCAGCAACCACCGACTTGCGGCTTTTCACGCAGGGGATTGGTGAAGACGGGCGAGGATTTGAATAGCATCGTTCCGAAGCCGCCCAAGAGGCCGACGCTGACGGCAGCCAGGGTTTTGGCGATAGCGAAATCGAAGCCGAGCGTGCCGGAGGTGATGGAAAACATGGCGGGGTCCATCAGGGGCGAGGCCAGCCAGAAGGCCATCACGGCGGAGAGTGGTGCGCCCATAGCCAGAAGGGCGGCAATGAAGGGGATGACCTGACAGGAGCAGAAGGGCGAGAGGCCGCCCAGCAGGGCCGCCATGACGATCATGCGGGTCTCGCGCCCCTCAAAAGCCTTGGCGAGAAGGTTTTCCGCGCCGGTGGCTTTCATATAGGCGACGGCGGCAACGGCAAAGAGGATGAAGGGCGCGGTGCGCCCGAGTGCGCCGATGGCGAAGGTCACGGTGGGCTGCAATTGCGGCAAGTCGATGAGCGCGATGAGCGCGAGGATCACCGCGAGAGCGAGCCATGCCTTGTCTATGTTCTTCCACGCAAAGCGGGGGGAGGAATGGGGGATATCAGTCATTACTGGACTCTTTTTTGGAAGGGGCATCGGCGCAGCATTCGCGCAGGAGGAATTCGGAGAGGCCGCGCAATTCGCCGTAAGCGATGGCGGCGCAGATGATCTGTCGTCCCTTGCGGGTCTGGTTGACCAGCCCGGCCTGGGACAGGATCTTCATGTGATGCGTGAGGGTCGAGCCGGTGACGCCAGAGCGCGTTCCAAGCTCGCCAATGGTGAGGCCCGCGTGGCCGGCGCGCACCAGCGTGCGCATGACCGTGAGGCGTTGCTCGGATCCAAGTGCTGCGAAGGTTGAGGCGGCGCGGATCAGGTCGAGATTGGTGGGATCAGAATGTTTCATGATTCTAGAAATATCGAAACATTGAGAGCTTGTCGAGTTTTAATTCGAGAATTGTCGAACTATTGAAACTTGCGGTTTGAGGGCGCTAGGATGAAGGCATGGAAAAGCTGGTGCAAGAAATCAGGGCGTGCCGAATTTGTGCCGAGGTGTTCGCGGCCACTAAGACGGCGCATGAACCGCGCCCGGTGGCATGGTTTTCGCGCGAGTCGCGCATTTTGATTGCAGGGCAGGCGCCGGGCGCGCGGGTGCATGAGAGCGGGGTGCCGTTTGATGATCCTTCTGGTGATCGGCTGCGTGAATGGCTGAACGTGGATCGCGACACATTTTATGACCGCAAGAGTTTCGCAATCGTTCCCATGGCGTTTTGCTTTCCGGGGTATGATTCGCGTGGCAGCGATCTGCCACCGCCAAAAATCTGCGCGCAGACATGGCATGAACGGGTGATGGCCGAATTGAGCAACGTGCGTCTGACGCTGGTGGTGGGGGGCTATGCGCATCGTTGGCATATGGGGGTGAAGAGCGGGGTGACGCAGACCGTCGAGGGCTGGCGCGATCATGCGCCGCGGGTTTTCCCCTTGCCGCATCCGTCGTGGCGCAATACCGCATGGCTGAAGAAAAATCCGTGGTTCGAGGCCGAGCTTTTGCCCGAATTGCGCAAGGCCGTTGGGGAGGCGTTAGGCCCATGAACACGACATCGCTGGATCACGCGCATAACGCGATGCAGGCGGCGCCCGAAGACGAGGTGGCGCGGCGCGGATTTTATCAACATCTGGCCGATAGCGAGCTGTTCTTGTTGCTGGTGCGCGAGGCCGAGGGCGGAAGTCTGGAGCCCGAAGTATTCGCGTTTGACGAAGGGTCTTACGTGCTGGTTTTTGACCAGGAGGAGCGGCTGGCCGATTTTGTCGGGAGCGCTGCACCTTATGGTGCTTTGACGGGGCGGGCGTTGGTCGCGATGTTGAAGGGGCAAGGGATCGGGCTGGCGCTCAACCCCGAGGTTGCGCCATCGTCGATCATGTTACCGGGCGAGGCGGTGGATTGGCTGGCCGAGATGCTGGAACCCGCGCCCGAAGAGATGCAGGGCGCGGTGGCGCGAGACATCGCAGCGCCGGAATTGGGCGAGGCCGTGCTGTCGACGATTGAGGCGCGGCTGATGCGGATGGCGGGGGTGGCACGGGCCGCCAGCTTTGTGAAGGCAGAGTTCGAGGGCGGCCAAACGGGGCATATGCTGGCGATTTTTGATGCATTGCCAGAGGCGCAAGCGGCGCTGGCCAAGGCGATGGGAGAGGTGCAGGCTTTTCTGGGCGCCCAGAGTCAAGGATTTGATATTGCGTTCTTTTCCGGGGCGGGCGCGGTGGCTGAAAAAGCCCGCGCGGTCGGGTATTGGATCGAATTGCCCGAACCGAAAGAGGATGAGAGCGTGCAGGTCCCCGGCGCGGCGCCGGGGATGGACCCGAACAAGCCGCCACTTCTTAAGTGAAAATGAACGAGGCGGGCGCAGGTTTCGTCGTTTGAGTGATGTTGCGCAGCAGGCAAGTTGCGTCACGCCATAGGCTAGCCGATCTGGGCGTGACGCTGGTTAACCTGGTGCACGTCAGTATCCGGCGCTGCGATCGACCAGATGGAGGAACGGCTCGCCCGATTCGCCGCGCCGGATGTTTTCGGCGATGACTTCGGAAGCGGGTGACGGGCGGGTGGCAGAGGCGATGTGCGGTGTGACAGTGACCTTTGGGTGCGCCCAGAAAGGGTGTTCTTGCGGCAGGGGTTCGGTGCGGAATGCGTCGAGCGTGGCGTGGGCGATCTGACCGTTATCAAGTGCGTCGAGCAGTGCATCATCGTCAATCAGCGTGCCGCGTCCGGGGTTGAGAATAAAGGCACCTGGGGCCGTGAGGGCGAGGGTTTCGGCGTTGAGCGTGTTCTCGGTTGCAGGGGTGTCGGGCAACAAGAGGATGACGATTTGAGCGCCGCTGAGCGCCTGCGTCAACCCGTCGGGGCCATGGGTTGAGGGGATGCCTTCAATGTTCTTGGGCGAGCGTGACCAGCCGGTGACAGGAAAGCCAAGGTTGCGCAGGGCCCGGGCGCAGGCGAGGCCCAATTCGCCAAAGCCGAGGATCGTGACCGGGCGTTCGGCGGCGATGGGCGGGACGGAGGTTTTCCAGTCATGCGAGGGGTTTACGATATGGGCGTCGATTCCGAGATGATGGCGCAGGGTGTGGGCGGTGACCCATTCGACCATGCCTTGGGTGAGACCGCCGCCAACCATGCGGGCCAGCGGGATTTTCAGCGTCTTGTTGGGCGCGACATGTTCGACGCCCGCCCAGAGGTTAAGCACAGCCTTGGCGCGGGTGTAGGGGGTGAAATCCTGAACGTCAGAGTTTGGGGCGTAGACGATATAGTCAACCTCCTCGGGCGCAAATTCGGTTTGCAGAGAGTAGTTTAGACCGGTTTTCGCAAGTGCCGCATGAAGCGGGTTTTCGTATTCGGCCCAGCGTTTGGGATCGGCGGCGAAGAGGATATTGACGGACATTTGTTGCCTGTAGTTAAGGAGGGTTTGCGGCGCAGGGTGGACGCTGGGCTGGGGCATTGCAAGGCCGACTGTCAACGCGGCGTACGGTCGGGTTAAGGGTGCGGCGCGGCGGCGAATCGGGGCGGGTGATCGGCGGCTGTTGAGTGCTGACATGCGTGCTGGAATAAGTGGGGGCCAGCCCCCACACTCAGAACCAAGTGGGGGCCAGCCCCCACACCCCCGGGATATTTCGGGCAAGATGAACGGGTGGGGATGGGGGCGGAGGATGTGGGGGGTGAAGGCGGCGAGCGGTTAGCGGGGTTTATGGACGTGGGCCGATTGCACGAGGCCAAAGGCCATCATCAGCACCAGCATCGCCGAGCCGCCATAGCTGACCAATGGCAACGGCACGCCGACAACCGGCAACAGCCCCATAACCATCGACATGTTGACGGCAAAATAGAGAAAGAACGTGGTGGCGATGCCGAGCGTCAAGAGGGCGGCGAAGCGATTGGCATTAGAGAGCGCCGAAGCGATGCAGAAGAAGATGATCAGCGCATAAAGGCCGAGAAGCGAGACAGCGCCGAGAAAGCCGAACTCCTCGGCCAGGGTGGTGAAGATGAAATCGGTATGTTTCTCGGGCAGGAAGTTGAGGCGGCTTTGGGTGCCTTGCATGAAGCCGCGCCCGGTCCAGCCGCCGGACCCCAGCGCGATTTTGGATTGGGTGATATGATAGCCTGCGCCCAAGGGGTCGGCGGCGGGATCGAGGAAGGTGTCGATGCGGCGGTATTGATAGTTGTTGAGCAATTGCCAAGGGGTGCCGCGCGATTGAAACACAGCCGTAACGACGCCGACGCCCGAGGCGATGACGGCGGCGAAATAGAGCCAATGCACCCCGGCGATGAACATCACCGCGCCGCCGCCCATGAGCAACAGGATCGCGGTGCCGAGATCGGGCTGGCGTAGCACGAGCGCGGTGGGCAGCAGGATCAGCAGCACCGGCAGGGCGACCCAGAGCGGGTGCGACACCTTGTTGATCGGCAGCCAGTCGTAATAGGCAGCCAGCAGCATCACCAGGGTGATCTTCATCAACTCGGAAGGTTGCAGGCGCATGAACCCGAGGTCGATCCAGCGCTGTGCACCGCCGCCCTCGGCGCCGAACATTGCCACCAGAACCAGGAGCGCGATGGTGCCGAGATAGGCGACCAGCGCGACATTGCGCCAGAACCAGATCGGGACCATGGCGATTACGATCATCACCACGAGCCCGAGGCCAAAGCGTTTTATCTGGGGTTCGGCCCAGGGCGAAAACGACCCGCCTGCCACGGAATAGAGCATGAGGAAGCCGAGACAGGCGACCGCCGCCAGCAACAGCACCACCGGCCAGTTGAGGAACAGCATCTTGCGCGGGCCGGAGGGGACGTGCTGAACCGTGTGTTCGAGATAGCTCATGCGCGCCCTGGCCTGTCATTTTCCTCGGGCGGGCGGAGTTTGCTCAGTTGTTCCTGTTGGGCGCGGATGCGACCGCGATCTTTTGAGGGGTAGGCGGCGAGCGGCGGGTCTTCGCCATAGAGCGCCTGGAGTGTGATGTCGCGCGCAATCGGGGCTGCCGTGGTGGAGCCGCCGCCGCCATGTTCGACGACAACTGACACGGCGATGCGCGGATTGTCGAAGGGGGCGAAGTCGACATAGAGCGCGTGGTCGCGGCGGTTCCACGGCAGATCCTGATTGCGGGTCACGCCCGCGCGCCGTTCGGCGGCAGTAATGCGGCGGACCTGGGAAGTGCCGGTCTTGCCAGCCATGCGGAAGCCTTCGGCGACGATGCGCGAGCTGTATGAGGTGCCACGTTGGTGGTTGGAGACGTCGAACATTGCTTTGCGTATCGCGCGCAGGTGGTTTTCGTTGAGGCCGAGAGTTTCGCCTTGTCGGGAGGGTTGTTCGACGCCGTCGATCGAGCGGATAAGCCGAGGGGTGAGCCCGCGACCCGTGGCGATGCGCGCCGTCATTACCGCCAGTTGCAGCGGCGAAGCCAGAACGAAGCCCTGACCGATGGCGGCGTTGACGCTGTCGCCGATGACCCAGTCCTCGCCCTTGGTGGCGCGTTTCCACTCTTTGGTGGGCGCGACACCGGAGGCGACGGAGGACATCGGGATGTCGAATTTTTCGCCGATGCCGAGGCGTTTTGCCATCGCGGAAATCCGTTCGATCCCGGTTTCCAGTGCCAGTTCATAGTAGAAGATGTCACAGCTTTCGCGCAAACTCCGGTTGAGATCGACGTTGCCGTGACCGGCGCGTTTCCAGCAGTGAAACCGCGAGGAGTGGACTTCGAGCACGCCCTTGCAATTGAAAGTGTCTTTCTGGTCGATAATCTCGGCTTCGAGAGCGGCCAGCGCCACGACCATCTTGAAGGTTGAGCCGGGCGGGTAGAGCCCTTGCACCGACTTGGCGACGAGCGGGCGGTGATCATCTTCCAGCAGGGCGTTGTAATCGGTGGTCGAGATGCCGTTGACGAAAAGGTTGGGATCGAACGTGGGCGCCGAGGCGACGGCGAGGATGTCACCGCTTTCGCAATCTATCACCACTGCGGCGGCGCTTTCGTCGCCAAGGCGCGCCTGAACATAGTTTTGCAGCATGTGGTCGATGGTGAGCTGGATGTCGGAGCCGGCTTCGCCTTCCTGGCGGTCAAGTTCGCGCATTTCGCGCCCGGCGGCGTTGACCTCGACGCGTTTGATGCCGGCCTTGCCGCGCAGGCGTTCTTCCTCGCGCGCCTCAAGGCCGATCTTGCCGATCTGGAAGCGGGGCAGGCGCAGCAGCGGATCGGGAGTTTCGATCCTGGAGAGGTCATAGTCGGAGACCGGGCCGACATAGCCGACCACATGGGTGAAGTCGGGGCCGAGCGGATAGGTGCGCGACAGGCCGACTTCGGGGGTGACACCGGGCAGGGCGGGGGCGTTGATCGCGACGCGCGACAACTCCTCCCAGGTGACGCGGTCAGCCACGGAAACCGGCGTGTCGCCACGGCGCTTGCGCATCTCTTCGCGTGCGTCGGCGACCGCTTCGGGATCAAGCGTGATGATCTGTGACAGGCGCACGAGGACGGCGTCGACATCGCCGGCCTCTTCACGGGTCATGGTGATGCGATAGGACGGCACGTTGCGCGCCACAAAGCGGCCGGTGCGATCGAAGATTTCGCCGCGCGCGGGCGGGATCAGGCGGATCGAGATGCGGTTCTCTTCGGCGAGAAAGCGGAACTGATCGGCCTGATCGACCTGAAGGAAGCGCATGCGTAGCGCCAACCCGCCCAAGGCGGCGACCTGCATACCGCCGAGCAGCAGGCCACGGCGGGTCACCATGCGGTGCGATTGGGCGGTGTCACGGGGGGATCGTCGCATTGCCGCTGTCTCCTATTGCCGCTGTCCGAGCGCGTTGATCTCGCCGAGGCCAACAGCGCGCAGGCCGAAGGCATAGCGGCTGATCAACACGATCACCGGGTAGGTGAGCACCGTCATCGTCAGTTGGCTGAGGAAGAGGCCCGGGCCGGGCGGGTTGACCAGCAGGAGCGACAGGATCAGCCGATAGCCCAGCATCACGGCGATAAAGGCGAAGGAAACGGTGATCCATTCGACGGAAAACGGCATCGTGCTGAGGGATTGGCGGCGCGCGGAGAGTTTGTTGAACGCGATCAATGACAGCGCGGCGTAGAGCCCCGGCGGGCGGCCAAGCAGCAGATCGGCAAGCAGCAAGAGTCCGGCGACCATCAGGACGGGCGTGTATTCCGGGCGGCGCAGCACCCAGGCAAAGGCAAAACCCAGCACCAGATCAGGCCCGGCCCAGCGGCGCGGCGTGGTTTCCAGAGGCAGCAGATGAAAAAACAGGATCGCCAACACCAGAAAGGCAAAACCGAAGCGCATCAGCCAGAGCCGCAGGAGGGAGACTTCATCCATCGGTGCCCTCCGTCGGTATGACGGCGGCGGGAGATGGCGCGCCATCGGTGGCTGTCAGGGGTTCGGGCACGATCAGCTGACCGGGATCGAGGATGCGTTCGCGGCCATGATGGCGCAGCACGCGCAGGTATTCGAGCCGCTCGTAGTCTGCTGCCAGCCGCACCCGCATCCGCCCACCGGGATCGACCGCGATTTCGCCCACCAGAAGGCCGGGTGGGAAGACTTCACCGTCACCGGAACTGACCACGCGATCACCGGGGCGCACGATATCGGGGTTTTCGATGAATTCGATGGAGGGCGAGAGGGTATTGTCGCCCACCAGAAGGGCGGTTTGCCCGGACGCCTGAATAGTGACGGGGATGCGCGAACTGGCATCGGTGAGCAGGATCACGCGCGAGGTGTTTTCGCCAACCCCCGAGATGCGCCCGACCAGCCCGATTTCATCCATCGCCGCCCAGCCATCAAGGATGGAGTCGCGTGCGCCGATATTGAGCAGCACCGACTGGCGGAAGGGGGAGCCGCTATCGGCAAGGACGACGCCGGTGATGAAGGTCAGGCGCGGATCGAGGCGCACCTTGTTGAGATCGAGCAGGCGGGCATTTTCCTGACCCAGTTGCACGGCGGCTTCTTTCCATTTGCGCATCTTCTGAAGCTCGCGTTTGAGCTCCTGATTTTGTTCATGCAGGCTTTGATAGCTCTGAAAATCGCGCAAGAGGTTGACCGATGCAGTGACGGGCGCCATTGCCCAGCTGAAACTGGGGACGACCCGATCGACCACCTGGGCGCGGAAGCGTTCGACGCGCGGACTGTCGATTCGCCAGACCAGGAAGAGGGCGAGCAGCAACAGCACGAGAATCGCGCCCATCAGCCGCTTGAGCGGGCCGGTATAATCATCAGATTGTGCGCGGTCGCGTGCCATGCGTGGAGTTATACCATGGGCAATGAGGGAGGTTGAGAGGGAAAAGGCTCACGAATGTGTGGGAGTGGGGGGGGGCGAGTTTGAGGCGAGTAGGACAGTCGTTTGCAGCGCGGCAGATGACCGCTCGTGTGCAGGGTTCGTGTGAATGACGTTCATGCGGCAAACAATGAAGCCTTCCAGCCATTATCATTCCTTGTTGCTTAGCATAAGGGAGGGGGACCTTTAGGAGAATGAACGATGAAGACTTCACAGAGCGTGCCAGAACTGGTTGCGGCGGCACGGGCCAACGCAAAGGTGTTAGAAGATAAAATTTCGGCCATTCGGGAAGAGTTGGACGGGCAGAATGGTTCTGATGCGCAAGTTGAAGAGCTTTGCGCTGCGAATGCCGCCCTTGAATTGGCAGCGGTTGATATTTTCACTCTTTTTGAGTCGCGAATGCAGCATCATTTCAAACGCGGTCCGTTTTCACGAAAATTGAAGGCATCGCTGTTGGCTTCCGGGCGTGATGATCTGGCCGAAAGGATTCACCAGTATTACCTTGCAGTTAACGTGCTCAAGCACGGAACAGGCGCGAGTTATCGGGAATTGCTTGACGCTCCGAGCACACTTTTTCAACTGAAGCTTGTCGAAAGTGTCAAATCAGGCGAGGGGCATGCCACTTCGGGGCTAATAGATGTTGACGTTCCGGGCTTTTTTGAGGGGTTGGCCACAACACTTCTTGAGGCGCATCAATACCTTGAAAAGCGGTAGTTTTGCGAACTCAATTTATCGAAAATGAATATGCGATGCATGGTTATTGATGCGTCCACGACTGAGAAAGTCCACATATCCTATGTCTGATCCGCGCATGAAAATCGTGTTGGTAACACCCGAGATCCCCTACAATACTGGCGCTATCGGCCGGACGTGCGTTGCGTTGAACCTGGAGTTGATACTGATCAAACCTTACGGGTTTTCTCTTGACGAGAAAGCCGTGCGGCGGGCCGGGACGGATTATTGGAAATACGTAAATCTGAGCGAATATGACAGTTGGGATAGTTTTCTGAAGGTGCGCAAGCCAGGCCGCGAAAAGCTGTTCTTCTTTGAAGAACACGGCGCCCAAACCCTCTATGATGCTGATTATCAACTAGATGGTTATTTGGTATTTGGCTGTGAATCCAAGGGCTTGCCATTGGAAATACTATCTGAGGTGGAGGATCGGACGTTCAGCTTGCCGATGCTTGATACACGTGTTCGATCGCTCAATCTGGCGAATGTCGCCACAGCAGTCATCTATCAAGCGATGCGTGGTCAACTGGGCGGTTAAAAGCGGGCGTTGGGGGGATTGTTGGCACTGCAGACAAAACCGGCAGTGCCTAAATCCAGTTGCAGCGCGACCGCCGACTTAGCTGTCGTAGTCAATCGCGTGGCGGAGTTGTTTTTCGAATTCCAGCGCCTTGCCGGTGCCAAGCGCGACGCAGTTGAGGCATTCGTCGGCAATCGAAACGGCAAGCCCGGTGCTTTCACGCAGGGCGAGGTCAAGTTCGCCCAAGAGCGCGCCGCCGCCGGTGAGCATGACGCCGCGATCGACGATATCGGCGGCGAGATCAGGGGGTGTGGTTTCCAGCGCGGTCATCACCGCTTCGCAGATTTGCTGAACGGGTTCGGAAAGGGCTTCGGCGATCTGGGCCTGGGAAACTTCGGTTTCCTTGGGCACGCCGGTCAGCAGGTCACGACCGCGGATCTGCATGGATTGGCCGCGTCCGTCATCAGGCATGCGTGCTGTGCCGATAGAGGTCTTGATTCGCTCGGCAGTTGATTCGCCGATCAGCAGGTTTTGCTGGCGTCTGAGGTAGGCGATGATCGCCTCATCCATGCGGTCGCCGCCGACGCGCACCGAGCGGGCATAGACGATATCGCCAAGCGACAGCACGGCCACTTCGGTGGTGCCGCCGCCGATATCGACGACCATGTTGCCGGTGGGATCGGTGATTGGCATGCCAGCGCCAATGGCGGCGGCAATCGGCTCGGCAATGAGGCCAGCGCGGCGCGCACCAGCGGCCAGAACCGAGCTTCGGATCGCGCGTTTTTCAACCGGGGTGGCACCGTGGGGGACGCAGACGATGACTTTGGGTTTGTAGAAGGTCGAGCGTTTGTGAACCTTGCGGATGAAATATTTGATCATTTCCTCCGCCGTGTCGAAATCGGCGATCACACCATCGCGCATCGGGCGGATGGCTTCGATGGAGCCTGGCGTGCGCCCCAGCATCAGCTTGGCATCTTCACCGACGGCAAGCACCGTCTTGACGCCATCCTTGACGTGATAGGCTACGACCGAGGGTTCGGACAGCACGACGCCCTTGCCCTTGACGTAAATCAGCGTGTTGGCCGTGCCGAGGTCGATCGCCATGTCGGATGCGAATAGTCCGGGCATCTTATCGAATATCGACATGTCGGGGGGTTCCTTTGGCACAAGATAGCAATTCAGCGACTCGGAGTTACCGGGTTGCAGGCGCCCCTGTATAGGCGGGCGGGCTGATGGGTGGAAGAGGGGAATGGTGATCAGGTGAGCGCGATACCGCCGCAGGCGGGGTAATTTGGAATGCGCGTGAACAGGGGGCGCTGCCCCCTCGGCCTGCGGCCTCACCCCTGGGATATTTGCGGCAAGATGAAGGCGGACGGCGCGCGGATTTGCGCCGTCCGGTTGATTGGGTCAGCTCAGGTCGCGGTAGTTGATTTCCTTTTGGTCTTCACCGAGCTTGCCACGTCGCGTGAGCAGACGGTTGAGAGCGTGGATATAGGCCTTGGCGCTGGCGACAACGGTGTCGGTATCGGCCGATTGGCCGGTGGCGATGTTGCCGTCTTCTTCGAGGCGCACCGAAACGGTGGCCTGGGCATCGGTGCCTTCGGTCACGGCGTGGACCTGGTAGAGTTCGAGATGGGCGGTGTTGGGATGCAGCGCGCGGATCGCGCGGAAGCTGGCATCGACCGGGCCATCGCCGCTTTCAACGGCGGTTTTCTCGACGCCGTCGATCTCCATCACCAAGGTGGCTTCGGCGGGGCCGCCGGTGCCGCAGGTGACGCGCAGGGTTTTGAGCTTGAGGCGGGCGTTTTCGGTGCTTTCGCCGACGCGCATCAGCGCAAGGATGTCGTCATCAAACACCTCTTTCTTGCGGTCGGCCAGGTCTTTGAATTGGACAAAAACATCTTTGAGTTGGTTGTCTCCGACCTCGAACCCCAGTTGGTGGAGCTTGTCACGCAGGGCGGCACGGCCCGAATGCTTGCCCAAGGGCAGGGTGGAGGAGGCCAGACCAACATGTTCGGGGCGCATGATCTCGAAATTTTCAGGGTTTTTGAGCATGCCGTCCTGATGGATGCCGCTTTCATGCGCGAAGGCGTTTTTGCCGACGATGGCCTTGTTAAATTGCACCGGGAAGCCCGAAACGGTGGCGACGCGGCGTGAGATCGCCATGATTTTCGTGGTGTCCACACCGGTAGTCCACGGCAGAATGTCGTGGCGGGTTTTGAGCGCCATGACGACCTCTTCCAGGGCGGTATTACCGGCGCGTTCGCCAAGGCCATTGATCGTGCATTCGATTTGACGCGCGCCACCGGCCACGGCGGCCAGTGCGTTGGCGGTCGCCATGCCGAGATCGTTGTGGCAATGGGTGGCGAAGATCACCTCGTCTGCGCCGGGCACTTCGGCGATCAGGCGGCGGATCAGGTCGGCGGATTCCTCCGGGGCGGTGTAGCCGACGGTATCTGGCACGTTGATCGTGGTGGCGCCGGCCTTGATGGCGATTTCGACCACACGGGCGAGATAATCCCATTCGGTGCGGGTGGCATCCATCGGCGACCATTGCACGTTGTCGCAGAGATTGCGCGCGTGGGTCACGGTGTCGTGGATACGCTCGGCCATTTCATCCATTGTCAGATTGGGGATCTGGCGGTGCAGTGGCGAGGTGCCGATAAACGTATGGATGCGCGGTTGGGCGGCGTCGCGGATGGCCTCCCAACAGCGGTCGATATCTTTGGAGCTGGCGCGCGACAGGCCGCAGATTACCGCATTCTTCGAACGTTTGGCGATCTCGTTCACGGCGCGGAAATCGCCCTCGGACGCGATGGGGAAGCCGGCTTCGATGATGTCGACCCCCATATCGTCGAGCATTTCGGCGATTTCGAGCTTTTCCTCGTGGGTCATTGTGGCGCCGGGGGATTGTTCGCCGTCGCGCAGGGTCGTGTCAAAAATCAGGACGCGGTCGCGGGGAGTCGTGCGGGTGTTTGTATCAGTCATTTCAGGGTCTCTTTTGATTTGTCCTTAGCCTCTTGGCGCGAAAGCGATATCCCCTGAGCGTTCGCGCCAGGACGGCACGCTCAGAGGCGGCTAAGGAATAGCAGCGCGGCCAGCGGCCCGTGGGCGGGGCTGGAAATCAAGGAAATGATATGCGTCTGCGTCAACATGCGGGCAAGTTATACGCGGGGAGCCGCGAAGATAAAGCCCAAAATGCCGCAGCAGGAAAATTTGACCTGAGAGGCGCGCGCAACCGAGCGCTTATGTGTGGGGATAGACCCATGTGGCGGGGCCGGGTGATGGCAATTGGCACGAGGATAAGGACGCGCGCCAGATCTGAGGCGCCTGAGCGGGCCGGAAATTGCGGCGTGCAACATATCAATTGTGTGGGCGTCTCACGACGTTTTAGTAAGTGCGCTGGCCTTTTTACGCGGCGCGCCATGATATGAATCAAAGAAGACATATTCGAATTGATTAATGTGTCACATGTTGTGATGTGCAATACTACTTTAGAATTTTAGCATTCGGTCGGCCCGAGGGACGGGGTTTGGCCCGCGACTAAACGCGAACCTGGCGGCGGTGGTCGCCACTGCAGGAGAATACAAAATGGCGCATATCGTCGTATTGGGGGCCGGATTGGGGGGGACGATCCAGGCTTATGAGTTGAAGGATACGCTCTCATCTGGCGACAGCGTGACGCTGATCTCGAACAAACCCTATTTTCAGTTTACCCCGTCAAACCCCTGGGCCGGGGTTGGCTGGCGCAAGAAAGAAGAAATTATTGTCGATCTTGCGCCAGTGATGAAGCGCCGGGGGATTGATTTCATCTGTGACGGCTGCACCAAGGTCGACCCGGAGGCGAACCGGTTGACGCTGGAGAGCGGGCGGGTTGTTGACTATGACTATCTGGTGATTGCGACCGGGCCGGATCTGGCGTTTGACGAGATTGAAGGGTTTGGGCCGGACAATCATACTGCGTCGGTCTGTTCGATCGAACACGCCGAGATTTCGGGCAATAACTGGGAGGCGTTTTGTGCCGATCCGGGGCCGATTGTGATCGGGGCGGTGCAGGGGGCGAGCTGTTTCGGGCCAGCCTATGAATACCTGATGACCATTGAGACCGACCTGCGGCGGCGCAAGATCCGCCACAAGGTTCCCATGACGTTTGTGACCAGCGAGCCTTATATCGGGCATCTGGGTCTTGGTGGTGTGGGCGATACCAAGGGGATGTTGGAATCGATCCTGCGGGATCGCGATATCAACTGGGTGGTGAACGCCAAGACGACCAAGTTTACCGAGGATGCGGTGCATATCACCGAAGTAAATGAGGATGGCAGCGAGAAGGGCACGCGCGAAATCCCGGCAAAATACAAGATGTTCCTGCCGGCGTTCCGTGGCATTCCGGCGCTGATGGGTATTGAAGGGTTGGTTAATCCGCGTGGATTTGTGATCACCGATGAGTATCAGCGTAACCCGAAGTATCCCAACATCTTTGGTATTGGTGTGTGCATCGCCATCGCGCCGCCGGTGGCGACACCGGTGCCGACGGGTGTGCCCAAAACCGGCTTCATGATCGAGAGCATGGTGACGGCGACGGCGCAGAACATCCCGCGTATCATGGCGGGAGAAGAGCCACATATCAAACCTACATGGAATGCGCTGTGTCTGGCCGATTTCGGGGATCGCGGGGCGGCGTTTTTGGCCATGCCGCAGATTCCGCCGCGCAACGTGAACTGGACTGGCGAAGGCAAATGGGTGCATTGGGCCAAGCTGGGTTTTGAGTGGTATTTCATCCGCAAGGTGAAGAAGGGCGTGAGCGAGCCCTGGTATGAAAAGACCATCATGAAGATGATGAAGGTCAACAAATTGGAAGGGTGAGGGGGGCGGAGTGACGCCCTGCGAGATGAGATTTGGCGGGCGCTTCGGATCGGGCGCCCGTTTCGTTTCATGCTTCGGGTGTTGCGCGAGGTGGCTGGGCTCACCGGGCTAGGCCCAGACCCGCATTTACTCCCACCAGCGGTCGATGCTGGCGATGTCGTCGTCGGACCAGCCGAAATGATGCGCGAATTCATGCACGGTGACATGGGCGACAAGTTCGGCAAGGGTGACATCACCGCGGGCGTGCCACTCATCAAGGATCGGTTCGCGAAACAGCCATACGGTGTCGGGCCGGGTGGGAAAATCGAACATGGATTTCTGGGTCATCGGGACGCCCTCGTAAAGCCCGGTAAGATCGAGGGGATCGCCGATGGCGAGGTCGCGCAGCATTGTCGCATCGGGCCAATCGGCAACGCGCAAAAGCACCGCGCGCGCCGGGCCGAGGAACGGCGCGGGAAAATGCGCGATGGTATCGCGGGCGACCTCTTCGATGGCGTCAAGCGAGGGCGCCCGGCCTGGCGTGGCAAATGAACGTGTCATGCGACGGGATATGGGGGCGCGCCGTGTGAAAAGGAAGCGCGGCGAGCGCGTGTTTCGGCAAAACTCTGGATGGCGCGCAAGTTCAAATGGGTCACCCGTGTTGAGGACGCGATGTCTTGGCCGTGTGCGGGTGTCATGGCCGCGGGCGCACGAGGCACGTTCTGCGCCGGCGATGCGGCGGATTCTCCTATAGGAGATACACCATTGAAGGGCGTATGACAGGCTGTGCAAGACCTTGGAAATGAGGAGCAAGGCAGGTGTTTTTCAAGAGAGTTTTCAAGGGCTTGGCAGGGCTTTCCCTGGTGGTGAGTGGGGCAGTTGCGGCGAACGATCTGGCACCGCGTTATAGCATCATGGGCGAGATGACTGTCGAGTTGGGCGGGCAAACGCTGCAACTGGTCATTCCTTACGACAATGAGACGTCCACGGCATATGGCGAGCAGAAGATGATCATGGGCTCGTTTCTGACACTAAACACGGTTGGGGTCGGCGTCGGCGAGAATGGTGCGCCGGGCCAGCCGAGGGTGCAGGTGACGCTGCAACGAAACGGCGGGGCGTTCAGCCTGTTATCGGCAGAGCTTTTCGACGATCAGGGTTTTGATGCGCCCATGATGATGGGGCCTGATGGCGGCGACGGGGCGCTGCGCGAGATCAGCTTTGAAAACAATCGCCTCGACGCGGTGGTCGAAGGAGAGTTTCAGCGGCTTACCGGTTATTCCAAAGGCAGCCCGACACCGGTCGAAGGCGTTGCCCCCGCGCCGGTGACGATCCGCTGGGGCGTTGATTTGCCAGCGCTCAATTAGGGGCATGGCGGTGGCGCGCGCCGTGCAGGGCGCGCGCAGGATTACAACCGTTCGTCTTGCGCAGAGGGGCGGGCGCGACGCCGCCCGGCAGAACGCCCGGCCTGGCATGTCGGGGCAAAAGCAGTGATCCGGATCATTGAAGTTTCGCGCCCATTCGGCCATTCTGACCCGGACAAGCGCGACGGTAGAAAGGCGCGGCGACATGAGCAGGTTGATTGCACTAATGACGGGTGGGGGGCTCGGGCTGACGGTTTTGCTCGGCTGCGCGAGCGTGGCGCCGCACCCAGGGCGCGAAATCTACGCGCGATATTGCGCCATGTGCCATGGGCCTGCCGGTGTGGGGGATGGGCCGGTCGCCGACAAGTTGCCAGTGTCGCCCGCCGATCTGAGCGTGTTGACGGCGGTTAATGACGGCGTGTTTCCAACCGAGCATGTCTTGCTTACGGTGCATGGCTATCCGGGCAAGCATGACATCTCGGTCATGCCTGAATTCGGCCCGCTTCTGGATGGACCCAAGCAGATTTGGGTCTCGCCCACGGGTGAAGAAATCATGACGCCGGTCGCTCTGCTGGAATTGGCGGCTTATGTCGAGACGTTGCAACGCTGAGACGGAAACCATGATGCGGATCAATCCCGATGTTGGCGCGATCTGTTAGAATGTGCATTGAGAAACGCGAGTTGCGAAAGGACAAGGTGATGAAGACGAATACTTGGAAAACGGCGCTATTCGGGTTGGTGGTGGCGTTCGCGGCGGTGCCTGCCACGGCACAGGAGATCGAAGAGGGTGCGCTGCTCTTTGAGCGCCATTGCGCCACCTGTCATGGGATAGATGCCAAGGGGAAAGGGCCGATGTCGGGCGTTTTACTGATTCAGCCGACGGACCTGAGCGGGCTGAACAAGGCCAATGGTGGGGACTTTCCGACGCTGCGCGTGGTGCAACGGATCGATGGGCGCGACCCGCTGGTCAGCCATGGCAGCCCGATGCCGGTCTATGGCGATTTCTTTGAGGGCGACGATACGGCGTTGAAAACCGCCAGCGGTCAGCCGCTGATGACAAGCCGGGCGATTGCCGATCTGGTGGCCTATCTGCAAGATATTCAGGAATGAGTTGCCAAGGCATGCGTTCTGAAAGGGAGACGAGGATGCGACGATCCGTTGGTGTGGCTGCCGGTGTGATACTGCTGGCCGGTTGTGTGAGCCAGGAAATGCCCAGCCCCGGCGAGGGGGCTGTGCTGTTTGCGGACAACTGCGCCATGTGTCACGGCGCACAAGCGCGCGGCGATGGTGAGTTGGCGAGGGAAATCCGTGCCGACCGGGGCAAGAAACCGGCAGACCTGACCCTGCTCACGCGCAAGGCCAAGGGCGTATTCCCGCGCGCCGAAGTTTTGTCTTACATTGATGGTTACACCCGCGGGCGGCTGCCCAAACAGGACATGCCGGAATTCGGCCTGTTGCTGGAAGGGCCGACGGTGCCAGTGGATACCGGCGACGGTGTGCTGAGCCCGGTGCCGCGCCCGCTGGCCGCACTGATGCTGTATATCGAAAGCATCCAACGCTGAGAGCGGCCAGGCGTTTCCACCTTTAAATTCGGGCGGAAACGTCCCGCTTCATCTTTCCCAAATTACTCATGACGCGCCGCTCATGTCCGGCGCGCCAATTTAGGTGACACGTAATCGGTGCCGCCACCAAGGCCGAGCGGAGCGAGGCCCCCCGCGACGCCGAAGGCGGCGCAATCCCTCAGAGACTGCGCGCTAGTGTCTGGCTGATTTCGGTGAGGGAGCGACCGCTCTGGTCCATCCAGATATTGAAAGCACTCTGGACAGCCTTGAGGGCTGATTTCGAAGTTGCAGGTTTGTCGATCACACCTTCCGCGATCAGCCGCGCGGTGACGTCTCGCGACAGGATGAAGCTGTCGCGACCGATAAACCGCATGGCATATTGCGCCGTGCTGCCGCCAAGGCGCGTGCCGTCGCGTTTGAGCCGCTCGAGCAGGCCGATGAAGTCATCTGATGGCCACCCGCCCAGGACCTTGCCCGCGCCGCCGTGTGCGCGCAGCGAAAGCAGGAAGGCGGCGTTATCGCGCACGGTGGCAATTTTAGTGCCATTGCGCACGATGGCCGGGTTGGTGAGCAACCCGTCGAAGGTGGCATCGTCCATGAAGGCGCATTTGCCCGGATCAAACCCCATGAAGGCGGTTTCGAAGCCGTCCCATTTTGCCTCGATCACTTTCCAGTTGAAGCCTGCCTGAAAGATGCATTTGGTGATTTGCGACAGCCAGCGATCATCGGGGATCTGCGCGAGGTCTTCGGGCGCAAGTGGCTTGGTGAGTGCTGCGTTCAGTCGGTCCGAGCCGCCATGGCGGGCGGCTGCAATGTCGAAAATTTCGCTGTAGCTGCGCATGCACGGAGTGTGGCGCGCGCGCGGGGGTGTTGCAAGCCGGATGCGGGCCGGGGCGGGGGCCAGCCCCGGGGGTCAGAAAATTTCACAGAATTTTATGGCCTCCCCCCCGGATAGTTCCGGTCAGAGGAAGTCATTGGTCAGGATTGGGCCGCGATGGCGCGGGCGGCGGCCATGGCCGAGGACCAGGCCCATTGGAAATTATAGCCGCCGAGCCAGCCGGTCACATCGACGCATTCGCCGATGAAATAAAGGCCGGGGAGATGCGCGCTCATCATGCTTTGTGAGTTGATCGCATCAGTCGAGATGCCTCCGGCGGTGACTTCGGCGGTGCGCCAGCCCTCGGTGCCCGAGGGGGTGAGTTGCCAGTTGTGCAGGCTATCGCTCAGAGCGCGCAGGGCGTCGTCGGATTGATCGGCGAGATTGCCTTTGAGCGACAGGCTTTCAGCGAGGTAGCCCGCCAGGCGCGTAGGCAAAAGTTGACCAAGTTCGGTGGAAAGTTGTTTGCGCCCTTGGGTCTGGCGGCGCGTGCGCAGGGCGTCAAACAGGCTGTTTTGGGGGGAAAGGTCGATGCTGATCGGCTGGCCCGGCTGCCAGAAGGACGAGATTTGCAGGATTGCCGGGCCGGAGAGGCCGCGATGGGTGAAGAGCATGGCTTCGTCAAATGTCACGCCGCCTGCGCGTGCGCGGACGGGCAAGGCGACACCAGCGAGCGGGGTGAAGCGACCTTCGGGGAAGGTGAGCGGGACGAGGGCGGGGCGTGGTTCAACAAGGTCATGTCCGAACTGGCGCGCGATGTCATAGGCGAGGCCGGTGGCGCCCATTTTGGGGATGGATTTGCCGCCGGTGGCGACGATCAGGTTGCGCGCCTGCACCGTCTCGCGCAGGTTGCCGCGTGCGATGGTGGCTTTGAAATGGCTGCCGTCGTGAGTGAGATCGCTCAGGGTGGTTTCCAACCGGATGTCGGCGCCGGACGTATGACAGAGCGTGGTCAGCATCTCGACCACCTGGGTGGATTTGCCGTCGCAAAAGAGCTGACCCAGAGTTTTTTCATGCCAGGCGATATCGTGATCGGACATCAGCGAGATGAAATCCCACTGGGTATAGCGGGCCAGCGCGGATTTGGCGAAATGCGGGTTTTGGCCGTGAAATGCCGACGCGTCGCAATGCAGATTGGTGAAATTGCACCGCCCGCCGCCGGAGATGCGGATTTTTTCGCCCGGTGCCGAGGCGTGGTCGATCACGAGAGTCGAGGGGCCAGCATGGGCGGCGGCCATGAGGCCGGCGGCCCCGGCGCCGAGAATGAGGGTGTTGATTTCCATGGCGCAAGGGGGTGGACCGGGGAGGGACGAAGGGCAAGGGGGATTTTGCGCGGCTGTACTCGGCGAGGTCTTCGGTTTGGGGGTGTTGTTGGACAATCTGCCACGGGGCGACGGGATTGAATGCGCTAAATTGGGGCATAGGTTTGGATCAGTTGTAGAGGCTTTGAGAAGGGACAGAATATGACAGATACCAAGGATTATGGTGCCGAACCTTTTGTCGTGGATATCGAGAAGGACACGCTTGAGAATCCCAACTTTCGCACCACGCGCTGGACGGGCAAGAATATTCAGCTGACCTTGATGTCGATTCCGGTGGGCGGCGATATCGGGTTGGAAGTGCATGAAACGCATGATCAATTCCTGCGCCTTGAACAGGGCAAGGGCCGTGTCGAGATGGGGCCTGAGAAGGACAAGATGACCTATCAAAAAGAGGTGAGTGCGGATTTCGCGGTCTTTGTGCCTGCGGGGATGTGGCACAACATCACCAATATCGGGGACGAGCCGATCAAGCTTTATGCGATCTATGGCCCGCCCGATCATCGGCATGGCACGGTGCACGCGACGCAAACGGACGCCGAAAACGACCCACATGAGCATTGACTGACGATAGCCGCCCCTCTTTCCCTCGGGGCGGCTATTGCATTTTTGCGGGGTGGCGGCGGGATGCGGGCCGACGCGGCGCAGTGCGAATGCCCGTATGGGAAACCTTAACCCGCTTGTGTCGTTTCTTTGGGGGCCTGCGCGAATCGCTACCTTCCCATGAGCGAATCACCGTGCTAGGATACTGCTAAGACCCCGAAAACGGGGCTTCAAGACCCCGGAGATGGGGCGTGTTGTTGAGGCAGATTGAGCGGTAAAGATCCATGACGGAGATGGTCTATGGCACGGTGCCGGTACGCGAGGGCGAGCCGGTTTTGCCGAAATGGTGGCGCACGCTCGACAAGTGGACCTTGTCGTGCATCCTGATCCTGTTTGGCATTGGATTGCTTCTGGGCCTCGCGGCGAGTGTGCCGCTGGCTGAAAAGAACGGGTTTGGCGCGTTTCATTATGTGATGCGGCAGGGGGTGTTTGGCGGCGTGGCGATTGTTGCGATGCTGATCACCTCGATGATGAATCCGGATCTGGTGCGCCGACTGGCCGTGCTGGGCTTTCTCGCCGCATTTGTGGCGCTGGCTGGCTTGCCGTTTTTTGGCACTGATTTTGGCAAGGGGGCGATGCGGTGGTATTCGCTTGGGTTTGCCAGCATACAGCCAAGCGAATTTCTCAAGCCCGGTTTTATCGTGGTGGCCGCGTGGATGATCGCGGCGAGCCAGGAAATCAACGGGCCGCCGGGCAAATCGCTGTCGCTGATTCTGGCGGCGCTGATCGTCTTGATGTTGGCCTTGCAGCCCGATTTCGGGCAGGCAGCGTTGATCCTGTTTGGCTGGGGTGTGATGTATTTCGTGGCCGGCGCGCCGATGATCCTGTTGGTGATCATTGCCGGGTTTGTCGTTTTGGGCGGGTCATTCGCCTATAATTCTTCAGAGCATTTCGCGCGCCGGATTGACGGGTTTCTCAACCCTGATGTCGATCCGCGCACGCAGCTTGGCTATGCCGCAAATGCGATCCGCGAGGGCGGGTTTTTCGGCGTTGGAGTCGGCGAAGGGCAGGTAAAATGGAGCCTGCCGGATGCGCATACCGATTTCATTATTGCCGTGGCGGCGGAAGAATACGGGCTTGTGCTTGTGCTGGTGATCATTGCGCTTTATGCGACCGTCGTCGTGCGTTCGCTGATGCGACTCATTCGCGAGCGCGATCCGTTCATTCGTCTGGCCGGGGCCGGTCTTGCCGTGATGTTCGGGGTGCAGGCGATGATCAATATGGGTGTGGCCGTTCGGCTGTTACCGGCCAAGGGGATGACGCTGCCGTTCGTGAGTTATGGTGGGTCGTCGCTGATTGCGGGCGGAATTGCGGTGGGCATGCTTCTGGCCTTTACGCGGACACGGCCACAGGGCGGTATCGACGATATTTTCCGGGGCCGTGGGCGCTAGGGCGTTGGATGGTGGGCATGATGCCCAACCTACGAGGGTGAGATGGCAGAGCGGCAGAAACTTCTCGTAATCGCGGCAGGTGGCACTGGCGGGCATATGTTTCCTGCACAGGCGCTGGCCGAGGTGATGTTGCGCAAGGGGTGGCGAGTGAAGCTCAGCACCGATGCGCGCGGAGCACGATATACTGGTGGATTTCCCCATTCCGTCGAGATCGAGCAGGTGGCAAGCGCCACCTTTGCGCGTGGCGGGATGCTGGCCAAACTGGCGGTGCCGTTTCGCATTGCGGGTGGTGTTTTGGGCCAGGTCTGGCGGATGCGGCGCGACCGGCCTGATGTGGTGATCGGCTTTGGTGGCTATCCGGCGATCCCGGCAATGGCTGCGGCCTGGGTCTTGCGGCTGCCACGGATGATACATGAACAGAATGGCGTGTTGGGGCGGGTGAACCGGATCTTCGCGCGACGGGTTGATGTGGTGGCCTGTGGAACGTGGCCGACCGAGCTGCCCGAGGGAGTCGAAGGCATTCACACGGGCAATCCGGTGCGGGCGGCCGTGTTGGAGCGCGCCAATGCGGCATATATCACGCCGGGCGAATATCCGATGTCGATCCTGGTGATCGGGGGCAGCCAGGGCGCGCGCATTCTGAGCGATGTGGTGCCGCCCGCGATTGCCGAATTGCCCCATGACATGTTGCAATATGTCCGGGTGAGCCATCAGGCGCGCGACGAGGATGGCGAGCGCGTAAAACAATATTATAACGATCAGGGCATTGCCGCAGATGTGCAGCCGTTCTTTCAGGATGTGCCGCGCCGGATGAGCGAGGCGCAATTGGTGATTTCGCGCTCGGGGGCGTCTTCGGTCGCGGATATCAGCGTGATCGGGCGGCCCGCGATCCTGATCCCCTATGCAGCGGCGGCGGGCGATCATCAGAGCGCCAACGCGCGCGGATTGGCGGCGGCGGGCGGGGCGATTGTGATCCCCGAGAAGAAACTGAGCGTAACGGTGATGGGCGAGCAGATCAACGCGGTGCTGAGCCAGCCGCAGGGCGCGCGCGCGATGGCGCAGGCGGCGGTTTCGGTGGGCAAGCCGGAGGCGACGGACGAGTTGGTGGCGCTGGTAGAGCAGCTTGCGGGTGAGCCGGGATATTGAAGTGCGATCCCGATGGGTCGACAGTTAAAGAAAGTTAAAGGCGGGACAGGCGATGAATGCAGCGGCGACGAAACTTCCCGGTGATGTGGGGCCGATTCATTTCGTGGGTATTGGCGGGATCGGCATGTCGGGGATTGCCGAGGTGCTGCTTGATCATGGCTTTGTCGTGCAAGGCTCGGATCTGAAGCGCACGAAGATTACGGATCGGCTGGAAGCGGCGGGTGCGACGATCTTTGAAGGTCAGAAGGCGGAGAATCTGGAGGGGGCCGAGGTTGTTGTGATCTCATCCGCGATCAAGCGGGGCAACCCTGAGCTGGACGAAGCGCGCCTGCGCGGATTGCCGGTGGTGCGGCGCGCCGAGATGCTGGCCGAGCTGATGCGGCTAAAGTCGAACATTGCGGTGGCGGGCACCCACGGCAAGACCACCACGACGACGATGGTGGCAGCGCTGCTGGATCACGGCAAATTCGACCCTACGGTGATCAATGGCGGGATCATCCACGCCTATGGCAGCAATGCCCGCGTGGGGCAGGGCGAGTGGATGGTGGTTGAGGCCGATGAGAGCGATGGCACCTTCAACCGGTTGCCCGCGACCATCGCCATCGTTACCAATATCGACCCAGAGCATATGGAGCATTGGGGCACCGAGGAGGCGCTTCACAAGGGATTCGAGGAGTTCGTTTCGAATATTCCTTTCTATGGTCTGGCGGTGTGCTGCACGGATGATGCGGATGTTCAGGTTTTGGTGGGCAAGCTTACCGACCGACGCGTGGTTACCTTCGGCTTTAACGCGCAGGCGGATGTGCGGGCGGTGAACCTCAGCTATGCCAAGGGCATGGCACATTTTGATATTGCCTTGCAAAATGAGGGTAAGGTGATCGAGAATTGCATCTTGCCGATGCCCGGCGATCACAATGTTTCGAACGCGCTGAGTGCTGTGGCGGTGGCGCGCCATCTGGGCATGAAGACCGATGAGATCCGCGATGCACTTGCCGCGTTTGGCGGGGTGAACCGACGCTTTACCCGAGTGGGTGAGGTCAATGGCGTGACCATCATCGACGATTATGGCCACCATCCGACCGAGATCGCAGCCGTGCTCAAGGCGGCGCGGCAGGCCACGGAAGGGCGCATTATCGCGGTACATCAACCGCATCGCTATTCCCGCCTGCACCATCATTTCGATGCGTTCTGCTCGTGCTTCAACGAGGCCGATGTGGTGGCCATTGCCGAAGTTTACGGCGCCGGAGAAGAGCCGATCGAGGGGGCGACCCGCGATGGTCTGGTGGCCGGGCTTATCGCGCATGGCCACAGGCATGCACGCGCGATTGACGATCTGGACGATCTGGTGCGGCTGGTGAAGGAACAGGCGCAGCCGGGCGATATGGTGGTTTGTCTCGGAGCCGGGACGATCAGCGCCTGGGCCAATGCGCTGCCCGAGAAGTTGTCGACGTAGCACCCCAGTAAGACGTGGGGGGCTGGCCCCCACACCGCAGGAAAAAGCGGGGGGCCAGCCCCCCACACCCCCCGGAATATTTCCGGCAAGATGAAGGGGCGGCCCGACCACAGGGGCGGTGGCGAGAATGGCGAAAGAGCTGCAGCGCAGGATCGGACCGGGGCTTTTGACCGCCTATGGCGTGGGCATCATGGTGGGCGCGGGGATTTACGTGTTGACCGGGGCGGCCGCCGGGGAAGCGGGGATGTGGGCGCCGCTTGCTTTTCTGCTGGCCGGGTTGGTGGCGTTTCCCACGGCGCTGAGTTTTGCCGAATTGTCGGCGCGCATTCCCGAGGCGGCGGGCGATAGCGCGTATGTCGAGGCCGGGTTGGGGCTGCATTGGCTGGCTGTTCTGGTGGGGTTGGTCAATATTTTCGCGGGCACGGTGGCGGCGGCGGCGGTGCTGCGCGGTGGGGTGGGGTATCTGACGTCTTTCGTGGATATCCCGTTTCTCTGGGCCGTGGTGGGCTTGGGCGTGTTGCTGACCGGGATTGCGATTGTCGGGGTGGTTGAAAGCCTGGCTTTTGCCGCGATCCTGACGGTGATCGAGGTGTTCGGCCTCGGCATGGTGATCTGGGCTGGATTTGCCGCCGAGCCGGTGGCGGAATTCGTGCTGCCACTGCCGCCTCTTGAATGGCACGGGCTGGCGGCGGCGACGTTGTTTGCGGTTTTCGCCTTTGTCGGGTTTGACGACATGGTGAACATGGCCGAAGAGGCCCGTGACCCGACCCACACGATGCCGCGCGCAATCCTCATCGCATTGCTGATTACGGCGGTGCTTTATGCGTTGGTCTCGCTTGCGGCGGTGCGCGCGGTGCCACGTGAAGTGTTGGGCGCATCACAACGTCCGCTGGCGTTGGTCTGGGAGGCGGGCATGGGATCAAGCGCCGTATTCCTGAGTGCGATTGCGGTGGCGGCGGCGCTCAATGGTGTGTTGGCGCAGATCGTGATGGCGAGCCGTGTGCTGTTCGGATTGGGACGGCGGGCGCCCGAGTTTCGGGTGTTTTATTCAGCGCATGCCCGGTTCGGCACGCCGGTTCTGGCCTCGGTGCTGGTGGGGGCATTTGTGGTCGGGAGTGCGCTGACTCTGCCGGTGGCGACCTTGGCAGAGGTCACGACCCTGGCGCTGTTGATCGTGTTTGCGATTGTCAACGCGGCGCTGATCGGGGTGAAGCGGTTGCAGCCGGAGGCGGAGTTTTCGGTCTCGATTTTCTGGCCATGGCTGGGCATTGTGCTGTCACTGGGCTGTTTTGTGGGCTCGATCATGGGAGGTTTGATGTGAGCGCATCGCTGATCTTGGGGTGTTTCTGGGTGCTGGCCGCCACCGTGGTGGCGATGCTGCCGATGCGGCGGCAATATGTGCCGGGGGTGGCATTGCTGATTGTAGCGCCGGTGTTGATCGGATTTATCGGCTGGCAGCATGGCTGGGTCTTTGCCGTGTTCGGGGTGGCGGCGTTGGTGTCGTTGTTTCGTAAACCGCTGCGCTATTTCTGGGCCAAGGCCAGAGGGAAACAGCCGGAACTGCCTTCAGAATTGCCGCCGGAGCTGCGCGGATGAAGCTGTCTCTGGTCGCGATGTTCTTATGGCTGTTGGTGGCGAATTTGGCGGCGATGCTTCCGTCGCGCGACAACCATTGGCGCAAGGCCTATGCCCTGATGGCGCTGGGCGTGCCGCTGTTGGTCTGGATATTCTGGGAAAACCCTTGGTGGGTCGGGTTTTTGGCGATTGCGGGCGCGATGAGCGTGATGCGTTGGCCTGTGGTATATTCATGGCGATGGTTCAGGCGGAAGTTGGGCAGGGAAGGGTAGGATTATGCAATATGTGATACCGGCGGCGTGTCTGTTGGCGGGAGGCTTGCTTGGCTTCTTCATAGGGCGCACGCAGGCTTGGGGGTTGCTCTGGGGCACAGTGGCGGTCTTGATTGTCGTGGTCGCCTGGCAATGGTTTGAGGCGCAGAGCGCCACGACGGGTTGGGATGGGATCGCCAGTGTGATCCTGGTATTCCTGTTCCTGATGCCGGGGCTCATGGGGCTTCTTGGCGGGGCGGGCATTGCATGGTGGCGGGGGCGGATGCGCGCGTTGGCAGAGGATGCGCGGGATGAGGGCTGAGATTGCGCAACCTTGAGCAGAGCTTGGCTTTCGCGGGGCTGTATCTTGAGATATGAGGCGCGAAACAGGATGGACGTTGTCTTATGAGTGACATGCCGGAAGTGCGCGGGAAGCTGATCGCCGACCGGATGCTAAGCGAGTTGACCTGGCTGCGTGTGGGCGGGCCGGCGGATTGGCTGTTCATGCCTGCGGATGCAGAGGATCTGGCGGGGTTTCTTGCCGGTCTTGACGCGGCGGTGCCGGTGTTCCCGATGGGGGTGGGCAGCAATCTGATCGTGCGCGATGGGGGGTTGCGGGCGGTGGTGATCCGCATGGGGCGCGGGTTTAATCATATCGAGATCGAGGGCAACCGCGTGCGGGCGGGTGCGGCGGCGCTGGATGCGCATGTGGCCCGGAAAGCGGCGCAGGCCGGGATTGATCTGGGTTTTCTGCGCACCATTCCGGGGAGCATTGGCGGCGCGGTGCGGATGAATGCGGGGTGTTACGGTTCGTATGTGGCGGATGTGTTTGTCGAGGCCAAGGCGGTGACACGGGCCGGGGAGATTGTGACGCTGAGACCCGCAGACCTGTGTTTTGAGTATCGCCAGACGGCGTTGCCCGAAGGGTGGGTGATTGTCGAGGCGACATTTGAAGGGCCAGAGGGCGATCCCGCAGCATTAGCGGAGCGCATGGAGGCGCAGATCAAGAAGCGCGATGAGACCCAGCCGACCAAGGAACGCAGCGCGGGCAGCACATTTCGCAACCCTGCCGGGTTTTCCAGCACGGGGCGGGCGGATGACAGCCACGAGTTGAAAGCCTGGAAGGTGATTGACGATGCGGGGATGCGTGGTGCGCGCATTGGCGGCGCACAAATGAGCGAGAAACATTCCAACTTTTTGATCAATGCCGGGCAGGCAACCGCCGATGATCTTGAGTCCTTGGGCGAATCGGTGCGGAAAAAGGTTTACGATTCAAGTGGTATCACGCTAGAATGGGAAATTATGAGGGTCGGCGAACCGGCCCCTGGTGAATGACAGGCACATTCAAGACCAATAACCAAAGGGCCACAGACAAGGCCCGGTGATTTTGAGGCGGTGAGATAGGGTATGTCGGGCAGGACAACCCCCAAGGTGGCAGTGTTGAAGGGCGGCTTTTCGGCCGAGCGCGAGGTATCGCTTAGCTCGGGGGTGGAATGCGCCAAGGCGTTGCGCACGGCGGGGTATGACGTCGTCGAAATAGATGCCGGCAAGGATTTGGCCGCAGACCTGCACCGCGTTGCGCCGGATGTGGTCTTTAATGCGTTGCATGGACGCTGGGGCGAAGATGGTTGTGTGCAGGGCCTGCTGGAATGGATGAAGATTCCTTATACGCATTCGGGTGTGCTTTCATCGGCGTTGGCGATGGACAAACAGAAGACCAAAGAGGCCTATACCGCAGCTGGTCTGCCCTTTGTGGAAAGTGTTCTGGCGTCGCGCGACGAGATCGAAGCGCGCCATGTGATGGCGCCGCCCTATGTGGTGAAGCCCTATAACGAGGGGTCGAGCGTCGGGGTCTATATTGTCAAGGAGGCCGCCAATGGGCCGCCGTGCCTTGCGCCGGATCTGCCGGAGGTCTTGATGGTGGAAACCTATGCGCCGGGGCGCGAACTGACCACCTCGGTGATGGGGGATCGTGCGCTTTCGGTGACGGATATCATTACTGATGGCTGGTATGACTATCACGCGAAATACGCGACCGGCGGGTCGCGCCATGTGGTGCCTGCTGATGTGCCGGGCGAGATTTTTGACGCCTGTCTTGATTACGCGGTGCGCGCGCATGACGCGCTGGGCTGTCGTGGGTTGAGCCGGACGGATTTCCGTTGGGACGAGACGCGCGGGCTTGATGGGCTGATCCTGCTTGAAACCAACACCCAGCCTGGCATGACGCCGACATCGCTGGCGCCTGAACAAGCGGCGCATTGCGGTATTGATTTCCCCGCGCTCTGCGCCTGGTTGGTGGAGGATGCGTCATGCAATCGCTGAGTGCGCGACCAATGCCGGGGGACGAGGGGCAGACGGCACCGTTGGCTATCTCGCAGTCCAAAACACACGCCAAGGTACTGCCAAAGGGAGACCCGGCGCCGAGCCGTTGGGCCTATCGGCTGCATCGGCTTTGGCTGACTCCGGCGTTTCGCAAGCTGGTGCGGGTGGGGCTGCCGTTTACGGCCGCGTTGGCGGCGGGGTTGATCTATTTCTCGGACCCTGAGCGACGCGACGCGGTTGCCATGACGATTTCCGGGTTGCGCGAGGAAATTCACACCCGCCCCGAATTCATGGTCAACCTGATGGCGGTGGACGGGGTGAGCGGTGATGTGAATGAGGATATCCGGAAAACCGTGCCGGTGAGCTTTCCTGTGTCGTCCTTTGATCTGGACCTTGAGCAGATCCGCGCCGATGTTGTCGGGCTGGCTGCGGTGAAGAGCGCCAGCGTGCGCATCCGCAACGGTGGAATTTTGCAGATCGATGTGGTTGAGCGCCAACCGGTGGCGCTTTGGCGTACGGAAGCCGGGCTGGCGTTGGTCGATCGCGACGGGGTTTTGCTGGGTCCGGTTGAGGGGCGCAGCGCGCGCGCTGAGTTGCCTTTGATTGCGGGCGAGGGCGCGCAGGTGCAGATTGAAGAGGCGTTGCAGATCTTTGCGGCAGCGGCCCCTTTGACGGATCGGGTGCGCGGGTTGGTGCGGATAGGTGAGCGGCGTTGGGATCTGGTTTTGGATCGCGATCAGCGCATCATGCTGCCCGAGAAAAAACCGGTGCAGGCGTTGGAGCGGGTAATCGCGCTGAGCGCGGCGCAGGATATGCTGGCGCGTGACCTTGTGGCAGTGGACATGAGGCTGGCGCAGCGGCCGACCATACGGCTTGACGCTGAGGCGGTCGAAAACTGGTGGAAAATCAGGGAATTAACGGTGGGAGCGAACTGAGACATGATCGAGCTTTATGAATCCCAGCGGGCGATGCGTCATATGCGCAAGGCTGCGATGCAACGCGGTGTGGTGGCTATTCTGGATGTGGGCAGTTCCAAGATTGCCTGTTTGGTGCTGCGCTTTGACGGTGCCGACCCAACGGTCGGTGGCGAGGTCGGGTCGCTGGCCGGGCAGGCCGGGTTCCGGGTGATCGGGGCGGCGACGACACGCTCGCGCGGGGTGCGCTTTGGCGAGATCGACGTGATGAGCGAAACCGAGCGTGCCATTCGCACAGCAGTGCAGGCGGCGCAGAAGATGGCGCAGGTGCGGGTGGATCATGTGATCGCGTGTTTCTCGGGCGCTGAGCCGCGTTCTTACGGGCTGGCCGGTGAGGTCGATCTGGAAGGCACGGTCGTGACCGAACAGGATATCAGCCGGGTGCTGAGCGCCTGCGATGTGCCCGACTATGGAGCCGGGCGCGAGGTCTTGCATGCCCAGCCGGTGAATTTCGCGCTGGATCATCGCAGCGGGCTGAATGATCCACGCGGGCATATGGGCGCGCGTCTGGCAACGGACATGCATATGGTCACGGTCGGAGCGGCGGCGGTGCAGGATCTGGCGCATTGTGTGCGCCGCTGTGATCTGGAGCTGGCCGGGATTGCCTCGTCTGCCTATGTGTCAGGGGTTGCCGCGTTGGTCGAGGACGAGCAGGAGTTGGGGGCGGCCTGTATTGATATGGGCGGCGGCTCGACGGGTATTTCGATCTTCATGCGCAAGCACATGATCTATTCCGATGCGGTGCGCATGGGTGGCGAGCATGTAACCGGCGATATTTCGATGGGTTTGCAGGTACCGCTTACCCTGGCCGAGCGGATCAAGACGTTCTACGGCGGCGTGGTTGCGACTGGCATGGATGATCGCGAGATGATCGAGTTGGAAAGCGATACCGGCGATTGGGAACATGACCGGCGCAAGGTGAGCCGTGCCGAGTTGATCGGGATCATGCGGCCACGGGTGGAAGAAATCCTGGAAGAAGTGCGTGCGCGACTGGATGCCGCCGGGTTCGAGCATCTTCCCAGCCAGCAGATTGTTCTGACCGGGGGCGGAAGCCAGATTCCGGGGCTTGATGGGCTTGCGTCGAAAATTCTCGGCCAACAGGTTCGGCTGGGGCGGCCTTTGCGCGTCCACGGCTTGCCGCAGGCGGCGACCGGGCCGGGTTTTGCGTCGGCAGTGGGGATGTGTCTGTTTGCCGCGCATCCACAGGATGAATGGTGGGACTTTGAGTTGCCGGTTGATCGCTATCCCGCACGGTCGTTGAAACGGGCGGTTAAGTGGTTCAAGGACAACTGGTAAGGCGGGCGCGCGTCTTGCGCCCGAACAAACCCGAAAAATCGAAAGATTTCGCTGCGTTGCCAGATGACAGCCGCGCGCGACGGTGTTAGGATGTCGTCAGCCATGCAGAAGACATGGTGCCGAGGGTCGAGCAGAGACCCCGATTTGAAGAAATGAAGTGAACCGCGCGAGGCTGTTGCGCGCGGGGCGAATCTCTTGTTGTGCGTAGCTGTGCAAAATCCGCAACATCTGGTCAAATCGGCGAAATACCGCGTGAATGAGGCGAAAATACCCCCATATTTTGTGGTTTAGGCGTGTTTTTTGGGTGACGTTTTGACCTTCATTCGTTAAGAATGGAGGGATAAGGCAGAAAATCCCGCTCACATGCGGGGGTCAGACATCAGGCGGACAGCACCCATGACATTGAACCTCACCATGCCCGGACATGAAGAGTTGAAGCCCCGTATCACCGTTTTCGGCGTGGGCGGCGCTGGCGGTAATGCGGTTAACAACATGATCGCAAAACAGCTCGACGGGGTCGAGTTTGTTGTTGCCAACACAGATGCGCAGGCGCTTCAGCAGAGCCACTCTAGCAGCCGCATTCAAATGGGCATCAAGGTGACCGAAGGTTTGGGTGCCGGGGCCAAGGCGACGATCGGGGCGGCCGCTGCGGAGGAGAGCATCGAGCAGATCGTTGATCACCTCGCGGGCGCACATATGTGCTTTATCACTGCGGGCATGGGCGGGGGCACCGGGACGGGTGCTGCGCCGATCATTGCGCAGGCGGCACGCGAATTGGGTGTTCTGACGGTGGGTGTTGTCACCAAGCCGTTCCAGTTTGAGGGCGCCAAGCGGATGAAGCAGGCCGAGGACGGTGTTGAGGCGCTGCAAAAGGTCGTTGATACGCTGATCATCATTCCTAACCAGAACCTGTTCCGTCTGGCTAATGAAAAAACCACCTTCACCGAGGCGTTCAGCCTGGCCGATGATGTGCTTTATCAAGGTGTGAAGGGTGTGACCGATCTGATGGTGCGCCCCGGCTTGATTAACCTCGACTTTGCCGACGTGCGCGCCGTGATGGATGAAATGGGCAAGGCGATGATGGGCACGGGCGAAGCGACGGGCGAAGATCGCGCGACGCAGGCCGCGGAGAAGGCGATTGCCAACCCGCTTCTGGATGAAATCAGCCTGAAAGGTGCCAAGGGTGTGTTGATCAACATCACCGGCGGGCATGATCTGACGCTGTTTGAGCTGGACGAAGCGGCCAACCGCATCCGCGAAGAAGTGGACGCGGACGCCAACATCATCGTGGGTTCGACGCTCGACACCGATATGGAAGGCGCAATGCGGGTCAGCGTTGTGGCCACCGGCATCGACGCACGCGACGTGAACCTGGATATTCCGGTGCCGCGCCGTTCGCTTGCCCAGCCGCTGAAACAGACGGTTTCTGTAGAAGAAGAAGCGGAAGAGCGGGTGCAGGAAGAGGCCGAACCGATGGTTGCCGCCAGCACCCATGAGCCAGAGCTGTTCAGCGATTTTGACAGCCAGAATGCTGCTGCTGAAGAGCAGATGGACGATATCTTTGCCGATGACACTGCTGCGGAGGAATATGAGGACGAAGACGGTCTTCCGGCCCCGGCATATCGCCCGCAGGTGGCGGCGTTCCAGCCGCAAACAGATGCAATCGATGCCGATCCGGAAGAGTTTGTCGCGCCGACCGCCCCGGCACCGGGAACACCGAGCCCCGATGCCATGGCCCGTCTGAGAGCCGCAGTGCAAAACACACCGGGAGCACGCAGGGTCGAGCAGCAGCCGCAAGCAGCCGCACCGCAACCGCAGGCGCGGCAAGGGCAGGAGGCTGAAAAGCCGCGCTTTGGCATCAATTCGCTTATCAACCGGATGACCGGACATGGCACCGAACAGCAGCCGCAGGCGCGCCAGCAGCCGCAAGTTCAGGCCCAGCCGCGCGTTCAGCAACCGACACAATCGGCCCAGCCGCGGGTGCAGCAAGCGCCCAATCCGGCAGAGGAAGCCGAACAGGAGCGGATTGAAATTCCCGCCTTCCTGCGCCGTCAGGCCAACTGACTGCGGGCGGAAAACTGCCTGTAAGGTGCCTGCGAACGCGAGCACATAATACACAAGAAAGCCCGCCGCTCCTGGTGGGCTTTTCTTGTTTTACAGGGGTTTACGGGGTGACGTGGCGGTAAACCGCCGGGCAAAAGCCAAACATTACAAGGCCGTTGCAAAGCGTGAATTGAGACGCGAGGGGCCATATATTATTGTCTGCGGTAACAGCAGGAGAATTCCTGTGCAGACCGAGGTGCAGAGTGCAGACGACGATCAAATCAGCGGTGGCATTTCAAGGTGTGGGGCTGCATTCCGGCAAACCCGCGCGCTTGGTGATTCACCCGGCCTCGGCTGAGCATGGCATCTGGTTCAAGCGAAGCGATATTCATCTGGGTGACCGGTTGGTTCCGGCGCGCTGGAATGTTGTCAATCAGACGCCGCTTTGCACCCGGATCGAAAATGCGCAGGGTGTCAGTGTTTCCACAATCGAACACGTGATGGCGGCCTTGGCGGGGTGCGGTGTCTATAATGCGCTAATTGAAATTGACGGGCCGGAAGTGCCGATCCTTGATGGCAGTGCAGCGGCGTTTGTGCGTGGGATCCTGTCGCGTGGGATCGTGCAGTTGAACGCGCCGGTGCGGGCAATCGAAATCCTGCAAGCTGTTGAAGTGCGCAACGGCGATGCCTGGGCCCGGCTTGAGCCGAGCGAAACCCTGACGATTGATTTTTCCATCGAGTTTGATGACGCGGCCATCGGGACGCAGCGCAAGGTGCTGAACATGTCCAACGGATCGTTCGTGCGCGAACTCTGCGATAGCCGCACTTTCTGCCGTCAGGCCGATGTCGATGCGATGCGCGCGCAGGGGCTGGCTCTGGGGGGAACGCTGGAAAATGCTGTGGTCGTAGATGGCGAGGAAGTTCTGTCGCCGGGTGGATTGCGCCATAGCGACGAAGCGGTGCGTCACAAGATGCTTGATGCGCTGGGCGATCTGGCGCTGGCTGGGGCGCCGATTATCGGGGCCTATACTGGGCACCGTGCCGGTCATGCACTGACCAATGACCTGTTGCACAAGCTGATGCAGACACCGGGCGCGTTCCGCATGATCGTGTGCGATGCCGAGATTTCGGCGCAGTTGCCGGGGGCCGGGGTGCATCTGGACGAATTGACCGCAGTGGCCTGAGCCAACACAGTTTCGATGAGAGTGACGCGGGATTTCCCGGGGAAATGAAGGACATGGGCAAATAGAAAGCGTCTTTGGGCGTCAAAGACGTTTTGCACCGGAATTTTCTGTGCTAAGGCAGTGTCAAAGAGGGCGGGCAGCCCTGAGTTTGGTCTAACGAAGGGTAAGATCGGGCATGACAGGCGGCGGAATCCGGGCAAGTGTGCTGAGCGCGGCTCTGGCAACAACGGTGCTGTTGTCGGGCTGTGGAGGAACAGCCGACGCGGTGCGCCGTGGCGATGTTCCGATCGAAAGTTTTACAGCCGAACAGATTTATGAACGTGGTGAATACGAACTGAACCGGCGTCAGTCCGGAGAGGCGGCGCATTACTTTGGTGAGGTGGAGCGGCTTTATCCCTATTCTGATTGGGCCAAGCGCAGTCTGATCATGCAGGCCTATGCCTTCCATCAGGACAAGGATTACGAGAATAGCCGCGCCAGTGCGCAGCGCTATATCGAATTTTATCCGACGGATGATGATGCCGCTTATGCGCAATACCTGCTGGCGCTGAGCTATTACGACCAGATTGACGAAGTGGGCCGCGATCAGGGTTTGACCTTTCAGGCGCTTCAGGCGCTTCGCGTTGTAATCGAACGCTATCCCGACAGCGAATATGCCCGTTCGGCAGTTTTGAAATTCGATCTGGCCTTTGACCATCTGGCGGCCAAGGAAATGGAAATCGGGCGCTATTATCTGCGCCGCGATCACTATCCTGCGGCGATCAACCGATTCCGCGTGGTGGTAGAAGACTTCCAGACCACGACCCACACGGCCGAAGCGCTGCATCGGTTGGTTGAGGCCTATCTGTCTCTGGGGCTGACTGACGAGGCGCAAACCGCCGGGGCGATTCTGGGCCATAACTTCCGCGGCACCGAATGGTATGAGGACAGCTACAAACTGTTGACCGGACAGGGGCTTGAGATGAAAGCTTTTGGCGACAACTGGTTGCGGAAGGTCTATCGCCAGATGATCAAGGGGCAGTGGTTGTAGCCTATGGGGGTTGGTGGGCAAATAGCCCACCTTACGAGGCGATCTGATGCTGCGCAGCCTTGAAATACACGACATGTTGATCATTGATCGGTTGGAGCTGGAGTTCCAGCCGGGTCTCAACGTGTTGACCGGGGAGACCGGGGCGGGGAAATCGATACTGCTCGACTCGCTGGGGTTTGTTCTGGGCTGGCGTGGGCGCGCCGAATTGGTGCGTGCGGGCGCCGAACAGGGCGAGGTGATTGCCGAATTCGCGTTGCCGGAAGGTCATGCCGCGCATGGTGTTCTGGAGGAGGCCGGATTACCGGGTGGTTCAGAATTGATCCTGCGACGGGTCAATGGGCGCGACGGGCGCAAGACCGCTTGGGTCAATGATCGGCGCTGTTCGGGTGAAATTCTGCGGCAATTGTCAGATGTGTTGGTGGAATTGCACGGCCAGCATGATGATCGAGGACTGCTTAATCCGCGTGGACATCGCGCGCTTTTGGATAGTTTTGCAGGTGTGGAAGGTGACTTGGAGGCGCTAAGCAAGCTCTGGTCTGAGCGGTCCAAGGCTCTGAAATTGCTTGAGAAGGCCGAAACCGAGCTGGCCAGGATGCGGGCGGAGGAAGATTATCTGCGCCATGCGGTGGACGAGTTGGATGTGCTTGATCCGCAACCGGGAGAGGACGCCGAACTGGACGCGGCGCGCCGTCGGATGCAGGCGGCCGAGCGGACGCGCGAGGATATCACCAAGGCGCTTTCGGCGCTGGTGGCCTCTGATGGCGGAGCCGAGTCGACGACAGGCGATGCGATGCGTTGGCTTGAGCAGGTGACAGGGGATCTGGACGGGTTGCTGGATGCGCCACTTGAGGCGTTGGGGCGGGCGCTGAATGAATTGGCGGAAGCGGGAGACGGTATCTCGCGCGCTCTGGAGGCATTGGATTTCGAGCCACATGCGCTGGAGGCCTGTGAGGAGCGGCTTTTTGCCATTCGCGGGCTGGCGCGTAAGCATGATGTGCAGCCTGATGCATTGGGCGAGTTTGCCGAGGCGTTGCGCGGGCGGCTGGAGGCGCTTGATCAGGGCGATGCGGATTTGGCCGCGCTGAAGAAGGCGGCGAAGGCGGCAGAGGCAGCGTATGAGAATGCGGCGCAGGCGCTTCGTGGGCGGCGCCTGGAGGCGGCGGTAAATCTTGATGCGGCGGTGATGCGTGAGTTGGCGCCGTTGAAAATGGAACGGGCGGTTTTCACCACATTGATGGAGGAGGCGGCGCCCGGCCCCGAGGGGGTCGACACGGTGCAGTTCACCGTGGCCACCAATCCGGGCGCGCCAGCCGGACCGCTGGGCAAGATCGCTTCAGGCGGGGAGTTGAGCCGGTTTCTTCTAGCGCTGAAGGCAAGCTTGTCAGAGCGTAATCCGGGCGCGACGATGATCTTTGATGAAATCGACCGGGGTGTTGGTGGGGCGACGGCAGATGCGGTGGGGCGCAGGCTGGCTGCGTTGGCTGACGGGGCGCAGGTTCTGGTCGTGACCCATTCGCCGCAGGTTGCCGCATTGGCCGGGCATCATTGGCGGGTGGAAAAGCGGGTGTCGGACGGAGTTACGCTCTCGACGGTGGTGCCGCTTGATTCGCAGGCGCGGGTTGATGAAATCGCCAGGATGCTGTCGGGCGATGTCATCACGCAAGAGGCGCGCGCGGCGGCAGAACGGCTGATGGGCTAGGTCCGTTGGCGGGTCGAATGCCGCGCCTTTGGACAAGAAACGTCTCTTCAAACAAGAAACGACCCCGCACCGGATACCGCTAATATAACGCGGCAGGGCCGATGCGGGGCCTGGTTAATTTCCATCCGCTTTCGCGTCCGGTTTATGTCGCACCCCCCGAGGAAAACCCTGTAGATGCCCTTAGAAATATGACCTCTGGCCCGAAGGCGATTGAAATACTATGCGACTCAGAGTGCCATTGTTGCGTCATCCTGTCATACCCCATTTGTGGTAGGGCAGAGATTTTCAGAGAAATTTCTCCATTACATCAATAACATCGCGCCATTTCTTGAAAAAGATCAACTGGCCTGCGTCGTCGTGAACAATGAACTCAACCCAGGGGTAATCCTCTTGAAACTCGTACAGCGTCTCTGACGGGGTCTGCGGATCTTGCAGGCCATTGAAGAAAATAACCGGGCAGCGCCCTTCAATTCGGCGAACCGGGCCGCTCCAGTCGGTGGTTTCCTGCTCGGTTACTTCGGCGGCGAAAGTGGCGTGGGCGGTGTGATCTTTTGATAGGCTGACCTCTGAGCCGACCGCCATGGCCTCGAACACCTCTGGCATGTCGAATGTTTCAACATCAGCGGGGCTGTCGCCATAGACAGCTTGGAGAAATCGGCGCTTGCCCAGCTTTCGGGCGAGGGCGAATCCGGCCTTGACCATGAAGGGTAGCAGATGCGGCGTATAGTGAGCGCCGGCCAGGATAAAGCGATGCCATTTGTGCATCCGCTCGTATTGTTCGGGGCGCGAGATCGGCAGGATGCCTGCACAGGCGATCATTGCGGTGACGCGTTCGGGGTAACGATCATGGAAATGAGCCGAGAAGTAAAAGTCACCCCCCATGCTGAGGAATGGGCAGGCGGCGACACCAAGATGATCGAGCAGGTGGGCGTAGTCTTCAATGATGGTTTTGCTAAGCAGAGTACCACGCGGCAGGGGGGTGGATTGGCCGAAGCCTGGGCGCACCGGGACGATCACCTTGATCTTGCGTCGCAAGGCTTCGCGTTCGGCCGACGCGGGCCAGCGGGTGAGGCCGTAATCCTGTGGGCCGAAAAGGCAGGGACGCCCGGTGGGATCGCCCAGCACGAGATAGTCGAAGCGGCGGCCATCGGGCAGGCTGAGGGTGTGGAATGGGCGGGGCGCCAGCGTTTTGAACCCCTTGCTTTCGCCGGAAATGGGGGCGGCGGTGGCCTGGGTGAAATTGGCGATGTCCATTGTCGAGAGGGTCAAGCGGATGAGCTCGGCCTGACTGCGGGTTTCGGTCTTGGACATTACCGATTTGAGCTGGGCGCGCACGGTGTCGACAGTGCGCCCACGCATCCGTGCGATATCGCTGACACTGTGGCATTCCGAAAGGGCGCGCAGCACTTCTATTTCGGCCTTCGTCAGGTTGAAGCCGGAAGCAAGAAAACTCTCGAACCCGGCGGGCCAGGTCAGCTCGGACGTGACCGAGATGACGAAAGGTGGCTTGTTTTCGGGGCGCAGCAGGCGAAGTTGCATCAGGATCAATCGCGGGTTGCTCTTGAGGCGGGCGCGAAATAGCAGCGGATCGTTGCGGTTTGAATCGAAAAGACGCGTGATCTGTTCTGCCAGCGCCTCGCAATCCTCGGTTTCGAGCGGCAGAGCCGAGAGAGGCGCGCCGGAGGCAAGGCCAAGCGCGCCTGTAGCGGGCGGGTTGACGGCGCCGATCGTGAGATCGCGGCGGATCGTGAAACTGGCGGCGTTGTCAAATTGCGCGACCATGAATTCAGGCGTGCCGTCATCGTGGGCAGCGGTGTTGAGACCGTCGAGCACCTTGGAGGCACGGCGAAAATGGGTTTCGAAATCAATCGCAGTGAGGGCGATGGGTGTGTCGACCCCCTGAGCCCGCCGATAGGGGCTGATCATGTTTTCCCATTGATCGAGCAGTTCTTCATAACGTGCGGGATCAATGGCAACTTCATAGAGGCGGTCAATCACTTCCTGCGCGAGGAGGTTCGGATTGCCTTGGCCCTTCTTCCCGGGTGGGGATTTGACATTCATAATGCAGTGTCGTGGTTTTTGACCCGCCGGTCAAGTTACCGGCGTGGGGTTGCGCGGAGCAAGTGAAGACAAGCGTTAAGTGGTCAGTTTTGCGGCGGTACCAGTTTGCCGGGGTTCATGATATTGTCAGGATCAAGGGCTTGTTTGATGGCCCCCATCACCCCCCAGGCATCGCCATGTTCAAGCGCCATATAGTCGAGCTTGCCAATGCCGATGCCGTGTTCGCCGGTGGCGGTGCCACCCATCGCAAGGCCGCGTTCGACCATGCGGTTAGAGGCGGCTTTGACACGCTTGAGAGCGTCCGGGTCGGCGGGGTCGAACATGATGACCGAGTGAAAATTGCCATCCCCGACATGCCCGAGGATGGGGCCATAGAGCCCGGAATCGGCAAGATCGGCGGCAGTTTCGTTGATCGCATCGGCCAGCCGCGAAATCGGCACGCAGACATCCGTGACCAGAGATTTCCAGCCGGGTCGCGCACCAAAGATCGCATAGGCGCCGTTGTGGCGCATGGTCCAGAGGGCATTGCGATCTTCGGGGCGTGTGGCCCAGTCAAAGCCGTGGCCATTATGGTCGGCAATGATTGCGCCGAAGGTCTCGGCCATCTCCTCGACGCCGGAGGTTGAGCCGTGGAATTCGACCATCAGATGCGGGGCATTTGGCATTTCGGCCCCGGCATAGGCATTGAAAGCGCGCACCGTTTCGGCATCGAGAAGTTCGATCCGGGCCATCGACAGGCCCATCTGGATCGTGTCGATCACGGCGCGCACGGCGTCGTCGACCGTATCGAACGCGCAGATCGCGGCGGTGATCGCTTCGGGCTGACCATGAAGTTTCAGCGTCAGTTCGGTGACTAGGGCAAGGGTGCCTTCGGAGCCGACCAGAAGGGCGGTGAGATCATAGCCGGCGGAGGATTTGCGCGCGCGGCTTCCGGTGCGGATGATGCGACCGTCGGCCAGCACCGCCTCGAACCCCAGAACATTGTCGCGCATGGTGCCATAGCGCACCGCCGTGGTGCCCGAGGCGCGGGTCATTGCCATGCCCCCGAGCGAGGCGTTGGCGCCGGGATCGACCGGGAAGAACAGGCCGGTGGCGCGCAGCTCGTCATTCAGGCCCTCGCGGGTGAGACCGGGCTGCACCGCGACATCCATGTCGCCCTGACGCAGATCGAGCAGTTTGTTCATGCGCGAAAAATCGACCACCACGCCGCCAGAAATCGCCTGAGACTGACCTTCGAGAGAGGTGCCCGTGCCCCAGCCGACCACAGGAACGCGGTGGCGCGCACAGATTTTCACCAGCTCGGAAACCTCAAGCGTCGACTCCGGGTAGGCCACCGCATCGGGCGGCGCCATTGGAAACCAGGTCTCCGAACGGCCATGCTGTTCGAGATCGGGCTTGGAGCGGCTCAATCGTTGGCCTAGTAATGTTGACAAATCGTCTAATGCGTCTTGGATGCGCATCGTTCCCCCCGGTGGATGCCTGTTGCAAACTCTAGGGCAAGCGGCGGGTCTGGGGAAGAGGAGGTGTTTTCATTTTGACTAAAATCCGAGGCAATTGGTCGGCATGAAGCAGACGGTGTGGCTATTTCTGCGACGAAAGGCAGCTTCGGGTTGGGTGCAGCTTGCTAAAGGGTTGGGTGTGCTACGCGAAAAGGGGCCGAGCCAGGTGCAATTCTGGTTCCTGGCTTTGCTTATCGGGATCGCTGCGGGCTTTGCTTCGCTGTTTTTTCGCAAGGGAATCGACGCGCTTCAGGCCTGGGTTTATGGCACGCCGAATGTGAACCGGTTGCACAGCTTTGCCGAGACGTTGCCGTGGTATTGGATTGTTGTGATCCCGGCGGTAGGCGGGCTTGTTGTCGGGCTGATCCTGCATTTCTTTACCGATGATGGCCGGGTTCGCACCGTTTCGGATGTGATCGAGGGGGCTGCAATCTATCAGGGGCGTGTCGAAATGCGCGCCGGTGTTGCTTCGACCTTGTCTTCGCTGATCACGCTGGGCACGGGTGGTTCGACCGGGCGCGAAGGGCCGGTGGTGCATATGGCCAGCCTGATTTCCTCATGGGTGAGCGAGCGGATCCATGCAAACGGGATTACAGGGCGTGATCTTTTGGGCTGTGCCGTGGCGGCGGCGGTTTCAGCCTCGTTCAACGCACCGATTGCCGGCGCGCTGTTTGCGTTGGAGGTGGTGCTGCGGCATTTCGCGGTGCGGGCGTTTGCGCCGATCGTGATTGCCAGCGTTGCGGGCACCGTGATCAACCGGTTGGCTTTTGGCGATGTGACCGAGTTTACTTTGCCCGTTTCCACCGCTCTGGAATTCTACGCGGAGCTACCTGCCTATCTTATTCTCGGGTTGGTCTGTGGGTTGGTCGCTGCGGCGCTGATGCGTGGGATATTTCTGGCCGAGGATTTCGCCAGCGAGGTTCAGGCGTGGGTGCGTTTGCCGAGATGGCTGCGCCCGGCTGTAAGCGGTGTCATGCTGGGCGGTTTGGCGGTGTTTTATCCGCATATCATCGGCGTGGGATATGAGACGACAAGTGCCGCGCTCACTGGTGAGTTGGTGTTGCATGAAGCGGTGGTGTTCACGATTCTCAAGGTTTTGGCTGTGTGCATCACCATGGCGGGCCGTATGGGGGGCGGCATGTTTTCGCCCTCGCTGATGGTGGGGGCGCTGACCGGGTTGGCCTTTGGCCTGATCGCGACCGGGATTTTCCCCGAAGTGTCAGGCTCGCACACGCTTTATGCGCTGGCCGGGATGGGGGCGGTGGCCGCTGCTGTATTGGGCGCGCCGATCTCGACCACGCTGATCGTGTTTGAAATGACGGGGGATTGGCAGACCGGGCTGGCCGTGATGGTCGCGGTCAGCATGTCGACCACCCTGGCGTCGCAATTGGTGGACGGGTCATTCTTCCTCATGCAACTGGAGCGACGACGCGTGCATCTGGCCGCCGGGCCGCAATCCTATCTGTTGGGGATGTTCCGGGTTACCAGTCTGATGAAACCTGTGGATGATGCAGGCATCCCCGACGAAAGCGCGCTGTGGGAGATGGTACAGGCGGGCAACTATGTGGAAGCCAATGCAACGCTGGCGGATGCGATGCCGAAATTCGATCGCACCGGGGCGCCGTTCTTGCCGGTGCTCAACATCACGGGCGAGGAAACGCCGCCCGACCTTTGGGGGGCGTTGGCGCATGTTGATGCTCTGGTGGCCTATAACCGGGCATTGGCGGCGACGGCGGCGGAAGAGCATTCGTAAAGCAGCGTGTAGCCCCTTCGGTTTTCTCAGATGTTTCACGGGCGTTCCATATTGATGCCATGAAGTGTTGGTTGGCTCGGCTGAGCGAAGAAAAATTCAGTGCGTGATATGAGTCGAATTGATGTTGAGGTGGGCCAGTCGAACAGGATCAGGTCAGGTGTGGCGGTTCTGGTTGATGGCGAGAATGTGAATACCGGACCGGCGGCAGAGGTTTTGCGCGGCGTAGGCGGGGCCGAAAAGGCGGCGGTGCGCCGGGTTTACGGAAATGAGCAATTGCTTGGCGCGTGGTGCGAAACGCCTGGATTTCGCATGGTGCATACGCATACGAGCAAGAATTCCGCCGATTTGCGCCTTTGTATCGACGCGGTGCATCTATCGCATGAAGGGGGGATTGGCAGTTTTGTGATCGTTACCTCTGATGGCGATTACAGCCATCTGGCCTATTATCTGCGCGAGCGACATTTACAGGTGATCGGAATCGGAGAAGCCAAGACGCCCGCTGGATTTCGCGCGGCGTGCAGTCGGTTTATCGAATTGAAGAAAGTGGAATCGCCAGCACCCGCTCCAAAGCCGCAGTCGCTTTCCAAGATGGATCAATGGGTGCGGGGTGCGATATTGACCGAAGGGAACAATAACGGGCTTCCTATTAGTCGTTTGAATGCCTTGATACGCGTCGATGGTTTCAGGATCAGCACCACGCCAGACAAAACATGGCGCGCCTACCTGCTGAACAGACCAGCGCTTTATGCCTGTGATCCGAAAGGCCCTAACGCCAGGGTACGTTGGATTGGTGCCAATCCCTAGACCAGCTCCACGGCCACTTCTTCGCTGGGATAAAACGCCAGATGGTCCTTGATCCGCGCCACGTCTTCGTTGGGCGCTTCATAGCTCCAGGCGGCGTTTTCAATGGTTTTCGACTTGGTGATGATCGAGAAATAGCTGGCATCGCCCTTCCATGGGCAATGGCTGGCATGGTCGCTGGTGTCGAGAAAAGCCATGGCGATATCAGCGCGGGGAAAATAGATCACGGGGGGATAATCACCCTCGGTCAGCTCCAGAGCCGCCTTGGTTTCACCCAGAACAGCGCCCCCGGCACGCACAACCCATTTACCCGGCGCGCGGGTGATGGTGATTTTTGGTGCCATAGTCTTCTTCCTTCCCAAGTCGTGGATGCCCATTTCGAGGCGTTACGCGTATTTTTGAAACACGGCGACACCTAAAACCAAGCACAAAATGAAATATATGCGCATTTCGCTCGCAAAGTGCGATCCAAACTGAACCCCGAAACGCTTAAGCGCCGGGATGAGGTGGACTTGTGTCATGGACTGGCGCGGTTGAACAGGGGTCACATGCCGCGCGACGCGAGGTAGGTTCGTGGCAATCTGCGGGCGGCGTTCAGAGCGGTTGCGTTGCCGATTCGAGCCAGGTCCGTGCGGGCTCGGACACTTTGGCCGCCAGATGATCGCGGCAGGCGGCATGATAGCGGTTGAGCCAGTTGATCTCGTCTGTGTCCAGCATCGCGGGGATGATTAGGCGACGGTCGATCGGAACGAAGGTCAGCGTGAGGAACTGATACATCTCGCGCTCGGGGTCGGCAGATGGAAGGGCGGTGGCCTTCTCAACCACGATCAGGTTTTCGATGCGAATACCAAAGGCGTCTGGCCGGTAGTAGCCGGGTTCGTTTGACAAGATCATGCCGGGTTTCAGGGGCACGTGGGACATGCGCGAAATCCGCTGTGGCCCTTCGTGAACGCAGAGATAGACGCCGACGCCGTGGCCGGTGCCATGGTCGAAATCCTGCCCTGCGAGCCAGAGATTGTAGCGCGCCAGCGAATCGAGATCGCGCCCCGCAATCCCCTTTGGAAACCGCGCGCGCGAAACCGCGATCATGCCCTTGAGCACGCGGGTGAAAGCGCGGCGTTCTTCGTCGCCGGGTTGACCAATCGGAAGCGTGCGGGTGATATCGGTGGTGCCGTCGATGTATTGCCCGCCACTGTCGACAACGATCAACTGGCCATCTTCGAGCCGGGTGTTGGAGTTTTCGCTCACCCGATAGTGCATCACGGCGCCGTTGGGGCCAGTGCCGGCGATGGTATCGAACGAGATGTCGAGAAGCGCGTTGGTGGCGCGGCGAAACCCTTCGAGCGCTGTGACCACGTCAATTTCAGTGAGGGTGCCGGGGGCTTGGGCATGAAACCAGGTGAGAAATTCGACCATGGCAGCGCCATCGCGCAAATGCGCAGTCTGGGTTGCGGCGATTTCGGCGCGGGTTTTGCAGGCTTTGGGAAGCACGCAAGGATCATCGTCGAAAGCATGGTCGCGGCCTGCTTCGCGCAGCGCGTATAAAACCGCGACAGGGGCGGTTTTGGGATCGAGCCGAACGGTGCCGGTGAGAGAATGCAGTGCGGGCAGAAAGGCCGAGGGCGGACGCAGGCGCACTTCGGGGCCAAGATGGGCGCGCAGGCTGTCGCTGATCTTGGCCGGATCGACAAACAGCGCCACGTGACCATTGTCGCGCAGGATGGCAAAGCTGTGGGGCACCGGGTTGCGCGCGATATCCGAGCCGCGAATGTTCAAGAGCCAGGCGATGCTGTCGGGCAGGGTGAGCACGGCGACAGAATGCCCCGCCTTGCGCAGGGTTTCGCCTAGGCGCGCACGTTTGGCGCCATGGGTTTCACCCGCCAGCTCGACCGGGTAGGGCGTGATTTCTCCGAGGGGCGGTGCTGGTTGATCGGGCCAGATCCGATCAACCAGATTGTCAGTGGGTTTCAGACCGATTGCGTGCGGTGTGCAGGTGTTTTCAAGGGTTTCGATCTCATCAGGTGTGTGCAGCCAGGGATCAAAACCGATGTTGCCGCCTTGGGGCAGCTGCGCAACCAACCAATCGCCGAGCTTTGTTTCAGGCCAATCAACTGGCGTGAAATGGGCGAGATCGACCTGACGCTTGACTTGTGTGCGATATCGGCCGTCGACGAAAACACCGGCGATCTCAGCCAGCGCGGCGCAGAACCCGGCGGAGCCGGTAAACCCGGTGGCCCAACTCAGACGGTCGTCATGCGGGGCAACGTATTCGCCTTGATGTGCATCGGCGCGCGGAATGAGAAAACCGGCCAACCCTTCCCGCGCGATTTCCGCGCGCAAGAGTTTCAGCCGGGGCGCGGCCTGATCCGGGCGGGCGGTGTCTTTGAAACTCTGAAACATGAAAACTCCTTGGATGGTCACGGTATGGAAACGTGAACATGTGGTGCGTGCAAGTGGAAAGCGCTTCCACAGGTGTGTGCGTCATTGTGTGGGGGGATGGAAGCGCGAGATCCTTGCCGTTCGCGCAGGAGGCCAGGTCAGGGTTTGAGTATTATTGGAACGATGAAACGCAAGGCGCCAGCTTTTCACGGTGGAGATGCGCAAAGCGCTGCTTTCTTCATGGGCGCCGCCAGAGTGCGTGTGATGTGCTTTCAGACAGGCGTTTGGTCGCGCGACAGCTTAGCTTGCCTTGCGAATTCCAACCATCCGGGCGCGAGAGCGCGGGTCGGTATCAAACAGTGCGGCCAATTGTTCGGTCATCGCGCCGGCCAATTGCTCGACATCGGTGATCGTTACGGCGCGGTCGTAATAGCGCGTCACGTCATGACCGATGCCAATCGCCAGAAGCTCGACAGCTTTGCGCTTTTCGATCATCGCGATGACGTCGCGCAGGTGTTTTTCAAGGTAATTGGCCGGATTCACCGACAGGGTAGAATCGTCGACCGGGGCGCCGTCAGAAATCACCATCAGGATCTTGCGTGCCTCGGGGCGCTGCCCCATGCGCCGGTGCGCCCATTCCAGCGCCTCGCCGTCGATATTCTCTTTCAACAACCCTTCTTTCATCATCAGCCCGAGATTGGGCCGGGTGCGCCGCCAGGGTGCGTCGGCGCGTTTATAGACGATGTGGCGCAGATCATTGAGACGACCGGGCTGTTGCGGGCGCCCCTCATTGAGCCATTTTTCGCGGCTTTGACCGCCTTTCCAGGCGCGTGTGGTGAAACCGAGGATTTCGACCTTTACGTCACAGCGTTCGAGCGTGCGGGCCAGAACATCGGCGCAGATTGCCGCGATCGAAATCGGACGGCCACGCATCGAGCCGGAATTGTCCAGCAGGAGCGTCACGACTGTGTCGCGGAACTCCATGTCTTTCTCGCGTTTGAAACTAAGCGGCGTGGTCGGGTTGGCCACCACCCGCGCCAGCCGCCCAGCATCGAGAATGCCTTCTTCGAGGTCGAATTCCCAACTGCGGTTTTGCTGTGCCTGAAGGCGGCGTTGCAGCTTGTTGGCGAGCCGAGACACGGCCCCTTTGAGCGGGTCGAGCTGTTGATCGAGATAGGCGCGCAGGCGTTCGAGTTCGGCGGGTTCGGCCAGATCTTCGGCTGCGATCTCCTCGTCAAACTCGGTGTTGAAGGCGCGGTAATCGGGGTCGGCGTCGGAAATCGGTGCGGGCGGCGGCGGGTCGAGCGGGGCTTCACCGTCGGGCATTTCAGCCTCTTCGCCCATCTCTTCGTCGGCCATATCGTCCATCGAAACCTGGGCTTCGGCGGCGTCTTGTTGTTCTTCCTGGCTTTGCTCAGGGTCGGCCTCGCCGGTTTGCTCTTCGCTTTCGTCCTGACCGGTGTCGTCGGGGTTTTCTTCTTCCTCGGAGTCTTCGGCCTGATCGTCTTGATCTTCATCTGAGGCGTCGGGGTCTTCACCAAGTTGATCGCCGTAGCCGAGATCGGTGATCACTTGCCGCGCGAAACGGGCGAATTCGGTCTGATCGGCGAGCTTGTCTCTTACGCTTTCCAGAGTGCCGCCAGCCTGTTCCTCAATAAAACCCTGCCACAGCTCCATCACGTTGCGCGCGCCTGCGGGGAGATCGCGCCCGGTGGCGAGATTGCGCACCAGATAGCCAGCAGCAGCGGCCAGCGGAGCCTCGGCCCGGTCGGTGATCTGATCAAAGCCAAGGCGCGCGGTGTCATTGGCGATTTTGGCGTCGATGTTGCCGGCAGTGCCGGGCATGTCGCGCGCGCCCATGGCTTCGCAGCGTGCGGTTTCCATCGCCTCGTAGATGTCGCGGGCCATGTCGCCGGGCGGGACATAGCGGGCGTGGGTCTGTGCGTCGTTGTATTTGTGCTTGAGCGCGAGGGCATCTGCAGTGCCGCGCGCCAACAGCACCTCTTCGCGCGTCACCCGGCGCGAGACTTGCGGCAGGCGCATTGCGTCACCGCTGACGCCTGAGGGATCAACCGTATAAGAGACCGACAGTTCCGGGTCGTTGGCCATCACCTTGGTGGCTTCGGCCAGCGCCTTCTTGAACGGGTCGGCGGGGTTGTCGGTTGGTTTTTTCATCTCGTCCGTGCCTCTGACCGGGGGCTCATCGACCCTCGCGGGTTGCCTCGTGAGGACCGTGCGCAAAGGCGGGATGAGCGTATTACGCTCACCCCAAGCTCACGCTTGCCGCGCTTTCGGGGAGTTCCTCGTCAAAGCAGCGCTGGTAGAATTCGGCCACGGTCTGGCGTTCCAGCTCGTCGCATTTGTTGAGGAATGTCACCCGGAAGGAATAACCGATATCGCGGAAGATCTCGGCGTTTTGCGCCCAGTTGATCACCGTGCGGGGCGACATGACGGTCGACAGGTCACCATTCATGAAGGCTGTGCGGGTGAGATCGGCGACGGTAACCATCTGGCCGATCTGCTTGCGGCCTTTGTCGGTGTTGAAATGCGGGTTCTTGGAAAGCACGATCATGGTTTCGGCGTCGTGGCTGAGATAGTTCAGCGTTGCCACCAGCGACCAGCGGTCCATCTGGGCCTGGTTGATCTGTTGCACGCCATGATAAAGCCCGGTGGTGTCGCCAAGTCCGACGGTGTTGGCGGTGGCGAACAGGCGGAAATAGGGGTTGGGCGTGATCACTTCGTTCTGATCCAGAAGCGTCAGCTTGCCGTCATGTTCGAGGATACGCTGGATCACGAACATCACGTCAGCGCGACCGGCATCGTATTCATCAAACACGATTGCAGTAGGATTGCGCAGTGCCCAAGGTAGGATGCCTTCGTGAAATTCGGTGACCTGTTTGCCATCGCGCAGCTTGATCGCGTCTTTGCCGATCAGGTCGATCCGGCTGATATGGCTATCAAGATTGACCCGCACGGTGGGCCAGTTGAGCCGCGCGCCGACCTGTTCGATATGGGTCGATTTGCCAGTGCCGTGATAGCCCTGAATCATCACGCGGCGGTTGTGGGAAAAGCCCGCAAGGATCGCCAGCGTGGTATCGCGATCAAACTTGTAGGTGGGGTCGATATCGGGAACGCGCTCGCTGCGCTCGGCGAAGCCCTTGATGTGCATGTCGGAATCGATGCCAAAGACATCGCGGACCGAGAGTTCTTCGGTGGGTTTCACGTTTGTGTCGATTTGTCCGTCCGCCATGTCCCGATATCCTTGTCGCGCCGTCTCAATCCAAGCTTTGCCCGTGGTGCAATAAATCCGGGCCAAGGGCAAGGGGAAGAGGGCAGTAACGCTGTGGCGTTTTGCGGGCGGGCCGGGCGTAGACGGGGATTGTCGGTGACGAAACGCGTATTTTCTGTTTTCCTGCGCATAATGGCAACGCGAGATGAGATAGAAGGTATGCTGGCCCGCACCGCTTTGGGGGACCGGGCAAGTTTTGCCGCACTCTATGAAGCGTGTTCGGCGAAACTTTTTGGCGTTGCCCTGCGTGTCTTGAGGGACAGGGGCGAAGCCGAGGAGGCATTGCAGGAAGCATTTGTGCGGATATGGCACAAGGCCGACCAATACGCGGCCAATGGTCTGAGCCCGATGACGTGGTTGATCACCGTGACGCGCAATCTGTCGATTGACCGGCTGCGCAAGCGCAAACGGCGCGAGGCGCAGGCGGACGGCGACGCGGTGGAGTTGATGGTTGATCCCGGGCTGGGGCCAGAGGCGTTGGCGGTTGCTTCGGATGAGCGTACGCAGATTGCCGCCTGTCTGGGCGAGTTGGAGGCGGCGCGTGCGGGGGCCGTGCGGGGCGCCTATCTTGATGGGTTGAGTTATGAAGAGCTGGCCACGCGACATGGCGTGCCGCTCAACACGATGCGAACATGGCTGCGCCGCAGCCTGTTGAAACTGAGGGAGTGTCTGAGCCGATGAGCGCCGGGGCAGATCGCGAAGAAGACCGCCAATGGGCCGCGGAATATGCGTTGGGTCTGCTGGACGGGGCTGAGGCACGCGCGTTCGAGGCGCGACTTGCGGCTGAGCCTGGCTTGCGCGCGGAATATGCGGTTTGGGCCGAAAACCTGGTAAGCCTGAGCGACGATATTGACCCGGTGGCCCCACCGAGCGGCACCTATCGGCGGATCGAGGCGCGGCTCTTTCCCGAGAAGAAAAAAGCGGGTGGCGGGGTGGTGCTGCGCTGGCTTGGGCTGGGGTCGGTTTTGGCGGCTGGGGTTTTGATGTTGGCGGTGTGGCTGGGCGATGCGGGTGGGCCGACCGGGCCCGTGCCCGACATGGTGGCCGTGTTGGAAGCCGAGGGCGGTGATCTGCGGCTGACGGCGGGATATTTGCGCGACGACAATGTGTTGCAGCTTACCCGCCACGTCGGCAGTCCGGCGTCTGGCAGATCGTTTGAGCTTTGGCTGATCGAGGGCGACAACCCGCCGGTCTCGCTGGGGGTTCTGCCCGAAGCCGAACGGGCGCTGCTGGTGATTCCAGACGCTTTGATGGCGCGAATGAGTGGCGGGACGCTGGCCATCTCGGACGAGCCGGAAGGTGGGTCGCCCACGGGTGCCCCGACCGGTGCGGTGCTTGCGGCGGCCCCTCTGATCACGTCGTCGTGAGCCGCTGAAACATCGTGAAACTCCTGTCGCGTGGGAAACGTGACTGCTTGTGACCCGGCCAGGAAAGGCCGGGCTGAACACTCAGTTGAACAGGAGAAAACGATGACACGTTTCACAATTGCCAGCACCGCCCTTGCCCTTGCTCTGAGCGCAGGACTGGCCACCGCCGGAAGCCATTCAAGCAACCCCATGGTGGGCGGCGCGCCGATGTTGCCTGAGAAAAACATCGTGGAAAATGCGGTCAATTCGGCCGATCACACCACGCTTGTGGCTGCTGTCAAAGCTGCCGGATTGGTCGATACCTTGATGGGTGAGGGGCCGTTTACCGTGTTTGCGCCCACTAATGCCGCCTTTGCCAAGCTGCCTGAGGGCACTGTTGAAAAGCTGCTTGAGCCGGGGATGAAGGAGCAGTTGAGCAAGGTTCTGACCTGTCATGTGGTCGCCGCAGATGCGATGTCAGATGCGATTGCTGGCATGATTGCAGACGATGGCGGCATGCATGATGTGCCGACCGTGGGCGGTTGCACGCTGAAGGCGCGGATGGATGGCGACATGATCACGCTGGAAGATGAAAACGGCGGAATGGCGACGGTGACGATTGCGGATGTGAAGCAATCCAACGGCGTGATCCACGTGATCGACGCGGTGCTTCTGCCCAAGATGTAAGCGGTTTTCGCGTTCGACCAGAGGATCACCTCACAAGAAATTGCACCGCTCGTGATTGCAAGATTGCAAGCGGTGCAGCACTTATGACCCAAGCCCATAGAGGAGAAGGCCAATGACTACTCATATGAACCGGCGTTTTATGTTAGGCACTGCTCTGGCCGGAGGGGCGCTGTTGGTGGCGGGCGTGAACTCGCGTGCGCAGGCCGCGTTCGAGGTGACACGCACCGACGCCGAGTGGCGCAAGATGCTGAGCGCGCTGGAATACAAGGTGATGCGCAAGGCCGGGACCGAGCGTGCCGGTTCGTCGCCGCTCGATAAAATATATGACAAGGGTGTCTATCAATGCCGGGGGTGCGACCTGCCGCTCTACAGCTCGGAACATAAATTCGACAGCGGCACCGGTTGGCCCAGTTTCTGGCAGGCGTTGCCCGAGGCGACGGCAACCCAGCCGGATCGCACGATATGGGGCGTGCATACGGAAGTGCATTGCCGTCGATGCGGTTCGCATCTGGGACATATCTTTGATGATGGCCCCAAACCGACGGGCAAGCGGCACTGTATCAATGGCGTGAGCCTGGTGTTCAAGCCCGCGTGAGAGTGTGGCGCAAAATGCTGAAGCAACGTTAACGGCTGCGCGCGGTGGTTTGCGCCAGGTCTTCTGGGCGGTTTGAAGGGCGGGTGATTCCCGCCCCTATGCTTTTCCGGTAGCCCATATTAGCGGGCGCAGGGCCGCGCGCAAATCACCCGGCTTATTTGAAGTTGCGGCTGACCTTGATCTGATCCCAGGCCCAGACAACTTCTTGCAGTTGTTCTTCCTGCGAGCGGTCGCCGCCGTTGATATCGGGGTGCAATACCTTGATCAGCGCCTTGTAAGCCTTGCGCACCTCGGCTTTGGTGGCGTTGTCTTTTACTTCGAGAATGTCGACTGCGCGGCGTTCGGTCGGCGGCAGACGGCGCTGACTTGTGCCGCCCTTGCCGGGGTTCTGCGTGGCATTGGCGCCGAGAATCTGGTGCGGGTCTTCCACGCCGAGCCGGGCCCATGCGCGCTGCTCGGGATCGCCGAGCGGCTTGGTCTGGCGCTCCCAGACCTTGTCTTTGGACATCTGGGCGTTCAATTCGGCTTCGGTCGTGCCGTCAAAGAAGTTCCATTTCAGATTGTATTCGCGCACGTGATCCTTGCAGAACCAGAGGTATTCATCCAGCACATCCGGGGCCCGCGGCGCGCGGTATTTGCCCGGTTCATCGCATCCTTCCATGTGGCAGACGCGATTCGAGGTTTCGGACGCGCCCGACATGCCGCGACGGCCACGCGGGTTGCGCTTTTTGGCCGATGATACGGACATATCAAAACCGAAGGGATCGGATTTGCTCATGATCAAACACCTTTTCGACTCGGACCCGTGAGTTTAGCCAAAACCACCTGGAGTTCAAGCTCCATCGCAGCTTGCGCGCGAAACATGCCGGGTCTTTTGCGGCGCGGGTATTTTGACATATTGCGGCCAAACGACAATAGGGTGAAACCTGCGCAAGCGAGATTTATTTGAAACAGGTCTAGGGGGCAGAAAATGGCGAAAGCAGATGAGATGCGGGCCGCATTAGAAGCGGCGTTCGAAGTGCAGGAGCTTGAAATTGTGAATGAATCTTCGCGTCATTCGGGGCATTCTGGTGATGATGGATCAGGCGAGAGCCATTTTGCGATACGCCTGCGCGCGCCCGAGCTTGCCGCGATGGGCCGTGTGGCGCGCCACCGTGCGGTGAATAAGGCGCTGGGGGCCGAACTGGTCAGCTCTATTCACGCGCTATCGCTGGATCTGGGTTAGACCGAGCGGGGCGGCGTTTCGGCGTCGTCATCATCCTGGTGTTCTGTGTCGGCGCTCGTGTCGTTTTCGGCGTAGACCGGCGGGGCGGGATGGGGTGTGGAGTCAGTGTCGGTGCGGGCGGTTTGAAAATCGGTGTTATGAACGGGGGGCGCGCTGGGCGCGTCGTCGGGCAAATGTTCTATCGCGGGCGGGTTAACCGCAGCGGTCTCTTGCGTGCGGGGGCGGCGGAAGACCAGCACATCACGGTAAACCGTTTGGCTGCCGGTGAGGCCCGCGCGTTCATCGCTGGGCAGCGTTTCGGCGCGCAGATAATCCCAGCCCTCGGCGCCGTGTTGGTTCATAACTTCTTGCAAAGCCAAGGAAAAACGCGACTCGGGGGTTTTGTATCCTCTGGCTTTCTGGCCCTTTCGCGGGGCCGGGACAACCTTGTATTCATACTGCGCCATGGTCGCGATCCTATCTGAAATTCGTCGTTTCATATCAAGGCGAAGCGGGTAAGGAAAGAGAGGGTTAACGAGGCGTCCCGGTGGGTTAACGGTTATCCGGGAGCGAGACTGTGGGGGTGATCTGTGGCTGCTGTCTGGCTGTCGGGCGTATGACATACGCTGGCGTATGGTGGGGCGGCGCAAACAGTTACCTGGACGCGCGGTTGGGCAACGAAAAATCAGATTGGTGTCAGGTTGGTAACTGGGTCGATTGTCAGGCTTGCGCGAGGCGGGCGCGAATGCTGTCGCGCAGTTTGATGGCGGTCTCGTAATCCTGGCTGGAATGTTCGGGATCATAGACGCGCAACGCGTTTTCCACATAGGTCAGCGCGATTTGCAGGTGGCTTTGCGCGTCGCCCTCGGCCTTGGTCGCCCAATCGTCGTGAAGATAGGCGAGGTTTTCCTCGGCCATGGCCCAGAGCATCGGATGGTGCGCCTCGTCATAGATTTCGAGGGCGGATTGATAGGCGGCTTGGGCGCGGGGAAATGCGGTCTCGGGATCTGTGCCGATTGCGGCCTGAAAGGCGCGGGCGTTGCCGAGATTGATCTGCACCAACGCCCAATCCATCGGGTGATCGCGTTGGGTGTAGATGCGCAGGGCCGCTTCGAAACAGGATTCGGAGCGTGCCAGCAGGGCGATGCGCATGTCCCCTTCGGCATGTTCGGCCTGCGCGGTGAGCGCATTGCCGAGGTTGAGTTGTATCGTGGCCCAGTCATCGGGGTGGTCGTCAGGGTTGACCGGGCCGAGTGCGGTCTCGAACGCGGTGACGGAGCGGACCATGGCGGCAGCGGCGGGCGCGCCATCGAGCCGTTCGCCCCATGCCTTGAGCGCGACCCCGAGATTCTGTTGCAGGCGTGACCAGTCCAACGGGTCATTGGCGCGGTCGCGGGCATCGAGCGCAGCCTCAAACGCGGTGATGGTGCGCGCGAGATGGGCGATTCCCGCATCCCCTGCGGTGCGCGCGCCAAGCGTGTTGAGGGCGGCGCCGAGGTTTTGTTGAACGGTGGCCCATTCCTCGGGCGACCGGGTGCGATCATAGCCGGTGAGGGCGGATTCGAACACCGCGACCGCCTCGGTCAGAAGGGCCGTGCCGTCGGCATGGGCGGTGAACTTCGCCTGATTATGCAAGGCAATGCCGCGGTTCTGGCGACAGGCGGCGAGAAGATCGGGCTGGTCGGTTGCCTGCGCCTGGGCCGCACCGGTTTCGAGCATTTGCGCAGCAAGCGTGAGGGCGGTGCCGCCGTAGCGTTGACCATGGGCGAGCAGGAGGCTGGCATAGTGATTGCGGCGCTGCGGCGGTTGCAGGGGAGAGACCGCACCAAAGGCATCAGCGGCGGCGCTGAGCAGGGTGAAGGCCTGTTCGGCACGGCCACGCATCAGGGCGTTTTGGGCGCGCGCGAGGGTGGTTTCAGCAAAGAGCGTTGCCTCGGTGGTGGTGACGGCGGCGAGGATGTCTTCGACGGCATCGAAATCGAGCTGCTCGGCGGCGGTGAGGGCTTGGGATTTGAGGGAGGCGACTTCGCTGACGCGATCATCGAGGCTGTCGATCTGATCGCGGTAGAGGCGGTATTCGTCAGCCTTATCAGTGAGAAACTCAATAAGCGTGGCAGGATCGGCCCCGGCGGGCGCGCCGAAACGGGCAGCGAGGGCAGAGAGATCGGCGTGCGCGAGGGCGGAAGGGGTATCGAGGGCCTGCTCGATGCCGCCAAGGCGCGCGAGGATGGCTTCGATCTGGCTCGATTGTTCCTGCTGGCGCTGCATCTGGATGCGGGTGAGGGCCGGGTCGAGGGCCGTTTTGAGGCGGGGATCGTCGCAGATCGTGGCGAGAATCGGGGCCAAAAGGCGGCGGAAGGCGCGGATGTGTTCGGGGCGATAGTCGGGGCTGTCGAGCCGGTCGATCAGATCGTCGAGGATGCGCCCGGAATCGAGCCCGTGATGGGCGAACTCCATGCGCGCGGCAGATACTTCAAGCATCTGGGGCAGAAGCAGGCGCGCATCGTCGGGCTTGTCATAGGCGGGTTTGGCCAGTTCGCGGTTGAAATCACGCTCAATCTCGGTGGCGAGTTGGTTGAGGGCGGGATTGCGGGCGGTGATTTCCTCGCTGAGCAGACTGAGGGCGGAGAGCGCGGCGCGCCCGATAAAAACGCTGGTGGGGTTGGAAACGGCCGCGGCAACGGCGACGAGGAGTTGGCCGGTTTTGATGGACTTGGGGAACAACGGAGCGGCCTTCGTGCGGGATGCTGGGGGCAGCTTAGGCGCGAGAGGGGCTTTAGATCAAGTTTTGAGCGACGCGGGCGTGCGCAAGCGGCGCGGGATGCCCGCCTTATCTGCGGATGCCGATGGGTTTGCCGACGGTTTCCGGTATGGGCAGCTCGCGGTGCTTGGCTGCCAGCGCCTCGACCCGTGCGAGGATGTCGGGGGGCATTGGCGCGACGCGCGGGCCGGATTGGTCGATATGCAGCATCATGCCCTCGCCGACGGCCGAGACCCACCCGTCGGAGTGGATCAGTTCCTGATAGAAATGTATGCGCTTGGCGTCGTGGTCGAGGATCTGGAAGCTGGCGCGGACGCTGTCGCCGAGGTGAATTTCACGCAGGTAGCGCAGGTGATATTCAGCCGAATACGTGGTCAGGCCGCGTTCGCGGGAATAGTCGGGGCCAAAGCCGATTTCATGCCAGATGCCATCGACGCCGCGATCAAGGAGCACGTTGTAATAGGCCATGTTGAGATGGCCGTTATAGTCGATCCATTCGGGCTCAAGTGTCATCGGTTGGGAGAGGAAAGGTTTGCTCATATCGGGTCTCAGAATGGTTTGACGACGACCACCCAGAGGATGGCGACTGTGGCGATGACGCTGACTTCGTTGAAGATGCGCAGGAAGAGGTCGGATTCGCGAAATACGCCGCGTTTGGCACGCGCGACCAATCGGCCCGTCCAGATGTAGTGCAGCGCAAGCAGGGTGACGAGGCCGATTTTCATATGGGTCCAGGGGGCGAAATCCCATATCGCCCAAGCCATATAGAGGCCGGTTGCCACGCCGATCACCGCCAGCATGGCCGAGAAGCGGTAGAGCCGCACGGTCAGGTCGCCGGTGGGGCCGAACGCGTTCGAGGCGGCGAATTCGCGCTTCCAGAAGATCAGCGCGCGCGGCACGGCGAAGACCGAGGTCATCCAGCCCATGACGCAGAGGATATGTATGATTTTGATCCAGTCCATGCCGGGTGTTTGGCGGATTGCGCGGCGGGGTTCAAGGGGGCCGATTTTATCCGCAGATGGGGCGAAGAAATCTGCGACAGGTTTAAGTAAATTTTTACAGGTTCGGGATTAGCGTCGGATCTAGAACACATGGTGAACAACGATGGAGGGACACCCCATGCAGGCATTGGTATTGAACGAAGACCGCGACGCGCAGGTGGGTATGACGATTGCGCTTCTCAAGCGCGGGTTTCAGGTGGTTACGGCGGAGACGGTGGAGCACGGCATGGCCTATGCCGAACTGGGCGTTATGGATCTTGTGGTGATGAGCGAACGGATTGCGGGGCGGCTGAGCCATTCGGTGGCCTTGACGGCGGAACTGCGCAATCCGGCGCTGACGACGATGATTCTGACGCCGCGAACGGATGGGGATGTGGACGAGCTTTATGAGTTGCTGCCGTCGCTCTATGGCTTGCTCGGGCCGGACCTTGCGCCAGAGATGATCGGGCGTCTGGCGGTGGCCGGGGTGACGGGCAGCATGGCCTGCGCCGAAGCGGCGCGGCGGCGCGAGGATGAGGCCGAACGGGATGAGGCCAGACAGGATGAGGCCGGACAGGATGAAACTGGACAGGATGAGGCGGCGCTCATGGGGGCTGCGCTGGCCGGGATCATGGCGCGGGCGGCAGGGAGTCTTGACCGCAATGAGGCAGCGCAAGAGCCCGGCAAGAGGGAGATTGTGACGGCGTGATTGGCGCAGGGCCTGACCTTGATCGGGGAGGTCGGCGGGGTAATGCGCCGCCCTTCACGGGTCTGAAGGGCGGCTGACTGCCCGTTGGCGGAATTAGAGCGCGAGCTTCTGCGCCACCAGATCGTTGACTGCTTTGGGGTTGGCCTTGCCTCCCGTGGCTTTCATCACCTGACCGACGAACCAGCCTGCGAGTTTCGGGTTCACCTTGGCTTTTTCGACCTGTGCGGGATTGGCGGCGATGATTTCGTCCAAAGCGGCTTCGATGGCGCCGGTATCGGTGACTTGCTTGAGGCCTTCGGTCTCAACAATCTCTGCAGGGTCGCGGCCAGTGGTGTAGGCGATTTCAAACACGTCCTTGGCGATCTTGCCCGAGATGGTGTCGGATTTGATCAGCTTGATGATGCCGCCGAGTTGTTCGGGCGATAGTGGCGCATCGCTGATGTCTTTCTCATCCGCTTTGAGACGGCCGAACAGCTCGTTGATGACCCAGTTGGCGGCGAGTTTGCCATCGTCGCTGGCGGCGACGACCTGTTCGAAATAGGCGGCCGAGGTGGTGTCGGCGGTCAGCACCGAGGCGTCATATTCGGTAAGGCCATAATCGCCCATGAAGCGGGCCTTTTTGGCGTCGGGGAGTTCGGGCAGCGAGGCCTTGATGTCATCGACCCAAGCCTGTTCGATCTCAAGCGGCAAGAGATCGGGGCAGGGGAAATAGCGGTAGTCGTGCGCCTCTTCCTTGCTCCGCATCGAGCGAGTTTCGTTCTTGTCGGGATCGTAGAGGCGGGTTTCCTGATCAACGGTGCCGCCACCTTCGACGATTTTGATCTGACGGCGGGCCTCGTATTCGATCGCGGCTTGGATGAAGCGCATGGAGTTCATGTTCTTGATCTCGCAACGGGTACCGAGATGCGAGAAATCCTGGGTCTCCATGTATTTCTCATGCTGACCGGGACGGCAGATCGAGACGTTGACGTCGGCGCGCAGGTTGCCGTTTTGCATGTTGCCGTCGCAAGTGCCCAAATAACGCAGGATCTGGCGCAGTTTGACGACGTAAGCCGCCGCCTCTTCGGGGCCGCGAATGTCGGGGCGGCTGACAATCTCCATCAGGGCGACGCCGGTGCGGTTGAGATCGACAAAGGACATGTTGGGGTCCATGTCGTGAATGGATTTTCCCGCATCCTGTTCGAGGTGAATCCGCTCAACCCGCACCAGGCGCGCAATGCCGGGGGCCATATCGACGAGGATTTCGCCTTCGCCCACGATGGGTTCGTAAAGCTGGGAAATCTGATAGCCTTGGGGCAGATCGGGGTAGAAGTAATTCTTGCGATCAAAGGCGGATTTGAGGTGGATTTCGGCGTTGAGGCCAAGGCCGGTGCGCACCGCCTGCGCGACGCAGTATTCGTTGATGACGGGCAGCATGCCGGGCATGGCGGCGTCAACAAAGGCGACGTTCGAATTCGGCTCGGCGCCGAATTGTGTGCTGGCGCCGGAGAAGAGCTTGGCGTTGGAGGAGACCTGTGCGTGCACCTCGAGTCCGATCACCAGTTCCCAGTCGTGCTTGGCCCCGGAAATGACCTTGGGCTTGGGGGCTTCGTAGGTGAGATCGAGCATGGCGCGTTTTTCCTTCATCGCAACGGTTCGTCTTCTAGGGCAGGGGCCGGAGCGGGGCAAGAGGGCAGAGAGGGCTTGTGGGGAACAAAAGAGGCCAGAAGGAAGGGAATTCCAGACTGTTGCGGGGCGCAGAGGCGTGTTGAAATACCGGTATTACAAGAAGGGGATTTTACAATGCGATTTCATCAGTGGATCATGCTGGTTGCCTTGGCCGTTGCCGTTTTGACGGCAGGGGCCTCGGCGCTGCCGGGATCGGAGAGCACGGATATTACCGACCCGGGCTATTGGCTGGCCGTGGGACAAGAGGTGATTGGGGTATCCGAAAACGGCTGGTGCAGTTGTTCGTGAGCCATCCGTTTCGAGTTCTCAAGAGGGGCTGAAGAAGCGCAATCCGTGGGGCGAGAAGGCAATGGTGGTGCCTTTGAGGATTTCATCGGCGAAGTGACGCGCGATGGTGCGCCGGGCGGTGAGACGACCGCGCCGCACGAGGGTTTTGCGCATGGGCAGCGGGGCATGAGCATCATGGCCCATCGCCGCCTGCGCCCAGACCAGCGGGTGCAATTCATAGAGATAGTCCGACAAGATCCAGTCGAGCGTGCCATGCAGACGGGTGCGCAGATCGCGGGTGATGTCGGGGGCGGTTTCGGGGAGCGCGCCCGGATCCATCGTAATGGCGGCATAGGCGGCCATCAGGTTGGCGTGATACTGTCCGGCGCCCGACGCCACCGCCTGGGCCAGAATATCGCGCATGCCGTCGATGAAGAAATCGAGGTCAACGATCCGCGCGGCACCGGGATCAATTGCCAGCGCATCCCAGAACACCCAGGTGTAGCCGCCGCTGCCCCAGGTTTCGGTGGTGCGCGAAGCGGTGCGGCGGGCTTCGAGGTCGAGTTGTTGGTAAGAGCCATGCCAGCGCGGCAACAGATGATGGCCGAGCGCACGCATCGGGCGGGGATTGACCGGGTCGAGCGCAATCAGGGCTTCATATTCGTCGGCAAGATTTTGCGCCGGAAGGGGGCGACCGGCCAGCAGCGCACAGCGCGCAGAGGCCAGAAGCGGGGCCTTGGGCACGATGTTGTCAAACCGTTCGAGAATCGCCGCAGCGCGATCGAAATGTGCCTCGAACAGCATGAGATTACGCTCGGGAATTTCATGTGGCCAGTCGCCGCCGCGCCAGGCCCAGCCAAGGTCGATATGGGCCAGTGCGACGATCACCGCGATGGCATAATCGTCGGGGTATTCGAGCAGAATTTCCTCGAACGCCTCGATGCCTTCGAGCGAGGGATTGGAACCATCGCAGATGGCGTCTTCGGCGGCCTGAACCACGTCGGCGCGCGCGCCAAAGCACAAGAGTTCGGTGTGTGACATCGCGCAGGCCGTGGCGCGGCGGGTATGGTCAACCTGGTGAATCAGTGCCGAAAGCTCTTCCCAGCGGTCCTGTCGGACCAGAAACTGGCCATAATCCTGAACCGCGGCGCGCGAAGTTTCTTCATCGGTTTCATCGGCGGTGGGCAGAATCAACTGGCGATCAAGCCGGGCAACGAGTTCTTCGTCAAGCCGCGCCCCCGATCGCAGTGCCGCCGCCAGCTTGCGGCGCTGTTTGGCGCGCTTGTGTTTGCAAAGCACGGGCAGCGTCGCCAGACCCTGCGAAAGCTTATGAGGCAATGCGGTGGGCAAGGACTTGGACAGGGTCTTGGACAGGGCGGCAGGAAGTTTCAAGGGTGCCTCCGGAATGGGAAAGTCGGGTAACGTGGGCCTTTGTGCCTGTGCATTCGGGCCAAAATTCGGCGCGTGTCAGGGTTTTCAGGGGCATTGCCGGAGCGATGCCGCGGCAGGGCGCCTTGGCAAAGGTCAGCCGATGGATCAGGCGAATACGCCAGGTTGTTGCTATTATGGGCAAAATCGATTTTGATGGCGCGATGTTCTGGGGGGATCATAAACCGGGCGCGTTAGCGCAAGGATGCAGCCGTGCCGACGACATTGCGGGCGGGCGGCGAAAGGCTATTGTCTTGACGTTGGTTTTCGGGGTCGGGCTGGTCAGTCTGACTGCCGGGATGGTCGTGGCCGAGGCGGCAGCGGAGGCGGCGGAGCCGATGACGAGCACTGTGGCCACACCCGAGATTGCGACCATAGCGGCGATTGCACCGCTTACGGGCGAAGACCCCGACGGCGAGACCACAAGCGCGACGGCACTGCGGCAGGTCAGTCTCGGCCCCGCGCCGGTGCGCCCGAAGGCGCGCAAGGAGGCCGTGCCGAGAGCCCGCTGGTCGCATCGCCCCGAGGCGACGCTCTGGACCCGATCGGCTCTGGCGGCACTTGGCGATCACGGACAGCCGTTGGTCAAGATGGTGCCGGGGGATATTCTTGATTGGTGCCCGGCCTATCCGCAGGCATCGCATGATCAGAGAGCGGCGTTTTGGGTGGGCTTTATTTCGGCGCTGACCAAACATGAGAGTACATATAAGCCCCGCGCCGTGGGCGGGGGTGGGCTTTGGTATGGGCTGATGCAAATTCTGCCATCCACAGCGCGGCTATATAAGTGCCACGCGCGCAGTGGCGATGCGCTCAAGAACGGTTCGGCCAATCTGAGCTGTGCCATTCGGATCATGGCGCGAACGGTACCGCGCGACGGGGTGATCCATGCCTATACAAAATCCAGCAAACGGCGCTGGCGCGGTGTGTCAGCCGATTGGGGGCCGATGCGTTCAGCCGCCAAGCGGCGCGATATGGCAGGGTGGCTGAAAGCGCAGAGTTATTGCAAACCGCTGTCGTCCATGCGGCCCCGCGAGCGCCCCGATGGGTTGGCGGCGAAGCGCGAGGGATAGGGCCAGAGATTGGGCCAGAGATTGGGCCGGAGTCTGGGCTTACGACAGGGCCGGAGATAGGAAAGGCGCGCAGAATGCGCATCCTTTGGGGTCTCAATTCTGGACAATACGCGCACTTCATGGGAAAGGGCAGGTCGAGACCCAAAGGAGGCCTTTCATGGTCACGACACGTTTTGCCCCGTCGCCCACAGGATATATCCATGTCGGTAACCTGCGCACCGCCCTGATGAATTTCCTGATCGCCCGCAAGGCGGGTGGCGAATTCATCCTGCGTATTGACGATACCGATCCCGAACGCTCGAAAGAGGAATACGTCGACGCGATCAAGGAGGATCTGGCGTGGCTTGGGCTGCATTGGGACCGGGTTGAGCGACAATCGCTGCGGCTTGATCGCTATGCTGCGGCGGCGGATCGTTTGCGCGAGATGGGGCGGTTCTATGAGTGTTTCGAGAGCCCGACCGAGTTGGACCTCAAGCGCAAGAAACAGCTCAATATGGGCAAGCCGCCGGTCTATGACCGGGCCGCTCTGGCGTTGAGCGAAGACGAAAAGGCGCAATTGCGCGCAGAGCGCGGCGGCTATTGGCGCTTTCAGCTCGATCAGGAGCGGATCGAATGGCAGGATGGCATCGGCGGGGCGACCTCGATTGATGCGGCCTCGGTGTCTGATCCGGTGTTGATCCGGGCGGATGGACAGGTGCTCTATACTTTGGCCAGCGTGGTGGATGACACCGAGATGGGCGTGACCCATGTGGTGCGTGGGTCGGATCATGTGACCAATACGGCGACGCAAATTCAGATCATCAAGGCCTTGGGCGGCCAGGTGCCGAATTTCGCGCATCACAGCCTGCTGACCGGGCCACAGGGCGAGGCTCTGAGCAAGCGGCTGGGTGTGCTGTCGTTGCGTGATCTTCGCGCGCAGGGCGTCGAGCCGATGGCGCTACTAAGCCTGATGGCGCGGCTTGGGTCGAGCGATCCGGTGGAACTGCGCAATGACATGGGGGCGCTGATCGACGGGTTTGATATCGCCCGGTTCGGCACCGCGCCGACCAAGTTCGACGAGGCCGATCTGGGGCCGCTGAGTGCCAGGCTGTTGCATGGTGCAGACCTGGACGAGGTGGCCGGGGACGTTGCGGATGCCGGTGTGCCCGAGGCGCTGGCGGTGCCGTTCTGGGCCGCGATCCGCGAGAATATTCAGACCCGCGCCGACATTGCGGCATGGTGGGCGCTCTGCCGCGATGGAGCGGTGCCACAGATCGACGCGGAGGATGCGGATTTTGTGGCCGAGGCGCTGGCGCTGTTGCCCGATCGGCCGCATGACGCGGAGACCTGGCGCAATTGGACGGCGGCTGTGAAAGAGGCCACCGGGCGCAAGGGGCGCGGGCTGTTCATGCCCCTGCGCAAGGCGCTGACGGGTATGGAGCACGGCCCGGACATGGGCGCGCTCTTGCCGCTTTTGCAGGTGATCCGGGCCAAGGATTGAAGCAGCCGCTGAAACCGGGGTTTTGGGCGGGGTGGACCCGCGTGGAATGGCAGGTTGCGGCGGCGTGCGCCTGACTGGCGGATTTGAGTATTTTTGGAATGATGAAGGGCGGGGTCAGACCGGGTGCGGTGCGATCAGGGTGACGGCGAGGCGTTTCAGGGCGTCGTCGACAAAGCTGCGCTCGTCCGTGCTTAGCACCTGATGGCGGGGATAGAGCGGCGCGGCGCGGTCGTTCATCACCGGGGCGTCCCAGCCGGACGTGGTGTCAAAGAACCTTTGCGCGCCGATTTCGCCGAAGGCTTTGAGATAGCCCTGAATCACAACGTCGAGATAGCTGAGCAGCACCGGGTGAGCGGCGTCGGGGCGGCCATGGGCCTCGGGTGGGATGGCATAGATTGCCACGTTGGGTTTGTGATCGAGAGCGTGCTCGACATTGTTTTGAGCGTGCACGCGGGCGTAGGCATGTTCGCGCAGATCAAGCGCGGCCCAGTCATTGCCGGGGACGTGGGCGATCATGCCGTCGATGGTGCAGGAGGGGTCAGGCACGGCGGTGAGGAAAGCCACCGGGCGCAGATCGGTGTGGCGCCAGGCGCGCCGCCAACCGCGTGCGCGGGCCGGGTGGGCATCGCTGAATCCATGCGTGGAGAGGTTCACAAGTGAACCATAACCAAAGAAATAAGCGGTTTCAGAAGCGAGCATGGCATAAATTTGACGATGCCTTGATACATGTCAAACCGAAAGCGCGTAAAATAGGCATGATCGGTTCACCTTTTGAGGTGTTCTGAGAGTGGATTGCAATGCGGTCTGATTTCCGGGGCACAGGAAACTTAACGATGGTGAAGACGTTCAGACTTATCGCAATGCGTCGACATCATACCGAAATGCCCGAGCGGCAGGGGACCGGCATCATGCGGATCACCAAGAGAACCAATATCGCCATTCGCGTTCTGATGTTCTGCGAGGTGAACGGCGGGCGGTTGGCCACCAAATCCGAGATCGCCGAGTGTTGCAATACCAGCGAGAACCATCTCGCTCAGGTGGTCAACCAGTTGGGGCAACTGGGCTATCTGCGGACCCATCGCGGCCGCAATGGCGGTATCGAGTTGGGGCGGCCCGCGAGTGAAATCATCATTGGCGAAGTGTTTCGGGTGATGGAAAGTCATGTGCCGCTGACCGAGTGTTTTGCCGATGTCGACAATACCTGTCCGTTGACCGATGCCTGCCGGTTGCGGTTGGCCATTCAGGACGCGGCGGAGGCGTTTTATGCGCATCTTGACGGGGTGACGCTTGATGCGCTGGTTTGTGACAATGATCCCTTGAAGGCGATCATGGCAGCGATCCCTTGTGGTCGTGAGCGGGCGACGGCGGCCTGACGCAATCTGCCCGAAACGGGGCCATGCAAATTGACGATCCGGGCTCTTGCAGAGGGTGTTGCGGTATACTAGCGTGTGCCGGACAGCAGGTTCGGGAGAACCGACGTGATACGTCGGTGCCGAAGGAGCAACCGCCCCGGAAACTCTCAGGCGCAAGGGACCGATCCTGCCTTCGACACTCTGGAGAGACCCCGGCACCAGACCGGGGCGCCGAAGGGATAGCGATCTCAGGCGAAGGGACAGAGGGGGCATCAGGCACGCAGAGTCATCTGCGTGTGACGTGATGCCGGACGGGGTTTTTCGCAGAAAAGCCGACCCTTCCGGCCTGAGAAGGGGAGACCGGTGATGGCGGATCTTGAACGCACATGCCTATACGATCTGCACGTGGAACTGGGCGCCAAGATGGTGCCATTCGCGGGCTATGAGATGCCGGTGCAATATCCGATGGGCGTGATGAAAGAGCATCTGCATTGCCGCGAGGCAGCAGGGCTTTTTGATGTCAGCCACATGGGCCAGGTGATCGTGCGCCCCAAGGACGGCAAGGGCAACGGCGCCGAGGCGTTTGAAACGCTTGTGCCGCAGAATATCTTGGATCTGCCTGAGGGGCGGCAACGCTATGCTTTCTTCACTGATGAGAATGGCGGGATATCAGATGACCTGATGGTGGCCAATCGCGGGGATCATCTGTTCGTGGTGGTGAATGCAGGCTGCAAGGCGGCCGATATTGCCCATATGCGCGAGGCCTTGCCCGGCTGTGAGGTGGAAGAGATCACCGACCGCGCGTTGTTGGCGTTGCAGGGGCCGGATGCGGCGGAAGTTCTGGCGGGAATCGTGCCCGATGTTAAGGACATGCGGTTTATGGATGTGGGGGTCTATGGGTCGTTCTTTGGCGAGTTATGGATCACACGTTCGGGCTATACCGGTGAGGATGGGTTCGAGATATCTGTTGCCGCTGAGCGCGCCACCGCGCTGGCCGGGCGGTTGATGAGCGATTTCAGTGTTGAGCCGATCGGCCTTGGCGCGCGCGATTCGCTGCGTCTTGAGGCGGGCTTGTGCCTTTATGGCAATGATATCGACACCACCACCAGCCCGGTCGAGGCGGGATTGGAGTGGGCCATCCAGAAGGTGCGGCGCAACGGTGGCGCACGTGAGGGCGGCTTTCCGGGAGCGGCGCGCATTCTTGATGAGTTGGAAAATGGTGCTGCACGCCGTCGCGTAGGCTTGCGCCCCGAAGGGCGTGCGCCGATGCGCGCGCATACGCTGCTTTTTGCGGATGAAGCGGGCGGCGAGGCGATTGGCGAAGTGACTTCGGGGGCCTATGGCCCCACCATCGAAGCGCCGATGGCGATGGGATATGTGCCCACCGGGTTGTCAGAAACGGGCACCCGGCTTTTTGGTGAAGTACGTGGCAAGCGTTTGCCCGTGCTGGTGGTTGAGACGCCGTTTACACCGGCAAATTATAAACGTTGAGCGAAATCAGGAGACAGATTGACATGAAATTTACCGAAGAGCACGAATGGCTGCGCGAGGAAGATGGGCTGATCGTGGTGGGCATTACCGAACATGCCAGCGAGCAATTGGGCGATGTGGTGTTCGTGGAACTGCCCGAGGTGGGCATGGAAGTGACCAGGGACGAAGAGATCTGTGTGATCGAGAGCGTCAAGGCGGCGAGCGATATTCTGTCGCCGCTGGATGGTGAGATCGTCGAGGTGAACAGTGCCATCGTGGACGAACCCAGCAAGGTCAACGAAGATCCGATGGGCGATGCATGGTTCTTCAAGATCAAGGCGTCGGATCTGAGCCCGATGGACGATTACATGGACGAGGCCGAGTACAAGGATTTCATCGGCTGAGTGGGGCTGTCGGCCGGAGGCATGAATGTTCGCGAAAAGCCGCGACGCCTTCGGCGAGAGTATTTGCTGAAAGATGAAGCAGGGGCGTGCGATGCCGCGGTCCCCGGGAGATATGAGATGCCGTTCGAACCGACCGATTACTTGCCATATGATTTTGCCAACCGTCGCCATATCGGGCCAAGCCCCGAAGAGATGGACGCGATGTTTGAGGTGTTGGGTGTTGAGAGTCTGGATGCGCTGATCGATGAGACGGTGCCCAAGGCGATCCGTGCGAGCGCGCCGCTGGAATTTGGGCGGGCGAAATCGGAAAGCGAGCTGTTGCATTTCATGCGCGAGACAGCGGGCAAGAACAAGGTTTTGAAATCGCTGATCGGCATGGGCTATTACGGCACGGTCACACCGCCCGCGATCCAGCGCAACGTCTTGGAAAATCCGGCCTGGTATACCGCCTATACCCCCTATCAGCCGGAGATTTCGCAAGGCCGGTTGGAGGCGTTGTTGAACTTCCAGACCATGGTGAGCGATCTTACCGGGTTGGAAATTGCCAATGCGTCGCTCTTGGATGAGGCCACGGCCTGCGCCGAGGCGATGACCATGGCGCAGCGGGTTGCAAAATCGAAAGCCAAGGCGTTTTTCGTGGATCGCGATTGTCACCCGCAAAACATCGAAGTGATTAAGACGCGCGCGGCACCTTTGGGGATTGAGGTGATCGTGGGGGACCCGGACAAGATGGACGCGCGCGCAGTGTTTGGCGCGGTGTTTCAGTATCCCGGCACTTATGGGCATGTGCGAGATTTCACGTCGCATATTGAAAAGCTTCATGAAAACAAAGGTATCGCCATTATGGCGGCGGATATCATGGCGTTGACGCTGCTTAAAGAACCAGGCGCGATGGGGGCAGATATCGCGGTCGGCAATACCCAGCGGTTTGGCGTGCCGATGGGGTACGGCGGGCCGCATGCGGCCTATATGGCGTGTCACGACGCGCATAAGCGGGCGATGCCGGGGCGGCTTGTCGGGGTCAGCATCGACAGCCATGGCAACCGCGCTTATCGGCTGGCGCTTCAGACCCGCGAACAGCATATCCGACGCGAGAAGGCGACCAGCAACGTCTGCACCGCGCAGGCGCTTTTGGCGGTGATGGCGGGGATGTATGCGGTTTTCCACGGGCCGAAGGGGCTCAAGGCGATTGCCCAGCGGATTCACCGCAAGACCGTGCGGTTGGCCAAGGGGTTGGAAGAAAACGGCTTCAAGGTTGATCCGAAGGTGTTCTTTGACACGATCACGGTGGATGTCGGGCCGCTTCAGGCGGCGGTGATGAAATCGGCGGTGGATGAGGGGGTGAACCTGCGCGCGGTGGGCGAAACGCGCGTTGGTATTGCGATGGATGAAGCGACGCGTTCGGACGATATCGAGAGCGTCTGGAAGGCGTTCGGGATTGTGCGCGCGGATGACGATTACACGCCGGAATACCGGGTACCGGAGGCGATGCATCGCACAAGTGAATTTTTGACCCATCCGGTGTTTCATATGAACCGCGCCGAGACCGAGATGATGCGCTATATGCGTCGTTTGGCGGATCGCGATCTGGCGCTGGATCGGGCGATGATTCCGCTGGGGTCATGCACGATGAAGCTAAATTCGGCGGCGGAAATGATGCCGATCAGCTGGCGCGAATTTGCCACGATGCACCCGTATTGCCCCGAGGATCAGGCGCTGGGTTATAAGGCGCTGTTTGAAGATCTGAGTGACAAGCTGTGCCAGATTACCGGTTATGACGGGTTTTCGCTGCAACCCAATTCGGGGGCGCAGGGGGAATACGCCGGGCTGTTGACGATTTCGTCGTATCATGCGAGCCGGGGTGAGGGGCATCGCAAGGTCTGTCTCATTCCGGTGAGTGCGCATGGCACCAACCCGGCGAGCGCGCATATGGTGGGCTGGGATGTGGTGGCGGTGAAATCGTCGGCGAATGGCGATATCGATCTGGATGATTTCCGCGCCAAGGCCGAGAAACACTCTGACAATCTGGCGGGCTGTATGATCACCTATCCCAGTACACATGGCGTGTTTGAGGAAACGGTGATCGAAGTTTGTAAGATTACCCATGAGCATGGCGGGCAGGTTTACATTGATGGTGCTAATCTCAATGCCATGGTGGGGTTGAGCCGTCCGGGTGATCTGGGCGGGGATGTGAGCCATCTCAACCTGCACAAGACTTTTGCTATTCCGCATGGCGGCGGCGGGCCGGGCATGGGGCCGATTGGGGTGAAAGAACATCTGATCGCGCATTTGCCCGAAAAATCCGGCGCGGTCAGCGCGGCGCCCTATGGGTCGGCTTCGGTTTTGCCGATATCTTATGCTTATATATTGATGATGGGCGGCGAGGGGCTTACCCAGGCGACGCGGGTGGCGATCTTGAACGCCAACTACATCGCCAAGCGGCTGGAAGGGGCGTTTGACGTTCTCTTCAAGGGGCCGGGCGGGCGCGTGGCGCATGAGTGCATCCTTGATACACGCCCCTTTGCCGACAGCGCGGGCGTCACGGTGGATGATATTGCCAAGCGGTTGATCGACAACGGGTTTCATGCGCCGACGATGAGTTTCCCTGTGCCGGGAACCTTGATGGTCGAGCCGACGGAGAGCGAGACCAAGGCCGAGTTGGACCGCTTTTGCGATGCGATGCTGTCGATCCGCGAGGAAATTCGCGCGATTGAGGAAGGCCGGATGGACGCGACCAACAATCCGCTGAAGAATGCGCCGCATACGATGGAAGACCTGGTCAAGGAATGGGACCGACCCTATAGCCGCGAAGAGGGCTGTTTCCCGCCGGGGGCTTTCCGGGTCGACAAATACTGGCCGCCGGTGAACCGGGTCGACAATGCCTGGGGGGATCGCAATCTGATGTGTATTTGCCCGCCAATGGAAGCCTATGGCGAGGCGGCAGAGTAGGGTAATCAGCCGTTCAACGCGTAGGTGAGAGCGTGGCAGCGGGGCCGGTCAGGATTTGCCGGATGCCGAGACCACGTGATCGCCGTCGATCCCGCCGAGGGAATGGAACAGACCGCTGGTATTGTTCACGCCGAATTTGCGCAGAAGTTTGGCGCGGTAGACCTCGACCGTGCGATACGAGATGTCCAGTTGCAGGGCGATTTCCTTGCTGGTCAGCCCGTCCGACAGGTGGCTGAGGATTTCGCGTTCACGGCGAGTCAGTGGGAAATAGGGGCGCTCGGCGCTGAGGTCGGCAAAGCTCCACACGGCGCGGGCCAGCGGGTTGTCGGGGGTGAAGGAATGGCCGCGCACCCGGCACCAGAACAGCGTGCCATCCTTGCGTGCCATGATCCGTTCATCCCAATAGCGGTTGGTTTCGCGAAGTTGTTTCACGCCACGGTCGCGGATATTCACAAACTCTTCGTCCGAGGGGTAAAGCATTGAAAATAAATGATTGCGCAGCTCGTCTCGGGTATAGCCGAACATGTTGGCGAAGGCGATGTTGCAATCGCGGATCACGCGCATTTCGGTGATCACAAGACCCACGGGCGCATAGGTAAACGCAAGCTCGGCAAACTGGCCTTCTTCATAGCATTCGTCGATACGTATTTCCACGCTCTTGCCTCAACCTGTCATGTCTTGGATGCTACTCTACACATAAACGACGGGTCAGGTGTGCGCAATTGCGCCTTGGTCCGATATGGGAGGATATCATGAAAACACTTACGCGGTTCGCCGCTACTCTAGCCACGTCTATCGCTCTAGCGGGTGCGGCCTGGGCGCAGGATCCGATCAAGATAGCGCTGGTGCACGGCCTGTCGGGATCGAGCTTTGAAGCGTTCTCGAAACAGGCACAGACCGGATTCGAGCTGGGCCTGGAATATGCCACCAAGGGCACCAACGAGATCAAGGGACGCCCCATTGAGGTGATCATCAAGGACACGCAGTTCAAGCCGGATGTGGCGCGTGCCGTTCTGGCCGAAGCTTACGGCGACGATGACGTGTTGCTGGCGGTGGGTGCGACCTCTTCTGGGGTGACCAAGGGGATGCTGCCGATTGCAGAGGAATACGAGAAGATCCTGATTGTCGAGCCTGCCGTGGCCGACAGCCTGACCGGGCCGGATAGCAACCGCTATGTCTTCAAGACATCGCGCAACTCGTCGATGGACATGCAGGCGCAGGCGTTGGCGCTTCAGCCGGATGAAAACCTGTTTGTTGCCACTCTGGCCGAAGATTACGCCTTTGGTCGCGATGGCATCACCGCGTTCAAGGCGGCGCTGGAAGGGAGCGGTGCGACGGTTGTGAGTGAAGAGTATGTGCCGCAGGGTACTGCCGATTTCACCGCCCCCGCCGAGCGTCTGTTCAATGCACTGAAAGACCATGAAGGCCGCAAGGTCATTCTGGTTTATATTGCCGGGGGTGGCGATGCGCCGGGCAAGATTCAGGCGATGGACCCGTCGCGTCACGGCATCGAGATTTCGATGGGTGGTCACATCCTGCCGGTTCTGCCGACCTACAAGCGGTTCCCCGGTATGGAGGGCGCGGTCTATTATTACTATGAGGCCTATGACAACCCGATCAACAACTGGCTGGTTGAAGAGCATCAGAAGCGTTTCGACAGCCCGCCGGACTTCTTCACTGCTGGCGGCATGTCGGCTGCTCTGGCCGTGGTCAAGGCGTTGGAAACTGCCGAAAGCTATGAGACAGAAGACTTGATCACCGCGATGGAAGGCATGTCATGGGACACCCCGAAGGGGATGATGACTTTCCGCCCCGAGGATCATCAGGCGCTGCAATCCATGGTGCACTTCAAGATCCGTGTGGATGACAACGTCGATTGGGCGATTCCCGATCTGGTGCGGATCATCGAAGCGGATGAGATGAACATCCCGATCGGTCGCAACAACAACTGATAGCGCGCTCCGGCCCGCCCAAAATCTGGGTGGGCCGGGGGCCACTTAGGATTGCAAGCGAATTTCATGTCCCAGCCTTCTCTTACCACCACTGACCTGACGATCCGTTTTGGCGGTCATGTTGCGGTCAATCAGGTTTCCTGTGCGTTCCATCCGGGCGAAACGACCGTGATCGTGGGGCCGAATGGCGCGGGCAAAACGACCTATTTCAACCTTATTTCAGGGCAGTTGGCCGCATCGGGCGGAACCGTGCACAAGGGTGAGATCGACCTCACTGGCATGTCGCCGTCAACGCGTGCGCACCATGGTGTGGGGCGCGCCTTTCAGTTGACCAACCTGTTTCCACAACTGTCAGTGTTGGAAAACATCCGGCTCGCGGTTCAGGCGCGCGCCGGTGATGGCTGGCGGTTGTTTCGCCCGGCGCATCGGCTGACTGATCTGACGGTGAAGGCTGACGAATACCTGCACGCCGCGCAATTGGGCGCCAAGGCGCATATGCCGGCCTCGGCTCTGCCACACGGCGATCAGCGCAAGCTGGAAGTTGCCCTGCTGATGGCGATGGAGCCTGATATCTACATGTTTGACGAACCGACCGCGGGCATGTCTCTGGATCAGGCGCCTGCCGTTCTGGAGCTGATTGCGAAGATCAAGGCGGACCCGAGCAAGACCGTGCTTCTGGTCGAACACAAGATGGACGTGGTGCGTGCGCTGGCCGACCGCATCATTGTGCTGCACAACGGTGAATTGCTGGCGGATGGCGCGCCCGACGAGGTGATGCAAAGCCAGATCGTGCGCGACGTTTATCTTGGCACCGCGACGGAGGAAACGGCGTGACGCTTTTATCCGTAAGCGAGATGAAGACCGATATCGGACAATATGCCGTGCTGCATGGTGTCAGCTTTGATGTGGCCGAGGGCGGGGTGTTTGTTCTCTTGGGGCGCAATGGCGCGGGCAAGACGACCACGCTGCGTTCGATCATGGGGCTTTGGCAGCCCTCGCCGGGATCTGTCACCTTTCAGGGGCAGGATATTTCGGGGCTGGCAACGGCAGATATTGCCCGCAAGGGGATCGCCTATGTTCCCGAAAATATGGGGATATTCGGCGGTTTGACGGTCGAGGAAAACCTGGTGCTTGCCACCGAGAAGGGTAAGTTTGATCAAACCCGGCTGCAACGTATTTACGACCTGTTCCCGGCGCTTGAAACATTCTGGAGCAAGCAGGCGTGGAGCCTGTCGGGCGGGCAGAAACAGATGCTTGCCGTGGCGCGCGCCATCATCGAGCCGCGCGCCTTGATCCTGATTGATGAGCCGACCAAGGGCTTGGCACCTTCCATCGTTGCGGCCATGGGCGAGGCGTTTCGTGAGATTGCCCAGAGCACGACGATCCTTCTGGTCGAGCAGAACTTTAACTTTGCCCGCAGCCTGGGGCGCGACATGGCCGTGATCGAGGATGGCCGGGTGGTGCATCACGGTTCAATGGCGGATTTTGCCGCCGATACTGATTTGCAGGGCCAGCTTCTGGGTCTGTCTGCATGAGGGGATTTATGGATAAGCTCTCTGAAACGCTTGGCCGGTATGGTGGCGTTAACCTGTTGCCGCTCGCCCTTGCCGCAATTGCTTTCGTTCTGATCGGCGCGCCCTCGTCTTGGGTCACTTTGACCGTTGCGGGGCTTTCGATGGGGATGATGGTGTTCCTGATGGCTTCGGGGCTGAGCCTTGTGTTTGGCTTGATGGATGTATTGAACTTTGGCCATTCCGCATTTGTCAGCTTCGGTGCCTTCATCGCGGCCAGCATTTTGGCGGCGCTTGGCGGCTGGCTTGGCGGCGATAGTGTCTGGTTGGCCTCGGCTGCGCTGGGCCTTGCCCTTCTGGGGGCGCTTGCCTTTGGCCTGGCGGCGGGGCTGTTCTTTGAGACGGTTATCATTCGCCCGGTTTATCGCGACCACCTGCGTCAGATCCTGATTACCATGGGTGCGCTGATTGTGTCGGAAGAGATCATTCTGGCCGTTTGGGGCGGCACGCCTTTGATCGTGCCGCGCCCGACTTTCCTTGAAGGGGCGTGGATCATTGGCGATGTCAGCATCGAGATTTACCGCGTCTTTGCCTTTGGTCTCGGGCTGGCGGCGTTTGTCGGGTTGATGGTTCTGCTCAACCGCACGCGCGTTGGACTGTTGATCCGCGCAGGCGTTGAGAACCGCGAGATGGTCGAAGCATTGGGGTTCAAGATTAACCGGTTGTTCATCGGGGTGTTCATGCTTGGCTCGGCATTGGCGGCACTCGGGGGGGCGATGTGGGCGGGGTATGTGACCGTGATCACCCCGGCGCTGGGCGGCGAGATGATGATTGTGGTGTTCATCGTCGTCATCATTGGCGGGCTGGGCTCAATCGAAGGCACGCTTTTGGGGGCGATCATTGTCGGGCTGACGGCGAACTACATCGGCTATCTCGCGCCGAAACTGGCGCTGGCCTCAAACATGATCCTGATGATGGCAATTTTGATGTGGCGGCCGAGCGGCTTGCGTCCGGCGGTGAAATAGATGGCTCAGATGAAAGACACATACGGCGCGCTTGCGATCAAAACCACCATGCTGGTGATTGCCGCAATGTTGCTGTTCGCGCCGTTCCTGTTTCAGGATGTGCGCGCGCTTGAGGTGGCGGCACGGATCTGCATCTTCATTGTGCTGGTGGCGAGCTATGATCTGTTGATCGGCTATACAGGCATCGTCAGTTTTGCCCATACGATGTTTTTCGGTTTTGGTGCTTATGGCTCTGCTATCGCGCTCAAACAGATGGGGCCGGGTTGGGACGCAGTGGCGCTTGGCACGGTTGCCGGTGTGTTGGTCTCGCTTGTCGTGGCGGCTGCGATTGGGTTGATCAGCCTGCGCGTCAAGGCGATTTTCTTTGCCATGATCACCCTTGCCACTGCGTCGGTCGTTCTGGTGCTGGCGTCGCAGCTTTCCCAGATCACCGGGGGCGAGGATGGCATCACCTATCGCGCGCCAGATGTGTTCAAGACCGCGACCAAGTTGATGGTCGATGAAGACGGCAAGGTCGTGCGCTGGTTCGGGGTCAGGCTGAACGGCAAGCTTGCCGGGTATTACTTCGTCTTTTTCACCTCGCTGGCGCTTTTCATGCTCATGTTGCGCATCACCGTGTCGCCGCTGGGAACCGTGTTGAAGGCGATCCGCGAAAACGAGGCGCGCGCCGAGGCGATTGGCTATCGGGTTGTTGCCTATCGTACTTTCGTGTTTTGCCTGTCGGCCGTTGTCGCCTCGCTGGCCGGGTCGGTTTATGCTGTGTGGCTGAAATATACCGGGCCGGATACGGCGCTGTCGTTTGATATCATGATCGACATCTTGCTGATGGTGGTGATCGGTGGCATGGGCACCATGTGGGGTGCGGTCATCGGGGCGGTGTTGTTGGTCATGGCGCAGTATTATCTGCGCGACCTCATGGCGGTCGCGTCAGATGCGGTGGCAGGTATTCCGCTGATGCCGGAGCTGTTGGCCCCGGATCGCTGGCTGTTCTGGCTCGGCATTATCTTCATCCTGCTGGTCTATTTCTTTCCCAAAGGGATCGTTGGCACGCTGATCACGAAAGGTGAACGTATATGAGCGGCGCTCGCTTCCGTTTTGTCCCGGTCATGGACCATGAGGTGCATGTGACCGAGTGGGGCGATCCCGGCGCGCCAGCGTTGATGATGATGCACGGGCTGGCACGCACGGGGCGCGATTTTGATGAGCTGGCAGCGGGCCTGGCGGATGAGTATCATGTGCTGTGCCCCGACATGATCGGGCGCGGTCGATCGAGTTGGTCGACCAACCCGGATGCGGAATATACCATTGAATATTATACTGGCATCGCCTCGGACCTGATGGATCACTATGGGCTTGAGCGCACGGCATGGCTTGGCACGTCGATGGGGGGGCAGGTCGGTATGCGTATAGCCTCGGGGGGGTATCGCGACAGGCTGACCTGTCTGTTGCTCAACGATATCGGACCTGAAGTGCCGGGTGCGGCGGTTGAGCGGATCATGTCTTACGTCGGAAATCCGCCGCATTTCGAGAGTTTCACCAAGGCCGAGATATGGCTGCGCAACGCCTATGCGCCGTTTGGCCCCGCGAGTGACGAATTCTGGCAGAGGATGGCGCGCAGTTCCTTGCGCCGGCGCGCTGATGGGCGGCTGACGCTGCATTACGATCCGGCGATCATTCAGCAATTGACCGCTGCACCGAGCGAATTGACAACATGGGATCGCTGGGAGCGGATCACTACGCCCTGTCATCTGTTCTATGGGGTGCGCTCGGATCTGCTGACCGAGGATATCCTGAACAGGATGACGGGTTCGGGTCCGCACCCCGGCACGACCGGGTTTGAGGATTGTGGCCATGCACCAACTCTGTCACGTGCGGAAGATATCGCTCGCGTGCGCGCGATTTTGGGTGATCTGACGCGATAGAGCTGCGCTTGGCATTTCCATTGTCTGACAGAGTGACACGCAGCCCCGGTGTCCATTGACCAAAGCATCTTGGGGTTTCGGAGCAGTGCCCCCTGAGGTCAGTCTGTGCCCAGCAAGACGGGTGCAAAATGGTCGCGCAGCGCGCCCCATGTTGCTTCGTTCGGAGCGCTCAGGAGGAAGCCGTCGGTGCGCAGGATGTCATAATCGGAGCCATCGAGGAAACGCGACACACCGCCAGCCTGTGCGCAGATAAAGGCACCCGCCGCGTGGTCCCAGGGGTTGAGCTTGCCCGAGAGCACGAAATCGACCGCGCCCTGCGCCATCAGGCGGTATTCATGGCACGAACAGCGCATCGAGCTGATGCGCGCGAAGTCCGGGATCAGGGGCGCGAAGGCCGCCTGGTGGTCGGGCGACATGAGCGAGACATGGACCAGACCCGAAAGCGTATCGAGCGCGCCACCCTGCGAGGCGGCGAGCCGTTTGGAGGGGGTGGCGATTTCCGATTGCAGGGCGGGGCCGTCTTCGGTGGCGGTGATCCAGTCGTCGGTAATCGGGTCATAAAGCAGCCCGAAGATCGGCCGCCCGAAGCGGGTGGCAGCCAGAATGACGCCAAAAAGCGGCACGCCATGGGCAAAATTCCACGTGCCATCCACTGGGTCGATAATAAAGGCCAACTCGGCGGCGCCAGCTTTTTCGCGCGATTTGGGATCGTTGGCCGCCGTTTCCTCGCCCAGCACCGTGGCATTGGGAAACAGCCGCAGAATGGCACGCGCGATCATTGCTTCGGCTGCGGTGTCGGCCTCGGTCACCAGATCCGAAGGGCCGGTTTTGGCGGAAATCTGCCCTTCGGTCAGGTTGCGAAAGCGGGGCAGGATCTCGGCGCGGGCGGCGCGGCGAACGATCTGGATCAGGCTGGATTGTTGGGCCTCGGTCAGGCGTGTGGCGGGCTGGGGCAGGGTTTGGCTTGGCATGGCGAGCGTCTTTCTTGCGGAAGTTGGGGGCGGGATGCCATCGGCGGGGCGCGCCCGCAAGCGCTTATTCGCGCGCGCGCAAGATGGCGCCGGGGCGTGAGGCCAACGCGCGAGTGGCAAAGCCGACCTGTGCAACAAGCGTGGCCGCGACACCGCCCAGGATGATGGCAATCCCGACGGGCCAGATGACCGCAAACCCGGTGTCGAAGATGAAATGGCTGACCGCCCAGGCGCTGATCAACCCGGCACCAAGGGCAACGCTGCCGGCGGCAAGGCCGAGGAGTGCGGCGCGCAACAGGAAGCTTGACAGGATACGTGTCCGGGTGGCCCCGAGCGTTTTCAGGATCGCCGCCTCATGGGCGCGCGCGGAGGCCCCCGCAGCGGCGGCACCGATCAGGACCAGAAAACCGGTGAGCAGCGTGGCCGAGGCGCCCCAAGCGGTCGCGGCGGCGAGCGCCGAGAGCATCTCGGAAACCCGTGCGATGGCATCCTTGACGCGGATCGCGGTGATGTTGGGATGGGCGCGCGAGAGGTCGCGAATGATGCGCGCTTCTGCGTCGGCGTCGGCATAGATCGTTGCGATGAAACCATGCGGGGCGGCGGCGACCGAGGCGGGGTTCATCACCATGACGAACCCCATGCCCGCAGTGGAAAAATCGACCGCGCGCAGCGAGGCGATGGTTGCGGTGATGTCGCGGCCCAGCACGTTGATGGTGAGTGTATCGCCAAGCTTGAGGCCCATTTCGAGGGCTTCTTCCTCGGCGAAGCTGACCAGTGGCGGGCCGGTGTAGTCTTCGGGCCACCATTCGCCAGCGGTCAGGCGTGTGTTTTCGGGCAGGCTGGCGGCATAGGTGATGCCGCGATCGCCGCGCACGACCCAGTGATCGCCCGCTACTTCGCGCGCCGGGCGGCCATTGATACGGGCAAGCACGCCGCGCAGCATCGGGGCGCTTTCGATTTGAGACACTGCCGGATCGGACCCAAGGCGCGACAGGATGTCGGGCATCTGATCCTTGCGGATGTCGATCAGGAAATAGGAGGGGGCCTGCTTGGGCAGATCGCGCGCGATGGCACCGCGCAGGTTGCCATCAATCTGACCCACCGCCGCCAAGACCGACAGGCCGAGGCCGAGCGATAGAACCACGGGCAGGGTTTCCGAGCCAGGGCTGGAAATCGCGGCGAGCGCCCATCTGAGCGCAGGTTTGCCGCGCGACAGACGGCGCAGGCTGCGCGCAAGGGCGCGCACCGCGAGCGAGGCGAGGGCGAGAAGGGCCAGCGACGCCGTGAGGCTGGCGAAGGTCCAGAGGGTGAGGGCGAGCGAGCCGGAGAATAGCGCCGCAGCGCCAATCAGGGCGGCGAGGAGCAGGGCAGTTATCAGGATGTAGCGGGCGCGTGGCAGCGAGGGGGCGCCGGAAAACGCATCGCGAAACAGGGCGGCGGCGCGGATACGCTCTAGCCGCGAGAGCGGCCAGAGGGTGAAAAGTGCGGCGGTGAGTGCGCCATAGAGCGCGGCTTCGAGCAGCGGCGCGGGGTAGAGAGAGAACACAGCCGGTACCGGCAGGCGGGCTTGCAGCAGGGGCGCAAAGAGCAGGGGGATCACCCCGCCGAGCACGAGACCGATGGCGATGCCGACCAGGGAAATTGCGGCAATCTGAAGCGCGTAGGTCATGAAGATCGTGGCGTTGGTGGCGCCAAGGCTGCGTAGGGTGGCGATTGTGCCGGTCTTGCCCGAGAGATAGGCGCGCACCGCCGCCGAAACGCCGACACCGCCAACGGCGAGGCCCGAGAGACCGACAAGGATCAAGAAGGCGGAGAGACGTTCGACAAAGTCCGCGACACGGGGCGCGCCGTTACGTGCGTCACGCCAACGCATGCCGGACCCATCGAGGGCTTTGCGGGCTTGGGCTTCGAGCGCTTCGAGGTCGGTTTCGGGCGGCAGTGTCAGGCGATATTTGGTCTCAAAAAGCGTGCCGGGAGAGAGCAGCGCCGTGTCTTTCAGCGCCGAGGTGGCGACTATGGTGCGCGGGCCAAGGCCGAAGCCGCCGGTGGTATTGTCGGGCTCGCGCACGAGGATCGCAGAGAGGCGGAAGGGCAAGCCGCCAATGGTAAATTCGCTGCCCGGTGTGAGGCCCAGACGGTCGGCCAGAATACGCTCCATCACGGCACCGGGGAGGGCATCTTGGGTTGCGAGGGCTTCTGAGAGGGGGATGGGCGGATCGAGCTGAACCTGCCCAAGCAGCGGATAGGCAGAATCGACGGATTTCACCTGGGTGAGTGCGCTGTCATCGCCAAACGCGGCCATTGAGCGGAAATCGGCGATTTCGGAATGGGCCGTGCTGTTGGTTTTGATCCAGTCAAGCTCCTCATCGGTGGCGAAGCGATAGGTTAGTTCGATTTCGGCGTCGCCACCAAGAAGGGCCGCCCCTTCGCGGGCCAAACCGGCCTCGATCGCGGCGCGCACCGAACCGATACCGGCAATAGCGGCCACGCCAAGCGCCAGGCAGATCAGGAAGATGGCAAAGCCACGCAAGCCGCCTCGCAGCTCGCGCCGCGCGATGCGGGCGGATTGTGCAAGACTCATGCGCGGGCCTTTGTCACGGATCGGGTGGAAAGGCGGGGCAAGGTCGGGCCTGTGCGAAGGGTCGGCATCATTGTGCGGCCTCGGTCATGGCGGTTTCGGTGATACGCCCGTCAGCGAGGTGCAACACCCGGTCGCAGCGCGCGGCAAGGGCGGGATCATGGGTGACCAGCACCAGCGTGCTGCCATGGGCCGCGCGCAGGGCAAAGAGCTGTTCGATGATCTGGCTGCCGGTATTGCTGTCGAGATTGCCGGTGGGTTCATCGGCGAGAAAGATCGCCGGACGCGGGGCAGCGGCACGCGCCAGCGCGACGCGCTGTTGTTCGCCGCCAGAAAGTTGGGCGGGATAGTGGTCGGCGCGCGCGGCAAGGCCGACGGCGGCGAGTTCTTCGGCAGCACGCTTGAAGGCGTCGCGATGGCCTGCCAGCTCAAGCGGTGTGGCGACGTTTTCGAGCGCGGTCATGGTCGGGATTAAATGAAACGACTGAAACACAACGCCCATCTTGTCGCGTCGGAAACGGGCCAGTGCATCTTCGGACATGGCCGACAGATCCTGGTCCAGGGCGGTGATATGCCCCGAGGTGGCACGCTCAAGCCCGCCCATCAACATCAGGAGCGACGATTTGCCCGAACCGGAAGGCCCGATCAGCGCCAGCGTCTCGCCGGTGTTTACTTCAAGCGTGATGCCATGGAGAATATCGACACGACCCGCATTGCCATCGAGCGACAAGGACACATCTTGTAAGGAGAGCAGTGTTGCTGAGGACATGTTGAGAGGCCTGATGATTAAGATATCAAGGACATATGGGGTAAAGCGCATGATGCGCAAGACGCTGGCGGTAGTGTTTTTCGCCTGTTTGCTGGTAGGACAGACGGCCGCAGAGGCGAGGGAAAAAGTGCAATTGGTTGCGTTGGGCGACAGTCTGACTGCGGGGTACGGGTTGCGCGAAGAAGAAGGTTTCGTGCCGGTCTTGCGGGCATGGATGGCGGCGCAGGGCGAGGATGTGGAGATCATCAATGCGGGCGTTTCCGGGGATACGACGTCGGGCGGGCTTGAGCGGTTTGACTGGGCGTTGAGCGATGAAACGCAGGGGATCATCATCGAGCTTGGTGCCAATGACATGCTGCGCGGAGTCGATCCGGGCGTGGCACGCGAAAACCTGCGAAAGATGGTCGAGATGGCGCAGGCGCGTGGCTTGGAAGTTCTGCTTGTCGGGATGCCGGTCGCGGGGAATTACGGGTCCGAATACAAGATGGCATTCGAGACGATCTGGCCCGATCTGGCCCGGGAGTTCGACGTAGCGCTCTATTCCGATTTCTTTGCCGGGCTGGGGGAAGGGCAGGTTGAAGTGCTGCGCTTCATGCAAGACGACGGGATTCACCCGAACGCCGAAGGAGTGCGCCGGATCGTGAGCGGGATTGGTCCAGAGGTGCGCGCGTTGGTTGCGCGGATCAGGGCGCAGTGATTCTGGTGAAGGCGCGCGCGGGCCTGGCGCCGACGCCTTGAATGAAAACGGGCGCCCAAATGGACGCCCGCCTTGCAAACCTTATCGCAGTTGGCTCAGGCCAGGGCGATGTTGATCGCGGACTCGCGGCCATCGCGGCCGGGTTCGATATCAAAGGTAACTTTCTGGTCATCGGCCAGACCGGTCAGGCCCGAACGTTCGACAGCCGAGATGTGCACGAACACGTCTTTGCCGCCCGTCTCGGGCGCGATGAAGCCATAACCTTTGGTGGTGTTGAACCATTTGACGGTGCCATTTGCCATCGTCTTTACTCCTATTAAGTCCTGCCCGCGGAAGTGCTGCAGGGTTGGCGTAGTCAGTGCAGAATCGATTGACTGGCCGTGTAGGAGCAGTGGTCGATAGTGGTAACGTCGCGTGGTCGATATGAAATGGGGTCGCAAAAAAAATCAAGAAAAAACTATTGCAACGGGCGTTGTCATGGCCGGATAGGCAAAAAGTTGCGCGTATAGCGGGTGATTTGGGACCAATTGCACGATAAGCGGGAGGCAGGCCCAAATCGGAGGCGCATGCGTGATAAAGCGTTTCCGCTTATATTTGGCACAGGGTTCGGGAGAAACGTGGTGCGTCACATCAATGGTGGGCGCGTTTCAAGAAAACCCTGTGAGTCTGCCCTATTTTGAGCCGTTTTGGGTCGGCATATGCACGACCGGCTGAGCCGAAAGCGCAGCGGCGAGGGAATTGAAGCGGGCTTCGGCCACCTCACCAAAGAGCGGCGCGGCCTGTTCAGACAATGTTAACTCAAGGATCTTCTTCTTTGGGTAAACCTTGAGGCGGCCAAGTTCGGCATCTTTCTTGAGCCACAACATAGCGCCAAACCGCATCGCCTTGCCGATCACCTCGGCTGCGGTCTGGTCCTCTTGCGAGATCAACTCGAACTGCGGTTCAAACCGGGTTCCCTTGCGTGAACTGGAGTAGCGGTGCAGCAGAGACAGGCCCAAAAAGACACGCTCGGAGTGGCGCAGCCCGCCGAGGTTGGCACGCGTGGCGTTGTCAAAACAAAGCTCGGCGCGGTAGTCGGGATGGGCGCGCCAGGTGACGTCATGCAACAGGCAGGCGGCCTTGATCAGGCGTTTGCGTTCGGGCGTGGCCGATTTGAACAGCGGCGAAATGAAATCATAAAGCGTGCGTCCGAAGCCGGGCAGGCGGGCATCCTTGGCTTCGGCAAAGCGGCAAGCCTCGATCAGAGGGTCGCGGTTGCGCAGGCGTTGCGGCATTTGTTCGTAAAGCATGCCTTCACGAATGCCATAGGAGGAGATGGCGATGTCGCGGGGGCGGAAGGTCTTGACCAATTCGTGCAATACCTCGATCGCGATCGGCACCAGCGCCATGCGCGTGGCGTTGATGCCGCAACGCAGGCGCAGCTCTTCCATATCGCTTTTTGCAATGTAGTCGGCAGTCGCGGTGACAACTTTGCGGCTCATCCGGTATTCGTGCAGGACATGCAGCGGATAGCCGCGCCGTTCCATGTCGATCTTGGCAATCGCGCGCCAAGAGCCGCCGACGAGGAAAAGACGATTGTGCTGGTCGCCCATTTCAGCGTGCAAATCAGCCAATACAGCCTGAATATGGGCTTTGCGGCCCTTCTTGCCGCCCTTGATGCTTCGCAGTTGCAACGGCCCGAGGCGCGAGGAAACCCGGCGCCCGACATTGCCGCCACCGATTTCGGCCAGTTCCATCGAGGCACCGCCAATGTCGCAGACCAGACCATAGGCGCCGGGCCAGCCCAGAAGCACGCCCTGCGCAGAAAGGCGGGCTTCTTCGCGACCGTCGATGACATGCAGCTTGAGGCCGGTTTGTTCTTCCACCAGATCGCGGAATTCCCCGCCGTCTTCGGCATCCCTGACGGCGGCTGTCGCCACGGCGGTGAGCGGGCCGGTGGCCATGCCTTCGGCCAATCGCTGAAATCGACGGATGGCAGAAAGGGCGCGGATGCGGCCGGTGGGGTTCAGGCGGCCGGTTTCGGCAAGGCCGTCACCAAGGGCGCACATGATCTTTTCGTTAAAGAAATAGGCCGGTGAGCGCGCGGCGCCATCAAACACCACGAGGCGCACCGAGTTGGAGCCGACATCGACCACACCGACGCGCGAAAGTGCGCGCGCTGAGGGGTCTTCAAAAATTGGTCGGCCAAAATGCCCCCAATCGGTTGATGTTGCTTGGTTTTCGCCGTCCATCATATCCCCCGGGGGCCGTTGAGAGGTGTTTTAAGGCAATGGGGCGGGGCTGGTCAATCGTTGCGTTGTCGCGGCGGCGGAGACGTCGCACCCCTTAACCAGATGTGGGGCGCCCGCCCGGGCAGGTTAACGCGCCCCCGGTGGGGCGAATCGAGGGAGTGATCTGCGTCTGACATTCGGCTGTCCCTTGGCTGCCGGGAGAGCGGGGAGAGGTTAACGCGGTATTAGGTTAACGCGGGGTGCGGTGCCTCAATCGAACGTGCCCGCAACCCGACCCAACAGCATGAAGGCGCGCGCGGTGCGGGTATCGGCCAGTTCGGAAATCTCGGCGTCGCTTCCCGATTCGGCAAATTCGGTGAAGATCTGATCGAACTTGCGCAGGAAATGATGCGCTGCGTCGCGGAAAATCGAATCTTGGCGCATCCGGCCCGCCGCCAGCGCCAAGGAAGAACGGTCGCGCACGCCGCCAAGGGCCGCAACCGACCGGCCACGCTCTCCGGCGGCGAATTTACGCCAGATTTCGGGGCGCGCCATGTCCGGGCGCAGATCGTCCATATAGATCCCGTCCTGACTCAGCAGAGTCAGCACATCCTGGCTGGCGCGTACAAGCTGGCTGGCCTGATGATCCTTGAGCGCCTTGCGCAAAGCCGAGAAGCCCTCGGTGTCTTCCGACGTTTCGGGGAAATTCATCGCCCGAATGAAATCGGCGCGCGACAGCGGCGGCGCCATGTCTTCGGCACGGGTGCCAAGAGGCAGGGCAACCTGTTCCTCGGACCCCGAGGCAATGGGGGCCGGTATCACGGGTCGAACCGCGCTGCTTTCACGGGTCGACTGGAACATGGCCAGCGCCGTTTCGGCCTTTTTCTGGGCGGCAGCAATCTCGTCGAGCTTCTTTGCCACCGAATTGTCGACAACAGCGCCGCGGCCTTGGTTCTGGGCGACATAGGCTTGTCGAATCGCATCAATCGCCCCCTGCAACCGGCGGCTTTCTTCGCGCATGACCTTCGAGGCCCGTGCCGCAGTCGCCGCGACCCAGATCATTGCAACCGGCATGAATATCGCCAGCATCGTCATGATAAAACGCAACGTGTCCGGGCCGTCGTCCTGACTGGGGGTGGATTCGGGCAACGACATGAAGAACACACCAGCGCCGATCAGCCATACTGCCGAAAGGCCCAATGCGATGAATTCGATCGCCGTGAGCACAGGTTGACTGGGCCGGTCATAGATGCCCAACGGCGTTGGGCGGCTCTCCTGTGGGTCGGTCATGGATTGGCCTCTTGGCACACCTCAGCGATATTCGATCTTGAGTATTTCATAGCTGCGATCACCGCCGGGGGTGCGGACTTCGACGCTGTCGCCTTCGTCCTTGCCGATCAGTGCCCGCGCGATGGGGGACTTGATGTTGAGCAGACCCTGCTCGACGCTGGCCTCATGCTCGCCCACGATTTGCCAAGTCTTCTCTTCGTCGGTGTCTTCGTCAACCAGCGTTACCCTGGCGCCAAACTTGATCGCGCCGGACAGCTTGGACGGGTCGATCACTTCGGCAAGACCAAGCACCCCTTCGAGTTCCTTGATGCGGCCCTCGATGAAGCTCTGCTTTTCGCGCGCCGAGTGGTACTCGGCATTCTCACTCAGATCGCCGTGCTCGCGCGCTTCTGCAATCGCTCTGATGATGGCGGGGCGCTCGACGCTCTTGAGCTGCTTCAGTTCTGTTTCCAACGCGGTATTACCCGCGCGTGTCATCGGGATCTTTTCCATGGCACCGGTTCCGTTATATTTGCTCGGCCAATTTGCTTACGCGTTTCTAAGAGAACGCGATTGCATCACAATGTCCCCAAGGAAGACCGCAATGCAATAGGCCAAAGCGAAGATGCAGGCAATGGGCAGGTTTCATCAGCAGAACCCCACGGGAAAAAGCCCAATCGCGACCTCAAAATATCAGTTATCGCGCCTGTTCCAGAAGCATTACGCGGGGTGGTCATTGACGCAATGCAGCATGAGCATGTAATCAAGCGCGAAACATTCTTACCCGAGTGGCGTGATAAGGGATGCATCCGATGTCGGAAATTGAACGCGAAGCAATGGAATATGACGTGGTCATCGTTGGAGCTGGCCCTGCGGGTCTTTCGGCCGCGATCCGTCTCAAGCAACTTGATGCTGATCTTCAGGTTGTTGTTCTTGAGAAAGGCTCGGAAGTGGGCGCGCATATCCTTTCAGGCGCAGTTCTCGACCCGTGCGGGCTTGAAGCGTTGTTCCCTGACTGGAAAGAGAAGGGCGCGCCGCTCAACACGCCGGTCAAACACGACAATTTCTATATGCTCGGCGAGGGCGGGGGCATTCGTGTGCCAAACTGGCCAATGCCGCCGTTGATGAACAATCACGGCAATTACATCGTGTCGATGGGCAATGTCTGCCGGTGGATGGCAGAACAGGCCGAGGAACTTGGCGTCGAAGTGTTCCCCGGAATGGCTTGTTCCGAGCTGGTTTACGACGAAAAGGGTGGAATCAAGGGGGTCGTTGCTGGCGAGTTTGGCAAGAATCCGGATGGCACGCCCGGCCCGTCCTATGAGCCCGGCATGGAATTGCATGGCAAATACACCTTCCTCTCTGAAGGTGTGCGCGGCAGCCTCGCCAAGGAGGTGATTGCTAAATACGATCTCTCGGCCGGAAAAGAGCCGCAGAAATATGGCCTTGGCATGAAAGAGATCTGGGAGGTCGATCCGGCCAAGCATCGCCCCGGCACGGTCACCCACACGATGGGCTGGCCGCTGGGCAGCAATGCCGGGGGTGGTTCATTCATTTACCATCTTGAAAACAATCAGGTTTTCGTGGGTTTCGTGGTTCACCTGAACTACAAGAATCCACATCTGTTTCCGTATATGGAATTTCAGAGGTTCAAGCATCATCCGATGGTGGCCGAACTCCTCGAAGGCGGCAAGCGCGTGGCTTACGGTGCGCGCGCCATCTCTGAAGGCGGCTGGCAATCGATGCCCAAGATGGTGGCGCCCGGCGTGGCGCTTCTGGGCTGTTCGGTGGGCATGGTCAATGTGCCGCGCATCAAGGGCAACCATAATGCGATGCTTTCGGGCAAGGCCGCGGCCGAGGCGGCATTTGCCGCTCTGCAAGCCGGGCGTTCGGGCGATGAATTGACCGAATACGAAGCCGATGTGCGCGACGGGGCGATTGGCAAAGACCTCAAGAAAGTGCGCAATGTCAAACCGATGTGGTCGAAATGGGGTCTGTTGCCCAGCCTCGCCATGGGTGGGTTGGACATGTGGACCAACACGCTTGGCTTCTCGCTCTTTGGCACGATGAAACACGGCAAGACCGACGCCGCCGCGACCGAGCTGGCGGACAAGCACAAGGTGATCGACTATCCCAAACCCGATGGCAAGATCAGCTTTGATCGGCTGACCAATGTGGCGTTTTCCTTTACCAACCACGAAGAAAGCCAGCCCTGTCATCTGCATCTCAAGGACGAAAGTATTCCGATCGGGGTCAACCTGCCGAAATACGACGAGCCGGCACAAAGATACTGCCCGGCCGGCGTGTATGAGGTGGTGCGTGAAGAGGGGGCGGAGCCGCGTTTCGTCATCAACTTCCAGAACTGCGTGCATTGCAAGACCTGTGACATCAAGGATCCCCCCCAGAACATCAACTGGACCACTCCCCAGGGTGGCGACGGGCCGAACTATCCCAATATGTAAAGCCGCAACCCGGCCAATACGTGTTTTCTTACCGCCCGGTGGCCTTGATGGCGCCGGGCGTTTGCGTTCGCCAAACTGCAAAACCGCAATCACATGTCCGCGTATGGGGCCAAGCCGCATTGCGTTTACTGGATGTTACGTTACTTTATGCCTTCATACCGGCAGCAAAGGGCAGACCCACACATGAAAGCCAATCGAATAGTCGCGATCGCGGCGCTTGTGGTGCAGCTTACCATCACGCCAGCATTGGCGGATGGGCTTGCCGGGGCGTATCTTGCCGGGCGACAGGCGCGTTACTCAGGCGATTTCGATGCCGCCTCGCAATATTATACTCAGGCACTGGCGCGCGACCCGTCGAATCCGTCTCTGATGGAAGCCACTGTGCTGTCCTTCCTTTCGCTGGGACGAATTGACCGCGCGCTGCCGGTGGCCACCGTGATGGAGGCGAAGGAGCTGAAAAGTCAGCTCAGCCAAATGGTGCTCTTGGCGGACGAGGCCTGGAATGGGCGATATGACGACCTGCTCAAACGGATCGAGGACGAGCGCGGCATCGGTGAATTGGTCGACGGTCTGATCGGCGCCTGGGCGCAATTGGGCAAGGGTGCAATGTCAGATGCGATTACCGCTTTTGATACATTGGCAAAAGAGCCGGGACAGCGCGGCTTTGCGCTCTATCAGAAAGCCCTGGCTTTGGCCCTTGTCGGCGATCTTGAGGGGGCGGATGCAATCCTGAGCGCGTCGGGTCCGGGGGCTGCTGTGCAGACCCGCCGTGGCGTGATTGCACGTGTGCAGGTGCTCAGCCAGCTTGAAAAAAATGATGCGGCACTTGAGGTGCTTGAACAGGCCTTTGGCAAATCCTTCGATCCCGAACTGGAAGTCATGCACGATAGGTTGAAGGCGGGCGAAACGCTCAGCTTTGATGTCATCGGTTCAGTGCGCGATGGCATGGCCGAAGTGCTCTATACGGTTGCAGGGGCGTTGCGCGGAGAAGCGCGGGATGTTGATACGATCCTCTTTGCCCGTCTGGCCGAATACCTGCGCCCCGAGCATGTAGATGCGATTCTGCTGACGGCTGAAATTCTCGATGATATGGCGCAATATGATCTGGCAACGGCAGCCTATCGCAAGGTGCCGCGTTCTGATCCGGCCTTTCATGCCGCCGAACTTGGGCGCGCTGACGCGCTGCGCAAGGCCGGCAAACCCGACGCTGCCATCGAAGTGCTGGAACAGTTGACAAAAAGTCATGGCGATTTGCCGGTTGTTCACAACACTCTGGGGGATCTGCTGCGCACGCTTGACCGTTATGACGAAGCCATCGCGGCCTATGATCGCGCAATCGCCCTTTATGATACCGAAGAAGCAACGCAGTGGTTTGTCTATTACGCCCGCGCCATCTGTCATGAGCGGGTCGGCAACTGGCCTCAGGCCGAGGCCGATTTCCGCGCAGCGTTGGAGCTTGATCCCAACCGGCCCGAAGTGCTGAACTACCTCGGGTACTCGCTGGTCGAGAAAAGTAACAAGCTGGATGAGGCGTTGGACATGATCGAACGTGCCGTCGCCGTACAGCCAAATTCGGGCTATATCGTCGATAGCCTTGGCTGGGCGCTCTATCGTCTGGGACGTTATGACGAGGCGGTCAGCCATATGGAACATGCGGCCGAATTGATGTCGGTCGACCCTATCGTCAATGATCATCTGGGCGATGTCTATTGGGCTGTGGGCCGCAAACGCGAGGCGGAATTCCAATGGAAACGCGCGCTTTCCTTCGTCGATTACGGAGAAACCGCCGAAGATGCCGACCCGGATCGCATTCGCCGCAAGATCGCGGTCGGTCTGGACAAGGTTCTCGAAGAAGAAGGTGCGCCGCCTCTGAAAGTGGCCGGTGAGGATGGCTGACGCCTCGGGCTTTGCGCCCGCCAAGGTAAATCTTTCGCTGCATGTCGTTGGTCAGAGATCGGATGGTTTGCATCTGCTCGACAGCCTTGTTGCCTTCGCGCAAATTGGGGATCGTCTGAGCGCAGAACTTGCCAGTGTTACAACTTTGAAGGTAACCGGGCCGATGGCCGACGGCGTGCCGACGGATGGCCGCAATCTCGTCTTGAAGGCTGCCGAGTGGCTGGGGATTTCTGCCGCGATTACGCTTGAAAAACACTTGCCCGCAGCCGCCGGGATCGGTGGCGGTTCTTCAGATGCGGCGGCGGCGATACGCGTTCTTACCGATCTGACCGGAAAAACCATCCCCGCTGGGGCCGAGGTTTTGGGCGCGGACGTGCCTGTGTGCCTGTCTGCGCAATCGGTGCGGATGCGCGGGGTCGGCGAAAGGCTGGACCGGGTTGTGTTGCCGCCATTGCCTGCGCTCTTGGTCAATCCTGGCGTCGCTGTGCCGACAGGTTCGGTGTTTTCCGCGCTTCCCACCAAGAACAACCCTGCCATGCCCGACGACTTGTCAGGTTTTCGCAGCCCATCAGAGGCAATCGCGTGGATTTCGATGCAGCGCAACGATTTGCAGGCGCCTGCGATGCGTATCGCGCCCGAAATCGACGCCGTGCTGCGCTGTCTTGCGGCCTTGCCCGGCGCGCGGCTTGCGCGCATGTCCGGGTCAGGCGCGACCTGTTTTGCGCTGTTTGACACCCCGCGCGAGGCGGTGGCGGCAGAAACCCTTTTGCGTGAAGAGCGCAGCGATTGGTGGATTGCGGCAACCCGGCTGGGCTGAATGAACTGCGCGGTGAATCCGCCGAAAATCACCGCCCCGTGCCCAACCTCTTGAAGCTTGGCCCGGAAGGGACCATGATAGAGGCAGAGATAGGGGAAGTGACATCATGCCCAAACTGATCCGAATGTATATCATCAATGTCGTCATCGGCTTTGGCATAGCAGCCGGATTCGTGGCGATGCTTCTCTATTTCAATATCGCCAATCTCTGGCATCTGGTCAGCCATTCAGACAAGGGATGGCTGGCGGTATTGGTGTTGTGGTTTGCCAATGGCATCGTGTTTGCCGGGGTGCAGTTTGCAATCGCCGTCATGAAAATGAAGGATGACGACGATGACGGACCCGGGGGTGGCTTGCGCCAGCACGTCGCACGGCCAGAACCGCAGGTCGTGCCGGTGCGGGTGTCGGCGCGAAACCCGGGCAACCCTGCGAACCCGCCCAGAGGATAAAATGCGCGCCTGTCGGTCAGACTTGGCGATCCATCCCGCAATCAATCGTTTGCTTTAGCCGTCTTGAACGCGCCCCAGCCTCGGGGCGCTTTCGTCATGTCGCTGTCAGGGATTAAAGCGTTTCGAGATAGACCAGATTCACGGGTTTGTGTTGAAGCGCCCACAACGTTGATGTGTTGTGCGGCGTTGCGACCTAACTCTGTCTCAGGTTTAAGTAAAAACGCTTTAGGCGGCGGAACCACCCGGACCGTGGGGTTATCTCATTCCCGAGGACCTGTGTGCACAGGTGGGCGCCAGGTAACGAGGCCAAGACCTCGACAGAGCCAGCTCCCTCGGAAGTATTTAAGGCCACCGGAATGCAACCGTGTCACGAGAAGGGCAGAACCGCCAATTCCCACATAGGCAGGGCAGGGTGAGATAACAAGCCACCATTTCCAATCCTGTGAACAATGGCGGATTACAGCGCCCGCCTTGGCCCGATCTCGACACCTGCCAGGTTCCGCGCGGGGTCCGATCCTTGATATTGAAGCTGCCGCGTGCAGTCGCCCAACGGCATTCAATCAAGCAAGTCGGCCAAAATCCCCTTGAATATGTTCTCTCTTTGTTCAATATTTGGGGGATGGATGACCAGCTTCCTTCAGAGCAAATGCAACCCGGTCAGCTCTTGGGGCGTGGGGTATGCCGTTTTTTGGCCAGCCATGATTTCGTGACGCTGGAAGAGTTCGTGCCCCAGAGGGGCAAGCGTGTGGATGTCATGGCGCTTGGGCCGAAAGGTGAGATCTGGGTGATCGAATGCAAATCCAGCCGGGTTGATTTCACGTCTGATGGGAAATGGGGGGGCTATCTGGAATGGTGCGACCGCTATTTTTGGGCGGTGGACACCGATTTTCCGACTGACCTTCTGCCGGATGATACGGGATTGATCATTGCCGATGCCTATAATGCCGAGATCATCCGAATGTCGCCCGAGGTTAAACTGGCCGGCGCCCGTCGCACTGCGCTCACACGGCGCTTCGCCCGGCACGCGGCGCGTCGACTGCAAGGGTACCGTGATCCACGGGTCTTCTAGGGCTTCGGGTCAGCCCTTGGCGCGTGCGGCCCGTGCAGCAGCGCGGATTTCTTCGGCGATTTCGTCGGCTTCCTCGGGGTCGAAATCCATAGGAATCTCGATGTCCCGCGCCTCGATATAGAGCCGCACCATTCCTTGATCGGTCGGGCCGATTTGCAAGTTGGCTTCGATGTCGCTCTGTTTGTTGATGCTCATGACGTGCTCTCCTGAAGCTGGCATTCAGCTAGACAGTTTGGCCTTGCGATGCAAGCACCTGCAACCATTCTGCACCTGTTGCGGCGCGCATGTTCCGGCAATTGTCGGGCAATGACGCGGACCCGCCAACGAAATATCAGACCGCTCTCGCGTGGGTGTCGAATGGGTTCGCTTTGTGAGAGCTTCAACAAGGGCGACTCGAAATGGCGCGCAACAGATCAATGTCATGGGCGTTTTGTGACAAACCCGTGATTCAAGTTTGTCGCGAAACGCTTTAGAGGCTTGCATTCACGCGACTCGGAAGCTAAATCGCCTGACAGTGCCGCCTTAGCTCAGTTGGTTAGAGCGCTGGATTGTGGATCCAGAGGTCCCCTGTTCAAGCCAGGGAGGCGGTACCATTTTCCCCCGACATGATTACACTGGTAAACTTGCACCGGCAGAGTCCTGGTTTTTGCTCTTGCAGACGGTAGCCCCAAGTCGCCCAGGGCCTGACGGGCTTGACCTAACACAAAAATATCCCACCCGAGCCGGGACGCGTTTGGCGATCACGACGCTTTACACAGAGAACGTTCGCGGTTAATCCGGGCGTGCTTCGGTCCGAACAAAGAGTCGTTTGGATAATAGGGAATATGGTGAGGTCGCCCGCAAGGCTGCCAAATCCACAACTGCCCCCGCAACTGTAGGCGGAGAGCGAAGCCGGAATACACCACTGTCGCAGAATCTGCGGCGGGAAGGTCCGGCCAAGCGTTGACCCGCAAGTCAGGAGACCTGCCGAAGTGAACACCCTGTCCGCGCGCGTGGGGCGTCGTGGGCTGCGGAGCATTCTTCCGCCGTGGTGTCTTCACCGTCTCGGGGGAGGGCTCACTTTCCCCCAAAGGCAAACAGATATCGCAGCGGTCGCACAAGCTTGCGCCGTGTTAATGGGGAAATGCGATGACACGTTCGAAACTATTGGCCAGCGTGGCCACAACTGCACTTTATTCTGCTCTTCTGGCCGGGTCCGCCTTGGCCGAAGAAACCTATGATCTGGGCGAGATCACGGTCTCGGGCAACCTTGCACCAACACCGCAGGCGCAGAGCGGCGCCAGCGTCGAAGTCCTCGAAGGTCAAGCGCTTGCGCAGGGCGATGTGCCGCTCGCATCGGTTCTAAGCCGCGTGCCGGGGGTAAGTGTTTCGTCCAATGGCGGGCTTGGGACCACCAGCAATCTGCGCATTCGCGGTCTGTCCAACAGCTATGTTGGCGTGCGCATCGACGGGATCGACGTGACCGATCCATCAAGCACCCAGACCGGTTTCAATTTTGGTGGTCTGACCTCCGCAGGGATTGGCCGAATCGAGGTTCTCAAAGGCACGCAATCCGCGCTTTACGGTTCGGAAGCCATTGGCGGCGTGGTCGACATCACCAGCTACCGGCCGACCGAACTGGGCTTCTCCGGCAAGGGGAGCATCGAAGCGGGCAGCTTCAAGACCTATTCGGGCAGCCTTTCGTTGGGCCAGAAAAGCGAGCGCGGCGAAATCGCGCTGACCTTCTCGACCGTGCGCTCCGAGGGCATTTCCTCCCAATCCTGGGATACCGAGGCTGACGGGTTTGAGCAAAAGATGCTGACCTTCTCGGCGCGCTATGCCTTAACCGACAATCTCACCGTTGGTGGCTCTGTCCTTTGGCGCGACGCCGAGATTGAAATCGACCGGCAAGGCCCCAACACTTGGGGGGCACCGATTGACAACACCGGGGTGAACTACACCACCCAACGTGGCGGGCGCATCTTTGCAGAACTGACCACCGGCTCGGTGCTGCACACTTTGAGCTATTCGCAGTTTACAAATGAAAGGCGCGATCCCGGCGGTTTCTCCACCTTCTTTGATGGTGAACGCACGCAGCTTTCCTATCTGGCCAGCGCCGATCTTGGCGCGCGCGCCAAGCTCAACTTCGGTCTCGACAAGACCGAAGAAAGCTTCGCGACCTCGTCCGAAAACGGCAGCTATGACACCAACTCGGCGATGGCCGAATTGCAGTGGAGCGTGACGCCCGATTTCGACCTGTCGATCACCGGGCGCTATGATGATCATTCGTTCTTTGGCGGCAATTGGAGCGGGCGGGTCGCCGGCGCATGGCGCGTCAGCAGCCAGACGACCCTGCGCGCCGTTCTCGGCACAGGCTTTCGCGCGCCCTCGCTCTATGAACTCTATAGTGGCTATGGTGATCCCACGCTCAACCCCGAAAAAAGCCGCAGCGCCGAGCTTGGTGTTGAGCACCGCTTTGCCGGTACCGACGGGATGGTCAAGGCAACGCTGTTTTACACCGAAATCGACGATCTGATTGAGTATGACGGTGCCTCTATGGCCTGCGCCAATGCCATCGCCACCGGTTGGGCCGGTTGCTACAATCAGGTGCCCGGCACCACGCATAGCCAAGGGGTTGAGCTTAGCTCCAGCTTTGCGCTCAATGATCGCACCACGATTTATGGCAACTACACCTACACCGACGCGCGCTCCAAGGGTGCACGGCTGACCCGGGTGCCGATGCATGATCTCGTGCTGGGGCTCGATGCAAGGTTCTCCAACCGCTTCGCCGCCAATCTGGAAATGCAGCACGTCGCCGGTGTGAAGGCCAGCGCCTTTGCCCCCGCAGGGCATAAGGTGGGGGACTATTCACTGGTTAATATCGGCCTGCGTTATGACGTGACGGATTCGGCGCAAGCCTATCTCAGGGTCGAAAACCTGCTCGACGAAGACTATGAAACCGCCGGTGGCTACAATCAGCCGGGCCGTGCAGTCTACTTCGGCCTCCGTGCGGCTTTCTAGGTCCATATCCCTCGCGGCGGCACTGGCCCTTGGCCTTGCCGTCGCACCTTGCACCGCGGACGATGCGGCGCAAACGGCTTTGCCTGAAACAGCCCCGGCGCGGGTTGTGTCGATGAACCTCTGCACCGATCAGCTTGCAATGATGATCGCCGCTCAGGGGCAACTCATCTCGGTCTCCCATGTCGCCTTTGATCCGCTGAGTTCGGCAATGGTGGACGAGGCCGCCGCCTATCACAAGAACCATGGTCTCGCCGAAGAGATCTACCTGCTCAAACCCGATCTCGTGCTTGCCGGGCGCTTTTCCAATCGTGCCACGGTCTCCATGCTCGAACGGCTCGGCATTCCCGTCGTGTTGCTCGACGTGGCCGGATCTCTCGAAGAGATTCCACCGCTGATCACCAAAGTCGGCGCGGCCCTGCACCGCGCGGAGCGCGCTGCCGCCCTTGTGCAAGATTATCAACAACGCCTCGCCCGCCTGCGCGCCGAAGCCATCACCCACCCACGCGCCGCGCTCTATTACGCCAATGGCTACACGCTGGGGGACAATTCGCTATCCGGGCAGATCCTGCTGGCGGCAGGTTTCAGCAATGTCGCCACCGAGGCCGGGATTACCCGCTCCGGCACCCTACCGCTGGAATTGCTGGTGATGAGCGCGCCCGAAGCTCTGATCACCGGCACGCACTATCCTGGTGCGTCGCGCTCTGAAGAAATTCTCTATCACCCGGTTGTCGAAACCCTGCGCGCAAACCTGCCCGGCGCCGGGGCCAGCGATCGCGACTGGATCTGCGGCACGCCGCATGTGCTGGCCGCCGTCGAAGACATGGCCCAAGTGCGCCGCCGAATGCAGGCGGGAGGGGGCGAATGATGCGCATGGCCCTGATCCTGACGGTTCTGCTTCTCTTCGCCGCCTCATTAGTGATCGGCCCGGCACCGATTGGTCCACTGGAAAGCCTTCATGCGCTGATCACCGACACCGATGGCGCGCTCAGCATGGTGATGCGTGAAATCCGCCTGCCGCGCGCTCTACTGGCGCTGCTGGTTGGGGGTAGTCTCGGCCTCGCCGGGGCGGCGATGCAAGGCTATCTGCGCAACCCGCTGGCCGATCCCGGCCTGATCGGGGTGTCGGGTTCGGCGGCCCTTGGTGCGGTGTTGGCGATCCAGACCGGCTTTGCGGCGCTGATCCCTCTGGGCCTGCCGCTGGGGGCGCTCACCGGGGCCTTTCTCGGCGTGTTCCTGATCCTCGCGCTGGCCGGCCCGCGCGGCACCTCGCTGACGCTGATCCTTGCGGGCATCGCCATTTCCTCGCTCACCGGCGCGCTGATTTCGCTTGTGCTCAACCTCTCGCCCAATCCCTTTGCCGCCAGCGAAATCGTGTTCTGGATGATGGGCTCGCTCACCGACCGTTCGATGGTTCACGTCTGGATCGCGCTTCCCTTCATTGCGCTCGGGGCTGTGTTGCTGCTCGGCCTTGCGCGTGGCCTCGACGCGCTCACCCTGGGCGAGGATGCGGCTGCGGCGATGGGTATCAACCTGTCGCGCCTGCGCCTCACGCTGGTGATCGGAACCGCTTGTGTCATCGGCGCCTCAACGGCTGTTGCGGGCGCCATTGGATTTGTCGGCCTCGTGGTGCCGCATATCCTGCGCGGATTTGTCGGCGCGCGGCCCGGGCGGCTCTTGTGGGCGTCGGCACTGGGCGGGGCGGGAATGGTTCTGGCCGCCGATATCGCCGTGCGCCTCATCGTGCCCGAGCGGGATCTCAAGCTCGGCGTGCTCACTGCGCTGATCGGTGCGCCGCTGTTCCTGCACCTGATTTATCGCACCCGGAGGGACGCCGCATGATCTGCCTCTCCGTCTCTGATCTTGCTGTGTCGCTGCGCGCTCGCCCGGTTCTGTCCGGCGTGTCATTCGAGGTTGGCCCGAACGAGCTGATCGGCCTGATCGGCGCCAACGGGGCGGGCAAGACCACGTTGATGCGCGCCGCTTTGGGGCTGATCCCGCACACCGGCCACTCCAGCCTGACCAAACTTGCGCCGCGCGCGCGCGGTCAAATGGCGGCATGGATGCCCCAGGCGCGCGAAATTGCCTGGCCCGTTTCGGTCGAAACTCTTGTCATGCTGGGCCGCACCCCGCATCTCGCACCGGGGCAGGCGCCAAGCCCTGCCGACCACGCCGCCGTCGAGCGCGCCTTGGACGCGCTGAGCCTCACGGCTTTTCGTCATCGCACCGCCACCCGGCTTTCCGGAGGCGAGCAGGCCCGCGTCCTGCTGGCCCGCGCGATGGCACAGGAAACCCCGCTCTTGATGGCGGACGAGCCGATTGCGGGGCTTGATCCTGCACATCAGATTTCCACCATGCAGAGTTTTGCAAAGTTGGCCGGCGAAGGCCGCTCGGTTATTGTTTCGCTGCATGATCTCGGCCTTGCCGCGCGCCATTGCACCCGCCTGATCGTGCTCGGCAAGATCGGGGGGCACGGCGGAATCGTGGCCGACGGACCACCTGCCAAGGTGCTTACCCCCGCTCTCATCCGTGACACGTTTGGTGTTACTGCCTGGTATGAAAATACCGCCCAAGGCCCAGTGTTTCAGCCGCTTGAGGTGCTGGAATGAACACCGTGACCCTTTCGCACCCCTGGCTTGAATTCGATCTCGGCGGCGCGCGTCAGGTGCTGAGCTGGAGCCTCAACCGCCCCGGTTTTGTCACCGCCCGCCGCATCCTCTGGCGCGAGGTGCGTAATGCCGATCTGCCGCGCGATTTCGATGTTGCGGCATGGCTGGCCGGGGAACTCAAGCGCGCCGACGCCGAAGATGCCGTCTGCCTGCTCACCTCGCGCAACATCGACAGCTTCACCCAGGCCACCGCCACCGTGGGCGCCACAACAGCGCATTGCGTCGCGACGGTTGGGCTGACCAATGCCGAACGCGTCGGCCATCGCATACCGGCCAATCCGGCTGCATATGGCACCATCAATATCGCGGTGTCGCTCGATTGCGCGTTGTCGCAAACCGGGCTGATCGAGGCGATGAGCATCGCAACCCAAGCCCGCACCGCCGCCATTCTTGAAGTCGGTTTGCGCCTGCCCGTGGGGCTGGCCACCGGCACGGGCACCGATTGCATTGCGCTCGCCGCACCGCACGGCAGTCAAGATTATGCGGGTCTGCACACCGAAACCGGCGAAGCGCTGGGCGCTGCTGTCTATCGTGCCACGCTGGCGGGGGCGCGTGATTGGCGCCCGCCCACCGGGCCAGAGTCAACGCACAGGACGATAGATGCAGATGCCTGACACGCATATCACCAAACACCCTGAACCCGACAGGAAGGAGCCGACCCCATGTCCCTCGATATGACAAACATTCGGGCATTCCTCGATACCGGCGGCCCCGCACTTTGGGCGATCGCCGCGCTTTCTGTGCTGACCGTGGCGATCATTGCCTGGAAACTCTGGCGGTTGGCGCTTGATGGCGCCTGGGCAAAAGCGCGCGCCGCGCGCGCATTCGACGCGCTGGTATCGGGCGAAATGCCCGCGCTCTCTGCACGTCCGCGCACATTGCGGCTGCGCTTTGTTGCCGCGCTGGAGGTCGGGCGGGGCTCGTCCGACGCCTTGGCGCGCGAACATATCACGAGCATCGCTCAGGATGAACTTCTGCGCCTGCGCGCCGGGCTGCGCCCGCTTGAACTGATCATGACCATCGCGCCGCTGATCGGCCTTCTTGGCACGGTTCTTGGAATGATTGAGGCGTTTCAGGCGCTTGAAGACAGCGGCGGGCAGGCCGACCCCTCGGTGTTGGCAGGCGGCATCTGGGAGGCGCTTTTGACCACAGCCGCCGGCATGGCCGTCGCCATTCCCGCCGCCGTCGCGCTCAGCTGGTTTGAAGGCATCAACGAACGTATCCAAGGTGACTTTGAGACCATGGCAACGCGCTTTTTCATTGCCTCCACGAGCGCCGACAAGGCCGCCTGATGATCCGTTTCGCCCCCCCCACGCGCGCGCGCCGCATGCCAAGCCTGACGCCGATGATCGACGTGGTTTTCCTGCTTCTGGTGTTCTTCATGCTGGCGGCGCAATTCGGGCGCGAAGCGGTTGTGCCTCTGGGCATCGGCGGCGGGGGCAGCGCCGATTACAGCGGGCCGCCACGCCTGGTGGAAATCGCGCCCGAGACGGTGACATTGAACGGCCTGCCACAGGATGAAACAACGCTGGCCGCTGCGCTGAGCGGGCTGACAGAACACCCCGACGATACCATCGTATTGCGCGCCGCGCCCGATACACGCCTGCAACGGCTGGTCGATGTGGCCGAAACCCTGCGCGCGGCGGGGTTCACCGCCCTGGCCATCGTGGAGTAGAGAGCGATGCGTTTTGCCCGCCCCCCCCGTCGCCGGCCGAGCGAAGGCATCGTGCCGATGATCAATGTGGTGTTCCTGCTGCTGATCTTCTTCATGATGGCGGCGCGCATTACGCCGCCCCAACCCTTTGATCTGACCCCGCCCTCGGCCACAAGCGACACCAGCCCCGAACAGAGCCACATCCTCCATTTGTCACGCGATGGCGTGCTGGCGTTTGAGACCTATCGCGATGCAGATGTCTGGTCGGCATTGTCCCAAGCCGGGCAAACCGGCCCGCTGACCCTGCGCGCCGATATGGACATGCCCGCGCCCTTGCTGGCTGAAACGCTTGGGCGGCTGGCGGCGATCGGGATAAGTGATGTGAACCTGACGGTGCGCGTGAAATGAGGGGGCTGTTTGAATTCTCCGGGTTTCTGGGCGCCTCGGTCGCGGCCCATCTGGTGCTTTGGCAGGAGGCTGCACCCCAAGGCGCCACGGCCTCGGCCGGGGCAGGGGGCGCGGCGACGATTACCCTGACCGGTGCCCCCCAGACGCTCGCCGCGCTGGTTGACGCGTGGGAGCGACCGCCCGAGTTTCTGGTCGATCCGTCACTGGTCGCGATGCCCGCAGCGCCCGATCAACCTGCCATGCCCCTCACCACCCCTCAACCCGTTGTCAGACAGACACCCATGGCCCCGCCACGTGCTCCGACGGTGCCCGGCATGGTCCCTTCGGCGCCGCAGGTCGATCTCACCCCGCCACCTGCGCCGCGCTCGGCCCTTGCGCCCGACACGTCGCCGCGCCCAAGGCCACGCCCCGATCAGACCGAACGCGCGCAAAAACCGACCCCCAAGACCCAGCCCAACGCCAAACCGCAGCGCGCCGCCGCCCCCAAACAGACCGCCGCGGGAAGTGGCGGCAAGGTGGCGGCGGGGAAGGCACGCACATCCGGCACCGGCGCGCAGAAATCGACCAAAGCCAACGCCAGCCTGATCGCGCGCTGGGGCGGCTCGATCCGTGCCCGCGTGGAACGGCGCAAGCGGTATCCTTCGGGCACATCGGGAAACGGCAAGGTACGGCTCTGGCTCAAGGTCACAACCACCGGCCAATTGGCCAGCGCAGGACTCACCCGCTCGTCCGGCAATCCGGCGTTTGATCGCGCCGCATTAAGCACCGTGCGTCGCGCCGCCTTGCCGCGCGCACCGGGCGGCATCGCGCCGGGCGCCTATCGTTTCACATTGTCGATGTCGTTCAGTCGCTAGGAGTCACTTCGATCTCTTGCAACAGGGTACCGGTGTCGGGGTTGTAAATCAGGATGCGATTATCCTCGGTCACCACCGCATACCAGTTCTTGGCTTGGGTGAACGCAGCGGCCTTTGCCCCGGCGGGCAACTCGATCCGCTCAGGAATCGGCAGCCGCTTTTCCGAGAACTTGATGACAAACAGCGCGATGATCACTAGAAGGCCCAAGATCATCGTGCCTGTCAGCACCGTGACCAGCAGACGCAGGAACTTCAGCGTCTTTTCATCCATCGGCTGAGGAGTGTCGTTCATTGGCCCAAACCCTTGTCAATTTTGCGGTCCAGCCCGATCCGCCTGCGCGCCTTGATAAGGCGCTTTCGCGCGATGTGCCAGAGGCGGCGGCGCTGTCGCGCACCCGATTGGTGCGTTTGATCGAGGCGGGCGCGGTGCGCATCAACGGTGAGGTGGCGACAAACCCCAAGGCACAGGTGAACGAGGGGGACAGCGTCGAAATCACGCTTGAGGCCGCAACCGAAAGCCATATCGGCCCAGAGGATATCACGCTGGAAATCGTCTATGAAGACGATGACCTGGTGGTGGTGAACAAGCCCGCCGGCATGGTGGTGCATCCCGCTCCCGGCACGCCATCGGGCACGCTGGTCAACGCGTTGCTGCATCATTGTGGGGATAGTCTTTCGGGCGTCGGCGGTGTCGCGCGCCCCGGAATTGTGCATCGCATTGACAAGGATACCAGTGGTTTGCTGGTGGTGGCCAAGTCCGATCGGGCCCATCATGGCCTTGCCGCCCAATTCGAGGCCCATAGTGTCGAGCGTTACTATCTCGCCATCGCCAATGGGGTGCCTGATGGTGCTGATCCGCGCCTGCGTGGTCTTCGCGGCGTCAGTTTTGAGCCGGGCAATATCCTCAAGATCACAACCCAGCTTGCACGCCACAAACATGACCGTCAACGCCAGGCCGTGCTGTTTCAAGGCGGGCGCCATGCCATCACCCGCGCCCGTCTTGTTGAACGATTCGGTACGCCTCCTGTGGTTTCTCTGCTGGAATGCTGGCTGGAAACGGGGCGCACCCATCAAATCCGGGTGCACCTTGCCCATGCCGGACATGGGCTCATCGGCGATCCGGTCTATGGCGGAAAACGCAAGATTGCCGAAAAGGCGCTCCCCGCTGAGGCCCGCGCCGCTGCCAAGGCCTTCCCGCGGCAGGCGCTGCATGCCGCGGTGCTGGGGTTCGAACATCCCGTCAGTGGCGAAACCCTGCGATTCGAGGCGCCCTTGCCCCAAGATATGTGCGACCTTCTCGATCTGTTGCGCGCGCCCGGCCCCGACGCGATGTAACATGAACCTGCTGCGGTTGCGGGCCAATTCGCGCCGCCGCGCCCGGAAAGCGGGGTGCAAGCGGCCTGTAACGCCTCCGAGACCATGGAACCAACGCCATCCAGGCACGTTATTGAGATAACAGGCGCGTTGTTGACGCAATAAGCACATTGGCGTGATGCCGGATGTTTCTCCCGACAGAAACCCTTATGCTTTGCGTATAAATGCATACGAAGGGGCTTGAACCGCGCTCACAGCACCCCCATCTCGATGTTAATAGAGTAAACATTAAGCTCTGAACAGTTACAGGGACATGACAAATGGCCAACTACGCAAACCTCCCAGCCCCCACACCAGAAGGTGGCTTGAACCGCTATATGCAGGAAATTCGCAAGTTTCCGCTGCTTCAGCCGGAAGAGGAATACATGCTCGCGAAAGCCTGGGTCGAAAAGGAAGACACCGAGGCCGCGCACCGTATGGTCACATCGCATCTGCGATTGGCGGCCAAAATCGCCATGGGCTATCGCGGCTATGGGCTGCCTCAGGCCGAGGTGATTTCCGAAGCCAATGTCGGGTTGATGCAGGCGGTCAAACGGTTTGATCCGGAAAAGGGCTTTCGCCTCGCGACTTATGCGATGTGGTGGATTCGCGCCTCGATTCAGGAATACATCCTGCGCTCATGGAGCCTTGTGAAACTTGGCACCACCTCGGCCCAGAAAAAGTTGTTCTTCAACCTGCGCAAGGCCAAGGCCCGTATCGGTGCTCTGGAAGAGGGTGATCTGCGCCCCGAGAATGTCGAACGTATCGCCCATGATCTCGGTGTGACGGAAACCGAAGTGATCTCGATGAACCGGCGCCTGTCGGGGGGCGATGCCTCGCTCAACGCCACGGTCGGCTCCGAGGGCGAAGGCACGATGCAGTGGCAGGACTGGCTGGAAGATGAATCCGCTGATCAGGCCGGAGATTACGAGGCACGTGACGAATTGGAAGCGCGCCGCGAAATGCTGGCCGCCGCGATGGACGTGCTCAACGACCGCGAGAAAGACATCCTGACCCAGCGACGGCTCAACGAGGAAACCATCACGCTCGAAGACCTCTCGGGTCAATATGACGTCAGCCGCGAACGCATCCGCCAGATTGAGGTGCGCGCGTTCGAAAAGCTGCAAACCCGGATGCGCGAACTGGCTGCCGAAAAGGGCATGATGACCGTGGAATGAATGGCCCGTAAAAGGGATCAGCCATAGGTTCGAAATGACACAAGGCCGGGGCATCGCCCCGGCCTTTGCCGTTCGCCCCATTGGCGAAAATCTTAACGTTTGCCCTTTTTCTGCGACAAACGGATCTGTTTGCGCAGCGACTTGCCCACGGATTTGCGCTCGGTCAGCGTCGAGGAATTGAACCGGCCCTCAGCGGCCAGTTTCTTCCAGCGTTTCAGCTTGCCACGATCAATCTCCCCCGCTTCCAGCGCCGCGCGAACGGCACAGCCGGGCTCGGTCTCGTGTTGGCAATCGCGAAACCGGCATTGGTGTGCCAAGGCCGTCAGCTCATCGAACATGTCGGCAATTCCGGCCTCGACGTCGATCAACTGAAGCTCGCGCATGCCGGGCGTGTCGAGCACCGCGCAGCCCTCGGGTGTTACATGCAATTGGCGGCGCGTGGTGGTGTGGCGCCCCTTGCTGTCATCGTCGCGGATGTCGGCGGTCTCGGCGATGCCCGCGCTGAACAACGCATTGACCAGCGTGGATTTTCCCACCCCGGAGGACCCCAGAAAGGCAACGGTCTGTCCCGGCTGGCACCACGGAGCGAGTTGGTCAATCGTCTCACTGCTGCTCAACGCGTTCAGCATGACCACCGGCACACGGTCTGAAACCGCGCCTGCCTCGGCCAGATAGGTGTCGGGATCGTCGCAGAGGTCAGGTTTGGTCAGCACAATCACCGGCGCGGCTTCGGATTCGAACGCCAGAACGATATAGCGTTCAAGCCGCGCAACGTTGTAATCGTTGTTGCACGAGGTCACGATGAAGGCGGTGTCTACATTCGCCGCGATCCGCTGAAGCTTGCGCTCGGTGCCCGGCGCGCGCCGCTCGAACAGGCTCTTGCGGTGCAGAACTGTGCTGTCGGTCGGGTGCTGTGCATCAAACAACAACCAATCTCCGACGGTTGCGTCCGGTCCCGGCGGGATGAGCGTATCAATGCCGTCGCCCAGTGCACGCAGACCGTTCCTGTGAACCTCCACCACCCGGACCGGCGGTGTCAGAACGAGAGTTTCTTCGTTGATTTGTTGGGCGAAAAACGGCTGCCAGCCAAGCTTGACCAGCGGCGTGATGTCACGCCCGGTTTTGCTTGCCGCCCCTGCGGATGGTGAATTCTGGGAGGGATCCCGTGTCATGTCTGTGATCTTTCATGTTCCGGTCGGGGGCGAGACCCGCACCGCAAATTGTCTGGAAATTGTCTTGTGATTGAAAAGCAATCTTGCGATTGGAACGCGAAACACCTCCCGCCGAACGCAATGGGGCGGTGCCGGTTTGGCTTTGTTTCGCAACGGAAGGGCGTCTTGCCTCCCCAGTTTACCGCGACATGAAATCTCCATGAAAGTAGACCTCAATTATAGCCTTTGGCGCAGATTTTACAAGCGTTCGCCACCGGATCGAAGCACGCTGGGGTGCCTGCCCGATCCGGCGATACACTCCGCCCCGCGCTGGGGGACACGCGGGATTTGTCTCGTGCTGGCACGCAGGGGCTTTGACGTTTCCCGCGCGGCCCATGGATTGAGCCGTTGAAACCGGCGCGAACCCCCTGTATTCCCGCGAGGTATCCGCAACAGGTGGTCCCAAACGATGAAAATGCACGAAACCTTCATCAAGCCAATGCACCCCGAAGGGCGCCGTTTCGTGGCAATCTTTGCCGGTCTGACGCTGCTGCTCTTTCTTTTGTGGGAACCGCTTGGCTGGATCGGCGTCGGGCTTACGGTCTGGTGCTACTATTTCTTCCGTGATCCCAAGCGCTCGGTGCCTGATCGCGCCGGGTTGATCGTTTCACCCGCCGATGGCGTGGTCTCACTGATCGAACCTGCCGCGCCGCCGCCCGAACTGGGCATGGGCGACACTCCGCTCACGCGGGTCAGCGTGTTCATGTCGGTTTTCAACTGCCACGTGAACCGCGCGCCGATCTCCGGGCGCATCGAAAAGATGGTCTATCGTCCGGGCAAATTCCTCAATGCCTCGCTCGACAAGGCCAGCGAAGACAATGAACGCAACAGCCTTGTGATCGCCATGGAGGATGGCCGCAAACTGGCCGTGGTGCAGATCGCGGGCCTCGTGGCGCGCCGCATCGTGCCCTTCGTGCGCGAAGGCAACAGCCTGCTCACCGGCGAACGCTTCGGTCTGATCCGGTTTGGCTCGCGGCTTGATGTCTACCTGCCCGAAGGGGTCGAACCACAGGTGGCGCTGGGCCAGACCATGATCGCCGGGGAAAGCATCATCGCCGATTTGGCCCAAGGCGACACACCGCGTATGACCTCACGGCGCCTCTGAACGAATGGCACCAACCCCAAAAAAACGCGCCCCCCTGCGTCCGGTGCAGCTTCTGCCCAACCTGATGACGCTTAGCGCGATTTGCGCGGGCCTTACTGCAATACGCTTTGCGGTCGATGGCAATGTCACGCTCTCGGTGGCGCTGATCGCCTTTGCGGCGCTGCTCGACGGGCTCGATGGCGCCATGGCGCGCCTGCTGAAAAGCGAAAGCGCGCTCGGCGCCGAACTCGACAGCCTTGCCGATTTCCTCAATTTTGGCGTGGCCCCCGCGCTTATCCTCTATCTCTGGGCCTTGCCCGATAGCCGCAGCGGTGGCTGGATCGCCGCCCTGATCTACGCCATCTGCTGCGCTCTTCGCCTTGCGCGCTTCAACGTCGTTGACAAGGCGCGCGCCGGTGGCAGCAAACAATCGGGTTGGTTTCAAGGGGTTCCCGCCCCCGGCGGCGCGCTCCTCGTGCTTTTGCCGCTGGTTGTGACGCGCAATTTCCCCGGCATGATCGAAGCCGCGCTTCCGGCTTTTACCGGCATTTGGCTTCTCGCGGTGGGCTTTTTGATGATTTCGCGTCTGCCAACTCCGTCATTCAAGCTCATGCGCATTTCGCGCGACAAGGCACCGATGCTGATGGTGGCGCTTATGGCGCTTACCGCCGCTGCCTTTACCTGGCCTTGGCCAGTGCTGCTCATTGCCCAGATCGCCTATCTTGGCCTTCTGCTGCGGGTTGCGATTAAGCCTCCCACCCATATCCCAGAGGAACCTGCCCCATGAAAGCCGAAGCCGTCACCGCGTCCTACCGTCGTTGGGCTCCAGTTTACGATCTGACCTTTGGTGCAGTTACCGGCGCGGGGCGCAGGCGGGCAGGGGCCTATCTTACCGGGCGTGGTGGTGCCGTGCTTGAGGTCGGCGTCGGCACCGGTCTCGCTCTGGGGCACTACGGTTCCGGGGTCGAGGTCACGGGAATCGACTTCTCCAACGAGATGCTGGCCAAGGCCAAACGCCGTGTTGCGGAGGAACGCCTCACTCACGTCAAGGAACTGCGCCAGATGGACGCCGGCGAACTCGATTTCGCCGATGCGAGCTTTGACAGCGTTGCGGCCATGCACGTGCTTTCGGTGGTGCCCGATCCCGAAGGCGTCATGGCGGAAATCGCCCGCGTCCTGCGCCCCGGTGGACGGGTGGTCATCACCAATCACTTTGCCCGCCCCAAAGGCCCTCTCGCCACGCTCGAACGGATCACCGCGCCATTAGAAAACCTGATCGGCTGGCAATCGGATTTTCAGATTGAACGCGTGCTGGGAACGCCCGGCCTCACAGAAGTCGAACGCGACAAACTGCCGCCTCGCGGCCTGATGACCTGGCTCGTGCTGAAAAAAGACGGTTGAGCCGGACGACCTGCATGTGACTGCCCAACGTCACTTCAGTCGTGCCCGCAAGACCCGCAGCATATTGCCCCCCATCACTTTTCTGATCTGCGCCTCGCTCACCCCCGCACGCAACAGCGCATCTGTAAGAGCGGGCAATTCGGAGGTGTCGAAAGCGGTCGCCACCGACCCGTCGAAATCCGACCCCAGCGAGACATGATCTTCCCCCACCGCCGCGATCCCGGCCTTGATCATCGCGGCAATGCCATCGGGGTTGATCTTGCCACAGGCGACCTCGCCCCAATATCCCATGCCAATCACACCGCCCCCGGCGGCAATGGCACGCATCAGATCATCGGGGAAATTCCGCTTTACCGGACAATGCGAATGAATGCCGCTATGGCTCAGCACGATCGGCACATCCACCATTCCCAAGACATCGCGCGCCACCTGCGGGCTGGAATGGGCCACATCAATCACCACCGGCATCTTGGCCAGTCGGGCCACCACCTCGCGGCCAAATTCGGTCAGCCCGTGATTGCCCGTGCCATGCAGCGATCCACCCAGTTCATTGTCAAAGAAATGCTGCAAGCCAAACACCCGATGCCCGGCCTCAAACAACCCATCTAGCTTGGCAATATCGCCTTCCAGCGGATGCGCGCCTTCAATCCCCAGGATACCACCAACCACCGGTTTCCCGGCGGCACGCTCTGCCAGCACAGCATCGAGATCGGCCTGCGTGCGGATGATCTGCAATGCCCCGTTCGAGGCCGCCTCAAACCCGTGCAGTTTCTCCGCCTGATAGATTGCGCGCTCATAGATCGATGTCCATGTGCGGATCGGCCAAAGCTGCCCAAAGGCCAGAAGCGTGATGTTGTCAAACGCATCCGCCGCGTTCTCATCGTAATTCTGCCCCATCGGGCTCTTGGTCACGGCGGTGAAGACCTGCACCGCCACGCCCCCCTCCAGAAGCCGGGGCACATCCACCTGCCCACGCTCACCACGTTCCAGCAGATCGCGCTTCCACAGCAGCGAATCCGCATGCCAATCGCCGATCACCAACTGCTCATGCAGGGCGCGCGCTTCGTCTGAAACCGGGTAAGGATCATGCACCGCCACCGCGTTGCGCCCCTTTTCAACAATTCCCGGCGCAAAGGCCCAGAACGCTACAAGTCCCAGAACCAACAGCATCGCCACGCCCGCCAAGATCCGTTTCACCCACCGCATACCAAATCCCTCCCGCATTTCTTTCGATTTACCCACGCAAATCGATTCGCCTCAACGTGAACGCGGCGGAAAGCCTCTTCATCTTGCCAGAAATATCTCGGGGGGTTCGGGGGGCTGGCCCCCCGTTCGGTCGGATTGCGCAGCAATTCGAAGCCGCTCAAACCTCAGAGCGCGCGCCATCCTATATCGCGCCGGCAAAACCCTTCGGGCCAGTCGATCCTGTCCACCATTGCATAAGCCCGATCCCGTGCCTGGCTCAGGCTCGCCCCGCGTGCGGTCACGCTCAACACCCGCCCGCCAGCGGCGATAAACTGCCCGTCCTTGCGCTCGGTCCCGGCATGAAACACCATGTGAAAGCTGTCTTCACCACAGTTTTCCAGCCCCTTGATGACACTGCCCTTCTCATAGTCACCCGGATAGCCATCGGCCGCCATCACCACGGTCATCGCATGATCGTCGGCCCAATTCACGGCGCACTCCGCAAGCCGCCCCTCGGCCGCCGCCTGTAACAGGTCAAACACCTGCGCCCCAAGCCGCATCATCAAAACCTGACATTCCGGATCGCCAAACCGCACATTGTATTCCACCAGTCGCGGCTGCCCGTCCTTGATCATCAACCCGACAAACAAGACCCCCTGATAGGGCGTGCCGCGCTTTGCCATCTCGGCCAATGTGGGGCGCACGATCTCGGCCATCGTCTTGTCAACCACATCGTCGCTCATCACCGGGGCAGGGGAGTAGGCCCCCATCCCGCCCGTATTTGGCCCGGTATCGCCTTCGCCCACCCGCTTGTGATCCTGCGCCGTCCCGATGGGCAGCGCCCCCTCACCGTCACAAAGCACAAAGAACGACGCCTCCTCGCCCTCCATGAACTCCTCGATCACCACCTCGGCACCTGCCCCGCCAAACGCGCCGCCAAACATGTCGTCAAGCGCCGCCAGCGCGGTTTCCAAATCCATCGCCACGATCACGCCTTTCCCGGCGGCCAGACCATCGGCCTTGATCACGATCGGCGCGCCCTGTGCTTCAACATAGGCCCGCGCCTCCGCCAGATCGGTGAAATGCCCATAGGCGGCTGTCGGCGCGCCGCAGGCATCGCAGATCTCCTTGGTGAAGCTCTTCGAGGATTCGAGCTTTGACGCCGCCGCCGATGGCCCGAACACGTTGACCCCTGCCTCGCGCAGCCGATCCGCCACCCCCGCCGCCAAAGGCGCTTCTGGCCCGACAATCACGAAATCAATCGCGTTGGCTTCGGCAAATGTCGCTACCGCCCCGCCATCCATGATATCAATGCGCGCGCACTCCGCGATTTTCGCGATTCCGGCATTTCCCGGCGCCACGATCAACTTGTCGCATTTAGGGTTCTGCATAACCGCCCAGGCAAGGGCATGTTCGCGCCCGCCACTGCCGAGAATGAGGATGTTCATGGGGCTGTCTCCGCTTGGCCTTCTTTGAATGGCGTTCTAAGCTCCGCCCGAGCCAGTGACAAGCAAGGTGACACGCGAGGCATGATGTCTGACCTGATTGACGATCCCACACCCGGTCAGAATGACCCGGAATTTACCGTTACGGAGATTTCCGGCGCGATCAAACGGGTGATCGAAGGCGAATTTGCGCATGTGCGCATCCGTGGCGAGGTCGGACGCGTGTCGCGCCCCCGCTCTGGTCACGTCTATCTTGATCTCAAGGATGACAAATCGGTCATCAACGGCGTGATCTGGAAAGGTGTTGCCAGCCGCCTTGCCGTGCAACCCGAGGAGGGCATGGAAGTGATCGCCACCGGGCGCATCACCACTTTTGGCGGCCAATCGCGCTATCAGATCGTGATCGAAGATATCAAACCCGCCGGCGTTGGCGCACTCATGGCGATGCTGGAGCGGCGCAAGGCTGCGCTTTCAGCCGAGGGGCTTTTTGACCCCGAATGTAAGAAAAAACTGCCCTACCTGCCTGAAATCATTGGCGTTATCACCTCTCCTTCGGGCGCCGTGATCCGCGATATTCTGCACCGACTGCGCGACCGTTTTCCACGCAAGGTGCTGCTCTGGCCCGTTGCCGTGCAGGGCGACAAATGTGCGCCTGAGGTGGCCCGCGCCATTGCTGGCTTCAATGCGCTCGAACCGGGCGGGCGCATCCCGCGCCCCGACCTGCTGATTGTCGCGCGCGGTGGCGGCAGCATCGAAGACCTTTGGGGCTTCAACGAAGAAATCGTTGCCCGCGCCGTTGCCGCGTCGCAGATTCCGCTGATCTCTGCCGTGGGTCACGAAACCGATACCACCTTGATCGACTATGTTTCGGATCAACGCGCGCCAACCCCCACGGCGGCAGCGGAAATGGCCGTGCCGGTGCGCATGGAACTGCTCTCATGGGTCGAAGGCCAGGGTGCGCGCATGGCGCAAGCCCTCGGTCAAGGCGTCGCTTCGCGCGGTCAGCGCCTGCGCGATCTCTCCCGCGCCTTGCCGCGCGCCGACACGCTGCTTGATACCCCCCGCCAACGGCTTGATCGTGCCTCTGATCGTCTGCCTGCCGCCCTGATCGCCGGTGTCCAACGGCGAAAAGTGCATCTTTCGGGCATTTCAGGCAGCCTGCGCCCCTCGGTCTTGTCGCGCCACCTGGCCCAGGATCGTCGCCGCCTTGATGCTTCCATCCCCCGCCTGGGTGCGGGTCTGTCCCAGGCCATAGAGCGCAAACGCGAATCCCTCGGTCGCCGTACCGATCGGCTGACAGTCACCCCGATCCGCCGCGACATCGCCCAGAAATCAGAGCGCTTGCAAATGCTTGCCCGCCGTTTCTCGGACGCCGCCAAACGCCAGACCGAAGAACGCCGCGCCCAGATCGAAGCCCTTGATCGTCTGCGCGAAACCTTGGGCTATGTTGAAACCCTCAAACGCGGCTACGCCGTTGTGCATGGCGAAAACGGTGTGCTGACCAGCCGCAAGGCCGCCAGAAAATCACCGCCCCTTGAGATTGAATTCACCGATGGCCGTCTGACGCTCGGCCCCACGTCTGCCCCCAAAGCGCGGCGGGCTGCGAAATCCGACAAGCCGCCCCGCAAGCCACCCAGCGATCAAGGCTCGTTGTTTTAAGGCTTTAAACGCCCACTTTCGGCCCCAGACAATGCAGCGGCTTCGTGCTCTGGCGCAGCTCATAAAGCACGCGCCCTCCAGAATCGTCGGCAAACTGCGCCCGCAGGCCTCCGCCGTCCATCTGGAAGGTCCAGCAATGCTGGCGCGGGTCGTCCTCATAGACAAAACAGATCAGCGATCCCTCTTGCCACCAGCGTCCCTCAAGGCACTGCCCATCGAGAAATGACCAGCGCACGCGCCGATCCTCCAGATATTCCTCGGCACCATAAGGCTCTCCGCCCGAGCTGAAATAGAAGGTCTTGCCATCGGTCAGCGCCTCGAAAGCGTCTGCATCCAATGCACTCTGGGCCAGAGCCAGCCCCGGCCAAAACCCCAACAGAAGAAAAAATGCCCGCCACATGCCCGCAAGGTTACGCCGATTTGCCCGACTCGGGCAAGCGCCTCAGAGCACGCGCCATCACCCTGCGCCAAAGCGGCGGAAAGAGCGCAATCACCGCCATCACCGGCAGCGAATGCGGCAGAATCGGCATCTCGTCGCGCAGCCGCAAACCCGGATAGGGCCGCGTCGGGTTAAGGTGATGATCGGAATGACGCGGCGCATTCACCATCAAAGCCGAGGTAAACCAATGCGGCGTGTTCCAGCTATGTTTATCGTTTACAGGCTCGGGCTTGCCGTTCTCGCGCACGCTACGGCGAAGCCCGTAATGCTGCACGTAATCGGCCAGCAAAATCTGCGCCTGCGCGTATAGACACAAGAAGGCATAGGCCATCAACCCATTGATCCCAAGCGCAAAAAAGCTGACGCTCAGCCCCAGCGCGGCCATCGCCAGATATCCCACATAGGGATGTGTTATGAGCCTGCGCGCATCTTTCGCCCGTGCGCGCAGGGCGTTCTCGGCCGCCAAGCCCGCGCGAAATGATCGCCCCCAGGCCGATACGAAAAACCGATAGAACCCCACGCCGCGCTCTGCCGAATTGGGATCACTTGGGGTGGCGACATGCACATGATGCACCAGAAGATGCGCCGAGGCGTGATGCCCGATCAAAAGCGAGCCATAAATCGCCCGCCCCAGATAGCGCGCCCCGCGTTCGCTGCGATGGATCAACTCATGTGCATTGGGGTGGCTCACCTGTCCCAGCCACAGCCCCGCCGCGATCAGCGTCAGGATTTTGGCCAGTACCCCGGCCTCGCTCAGAACCGTCGCGCTCACCACACCGATCAGAAGAGCGAAATGCAAAAGCCCCAACAGCACCGACAAACCCTTGCCCGAGGGAAATTCCGCCCCGTGCGGCGCATCAGGCAGCAAGCGAGGCAGAAACCGGTCCAGCGCCGCCGCGAAAAGCGTCATGTAAAGCAGCGCAACCAAGGACCATACCCCGCCGAGTGCTGCCGCTGCCCCGATCAATCCCACAGGCGCGATCGTCGCTATTGCAAAGCCGATCATCTGCATCGCGCTGGCTCTCCTTTTCACCTCACCTAGACGCTAATCCCGGCGCTTTCGCGGCACAATCGGACAAAACCGCCGCTTCGGGAAAGGACAGGACAGGACGAAACCCGCAAACCGCGCTCATCATGTCGCTTTTGTCCTCGCGTTTACCTTGGTGAAGCCGCTAAATTCGGGGCGCAACCAAAGGGGCCGGGCATGACGCAAGAGACAAAAAAGGGCATTTGGAAGTCCGGCAAGGGCAAGGGGCGCCGCACGCCCAAGGGCCGACAGCTTGACGATCTTGCGCTTGAACAGGTGCGCGCGCTTTTGGGCGAAAACGAACGCCGTCGCGATTTGCTGATCGAATTTCTGCATCTCATACAGGATGCCTACGGCCACCTTTCCGCCGCCCATATCCGCGCCCTTGCCGAGGAAATGCGCCTCTCACAGGCGGAAATCTACGAGGTTGCCAGCTTTTATGCCCATTTCGATATCGTCAAAGAGGGCGAAACCCCGCCACCCGCGCTCACCATCCGGGTCTGCGATTCGCTTTCCTGCGAACTGGCTGGCGCGCAAGCGCTCATGGCTGCACTGAAAGACGGGTTTGACCCGGCCGAGGTTCGCGTATTGCGCGCGCCCTGCATGGGGCGCTGCGACACCGCGCCGACGCTGGAACTTGGCCACAACCATATCGACCATGCCACATTCGACAGCGTAAAGGCGGCGATCCAGGCCGGCGATACGCACCCGACAATCCCCGACTATCAAACTCTTGAAAGCTATATTTCGGGCGGCGGATACGACGTGTTGAAACGCCTGCGCACCTCGGGCGATTGGGAAGAGGTGCAAGAGCAGATGCACGTGTCCGGTCTGCGCGGTCTGGGTGGCGCTGGCTTCCCCTCGGGCAAGAAATGGGGCTTCGTGCGCGCCCATGCGGGGCCGCGCTATCTGGCTGTGAACGGTGATGAGGGTGAGCCGGGAACTTTCAAGGATCGCTACCACTTAGAGCGTGAACCTCATCTTTTTTTCGAAGGTATGTTGATCGCGGCATGGGCCGTCGATGCGACCCGTGCCTATATCTACATGCGCGATGAGTATCCCGCAGTTCTTGATATATTGCGTCGTGAAATCAAGGCATTGGAAGATGCTTCTTATGTGGGCAAAGGCTATATCGAACTGCGCCGCGGCGCGGGGGCCTATATCTGCGGCGAAGAAAGCGCGATGATTGAAAGCATCGAAGGCAAACGCGGCATGCCACGCCATCGCCCGCCTTTCGTGGCCGAGGTCGGCCTGTTCGATCGCCCCACTCTGGTGCATAATATCGAAACCCTGCACTGGGTTGCGCGGGTGATGAGAGAAGGCCCCCAAATCCTTAATTCGGTTGAGAAAAATGGGCGCAAGGGTCTGCGAAGTTATTCCGTGTCTGGCCGCGTAAAGAACCCCGGCGTGCATCTCCTCCCGGCGGGGTCCACCATCCTCGATATCATCGACGCGGCGGGCGGCATGCTCGACGGTCACACCCTCAAGGCCTATCAGCCCGGCGGCCCGTCTTCGGGGCTTTTACCCGCCTCGATGAACGACATCCCGCTCGATTTCGACACGCTGCAACCACACGACACCTTCATCGGTTCGGCGGCGGTCGTGGTCCTGTCGCAACATGATTCCGCGCGCGCCGCCGCGCTCAACATGCTGCGCTTTTTTGAGGATGAAAGCTGTGGCCAATGCACCCCATGCCGGGTGGGCTGTGAAAAAGCGGTCAAGCTGATGCAGGCTGATCACTGGGATCAACCACTTCTGGAAGAGCTCTGCCAGGCTATGGGCGACGCCTCGATCTGTGGGCTGGGGCAGGCCGCGCCGAACCCCATTCGCCTCACCATGAAACATTTCCCTGACGAGGTTTGAACCGCCTTAGCGCGCGCCCAAAATCCGCTGCCAAAGCCGCCCGCCAAACCGCGGCATCAGCCACATATAGGCGATCACGGCGGCAAACAGCACCAGCGCGGGCAGGCCGTTCAACTCGAACCCGCCCTCGGTGGTATTGCCGGTGAATTTGGCGATCAGATAGCCGAACAGTATAAAGCTGGTCAGCAGATCAAGGATAAAGGCCACAACGACCTTCCAAGTCGCCGGGCGGGTGTCTTCAGTCATATGCGTAGCTCCTAAAAATGTCCTTGCCCGTAATATGCCTGCAACCTGTCCCGGCTGGCAAGAACTCTGGAAGTGCCGCAAGGTGATCATTCCCTCACGCCGCGACCTGCATTAGCGTGCCCCCCGATGAGCCATCTTTTCTCCATCCCCGGCATCCTGCCACTCGCGCTTGTCGCCGCTGCCCTCGCCGCGTTCTATTGGTTGTGGTTTTGCTATCGCACGGCAAGTTGGGCAAAATCGGTGGTGAAAACTGCCTCGGTCCTGGCGCTGACTTTGGCCGCAGCACTGGCAGGCGGGCCAGCGTCACTCATTGCCGCGCTCTTGCTCTGCGCATTGGGGGATTACCTGCTTTCGCGCCCCTCCGAGGCACAATTCATGGCCGGAATAGGCGCTTTCGCCGCCGGTCATATCGCCTATGTCGTGCTGTTTCTGACCCATCCGCTGGCCCAGCCCGAAACCCTTCTCGTCATGCCACAAACGGTTTACATCGCGCTCTTGGCGGGGTTTGGCGTCGTGATGGCGCTGCTTCTCTGGGCGCGCGCCGGTGCGATGCGCGTGCCGGTTCTGTTTTACATTCCGGTCATCCTGTCGATGGGGGCAGGGGTTCTGGCGCTGCCTGCGCTTGGCCCGCTCGCCCTCGCGCACCCTGCCGCGTTGCTCTTCATCCTGTCGGATTTCACCCTCGCGATGGAGCTTTTCGTGTTGCCCGAGCGCCAGCGCTTGCGCCGCTATACGCCCTTTATTGTCTGGCCCACCTATTGGGGCGCGCAGGCGCTCTTTTTCCTTGCTTTCGCGGCTCATCTACCCGTTTGAACGCTCATTTCCCGTTGCGATAGACGGCACAGATACAGCCCTTCGCGCGCAGCTTGCGGCACAAACCATGCGCCGCCTTCGCTTCATCCTGCCCGATCCGTGCCATCCAATAGCCGCCCTTGCGGCTGGCCCGGCTCTTTTGCCAGACAAGATCCAGCCGCTTGCCCTTGATCAACGCCGAACAGGCCCGGGTTTTTTCATCAAACCGCGCCCGCGCTTCTGCCTTGCTGGTGCCAAAGGCCAATTGCACCCCCCAGGGCGCAATCCGTGGCTTGGGCCGGGGCATGGGCGATAGACGCCGGTTTTGCGCCATATCGAAACAGGCGGCGGCAACCCCCTTGTCCTTGGCCAGCCGCAGATCGGGCACCTTCACATCCTCCTCAAGCCAATCCTCATGGCTCAGCCCGGTGATGAGCGCCACATAGTCCACCGTTTCGCGCATCAGCCCGCCAGTTCCCGCAATCAACCCCTCGGCGCGCCGCTCGCCTCCGTTATAGCCCACGGCCGCCAGTCCAAGGTTGCCATACCGCTCCGCCATTTCGGCCAGATACCGGGCTGAATGATCCAACGCCTCGGCCGCATTGAACGCATCGCGCAGGCCGCGCCGTTTGGCCGTGTGGGGCATGAATTGCGCAATCCCCTGCGCCCCCGCCGGGCTTATTGCAAACGGGTCAAACCGGCTCTCCTGCCAGATAAGACGCGCGAAAAACCCCGAATCAAGCCCATAGCGCGCGCTGAAAACTTCGATTGCCTGACAGGTGTCACGCACGAAATACGCTGCACGAATGCACCGCACATCCTGCAATTTGCCACTCGAACAGGTCTGATCCGGCGGGTCGCCCCGCGCACCCGCCCCCAACCCGACAAACAAGACAATCCAAAGCATGCGCATCATGCGCCCCATCCTGCCTGCCGCCCGCCTCTGCGTCCATGCCACCTTTTCATGCCCGCGCAGGGGCATTAGATGGGAGGAAAGAAAAAGGGGCGCCCATGTCATTCTTCAAGAAGCTCAAGTCCAAACTGTTCAAATCCTCCTCCCGGCTTGAGGAAGGGCTTGATGCGATTGTCCAGGAAGGCGGCGAGGCGGAAGAAATCGTTTCTTCCGCCCAACCCGAAGAGACCCCGACGCCTGAACCTGCCCCGGTTCCAGAACCCGACCCCAAACCAGAACCCACGCCGCAACCCACGCCAGAACCAGAACCGGTTCCGACTCCTGAGCCGCAAGAAGTTCCCACCCCAACACCGACGCCTGAACCGGAGCCAACCCCGGTTGAAAAGCCCGCGCCCCAGCCCGAGCCGTCTCCAGCGCCGGAACCCAAACCAACCCCGCGCCCGGAGCCACAACCTGAACCAAAACCTGAACCAAGCCCCATCCCCGAGGTGCCCCCGGCTCGTGACCCGATCCCGGCGCCGACCCCGGTCGAAATTCCAGACTCCACACCCAGCGAATCGCCGATGCCCGCCGATCCGCCACCTTCCCCCACCCCTGTCGAGATCCCTGTCGAAACCCTGGGCACCCCCGCCGCCTCGGCCAAGCAATCAACCAGTGAAAGCATCACACCCGGCTTCCTTGGGCGCATTTTCAAGCGTGAGAAGAAAACCGTCCTGCGCCGCGTGCTTGACGACGACATGCTCGAACAACTTGAAGAGCTGCTCATCGCCTCTGACATGGGCGTCGACACGGCCCTGCGGATTACGGCCAACATGGCCGAAGGTCGCTATGGCACCAAGGTCTCCACCGACGAGATCAAGCGCCTGCTTTCAAACGAGATCAGCCGCGTGATGGAGGAGGTCGCCCGCCCGATGCCGCTTTATACCAAGAAGCCGCAGGTCGTGCTGGTGGTCGGCGTCAACGGCTCGGGCAAGACCACAACCATCGGCAAGCTTGCCTCGCAATTCAAAGCTGCGGGCAAACAAGTGGTGATTGCGGCGGGCGATACCTTCCGCGCCGCTGCGGTTGAACAATTGCAGGTCTGGGGGGATCGCGCCGGTGTGCCGGTCCTCACCGCGCCCGAAGGCTCCGACCCGGCCAGCCTCGCCTTTGACGCGCTGAAAAAGGCCGAGACCGACGGCGCCGACCTTTTGATGATAGACACCGCGGGTCGATTGCAAAACCGCGCCGATTTGATGGAGGAACTGGCCAAGATTGTTCGCGTTATCCGCAAGATCGACCCCACTGCGCCGCACAACACACTTTTGGTGCTTGATGCGACCACCGGACAAAACGCGCTTTCTCAGGTCGAAACCTTCCAGAAACTCGCCGATGTAACGGGTCTCGTGATGACCAAGCTTGATGGCACCGCCAAGGGCGGCGTGCTGGTGGCGCTGGCTGACAAGTTTGGCCTGCCGATCCATGCCATCGGTGTGGGTGAACAAATCGACGATCTCGCCCCCTTCGATCCGGCCGAATTCGCCGCCGCCCTGACCGGAGTGGAGGCATGATTGAGGAGCGCGCAACGTGAAGCTTTTGCATTGCGACGCGGCGTACGCGTCTATTCTTGCTTGGCGAGTCTCGCGATCTGACCCAGAATCAGCAATACAACCAGAATGATCCCTGTCGTCATCGCGGCCAGCGGCATTTGCCCCGCACCACACGCCAGCCCGATAGCGCCACACAGCCAGAGCGACGCGCCCGTGGTAATGTTGCGCACCTCGCCGCCGGAGGTAAAAATGATACCAGCCGCCAGAAAGGCGACACCTGCCGTCACCGCCTCAACCAATCGTAGCGGGTCGACCCTAAGTGCGTCCTGCGCGCCAAACGGCATACTGGCCAGCTGTTGGCTGACAATGATGAACAAACAGGCCGCCAATGACACCAGCATATGCGTGCGAAGCCCGGCAGGCTTGTTCCAGAATTCCCGCTCAAATCCAATTAACCCGGCCAGAACCATGGCGGCAATCAAGCGCGTCGCCGCAACAATTGGCGGAACGGCAGAAAAAGTACCGTTCAGCTCATTGAGAATAATATCAAACACGCGTCCCTCGCAAATTGCTCACATCCCGAACCAACGCCCCAGGATAGAAAAGGTTCCGATTGATCCGGGGCAGGGTGTGTCATGAGCGATTGGATCATCTCTCTTGAAGGCACCGAAGCAGGCCACCGCGCCGCAATGGGCCTAGCGCTGTTGGCGGCCTTCCTGCACGCGGTCTTTGGCGCGTTGCAAAAGGGGCGGTTCGACCCTTGGCTGTCGCGCGGCGCGATTGATGGCTTTTATGCGCTGATCGCTGCGCCGCTGGCGCTGTTCGTCGTGCCTTGGCCCGAACCGCACATGTGGCTGCTCTTTGCTGGAGCCTGGGCCATTCACACCGCCTACAAGGTGCTCCAAGCGATGACCTACACGCGCGGTGCCTATACGGTGGTCTACCCGGTGGTGCGCGGCACTGGCCCGCTGTTTGCCGTAATCGGCGCATGGCTGATTTTTGGCGAGACCTTCACGGCCATTCAATGGCTCGGCGTCTTCACCTTGCTGGCGGGTATCTACGGTCTTGCGGTCTATAACCTGCGCACCATTACCGTTGATCGCGAAACCATGCCGCTCGCACTTGGTCTTGCCGTGATCACCGGAATGTTTGTGGCGTTTTACACCACATTTGACGCCTACGGCATCCGTGCCACCGCCAATCCTTTCACGTTCCTTGCGTGGTTTTTCATGATCGACGGGCTTACTTTTCCGGTGATTGCCGCATTGCGCTACCGCTCGCTGCTCGCGCCTCCACCACTCGCCCCGCTATTGCGCATGGGCTTCATGGGCGCCTTCATCGCATTCGCCTCCTTTGGCTCGATCATGCTGGCCACGCGCCTCGACAAAGTCGGCGAGGCGGCGGTTTTGCGCGAAACCTCCACCGTCTTTGCTGCCCTGATCGGCTGGCTGATGCTGGGTGAGCGCACAGGTCCCCGCCGAATTGCCCTTATGGCCTTGATCGCAGCGGGCGCCGTGATAGTTGAGATGGGCGGATAGGAGAGACCATGACCCAGACCGACCCCAATCAGACCCCTGATCAGCCCAAAGCCATCAGCCCATTGTTGAAAATGGCGCTCGAACTTGGGCCGGTGATCTTGTTCTTTATTGCCTATGTAAAGCTCAAGGACGAGGTTTATACCATCGGCGGCACTGATTATGCCGGGTTCATCATCGTCACCGCCGGGTTCATTCCGCTGATGATCGCCTCCACGGGCATCCTGTGGTGGCTCACCGGGCATCTGTCGAAAATGCAGATCATGACGGTGGTTCTGGTGGTGGTCTTTGGTGGCTTGTCGGTCTGGCTCAACGATCCGCGTTTCATCAAGATGAAGCCGACAATCCTTTATCTTTTCTTTGCAGGAGCCCTCGGCGCGGGGCTGTTGCAGGGTAAAAGCTATCTGCGCGGGTTGATGGATGGCGTTATGCCGCTGACACATGAGGGCTGGATGCTTTTGACCAAACGCCTCACCGCCTTCTTCCTCGGTCTTGCCGTCGCGAACGAGCTGGTCTGGCGGCTGATGTCTGAACAGGCTTGGGTGAACTTCAAGACCTTCGGTTTGACGGCGGCGATCTTCGTCTTCTTCATGACACAGGGCAAACTCTTCAAAGAGTATAATTCAGGCGAAGAATAACCGCGCCCGCGCCCCTCTGCGCACGCCGCCCTCTTTGGTAATTTCTGCAGGCCTCACATTGACAGCCGTCCATTGCGCGCGCTATCAGCGCGTCAGTGGCGATTTGTTACCGGATTGCGGGCCACTTAAAATAATTCCGCTAAAGAGGTCATCGGATGGGAAACCCCGTCGCTTGACCGCGACCGGGTTTTTTTGTTTGAGGCCACGCGCCTCGAAAGGAGCGACCGATGAGCGACAATTGGAACCCACGCACCAAAGCGGTGCATGGCGGCACCCGCAGATCCCAGTACAACGAAGTCAGCGAGGCGATTTTCCTCACGCAGGGCTTTGTCTATGACACCGCCGAACAGGCCGAGGCACGGTTCATTGAAACCGGCCCCGATGAATTCATCTATGCCCGCTACGGCAACCCCACCGTGGCAATGTTTGAAACCCGCATGGCCGGTCTCGAAGGGTCCGAGGATGCCTTTGCCACCGCTTCGGGCATGGCCGCCGTCAATGCCGCACTGGTTGCGCCCTTGAAGGCGGGCGATCACGTCGTCGCGGCACGCGCGCTTTTCGGTTCCTGCCTCTATATCCTGGATGAGATCCTGCCGCGCTTCGGGGTCGAGGTCACATTGGTCGACGGCACTGACCTCGCCCAGTGGGAAGCGGCCCTGCGCCCCGACACCAAACTGGTGTTCTTTGAATCCGTCTCCAATCCGACGCTCGAAGTGATCGACATCACCGCCGTTTCTGCCCTTGCACATAAGGTCGGCGCAACCGTTGTCGTCGACAATGTTTTTGCCACGCCAGTCTTTTCAAACGCCATCGCGCAAGGTGCCGATGTGGTGGTCTATTCCGCCACCAAACACATCGATGGGCAGGGGCGCGCACTTGGCGGCGTCGTGCTCGGCACGCGTGAATTTATCCGCAAAACCATCGAACCCTACATGAAACACACCGGCGGTGCGATGTCGCCCTTTACCGCCTGGATCATGCTCAAAGGGCTGGAAACCATCGACCTGCGCGTCAAGGCCCAAGCGGCAACCGCGCTGGCCATGGCCAATGCGCTGCAAGGTCATGCGAAACTCGCGCGCACGATCTATCCCGGCCATCCGGGCCATGCGCAACATGATCTGGTCAAATCCCAGATGGGGCAGGGCGGCACAGTGGTCTCGCTTGATCTCGCGGGTGGGCAGGCGGCGGCGTTCCGCTTCCTGAATGCGCTTCAGATCGCGGTGATCTCGAATAACCTCGGTGATGCCAAATCAATCGTCACCCACCCGGCGACCACCACCCATCAACGCCTGCCGGACGATCAGAAAATCACCCTTGGCATCACCCCCGGGTTGGTGCGGTTCTCGCTCGGCCTCGAAGATACTGACGACCTCATCGCCGACGTGCTGCAAGCCCTCGATACCGCCTGAACCACGGGCCTCCCCCGGCGGGAGGCCTGTCTCACGCAAATGTGACGGGTGTGCTCAAAGTTGCCCAGAGCGTGCCTATTCGGGCGCAATCTTGCATCACTGGCAAAAAAGGCGGGCAATACCGCCCCTCTCGCGCTCAAATCCGTATTCCGCGAGTGTCACCAAGCCGCGCGCCGCTCTCCATCGGTCGCTTGCTGATGGCAATCAGGCCGGATTTTAACTACATTGCACAATGCAACAGGACTCATCGGAGTGACGGGAATGAACAAGTTTGTACCCGAAATCGACACAACAGCAGCGCCGACGCGCGACGAGGCGCAAACCGCGCTCTCTCGCCTGCGCCATTGGGCGGCCACGGCCAGCCCCGAAGAGGTGGCCGACCTCGACCCGATGATCGCCCGGCTTCTCCCAGATGCCGCCCTGTCAAATTACCCCGCATTGGCGCGCGCCTACCCGGAAGGTTTCGAGGTGAGCGAGGCCTACAAAGCCACATTGCCCGACCTGCAAAACGGGCCGGAGAGCCTGATCAAAGGCGCAAAACGGGTGATTCAACACGTCGGCATCTCAAATTTCCGCCTGCCGATTCAATATCACACCCGCGACAACGGCGATCTGACGCTGGAAACCTCGGTCACTGGCACGGTTAGCCTGGAGGCCGGGAAAAAGGGCATCAACATGAGCCGCATCATGCGCTCATTCTATACCCACGCCGACAAAACCTTCTCTTTTGAAGTGATTGAAGCCGCGCTTGATGACTACAAAGCCGATCTCGAAAGCTTTGACGCGCGCATTCAAATGCGTTGTTCCTTCCCGGTCAAAGTGCCCTCCCTACGCTCGGGGTTGGCGGGGTATCAATACTACGATATCGCGCTGGAACTGGTCGAACAGGGCGGCGTGCGCTCCAAGATCATTCATCTCGATTACGTCTATTCCTCAACCTGCCCCTGCTCGCTTGAGCTTTCCGAGCACGCCCGCCAATTCCGCGGACAACTCGCCACGCCGCATTCGCAGCGTTCGGTCGCGCGCCTCTCGGTCGAAGTGCTTTGCGGCGCGGATTGCCTGTGGTTCGAAGATCTGATCGACCTTGCCCGCCGGGCCGTTCCCACGGAAACTCAGGTGATGGTCAAACGCGAGGATGAACAGGCATTCGCCGAACTTAATGCCGCCAACCCGATCTTTGTCGAAGACGCGGCGCGCCTTTTCGCCCAGCAACTCGAACAAGACCCGCGCGTCGGCGATTTTCGCGTTGTGGCCAGCCATCAGGAAAGCCTGCATTCCCATGATGCGGTTTCGATCCTGACCGAAGGCGATCTGTTCGAAAGCCAGAGTGTTGACCCCAAACTTTTCACCACCCTGTTTCACGTCGGCTGACCCAACCGCCGCCCGCACTCCGGTATGTCGCGAAAAACCGCGCGCATCCCTTGGCCATGGCGCGGCCTTCGTCTGACGCCGGGCTATCGTGCGTTGTCTTGCAGCCAGCGGGACGCTGCCATGCGCAGGGGGCTGTTGTCATGGCAACAAAGCTGACCTATTTTGCAGAGCAGGGAGGAAACCAAACCGCACTTCATTGGAAAGGTTTCCAAAATGGCCGACTTTACATCGCAGTTCACGTTCTCCGATAACATCCGCTCGGGCTACCGTCGCGCATTGGCATCAATTTCGCGCGGCATCATGGCCCATGCCGATGCAAGATCACGCCGCTCTGAAATCGAGGCGCTCGAAAGCCGCTCTGACGCCGAACTGGCCGCAATGGGCATCAAGCGCGATCAGATCGTGCACTACGTCTTCCGCGACCTGATCCACATCTAGGCCTCTCGGCCTGCGCAGCGCCGGGGTTTGCGCCCCGGTTTTTGGCGATCATGCGTTGGCAAAGCGGCTTGACAGCGCGCGCCGCGCAGCCCAACGCTTCGCCTCATGTTTGATCTGCGCCCCGTCGGATATGTGATTGGTTTGCTGGTGGCAGCGCTCGGGCTGGCCATGCTTTTGCCCCTTGCCGTCGATTTGGCAGAAGGGCGCGAGCATTGGCCCGTCTTTGCCGAATCCGCTGTGCTGACCTTCCTCACCGGCGGGCTGATCGCGCTGTCGTGCCAGAATGGCACCCAGCAGGGGCTGAGCATTCAGCAAACCTTTCTTCTGACCTCGGGGGTCTGGGTGGCGCTGCCCCTTTTCGGCGCCTTACCCTTCATGCTGGGTCATACTGACGCCCGCTTTGTTGATGCGTTTTTTGAGGCGATGTCGGGCCTTACCACCACCGGTTCCACAGTGTTTACCGGGCTTGACGACATGCCCAAGGGCATTCTGCTTTGGCGTGGCATCCTGCAATGGCTGGGTGGCATCGGCATCATTGTCGTGGCGATGGTGTTCCTTCCAGAGCTGCGGGTCGGCGGTATGCAGATTTTTCGCTCCGAGGCCTTTGAAACAATGGGCAAAATCCTGCCCCGTGCCACCCAGATTTCGGGCCAGATTTCGGTGATCTACGTTGGCATCACATTGCTATGCACAGTTACCTATCTCATCCTTGGGATGAACCCTTTTGATGCCACGGTGCATGCGCTGACCACTGTATCCACGGGCGGGTTTGCCAATTACGATGCCTCATTCGAAACCTTTTCGGGGCCGATAGAATACGCGGCTTCGGTCTTCATGATTCTGGCGGCGCTACCCTTCGTTCGCTACGTTCAACTGCTCAATGGCCATGCCACGCCGCTGTATCGCGACACTCAGGTGCGCGCCTTTCTATTAACAATCGCCTTTCTGGTTCTGGTCACGGCGCTGGTGCTCACCTCGATCTTCCCGCACCATTGGGAGCAAGCTATCCGCGAGGGGCTTTTCAATATCACCTCGATCATTTCGGGAACCGGCTTCTCGTCCGTGAATTACATGAAATGGGGTGCCTTTCTGATTGCGATGTTCTTCTTTGTCGGGTTGATCGGCGGCTGCGCCGGGTCAACCACCTGTTCGGTCAAGATATTTCGCTATCAGATCCTGTTTTCCTCGATACGTACTCAGGTCAAGCGCACTGCCTATCCCCATGGCGTCTTTCCTCCGCATTATGATGGTCGCCCGATTACCGAGGACGTGCTCAATTCGGTCATGTCCTTCTTCGTCTTCTTCACGGTTACACTGGGTCTTGTCGCAGTTGCACTTTCACTGACGGGGCTCGATTTTGTCACCTCGCTTTCCGGTGCTGCCACGGCGATCGGCAATATCGGCCCGGGCCTTGGGGATACCATTGGCCCCGCAGGCAATTTTTCGACCCTCAACGACTCCGCCAAATGGATCCTCAGCTTCGCCATGTTCATCGGCCGCCTCGAACTCATGGTGGTTTTTGCCCTCTTCACGGTGGGATTCTGGAGGGTCTGACCATGGTCGGACGTCAAAACACGCCCCTTTGGCGTATGAACAGCGACGCCGGTAATTTTCTGGCCGCGCTTGCCGAAGCGAATGAGACCAATGCCGCGTCCGCATGCCTCCCAAACTGACGGCGTAAGGGGGCGCATTTTTGCGGGGCAATCGTGGGACTCATCCGTCGATCATATAGGGGGGGCGATAGATATGATCGGTCGCCTTCTGTTGAATGAACTCAGGACAGCGCGCTCCCTTCGGCAGCGAGGTGAGAAACCAGACAATCTCGCCGGGACGCCCCGCGCGGGAATACTGACAGCCCGCCGGATGGGTCCACCACTGGCCCTGATGGTTGGCAGGTGGCATTACCCCCGGTGTCGTTCGAACGGATTGGATCTCGATCACCTTCAATTTCAAAGGGCCCGTCTGCGGGGCCTTCAAACCGCTTGCACCCGCCAGAACCGGGAACAGGGCCGCCGCCATCAGCGCCAAGGCGGCGCATGCTGTCTTGAACATGAAACTGGTCTCCTCGCTCACCCGTTTGCCCAACCCCTTGCCGAGCCGACTTCTACGGGATGCGCCTTCACGCATGTTGCCCAGGGTGCTTGGCAAGCCTTGCGAAAAGGTTAATCCGGGCGGAGGAACTGCTAAGGATTTTAGTGAATTTGAAACGCCCGCGCTATCTTCTGAAACTCCGCCCATGCAGCCCACCGTACGGTCAGTTAACTTAACGAAGGGTAAAAACAGACGTCATCGCATGGCAGCCACGCGGCAGCCGTCTGGCAGCCGCGAGTCACCCCCCGTTTTTTCGGCCATACGGCACCGTTAACCCTTTGGAACGCGACGGTTGGGAAACCTTTACCAGCAGCTCACCAGCACGGTCATACCCTCGGCCTGTCGGGACAGGTCTTCGGGCTCTACGAATCCGCTCGGGCTGGCCTGCGACACGGTAACTCCGGCGGAGGTCAAAACGTCGCGAATAGCGTCGGAATCCATTGCAAAGCTTACGTCTTCGGGCAATTTTCGTGTGCCTTCTGATTGCTCCAACAGCATTCCCATCACCGCGCCACCATCATCGAAAACCGGCCCGCCCGCATCTCCTGGCAAGGCATTCAATGCCAGCCGTTTCAATTCGGATTCTCCGTTCAAGCCTTTGACATCACTAAGCTTTCCAAAAGTTAGCGTCGGCGCACCCAAGACCCCCTCATAAGAGAACCCCGACACGGCAACGTCCGATTGCAACCGCGGTGCACCGACCCGCAGCGTCGCGACCGAGGCCGGAGCAAGCTCTTGGGTGGCACGCAGAACGGCAATGCCGCGGGTTGCGTCGTTCATCAACACTTCGGCCTCGTAATCGTCATCCAGCGTGATCTTGCTGCATGTCTGCACCGCTTGTGCCGTGGTCACGACCGTGCCGCGTCCATCGACATAAAACCCCGAGCGCGACAGCTTGGGGCGGCGTATTTCCAGCCCCGCAACCAGATCGATGTCTTGCTCGTTGCCGGTACCGGCCGCCGGGTCCATGACACCTTCCAAGCTCTTGAAACTACTCTGCATTTCTCCCAAAATCCGGGTCCGGCGTTCCTCATCACCGGCGGGCCAGACCAAGGTGAAACCCTTGACCATGCCACCTTCCAGCCGCGCCTCGGTATGGGAAACGAAATCGCTGCCTTCCCCGATCAGAACAAAGGAGTCCTTCTTGCGTTCGCGCGGTCCTGCTTCGGGCACAATCTCAAGCGTTTGCATGATATCGTACAGCCCATAGAGCGTGTTCTGATCGCCCTGCTGACTGATCATCAGGACCTGCGCCGAAACGTCCCCCGTTGGGTCGAAATGGGCAAAAGGCGGGCTGTATTTGCTGAACTGCACCACACCCAAAGGCACCTGCATCTCGATTCCGGCGGTTGTGTCGGCAACTGATCGCAGATCAAGCCCTTCGAGCACAGCGTTGTAATCCTTACGTAAAGCCGCACGCTGCTTGGTGGTCAGAATGCCGGTCGCCTCGAACCCCTTGGCCTCTTGCCAACTGGCCATCGAGCCACGCGTGCCGCGCCCAAAGGCGCCGTCGATAGCGCCCTGATAATGACCGGCCCATTGCAACATCACCTGAAGGTGCATGCGTTCCTCGCGGCTCAACTCGGCTTCGCTCTGGCGCGCCTCGCGCGGGGTTTCGTCGGCAGGTTCAATCTGCTGTGGTACCGCGTCCGCCTCTGGCGTCTGTGCGGCCAGCGGGGTGTTATCCACTTGCGGTTCCGTTGCTTGCGGCAGGTTCAGCAGGTTCGCCCCCACTGGCCAGAATTGCTGTCGGAAGGCACTGGAAAAAGCGATGAAACTGTCACCCGGGATCTCACGTTCCGAGCGATAGACGTTCAACACCCGTTGCGCATCATCGCGCGTATAAGGGCCCAGCACGATCCCGTACCAGCCGCCGCCAAGCGAAAATCCGTTCACATCCGCCAGCCGTCCGGCATAGTCGCGAAGTCGGCTTTGCGCGGTGGCCAGGCTCGGATGCGCCTCGATTTGCACCCAGGCGATATCCTGTTGGGCATGAACCGCTTTGAGATTGAAGAGAAGTATCAGCAGTACCGTTGAAAAAATTCTTGTCATCGTTCTCGTATTGCCCCTGGCCATTCGCGCCTGTCTGATGTGGTTTGCACGTTGAGTTTGCAGGGTCTTTTATCAAATCCCCCGCGCCTTGCACCCAAATAATGCGTGAGCGTGCAATTGACCCTGCCGTGCCTCGCCAGTAAGCATGGCGCGATTTATCATCTGACAAGGAAACAAGGGCGCAATATGGCATCTCAGCTGGCCAAACCTCGCAGCTTTCAGGAGATCATCCTGCGACTGCAAAGCTACTGGGCCGAAAAGGGCTGCGCAGTCTTGCAGCCTTATGACATGGAGGTGGGCGCCGGTACGTTCCATCCCGCCACCACGCTGCGCTCGCTCGGCACGCGCCCTTGGGCTGCTGCCTATGTGCAGCCATCGCGGCGGCCCACTGACGGACGCTATGGCGAGAACCCCAATCGCCTTCAGCACTATTATCAATACCAGGTGATGATCAAACCCTCGCCGCCCGATCTTCAGGCACTCTATCTCGGATCGCTCGAAGCCATCGGAATCGACATGGCGCTGCACGACATCCGTTTTGTCGAGGACGACTGGGAATCACCCACTCTCGGCGCATGGGGTTTGGGCTGGGAAGTGTGGTGCGATGGCATGGAGGTCTCGCAGTTTACCTATTTTCAACAGGTTGGTGGGCATGATTGTCATCCGGTCTCGGGTGAGCTGACCTACGGCCTTGAACGTCTCGCGATGTATGTTCTGGGCATCGACCATGTGATGGACATGCCGTTCAACGCACCGGATGCGCCGATTGCGCTCAGCTATGGCGATGTGTTTCGTCAGACAGAGCAGGAGTATTCGCGTTGGAACTTTGATGTGGCCAATACGGATGTGCTTCTGAAGCAGTTCGAAGAAGCCGAAGCCGAATGTCGCTCGATTCTCGATCAGGATCATGTCGATCCGAAAACCGGCAAACGCATCGTCATGGCGCATCCCGCCTATGACCAATGCATCAAGGCTTCACACATTTTTAACCTTTTGGATGCCCGCGGCGTGATCTCCGTGACCGAGCGTCAGGCCTATATCGGCCGAGTCCGCACGCTTGCCAAGGCCTGCGCCGATGCCTTTGTGCAGACGGAAGCAGGCGGCTATGTGGCCGAGAGCGCCGAGGCATGAGCGGAAAGCTGGTAGGGAGTGTTATCTTGATTTTGGCCGCAATCGCCGGGGCCGCGATATATTATTTGCAGGTCTACGCCTTCTATGACGAGGTGAGCGCGCGTGGCAGTGATGATGTCATGCTCACGACCATGGCGGGCGGCGTGCCTGAACCCATCCTCTATGAGGACTTCAAGGCGATCGATGCCAGTTCCTCACCGCTCCGCTATCGCGCCTGTTTCACCACCAGCCAGAGTCTGGCGATGATGTCGGAAACCTATGAACCTTACGACGACGCGGTGCCGTTGGTCGGCCCCGGCTGGTTTGATTGTTTTGATGCCGTCGCGATTGGACGAGCGCTGGAAGACGACGAGGCACTGGCCTTTCTCGGACAGACCAACATTGAATATGGCATCGACCGCGTGATTGCCGTCCTGCCCGACGGGCGCGGCTACGTTTGGCATCAGATAAATCATTGCGGCGAAAAGGTTTTCGATGGCCAGCCCGCACCCGACGGCTGCCCACCACCCCCACACCAGACCAAACCCGACACCGTCGGACCGGAAAGCGAATGACATGCCTGATCTCCTGATCGAACTCTTTTCCGAGGAAATTCCCGCCCGCATGCAGGCGCGCGCCGCTGCGGATCTGAAGCAATTGATGACTGATGGTATGGTCGAGGTCGGCCTGACCTATGGTGGCGCTCATGCGTTTTCGACACCACGGCGTTTGGTGTTGGCAGTTGATGGCTTGCTGGCGCAAAGCCCGACCGTGCGCGAGGAGCGCAAAGGCCCCCGTACGGATGCACCACAAAAGGCGATCGAAGGCTTTCTGCGCGGGGCAGGGCTCAATCGCGATCAACTTGAGGAACGCGAAACCCCCAAGGGTAATGTGTTCTTTGCCACCATAGAAAAGCCCGGCCGCCAGGCCGAGGATATCGTTGCCGAGGTGCTGGAAAGGACCATCCGCAATTTCCCGTGGCCCAAGTCCATGCGCTGGGGCGCAGGCAGCCTGCGCTGGGTGCGCCCATTGCATTCGATCCTGTGTATCCTGACGACGGAAGAGGGGGCGGAAATTGTCCCTTTCAACCTTGATGGAATTACTGCGGGCAAGGTCACACAGGGCCACCGCTTCATGGGGGGTGCCCCCTTTGCCGTCACTGGCTACGACGATTACGCGGCCAAGCTCAAACGGGATCACGTCATTCTGGACGCTGGTGAGCGCGCCGATCACATCTGGCAGGACGCGACCAACATGGCCTTTGCCTCTGGCCTCGAAGTGGTTGAAGATAAAGGGCTTCTGGCCGAAGTTTCAGGCTTGGTGGAATGGCCTGTGGTGCTGATGGGCGAGATCGGGGCCGAGTTTCTTGACCTGCCTTCGGAGGTGCTGCAAACCTCGATGAAGGAACATCAGAAGTTCTTCTCGGTCAAGAACCCCAAGACCGGTCGCATCGAACGCTTTGTCACCGTCGCCAATATCGAAACCGCCGATCAGGGCGCGACCATTCTGGCGGGCAATAAAAAGGTGCTGTCGGCGCGATTGTCGGATGCGAAATTCTTCTGGGAAAATGACCTGCGGGTGGCCCGTTCGGGCATGGGCGCGTGGCTCGACAAGCTCGACAATGTAACGTTCGAGCGCCAGCTTGGTACCCAAGCGGCGCGCATTGCTCGCATTGCCCGACTGGCTCGTGCGCTGGCGCCTCAGACCGGTGCTGACCCAGACCTGACCGAGCAGGCAGCAAAGCTGGCCAAGGCCGATCTTAGCTCGGAAATGGTCTATGAATTCCCTGAATTGCAAGGGCTCATGGGCCGCTACTATGCCGAAGCTGCCGGCCTTCCCGCCGAGGTCGCCAAGGCTGCCGAGGAACACTATTCGCCGCTCGGCCCGTCCGATGATGTGCCCGAAGGTGCGGTCTCGCGCGCAGTGGCGCTGGCAGACAAGCTCGACACTCTGACGGGGTTCTGGGCAATTGATGAAAAACCCACCGGTTCCAAAGACCCATTTGCGCTGCGACGCGCGGCATTGGGGGTGATCCGGATTATTCTTTCCGGCGAATTGCGGCTCAAGCTCGATCAGGTGATTGATGCCCATCTGGTATTGCACAAGATTGGGCTTAACCGCGTCAAGGCTATGAGCGGCGAGATTGACACGCTGGAAGAGATCATCGACGAGATTTCCGAGCATGGCGTTTTCGGCGCTGCATTTCACTCTGTGCTCGACAGGATAGAGACCCGCGACGGCGCGCCCGATACCGGCGATGGCTCGCTTCTGCGCGCAGTGGGCAATGACATACCAGAGCTCTCCAGCGATCTTTTGGCCTTCTTCCATGACCGGCTCAAGGTTTATCTGCGCGATCAAGGGCTTCGACATGATGTGATCGATGCGTGTCTCGGCTTGGACGGTGGTGGGGATCTGACCATGCTGGTCAAACGGGCCGAGGCTCTGGGCGCGTTCCTCAAGACGGATGACGGCGACAATCTTTTGCAAGGCTACAAGCGTGCAAATAACATCCTGTCACAGGCAGAAGAAAAAGACGGTGTCGAATACAGCTTTGGTGCAGATGTGAAATTTGCAGAAACCGAAGAGGAAAAGGCACTTTTTGCCGCGCTCGATGCCGCACAAACCCAAATCGATGCCGCGATGCAGGCCGAGGATTTTGCTGCCGCGATGGCCGGAATGGCCGGTTTGCGTGGCCCGATCGATGCGTTCTTCGAGACCGTGCAGGTCAATGCTGACAATCAAGTGCTGCGGCGCAATCGGCTCAACCTGCTGTCGCGCATTCGCACAATCTGTTTGCGCGTGGCGGATCTCGACAAGATTCAGAGCTAAGAAGCTGGCCTCGCCGCCTTTGCGGCGGGCCACCTGCGTCATCGGTTTGGTAGCCCGACAGTCACATCGGTGGACCATCGTGTCAAACCAGACATCCGCCCCAAAAGATGCTGGTCCATGCGATGAGTTGAACCCGTGGCGCAGATTGCCGTCTTATAGAGTGGCACCCTTGGGGGCTTATAGAGTGGCACCCTTGGGGCATGAGACAACTTCATCGTCATCATTTCAGAACGCCGTGGGCTTGCCCCTTGTAAGAATGGAATGCGGGCGTATGCTGCGCGCATTCCAGAGGGTGCCGCAGTGCAGCAAGACGACAAGAATATAACCGTGATAACGCCCAGCGCGCCGATAACACCGGCGACACATGGTGGGCGGGCAAAATGCCTTCAACGTTTGGTGCGACTTGATCTGCCTGTGCCTGAGACGGTGGCGCTTTCCTTTAAGGCAGTACACCGGATCGCAGCCGGAACCATGCCAAATATGCAGGCGTTGCTGGAACCATTCGGTTCGACACCGCTATTGTGCGTGCGCCCCTCGTCCGAAGACCCCGATTGGGGTGGGCCGGGGGCTGTGTTGAATATTGGGATGAATGATGCCGCTTATGTGGAACTGGCTGATCTGCTGGGGCCAGAGGCGGCGGCAACGCTCTATATGCGGTTTGTGCAGGCCTATGCCATCCATGTCGCTCGGCTTGATCCGGATGTGTTCGACGACCTGACAGAAACGGGAAAAAAGGGACTTTCCGAGGCCTTGGCGCTCTATGAAAGTGAGGCAGAGGAAGTGTTCCCGCAAGATCCGGCGGTTCAGCTTGCTGCGGTATTGCGTTCGATGGCGCGCGCGTGGGAAAGCACCACGGCTCGGATATTGCGCCAGGCCAAGGGGGCGCCCGCCAGCGCAGGTCTCGGGCTGGTGGTACAGCGCATGGCGTTGGGCTTCGGACAAGGTGAATGTGGTTCCGGTGTGGTCCAACTGGTCAATTCGCAAACCGGACTCGAACTCATGACCGGGCGCTATCTAAGCCAGAGTCAGGGGCGCGATGCTCTGAAGGGCGAGGCATCGCTCTTTCTCGAACGCGATCAGCGTGGGCCTTCGCTTGAAGAATTGGCACCTCAGGCATTTGCCGATCTCATCGCGCATACCCGACTGATGCGTCAGCGTCTGCGCGAAGAAATGCAGGTTGAATTCACTATAGAAAACGGAAAGGTCTGGTTGCTTGATGGTGTGCGCGTCCCGCGTTCGGCCCAGGCGGCGGTGCGGATCGCAGTGCGGTTAGCCGAGGATGGCATCATCTCGAACGACGAGGCTTTGATGCGGATAGAGCCGCGCGCTCTCAATGAGCTCTTGCACCGGCAGGTCGATCCTGCCGCCAAGCGCGACGTGTTGGCCAGTGGTATTGCCGCCAGCCCCGGTGCAGCCTGTGGTAGGATTGTCTTTTCGGCAGCCGAAGCACAAGCCAGCGCTGCACGTGGCGAGGCCTGTGTCTTGGTGCGGCGTGAAACTTCTCCCGAGGACATCCGCGGCATGCATGCGGCCGCTGCGGTTCTAACCGAACGCGGCGGCATGAGCTCGCATGCGGCGGTAATTGGGCGCGGCATGGGGCTACCCTGTGTTGTTGGGGTTTCAGCCATGCAGTTTCAGCTTGGCAAGAAGGTATTGATTGCGCCCGACGGCCGGTCGTTTCGGGAAGGCGACCTGATCACCATCGACGGCACCCACGGTCAGGTGTTGGCCGGCGAACCGCCTTTGCTCGAAACCACTCAGGACGACGCATTTCAAACTCTGATGTCGTGGGCTGATGATGTGCGTGACATCAAGGTGCGCGCCAATGCCGACACGCCGACCGACGCCCAGACCGCCCGCAATTTTGCGGCTGAAGGGATCGGACTTTGCCGCACCGAGCATATGTTCTTTGAACAGGATCGACTGGTGGTGATGCGCGAGATGATCTTTGCCGACACCTCCGAGGATCGCCGTGCCGCATTAGATCGGCTTTTACCGATGCAGCGCGCCGACTTCACCGAGCTTTTTCGGATCATGAGTGGTCAACCAGTCTGCATCCGCCTGCTCGACCCGCCCTTGCATGAATTCCTTCCACATGATCGTGCGGGACACCGTGAATTGGCGGAAGCGCTCGATCTTCCCTTGTCGGACGTGACGCGGCGGGTGGAAGCTTTGAGCGAATACAACCCCATGCTGGGCATGCGCGGCGTGCGTCTTGGGGTCACAATGCCCGAGATCTACGACATGCAGGCGCGTGCAATCTTTGAGGCGACAATTGAAGCCAGCCGAGAGGGCGCCCAAGTGGTTCCCGAAATCATGATCCCGCTGGTTTCAGCCAAGCGCGAGGTCGAGATTGTCAAAGCCCGGGTTGATGCTGTTGCCGCTGCGGTGCGCAACGAGACCGGTCACAACTTCACTTATCGTCTGGGCGTTATGGTCGAAACTCCGAGGGCGGCGCTTAGGGCGGGCGAAATCGCACCGCACAGTGCGTTTCTCAGTTTCGGCACCAACGACTTGACCCAGATGACCTATGGTCTATCGCGTGATGACGCAGGGCGGTTCATGTCAACTTATGTGCAACAAGGGGTCTATCCAGAAGATCCGTTCCATACACTGGATACGGACGGCGTTGGAGAACTCTTGACTATTGCGGCGGAGCGTGGGCGCGCGGTGCGTCCGGATCTGACCTTGTCAATCTGTGGCGAACATGGCGGCAGCCCCGAATCAATAGCATTCTGCCGAAATGCCGGTTTTGACTATGTATCCTGTTCTCCTTTCCGCGTTCCGGTGGCGCGGCTGGCTGCGGCACAGCTCGCTGTGAGCGACAAGATACGGTAGTCATGAACGTCCTGGCTCCAATACTTGGCGGCGCGCCATAGCGCCTGCGGCGCAAACGCCGCCTTGGCAGAATGCGACGAATCACCTCTACTGGACGAAATGTGAAAATTCGATTAAAACCCGTGCTTTAACGGGGTCTTCTGATCCAAAGCTTGACGTTGCTTGGGGGCAAGAAAATGCGGATTGTTCTGACGCTGCTGATCGGTGTTGGCCTAAGCTTGCCTGCGCAAGCCGACACTTCGGTGAAACAACTTGTCAGCAAGGAAAAGCGTGCGCTTGGGATGATCCCATCTGATCAACTCGATTCCTTGCTGAAGCGTCCGAATTCAGCGGGATCGGTTACCTATAGTCAAAATTGGGTTGCCGCTCAGCCAAAGGCAACAGGTGGGGCGCAATGGCGCTGTCTTGCCGAGGCACTCTATTTTGAGGCGCGCGGTGAAAGCATCAAGGGCCAATTTGCGGTGGCGGAAGTGATCCTCAACCGGGTTGATAGCCGCCATTTCCCAAATTCGATCTGCGGTGTCATCAAACAGGGCACGGGGCGAAAATATGCCTGTCAGTTCACTTATACCTGTGATGGTCATGGCGAAGTGATCAACGAACCGGCGGCCTTCTCACGTGTGGGCAAGATTGCCAAGACGATGCTTACCGGTGCTCCGCGTCCCTTGACCAGTGGTGCGACCTACTATCACACCAAGGCTGTGCGCCCGAAATGGTCGCGCAAATTTACCCGGACCGCTACCATCGGCGTGCACCATTTCTACCGTAGTCCGACCCGCCTGTCGCAGAACTGACGCGACACTTTACCGCAAACGGATCCGCGGTGACGGCCCTAACGGAATCGGGCCGAGCGTCACGGCGCCATCTTTGAAATCCAGCGGCAGGTCGAGCGTTTCGGAGTTGCCGGAAAGCTGCGCCGCCAGAGACAGGGCCTGTTCGGCATGGCCCACCAAGCGCTCGGAAAGCCAACCCATCTGGCGTATGATCGCAATGATGTCGCGCCAATTGCGTGCTTTGATCGTCAGCCGTCCTGTGGGCCGCCCGGCATCGTCAATTTCAAGTGTGCCGGCCAAGGCCAGTTCGAGCGCGCCCCATTTCGCTTCGGCTAACCTCACCTGAATGCGCGCGGGTTGCGGGCGTTGTTGTTCCAGCGCGCGCAAGTCCCAGGGGCGGGTGAACTTCACCGACATATCGGCGCGCAGCGCATCAAGCTGGCGCGGCAGGGTGCCGCCCGTGCGCAAAGTGACGCCAGAGGGCTGGGGCGGGATGACCCCATCAGCGTTCAGCGCAAAACGGTAGTCCCCCGTCGCTCCTTCGAGCCGGGAAACAGCAACCTGAATGCTTTCCAGCGTCACAATAGTGTCGCCCGTGCTGATCGCCATTGCGTCGGCAACGAGGTTGGCGCGTTCCAGTGGCAGATTTGATTCCGCAGCCATCACCAGACTCGCACGCATATTTTCGCTGGCGATGTCATATTTCGCATTCGGGGTCGAAAACTGCTGAGATTTTGGCCAAACGGCGATGATGTGGTTGGGTTTGTAGGTTAGTGCGAAGATCTGAAAAAACGGAGCTGCCCATGCCAGGCCGGTTTCCGGATCAGCCAGCATCGGCTTCTCAAAGGTCGTGTCTACCCGGTTGGGAAAGCCTTTGATCTCTAGCGAAGCATAGTCTGCCTGCCAGCCCTCGGCGCGGCGTGTTTCGAACCAAGCTTCGAAGCCTGCCCGTGCGCCTTGCGCTGCCACATACCAATAGCCAGCCCAGAGCGCTGCGCCAACAAGGATGATAACAAGCAAACGTTTCATGCAAAGCCCTCTTTCAAGCCGACGCGCCTTGGTGTTTACAAGGCGGTGCAAGCCGGGGGAAGTGTTAACCGGGGAAACTGGGAGAGGACCTGCGACATGGCCATGTGGGTATTTGGTTACGGATCGCTTATCTGGAACCCAGGGTTTGAAACGGCAGAACGCAGCATCGCTCGGTTACCCGGCTATGCTCGGACCTTCTGTATGCGCTCGATCCATCATCGCGGCACAACAGACAACCCCGGCCTTGTGCTGGCGCTTGATGAATATGAAGACCATGTTTGCGAAGGTGTCGCGCTCAGGGTGCAAAGCGGGCAGGAGGCTGCAGTACTGGACTACCTGCGTGAGCGCGAGTTGATCTCTTCGGCATATCTGGAAAAGCGGCTGCAGGTTATCCTAGCCGATGGGCGAATCGAAGAGGCTCTGGCCTATGTCGTCGATCCTGATCACGTGCAGTATTGCGGCGGGCTTGATCTGGAGGAACAGGCTCAGATCATCGCCCGCGCAGAGGGCGGCATGGGGCCAAACCATGAATATCTTTTGAACACGCAGTCCCATCTCACAGAACTAGGGATAATCGACCCTGAGATTGATTGGCTAGCCCGGCGTGTGCGCGTCATGCTGTGATCAACGCAACCAAGCATGCGCGTGATGCGACCTTGATGGCGTGAACGCTTTTCCTTGGCTTGTCCGTCTCTTACCCTTATCATCGAATGCAAAGAAACAACGTGTCAGGAGCTGTGCCGCGATGGACCAGCCGGACCTCGAGGCCGAGCCGCAATTTTCCCACCCCGTTCGTCAGATCGTGATGATGCTCATCGTGCTGGCGCTCTCTGGTGTTGGCGTGTTCTTTGCCTTGCCGCGGGTATTGCCGGTGTTTCTGGCCAACCCCTATCTTAACGGTTTCATCGGGTTCGTTTTCATCATCGGGATGTTTGCCTGTTTTTGGCAGGTCTATCAGATAAGCCGCTCGGTGCGCTGGATCGAAGCCTTTGCTGGCGGGCGGGCCGAGGCCGAAGGCGTGCGTGCGCCACAGCTTCTTGCACCGCTCGCAACTCTGCTTCGCTCGCGTGGCGCGAGGATGCAGATATCGTCGAGCTCCGCCCGTTCAATCCTCGATTCCGTAGCAACCCGTATAGATGAAGAACGTGAGATCACCCGCTACCTTGTCAGCATGCTGATCTTCCTCGGATTGCTGGGCACGTTCTATGGGCTGGCCACTACAATTCCTGCGTTGGTTGATACGATCCGTTCGCTGGCTCCGCGTGAGGGCGAAGGCGGTGTCGAGGTGTTCAGTCGGCTGATGACGGGTTTAGAGGCGCAACTGGGGGGCATGGGTGTGGCCTTTGCCAGCTCACTGCTGGGGCTTGCCGGGTCGCTTATCGTGGGGCTTCTGGAGCTGTTTGCGGGGCATGGGCAGAACCGGTTTTACCGCGAATTGGAAGAATGGTTATCTTCGATTACCCGGCTGGGGTTTTCCACGGGTGATGGTGACGGTGCAGAGCATTCCATTATCGCCGGGGTCGTTGATAACATGGCCGAACAGATGGAAGAACTGCAGCAGATGTTCACCCAATCTGATGTTAGCCGGGCGATGGTTGATGAGAAGTTGGGCCATTTGGCCGACGCGATCGAACGCATGACCTATCGGATGAGTGATCAAAATCCGGTTAATTCTGCGCTCATGCGCGTGGCCGAGGGGCAGGAGGCGATTCTGGAAGAGATTCGCCGAACCAGAACGGGCGCGGGTGAAGCCGGGATCGACGCCGAAAGCCGCATGCGTCTGCGGTCGATCGACGTCCAGATGCTGCGCATTCTGGAAGAGATCAGCGCCGGGCGACAAGAAACCATGGCTGAGTTGCGCACTGATATCAACGCGCTCGTGCGGGTGCTGAGCGATCCGTCGAAAAACAGGCCGCGCGGAGCAAAGTCACATCCGCTACACACTTCCGGCGACACGTCGACGCGCGAGGAGGGCTGATCCATGGCCCTGTCGCGGCGCTCTGGGCAACGGTTTCAAGCTTCGATCTGGCCGGGTTTTGTTGACGCGATGACTGGCTTGTTGTTGGTGCTGATGTTCGTGCTGACGATCTTTATGGTGGTGCAGTCCGTTCTTCGTGAAACCATCAGCGGCCAAGAGAACGAACTTGATGCGCTTGCTGGCGAGGTGGCAGCGTTAGCCGATGCGCTGGGGTTGGAACAACGCCGCTCCGAGGGGCTTGAAAACCGGGTTGGTGAGCTTTCGGCGACGATTGACAACGCGCGGGATCAGGCCGCACAGCAGGCCGCGCTGATTGCCTCGCTTACAGCCGAGCGCAGAGCGCAGGACGCAGCGCTGGAGCAGGCTCAGGGCCGTATTGCCAGCTTCGAAGAACAGGTGGCCGGGCTCTTGGCTGCGCAGAATGCGGATCGCTCAACGATTTCGGACCTTGAAGCGCGCCAAACTACGCTTCTGAGCGAGCAGGAAGCGCTGAACCTCGCGCTTGCCCAAGCGCGCAGTGAAATCGACGCCGGGGTCGAAGCCGCAAGGCTGGCTGCGGCCAGGCGGAATGCCCTCGAAGCGCTGGTCGCTGATTTGCAAAGCGAGAAATCTGGGCTTGAAGAGCGGCTGAGCGATGAAGAAGCCGGAAGGTTGGTCGAGGCCGCCGCCGCCGAGGCGCTGCGCGAAAAGCTGAAGGAGGCTGATGCCGAACTGACCTCCATGACGCTTGCATTGGAAAAACAGCGTAAAGCCGCGGAAGACACGCTGACCCTTCTTGCCGCTGCTGAGGCCAGCCGCGATGATCTCGACTTGCGCCTTGCCGCGACCTTGTTGGAAGCCGAAAACACGCAGACGGCCAATGAAGCACGCCTTGCAGCTCTTGAGGCGGCTCTGGCCGAAGCAGACAGGAATATCGCAGGGCTTGAAACACGTTTGGCTGCCTCAAAAGGGGCGCTGGATTCGGCGGAGAAAAACCAGCTATCGGAACAGTCGCAATTTGAGGCGCGACTAGCCGCTGTACAGGCAGCGCTTGACGATGCGCTTGACGAAAAGAGGGCATTGGAAACCAACCGCGCCAGTCTGGAAGATCAACTGGCGGCGGCCGAAGCTGCGCTGGCTGCTTCAAAAAACCAGATCAGCGCGTTAGCCGATCAAAGTGCAACCGAACGTGCCGCACTAGAGGCAAGGCTGGTCGCTGCGCTGGCCGATATTGAAACCGCAAATGCAAAAGGGGCAGATCGTGACGCTCTGAGGGAGCAATTGCGCGCCGCATTGGCGGCCAAACTGGCGGCAGAGCAGCAAGCCGAGCGTGTCCTGACGGAATCTGAGACCCGCGCCGCGCTTTTGTCGGCGGCGAAAGACGAACTGGCAAACCAGAAAGATATTTCGACAAAGGCGCAGCGCCAGCAAGCCTTGCTTAATCAACAGGTTGCGGCTCTGCGCGGACAATTGGGCAGCCTTCAGGCGTTGTTGGACGACTATAAGGCGCGGGATCAGGCAGCCCAAGTGCAGCTGCAGTCTCTTGGTTCGGATCTCAACGCCGCGTTGGCGCGCGCCGTATCGGAAGAACGCAAGCGGCGCCAACTTGAAGAGGCCGAGGCCCAAAGGCTGGCGGAAGAAAAACGCAGGCTTGAAGCCGAGAACAAGAATTTGGAGAAGTATCGTTCCGAGTTTTTTGGGCGCTTGCATGATGTGCTGGGCAATCGTGAAGGCGTTCGCATCGTCGGTGACCGCTTTGTCTTTTCCTCGGAAGTGTTGTTCCCGCCTGGGCAAGCGGCTCTGACTTTCGCAGGCGAGGAACAGATCGCCCGCGTTGCGAGCCTGTTACAGGAGGTGGCGCGTGATATTCCCGACGGTATCGACTGGGTCATTCAGGTCGACGGCCATACCGACGATACTCCGCTTTCGGGGTTTGGTGAATTTGCCGACAATTGGGAGTTGAGCCAGGCGCGGGCGCTTTCGGTGGTGCGTTTCATGGTTGATGCGCTGGCCATTCCGCCGGAGAGGCTTTCTGCAAATGGCTTTGGAGAGTTTCAACCCGTGGCGGAGGGAAACAGCGACGAGGCCCGTGCGCAGAATCGACGAATTGAGTTGAAGCTGACCGAGCGTTAAAGGCGCGCATGGCCCGAGTGCTGTTTGGACTTATCAAAACGGCATTTGAATGTCAGTTGGGCAAAGGGCAGGGTGAGCTTTAGCGAAACGGGAGCACGCGATGCCGGCCTTGAAAGCAACTGATTTTTACGGCGAGGTTACTTGGCTCGGCTGTGTCCCTGACAGGCAGGCGGCGCTGTCTTCGAAACCGTTGAAGAAAGCCGAGCTTGATTGGGGAGGGATTGTCGGCGAAGCGCATGGCGGTATGTCGCGCGCGTCCTGTTTGCGGGTATTGGATCAGCATCCGCGCGGCACCGAGATCGGCAACACGCGACAGCTTTCTATCCTCTCGAATGAGGAACTGGCCCAGATTGCTGCGACTATGGAGCTTGAAGGGTTGCTTGATCCGGCGTGGTTGGGCGCGTCAATGGTGATTTCAGGACTGCCTGATTTGACGTATTTGCCCCCCAGTGCGCGGCTACAGGCCCCGTCAGGTGCAACGCTGGTAGTTGATATGGAGAACCGACCCTGCCAATTGCCTGCCAAGGTTATTGACGCAGCGCATCCCGGATTTGGCAAGCGGTTCAAGGCCGCCGGAAAGGGCCTGCGCGGTGTCACCGCATGGGTTGAGCGTCAGGGGAGTATCGCGTTGGGGGATCGGCTGCGTTTGCATGTTCCGGACCAACCTGTCTGGCCGCATCTTGCTGCGGCGCGTGGGCTTTGAATCGCGGGAAAACGTGATCTTCGTGACTTGATGTTTCCAATTGTAAACTGCGACTGCACCGCCGCCGCAACCGAGGCCGAATATGTCGGATTCGAAACGCGCCGAAGGCATGTTCCAACGATATAGCGGTGTGTAACAGTTAATCCTCGCTAGCAGGAGAAGGTGCGCCCCATGAGCTACAAATCCGACATCGAAATCGCCCGTGAGGCCAAGAAGCGGCCGATTCAGGAAATTGGTGCCAAGCTGGGCATCGATTCCGAACATCTGCTGCCCTATGGCCATGACAAGGCCAAGGTCAGCCAAGAGTTCATCAACAGCGTTCAGGGCAACAAGAACGGCAAGCTGATCCTGGTTACGGCGATCAATCCGACGCCTGCGGGCGAAGGCAAGACCACCACGACCGTGGGTCTTGGTGACGGGCTTAACCGGATCGGCAAGAAGGCTGCAATCTGCATCCGCGAGGCCTCGCTTGGGCCCTGTTTTGGTATGAAGGGCGGAGCCGCTGGTGGTGGATACGCGCAGGTCGTGCCGATGGAAGAGATGAACCTGCATTTCACCGGCGATTTTCATGCGATTACGTCGGCCCACAATCTGCTGACGGCGATGATCGACAATCACATCTATTGGGGTAATGAGTTGGAGATCGATGAACGGCGCATCACCTGGCGCCGTGTCATGGACATGAACGACCGGGCGCTGCGCGATATTGTCGTCTCGCTTGGGGGGGTGGCCAATGGGTTTGCCCGTCAGACCGGGTTTGATATCACCGTGGCGTCCGAAGTGATGGCCATTCTTTGCCTCGCAACCAGTTTGCAGGATTTGCAACGCCGGTTGGGCAACATCATTGTGGCCTATACCCGCGAGCGCAAAGCGATCTATTGCCGGGATATTGGCGCCGATGGCGCGATGACTGTGCTTTTGAAAGATGCGATGCAACCCAATCTGGTGCAGACGCTGGAAAACAACCCTGCCTTTGTGCATGGTGGCCCATTTGCCAATATCGCGCATGGCTGTAACTCGGTTATCGCGACGACCACGGCACTCAAGACGGCCGATTATGTGGTCACTGAGGCCGGTTTTGGTGCCGATCTGGGGGCCGAGAAGTTCATGAACATCAAATGTCGCAAGGCCGGTCTGGCGCCTGATTGCGTTGTGTTGGTGGCGACTGTTCGGGCGATGAAGATGAACGGCGGTGTTGCCAAAGCCGATCTTGGCGCCGAAAGCGTTCAGGCCGTGAAGGATGGTTGCGCAAACCTTGGGCGTCACATCGGCAACCTCAAGGCGTTTGGTGTTCCGGTGGTGGTGGCGATTAACCATTTTGTGAGCGACACCGAAGCGGAAGTGCAGGCGGTGAAGGATTATGTCGTTGCGCAGGGTTCAGAAGCGATCCTCTGCCGTCATTGGGAATTGGGGAGTGAAGGCACGCAGGAACTTGCCACCCGCGTGGCCGAGATTGCCGATGCCGGGGTGTCGCAATTTGCGCCGCTCTACCGTGATGAAATGAGCCTGTTCGAGAAAATCGAGACCATAGCCAAGCGCATCTATCGCGCAGACGAGGTTCTTGCCGACAAGAAAATCCGTGATCAGCTGCGCCAATGGGAAGAAGATGGATACGGTCACTTACCGGTCTGCATGGCGAAAACCCAATACAGCTTTTCGACCGATCCCAACTTGCGCGGCGCGCCCATAGGGCACAGCGTTCCGGTTCGCGAAGTGCGGCTCAGTGCGGGTGCCGGGTTTGTCGTTGTCATCTGCGGTGAGATCATGACGATGCCGGGCTTGCCGCGCAAACCTGCCGCTCTCGAAATTGGTCTGAACGACAATGGCGAAATCGAAGGCCTGTTTTGAACTTCCAAGTGGGTTGACACCCGCCCGCCGGGCGGCATGTAAGGTGGGTGCAACGCACCTTTCTGGAAAGGAAAACGAATGACGGCTCAGATCATTGACGGCAAAGCTTTTGCGGCCACCGTGCGCGAGAAAGTGGCGGGGCATGTCGCCCGGTTGAAGCAGGATCACGCGATCACGCCAGGGCTGGCGGTTGTTTTGGTCGGAGAAGATCCGGCGAGCCAAGTTTATGTCCGCTCAAAGGGGAAGCAAACCGTTGAAGTTGGTATGAATTCCTATGAACACAAGCTTGACGCCGACACCTCTGAGGAAGATCTGCTGGCGTTGATCAACAAGTTGAACGCTGATCCGGCGGTTCATGGTATTCTGGTGCAGCTTCCGCTTCCGGGGCATCTCGACGAAGCGCTGGTGATCAATTCAGTTGCACCGGAAAAGGATGTCGATGGTTTTCACATCTCCAATGTCGGCCTGTTGGCGACCGGACAGAAATCCATGGTGCCTTGCACGCCGTTGGGGTGCCTGATGATGCTGCGTGAACATCATGGCTCGCTTTCAGGGCTTGATGCCGTTGTCATTGGGCGCTCAAACATTGTTGGCAAGCCGATGGCACAACTTCTGCTGGGTGATAGTTGCACTGTGACGATTGCTCATTCGCGCACCAAAGACCTGCCTGATGTTGTGCGCCGTGCCGATATTGTTGTGGCCGCCGTAGGGCGCCCCGAGATGGTACCGGGGGACTGGATCAAGCCGGGCGCCACCGTGATCGACGTGGGTATTAATCGCGTCGATGCGCCGGAAAAGGGCGAAGGCAAAACCCGCCTTGTGGGGGATTGCGAGTTTGAAAGCTGTGCAAAAGTGGCCGGAGCGATCACGCCGGTGCCTGGGGGTGTCGGGCCGATGACCATCGCTTGCTTGCTGGCCAATACGGTCACGGCCTGTTGCCGCGCGAATGGGCTGAGCGAGCCAGAAGGGCTGACCGCCTGACGCTGGCCCTTGCGTGATTATTCTGTCTTCCCAATCGTTTGAATGTTGCGCGAGCGGCTAACGCGGCATGGGAATGGGAGCCGGAAAGGGGCCCGTCAGCACTGCCAGCGCCTCTTCGCGCATCAGGTTCGAGAGCACCGCGTCATGGGCGTGCAACCCGCCCGTGTAGGTGCCAAACGCTGGCAGGATGACCCGGTCGTCGTCTATCAGGAAACAGGGGCGCGTGATGCTGCCGCCTTTCGTGCTCAGCCGTGCCTTTGGGTGGTAATGGCCGGAAATTTCACCCGATTGCGTGTCTTGCGCAATGTGGCGAAACAACAGGGGATGCAACGGCAGTTCGGCCAGATGTGTGCCGCCGATATCGAGCGGCCCGGGGTCGTGATTGCCCGCGATCCAGACCCAGCGGCGTCCGGCCTGTAACCGTGCGATCCATAGCTGTTCTTGTTCTGATAGAGAGGAAACCGCTTCGCGATCGTCGAAGGTATCGCCAAGACACACAACGGTTTCAGCGCGCGTTGCAGCCAACTCGGCATCGAGGCGCGAGAGCGTGTCGTGAGTTTCATAAGGAGGCAGGGAGGCCCCCCCGCGCCGCGCAATGCGCTCGGCTTTGCCCAAATGAAGGTCGGACACGCAAAGCAGCTTGCGGGCTTCCCAATAAAGAGCGCCCGAGCCGCGCGCTTCGAGATTGACGCCTGACAGGGTAAATCGATAACCGTTCATGTGTTTGGTTTGCGGCGTATGGTCTTGTATTGCAAGCGGTAATCCGGTTTCGGCCAGATGTGCAAGCGTCGATTTATTGCTTGTCTGTCCCTCGGGCCAGCCCCGCCGCTTGCATCAGGCGTTCGGTTTCTTCCCTGAGCAATCGTTCTTCGGCTGCACCTTTGACGGGCACCTTGCCGATCTCAAGGAAAAGAGGAGCGGCCAGCGGTGTGACGCGGTCGAGACGTAGGGTATCGGTGTGGTCCTGCACGCGAGCGGCCAGTTTTTCGATCCGGGCAAAATCAACCAACCCACGCATTGCCTCGATCCGGGTGATTGCCATCAGTACGTGATCGGGGTCGTATTTCAGCAAGGTGTCATAGAGAATATCGGAGGAAAAAGTCGCCTGCCGTCCGGTCTTGCGTTGGCCCGGGAGATTGCGCTCGATCAGCCCTGCGATGGTTGCGACGCCGCGAAATGTGCGCTTCATCACGGCGTTGCCCGCCAGCCAGCCATCGAGGCCGTCGCGCAGGGCCGTGATGTCGAAAAGCGGCGCAGCGTCAAATACCGGATCGAGCCCCCAGATCAGCGTTGCATAGTCGGTGGCGACGAAACCGAGCGGGGCAAGCCCCGTGTCCTCCATACGTTTGGTAAGCAGAATCCCCAGTGTTTGCTGGGCATTGCGACCGGCGAAACCATAGATGCAGATGTGTTCGCGCCCGTCGTGGGGGAAGCTTTCGACCAACAGTCGGTCGGGCGAGGGAAGACGGGAAACGCGGCGTTGCAGGTGCAGCCAATCACGGGTGTGAACGGGTAGGTCCGGCCAGTCGTCTTGGGCGAACATTCGCAGAATGCGCTGGGATAACTGGGTGGATGTGGAGAACTTTGTGCCCGAGAAAACCGCGACCTTGGGCGCGCGCCCCTTGTCGTGCGAGACCTCGACGGTCATTTCTCTAAGCCCTTCATATCGAACGATTTTACCGCCCATCAAGAAGGTGTCGCCCGACGTCAGAGACGCGGCAAAGGCCTCTTCGACCTCGCCCAGGGCGGGGCCGCGTCCGCGCAGGCGAACCTTCAACAAATCGGCATCCTGAATGGTGCCGATGTTCATGCGTATGCGGGCCGCCGCGCGGGGATCGCGCAGCTGCCATGTTTCGTCACGCGCGATCAGACGCTGCCAGCGATCATAGGCGCGAAAGGCATAACCGCCGGTGGCGACGAAATCGAGGCAGGCGTCGAAATCGGGGCGGGTCAGCGCGGCGTATGGGCCGGCTGTGAGGATTTCCGAAAAGAGTTGATCAGAGGTAAACGGCCCGTTGCAGGCAACGATCAGGATATGTTGGCACAAAACGTCGAGCGGGCCGGGGCCGCGCGGGTCGCCATCAAGGTCGTTTTCACGCGCTGCTTCGAGCGCGGCGCGGCATTCGACCACCTCGAAGCGGTTGGCGGGCACCAAGAGCGCCTTGGAGGGGGCGTTGTAGCGGTGATTTGCGCGTCCGATGCGTTGGACCAGACGTTTGACATTCTTGGGCGCGCCGACCTGCACGACGAGATCGACATCGCCCCAATCGAGCCCGAGATCAAGGCTTCCGGTGCAGACGATGGCGCGCAATTCTCCGCGCACCATGGCTGCCTCGACTTTCTCTCGCTGGGCGCGGTCGAGAGAGCCGTGATGGATTCCGATGGGCAGTGCATCATCATTGGCAAGCCACAGATTATGAAAGAAAATTTCCGCCTGTGCGCGCGTGTTGTGAAAGATCAGCGTGGTGCGATGCGCCTTTACCTGCTCTAATATCGCGGGGATGGCATAAGCCGCGCCACCACCCGACCAAGGAGGCGCCTCTTGGGTATCGAGCATGGCGATCTGGGGGGGCGGACCGGGGTCGGCCATAAGGATCGGACAGGGATCAGGGTGGCGCGCGAGGAAGGTGGCGATGGCGCCGGGATCATCGACCGTGGCCGAGAGGCCGACGCGACGCAGGCCGGGTGCGAGGACCTGTAAGCGCGACAGGGCGAGCATCAGTTGATCGCCACGTTTGGACTCGGCCAGGGCGTGGATTTCATCGACGATAACCCGTTGTAATCCCGCGAAAATATGGGCTGCATCCGGGTAAGAGATCAGCAGCGCGAGGCTTTCGGGGGTGGTCAGCAGAATATGAGGAGGGTCGGCGCGCTGGGCCTTCTTGCGGGTGGCGGTGGTATCGCCGGTGCGATCGTCAATGCGGATCGGAAGTTGCATCTCTTCGACGGGCGCGTGCAGGTTGCGTTTGATGTCTGATGCGAGCGCCTTTAGCGGGGAAATATAGAGCGTATGCAAGCCCTTAGCGGGGGCATCGCCCAATTCGGCAAGGCTGGGAAGGAAGCCCGCGAGGGTCTTGCCGCCGCCGGTGGGCGCGATCAGAAGCTGCGCTGGATCGCCAGAGCGGGCGAGCATTTCAAGCTGATGCGGATGGGGCGACCATCCGCGGGCGGCAAACCATTTCGCGATGGGGGCGGGCAGGGGGTGCATCCCCTATCTTTAGAGAAGCTTGGCCCATCGTGCGAGAGGGTTAATGGCACGGAATGCGTCGAATCGGGGGGGTGACTCGTGTCTGACTCCCGGCTGTCACGCGGCTGCCGGGGAGCGGGGGTTTTGTTAACAGAAATTAAGTTAATGCGGTGTTCGGCCGGTTGAATTGTGCAGCGCAAGCATCTCGCCGGGACTCAATGTGCAGACGACGGGCCGTCGTCTGCATTGATCGGGTAAGTTATTTCACGATCTTTTCGTTTTTGACAAACATGTTGGCCCATGCGCGATCAATCAGTTCGGGCGACATTTTGTAGGGTATACCCTCAAAATCGCAAACCGCGATCATCTGATCGATCAGGAAGATCGGCTGGTAGTTGGCATAAACGTTCTTGATGGTCGGGTATTTCACCTTGAGCAGGTGAATCAACGCGGCTTCGTCAAGTTCTATGCCGCGCTTGCGCGCCACCATGGCGAAGATCTTGAGGAAGTCTTCCTGATTGGGACCGTCGATCTTGATCTTGAAGAAGATCCGGCGCAGGGCCGCTTGGTCAAAAATCTCGTTCGGGTGGAAGTTGGTCGAGAAGATGACAAGTGTGTCGAACGGCACCTCGAATTTCTCGCCTGATTGCAGCGCCAGGATGTCCTTGTTTTCTTCCAGCGGCACAATCCAGCGGTTGACCAGCGCCTGGGGCGGTTCCTGTTGGCGGCCCAAGTCATCGACGATGAAGATGCCGCCGGTCGATTTCAGCTGAAGCGGGGCCTGATAGGTGCGCGCGGTCGGGTTGTAGACCAGATCGAGCATGTCGAGGGTCAGTTCGCCGCCGGTGATGACGGTGGGGCGGTCGCAGCGCACATAGCGCGTGTCGAAGGTGGTGCGGCGGCGCAGGGAATTGGGATCGTCGGTTTCCTGCTCGGCGGCGGAATGCACGATGGGGTCATAGACCGTAATCACCTGCCCGGAATATTCGATGGCGCGCGGCACATAGATCTTGTCGCCCATGGCATCGCGGATGCCGTTGGAGATCGAGGATTTACCGTTACCCGGCGGGCCATACATCAGGATCGAGCGGCCAGCCCCGACAGCCGGGCCAAGATGGTCGAGCAGTTCGCCCGGCAGCACCAGATGGCCCATCGCGCCGACCAGTTGTTCGCGAGTGATCTGGATATTGCGGATTGATTGGCGCTTGATCTGTTCGCGATACACATCAAGCGGCACAGGCATGGCACCGAAATATTCGGATTGGGCGAGAGCATCGAGCGCGCGCGCCTTGCCGGCATCGGTGAGCTGATAGCCCATTTCGCCACCTGCGCTGGCATTGAGCGTGCCGGTGGCCTCGAACAGGCGCTGTTCGCGGCCGATATCGACCAGTTCCTGGGTCACCTGTCGGGGCAGGCAGATGGCCTTGGCCATCTCTGTGACCTCGCTCACGTTCTTGCGAAAGACGGTTTTCAGCAGGATGTCGCGCATCATGATGACGGGAAGATTCATCTCTTCGATCGTGCGCGGCGGCGGCGGGGCCATAACGGCATTGGGCTGCATGTTCATCGCAATACGCCTGTTCTTAACTCGGGGTTTCGGCGCGATGGTTTGCGCCTGGCTGCTCGGGTGCGCATTTTGCGCTTATGCACGGCAGTTTACCGTGAATGCGCGTCACGCCCAAACAAATTCCGTTCACTGGGCATATTGGCCCCAGAAAGTGCAGAATTGATGGAATTAGGGGCCAGATTAAGGACGGACCCAAGGAAAGTTCGCGGCGCAACTGTGGCGATGGCGCCGGTTTGGGCCGCGCGCCCAGCTTTCGCGGCCACTATGATCCGTAATAGAGGCCCAATCCGATGTAGGTGGCCAAAGTGCCACCAAGGGCAAGACCCATCGGGAAATCCCAGCCGCGGTTCCAGCTTTCCCATCCGGGCGCCAGTTGACGCAAGGGGCTGTGGCGGGCCAGACGGTGGGTCACGAAGGCAGCCAGCAAGTTGGCGGCAAAGAGAGGCAGGATCAACCGGATGTCGCCGCCAGCAATGAAGGGCGCGGCGGCGGCGGCGAATTTGGCGTCTCCGGCACCGATCATGCCCGCCGCGTTCATGATGATACCGATAAGCAGAACAATCACCAGATGCGAGAGACGCCACGCATAGTCAGGCAAAGGCATCAGAAAAAGCCCCAGCACGACAAAGACCAGCGCGAGCGCCATCACCGATTTGTTGGGAATGCGCATGGTGGCCATGTCGGACCACGCCGCCCAAGCGCAAATCGGCCAGACGAAAGGTGCAAACCACATCGCCGAAAGCTGGGTGATCTCCATCGGCCTACCCGGATCAGTTGGCTACGTTCGATTCCAGCGCGCGCAGCGAGCGCACGGCGGCTTCGAAATGCTGCGGGTGGGTGTCGATGGCTTCGCGCAGCAGGCCCTTGCCGATTTCGACATCGCCCTGCTTGATCGCAGAGAGCCCGAGCGTGTGCAAAAGCTGTGCGCGCTCTGACTGGGTCATCGTGATGACCGGCAGGTTATAGTTGCGCTGAGCGCCACGGGCGAGAACCATGTTGTTCTTGGCGGTAAACAGCGTCTTGTCGTTCTTGACCGCATCGCCGAACAACCGCTCGGCTTCGGTGAAGTCGCCGCGCGTGAGCTTGGAATAGCCCCAGTTGTTCATCACACCGGCGGGGCGGGTCGTCAGCCCGACGGCGATTTCATAGAAGCTGTCGGCCTTCTTCCATTCCTTGTTGGAGTCCGCGACCATGGCTTCCAGGCGGTAGCGTTTGAAGGTTTCATGGGTGGGCGGCACCTTGTTGAGTGTCGCCTCGGCGCCCTTCCAGTCTCCGGCGCGGATCTGGGCGTCGGCCAGATCAACCCGGTCATCCTCGGTGGCGTCTTTCATTTTCGTCAGCTTTTCATAGGCCACAACGCCTTCGGTCGCGCGTTTGGCGCGGATCAGGGATTGTGCCAAGCCGCGCTGAAGATCGGCGCGCTCGGGCTGATCGCTGCTGGCACGCTGAAAATAAACGACTGCTTCGTTGGGGTCAGCCACGGTGAGCATGATGTCGTTGAGATTACTCTCGTCCACGACGTTCACGTTCTGCAAGGCGCGGTCAACGTTCCCGTTCGCCGATTTGTCACATGCGGTCAGAAAAACCGCACCCGACAGGCACAGGGTTAATATCTTGAGATGGCGCATTTGCCTGCGTCCTTTTACTGCCTCAGCCTCATTTTTCTTATGGTATCTGACGTATCAGGAAGTCGCTGCTTCCCCGCCGTACCAATTTATAGTCTTGCTCTTGATCATCATCATACGCAGGAGTTTCGATTTTTGCGAGTGCCAAGCGCAAATTATCGCGAATTGAGTCACTTTCGCCATTGTCGAGCGCATAGGCGCGGCGAAACACCTGTTCGGCCTCGGAAAAATTGCGCTGTTCCATCAGCACAACGCCGAGATTGTTCCAGTTTTCGGGAATGGATGGATCGGTCTTGATCGCGCGGCGCAAGAGCTTTTCCGCCTGCCCAAGTCGGCCGAGCCCGAGATTGGCGCTGCCGAGTGCCGAAATCACATCGACAGTCAAACCATGTTCGGCGGCGGCGCGGGTATAGGCCTGCAAGGCCAGTTCATGTTCGCCCGCATCCATCAGGCGATGCCCGACGACCAGACCATCCACAGCGGCCGCATTGTTTTTTGCACCGGGCGCAAACGGGCTGTCTTGTGCCGGGCCCAATGGCGCGGAACACGCAACTAACAGCGCAAATGAAAATAGAGAAAATACCGCCCGTGGCATTGCTTGGCTCGATAGGTTGTTTTTTTATCGTTGTGTTGAGTGAGCCATACGGGAAAATCGCAAAATACACGAGAAATTAGGTCGGTCCGGCGGATTTTTCACGCCGGACCGCTACTCGTTTGCATCAGTTGCCGATGGCACCGAGCTGGGAAATGCCATGAACCGATGGGCCGACAAGGATGATCAGCAACGGCGGAACCGTCAACATCATCGTTGCCAGCGTCATCTTGGTTGGCAGCTTGTTGGCAGCTTCTTCGGCCCGCATCACCCGCTTGTCGCGCATTTCGCCAGCGTAGACGCGCAGCGCGTCGGAGATCGGCGTGCCGAAGGATTGCGACTGGTTCAACACGGTCACAAAGCTTGACACATCCTGCACGCCACAGCGTTCTGACATGTCGTTGAGCACTGAAGGTTTGTCCTTGCCGGCCTTGATCTCATGCGCGACCATTTCGAATTCGTCGGCAAGCGAGGGGTAGGACGCGCGGATTTCGCTCGCCACCTTGATGATCGCCTGATCCATCGACTGCCCCGCTTCGACGCAAACCAGCATCATGTCGAGGGAGTCGGGGAAACCGTTGGTGATTTCTTCCTGACGTGAAGCCTGGCGTTTGTTGACCCAATACTTCGGGAGCATGTAACCCGCAGCACCGGGGCCGAGAATATACATCAACGTCTGCTGCGTCGTGACATCGGTGCCCGATTTGACCAGGATGAAATAGATCACCCCGACGATCAGAAAACCGATACCGAGCGCGAATTGGGAGAAGTGGTAATAGCGCACGGCATCGCGGTCACGATACCCCGCCTGCATCAGCTTGAGCTTGATGCCAGCCAGTTCTTCTTCGCTTTGTGGTTCGAGGAAGGTGGCGTATTTTTCCAGCTTGTCGTTACGCTGTTTCGCGCGCAGCTTTTCTTTCACATCCTGGGATGATTTATGCGCGTTGTTGCTCTTCTTGAGCTTGTCCAGCGGGTCTTCCTGTTTTGTCAGGAAGAGCGGCAGGGTGAGCAGGATCATCACCACGCCCAGAAAGCCGACCGCGATCAGTGGTCCCATCGGACCGAGCATGTCGGTCAGGAATTTGTAGAGTGCGTCCATTGTGCGTGCCCTCCGCTCAGACTTTGATGTTCGTGAGCCAGCGCATCACGATGAGGTTGAGTGCCAGGAAACCGCCAACAAAGAGACATGCCGGTATGAACCAGGGGTGTTCCATGACGTCGTCGTAATAGTGCGGGTCCAGGAGCATGATTGCGATCAGGGCAATAACCGGGAAGCCCGACAGGAACTTGCCCGACCATTGCGCCTCGGCGGTGATAGCCTTGACGCGCCGGAACAGGCGGAAGCGGGCGCGGATCACGGCGGCGAGGCCGGCCAGAATCTCGGCCAGGTTACCACCTGATTGCTGCTGAATCGTCACGGCAACCGCGAGGAAACGCAAATCCTGAAGGCCAATGCGTTCGGCCATGTCCTTGAGCGCTTCGCCCATGTCGCGACCATAGGCGCTTTCGTCGGCGATGATGCCGAATTCAGAGGCCAGCGGGTCTTTCACCTCTTTCGAGACGATTTGAATCGCCGAAGAGAAGGGGTGCCCGACGCGCAGGCTGCGCACCATCAATTCAACCGCATCGGGAAGCTGTTCCTCGATCATCGCAAGGCGTTTCTTGGCTTTGCCGCTGACCCAGAAATAGACGCCGCCAACCCCCATTGCCACAGCGATCACCGCGCGGATTTCCACGGCGGTTTCGGTGCCCACGGTCAGCCCGATAAAGGCCAGGCCCGAAAGACCGACCATGATCATCATGAGTTGTGCCGGTGAGAAGGCAATCGCGGCCTTCTGAGCCTTGTCGGCGAGCAGGGAATAGAGCGGAATTTTCCGCGATTTCATGTGCTGGTGCATCTCCTTGCGGAGTTTTTCCATCACTTCTTCGCGGTTGGTGCCTTTTTCCAGCATCTCCAGCCGACGGTTGACCCGGCTGTTGAGCGAAATCGACTTGCCGAAAACCGTGAGATAGAGACCTTCGACCAGCACAAGCACGCCGATGAAGATCAAGCCATAGATAAGTGGTTCTGCACTGATGGACATGAGCTTTACTCCGCTGCCATGGTGGGTTCAAAGATTGCGGGCGGCAAATCATAACCCCAAAGGCGGAAGCGTTCGGAGAAGTGCGAACGCACGCCTGTGGCTGTGTAGTGGCCGATGATCTTGTTGTCTGGTGTCAGGCCGACGCGCTGAAAGCGGAAAATTTCCTGCATCGAGATCACATCGCCTTCCATGCCGGTAATTTCGGTAATTGATGTCATCCGACGCGAGCCATCCTGAAGGCGCGACGCCTGCACGATGAGGTTCACAGCCGAGGAAATCTGTGAGCGCACCGCCTTGAGCGGCATTTCCATCCCGGCCATGGCGATCATGTTTTCCAGACGGCTGATGCCGTCGCGCGCGTTGTTGGCGTGAATCGTGGTCATCGAACCATCGTGGCCGGTGTTCATGGCCTGAAGCATGTCGATGACTTCTTCGCCACGCGTTTCGCCGACGATGATGCGATCAGGGCGCATCCGAAGGGCGTTTTTCAGACAGTCGCGCGGGCTGACCTCGCCTTTGCCTTCGACGTTGGGTGGGCGGCTTTCCATTCGACCGACATGGGTCTGCTGGAGTTGAAGTTCCGCCGTGTCTTCGATCGTCAGGATGCGTTCGTCGTCAGCGATGAAGGACGAAAGAGCGTTGAGGGTTGTCGTTTTACCCGAGCCTGTCCCGCCCGAGACGATGACGTTGAGACGGCAGGCCACGGCGGCCTGGAGGTAGGCGGCCATTTCCTCGGAAAAGGCGCCGAAATTGATCAGATCGTCGATTCCGAGCTTGTCTTTCTTGAATTTCCGGATCGAGACCAGCGAGCCATCCACCGCAACCGGCGGCACCATTGCGTTGAAACGCGAGCCGTCTTGCAAGCGCGCATCGACATAGGGGTTTGATTCATCAACGCGCCGACCCACGGCCGAGACGATCTTGTCGATGATCCGCATCAGGTGCTTTTCATCTTTGAAGGTGATGTCGCTCAGTTGGAGTTTGCCGTCACGTTCGACAAAGATTTGCTTGGGGCCGTTGACCAGAATATCGTTGACTGAATCGTCGGCCAGCAGGGTTTCAAGCGGCCCGAGCCCTTTGACTTCGTCGTAGAGTTCCTTGTTGAGCTGATTGCGGTCCTCGCGGTTCAGCACCATGGCCTTCTGGTTGAGAACCTCGGTGGTGATCTCGTTGATCTCGGCGCGCAGATCCGCCTCGCTTGCGGTGTCGAGCGCGGCCAGGTTGAGGTTTTCCAAGAGCTCGCGGTGCAGTTCGAGCTTCAGCTCACCCATACGCTCCTTGCGCTTTTGTTCCTTGTCTTCATTCGCGGCGCGCGCGGGTTGTTTCGGCGAGGGGCGGCGCAGCGAGACCACCGAATCCGGTGTCGGCTCGGGCGCCTTGGCCTGCTGCAACTGGGTGACATTTCCGCCCCGTTTTGCGGGTTTGGCCTGTCCGTCGTTTTTCTTGTAGCGCGAAAACATTTGGCTCTATCCTTTGTTTCGGGTCGGGTCTCAGGCCGCTTCGGCCTCGTTGCGACCAATCTCGTGCAAGCTCTGGGCCAGTTTTGCGATCTCGCGGCGCAGCGGATTCTTTGCCGCTGAACTGGCCAGCGGCAATCCGTGATCCGCAGCCTGGGTGACGGGCTTGCCGCCATCGGGCAATTGCAGCTCGACCGAGATATCTAGGCTTTCGCTCAGCCGTTTGACCCGCGATTTGCCATTCAGATCGGTGAATTTCGGCGCACGGTTCAGCACATAGCGCATTTTTTCAAAAGGCAGTTCCTCGGCCTGCAACGCACGTTTGAGCCGCAGGGTGTTCTGGGCCGAACGCATGTCGAGTTCGAGCGTGGCGAAATAGACATGCGCCGCGTTCAGAATTACTTCGCTCCACTGAACCAGAGTCGACGGCATGTCGACGATCACATAGTCGAAATGGCTTTTGGCCATGTCGATGATCGCGGTCACATCTTCGGAGGTGATCAAATCAAGCGGCAGCATTTCGGTCGGTGCCGTCAGAACGCTCAGCTTTTCTTCGAAAACCACAAGCGCCTGTTTGAACACGTCGCTATCCATGGTGTCGGTATTGGTGAGCATTTCATAGACCGCTTCACGGCGGGGCAGGTCGAGATAGGTCGAGACCGCCCCGAATTGCAGGTCGAGATCAAGCAGGCAGACGCGTGGCGGGTCGGTCTTGGTGATCGTGGCCAGCTCCCAGGCCAGATTCACCGCCAGCGTGGTCGCACCGGTACCACCGGCAAGGCCGTGTACGGCGATGATCACACCATCGTGCTTGCCCGGACCCGAGCTTTTGGACGGTCCGGCGGGAGCCGCAGCAACGGGCGCGGGGGCTTCGGGTGTATTCAGACGCTCGATTGCCGCCGCCAATTCGTTTTCAGGCAGCGGGTAGGGGATGAATTCATCCGCCCCGTGTCGCAACAACTGGTGCAGCGCTGCCGGGCTCACATCTTCGGCGATCAGGATCACCTTGATGCCCTTGTCTTTGGCCGCCTCGATGATCTCTCCCAGCATGACGAGCTTTTCTTCGTCGCTTTCGTCAATCGCGATGGCGACAAAGACCAGGGATTCCGCTTCGGGTTGGCCGAAAAAGGCTTTCGCTTCGGCAAATCCAAGATCACCCCAGTTTTCGCCCAGAGCTGTCTCCATGTCTTCGATCAACAGGTCGAAATTCTGCACATCCCGGCTGATCGTGCAGGCTTGAAGCGGGCTTAGATCCCCCTGCAGAAGCTCTTTACTGGTCATTGCCTCAGTCCTTTTTGATACGGGCCGCAAAGGCGGCCTGTGCGACGGGAGAAATGGTGTCGCAACAAGCCCGGACCCGGTGGCCGCTTGTCGCGAGCACATTTATTCCATTGAAGCTAATCTCACGCGAAACTGGGGCAACATTAGGGCTAAAAAGCCGAAATTATGCGGAATCTTGCGACGGTGAGGTGGCATATGCGCCGCGAAATTCATCGCCAGAGGCCAGCAGGGCAGGGGCGCGAGGCGGTGTCCGGCTCGGACATAATTGAATCATATTGTCGAGAGGGACCAGAAAACAGGATCTGCAAAAACTTGGGGCGCCCGAAAGCGCCCCGCTGTCTTATTGCTTTGCCAGTGCCGTAGGTATCGTCGAGGGGGGAACCGCGCTGGCGACATATTCGCGATAGATGATGGCGGCATATTTGCCGTCCAGGACGCTGGGATGGTTGCGCACGAAGCCCGAAACTTCGGTCACGGTGCGCCGATTGCGACGATCGCGCCCCTCGGTGGCGATGATCGGTTGGGTTTCGCCGAAAGAAGCCACTGCCTCGAGTCGTGAGCGGCTGATTCCCTGGCTTGTGAGGTATGCGACGACCGCATTGGCGCGACGTAGGCCCAGACGCTTGTTATAGGCGTTCGAACCAGGCGCATCGGCATGGCCATAGACCCGGAACCGGACCTCGGGGAACTGACGGATCCAAATCGCCTGTTGGCGAAGGGTATCGCGAGACCCAGCGTCCAACATCGCTGAATCAAAGGCGAAATTGACCGTAGATGGGACTTCCTGAGCAAATCGGCTGGCCAGGCTGTAAACATAACTGCGTTCGCCTGACATGATTTGCGTGTTGTTCATCGTGGCGTTACCGAAGTAGCCATCGTCGATGTTTGCCCCGGCTTCCCGGAAGAAGGATTGTCCGCCGGGGGTGTCCGCCGCGCAGGCGGTCAGCGCAACCAGGCTGATTGGTGCAATCAGTTTCAACATGTGCTTGTGCCCCCGCATTCGCATCAATCCATTACATAGCCATAAGAGCCGGTGAAGTCCTGTTTGGCAACTTCTCCGGCTGCACCGCGGGTTGGGCGGTTGCTGTTACGGGAAACCTTGCCATTCAGGAAGAGATCTTTCTCAGAAGGTGGGCGCACCCGATCGGTGGGCAGGGCCAGAGCTTCGCCGCGTGTCGGTGTGACGAGATGTGCGGTAATGATGATCACCAACTCGGATTGCGACCGCTGATAGCTTGCCGAGCGGAAAAGAGCGCCCAGAACCGGTACGTCGCCGAGCCACGGCACCTGGCCGTTCAGGTCTTGGAAGTCATCCTGCAAGAGGCCGGCGATGGCAAAGCTTTCGCCGTCGCGCATTTCCACTGTCGTCGATGTTTCGCGGCGCTTGAAGGCGCTGATCTGAAAGTTGTTATAGGTGGCCGAGTTGGTCGGATCGAGCGACGATACCGCCGCCCTCAGCTCGAGGTTGATCAAATCACCATCGACAACCCTTGGTGTGAACTTCAGCTCGATACCAAAGGGTTTGAATTCGACGCTGACCGCGCCGTTATCCTGGCTGATCGGGATCGGATATTCGCCACCAGCCAGAAAATTCGCTTCCTGACCCGAAAGGGCGGTCAGGTTCGGTTCGGCCAGAGTGCGAACAACGCCTTTGCTTTCAAGAGCTTCCAGCAATACGCCGACTTCGACGGCACCGGCGTTGAAGCCGAAGACCATCGCGCCGTTGTTTTCGGATATGCTTGGGATCGCGCCGCCCAGAGAGGTGGCAACGGCGCCCGAGTTGTTATTGGTGTTGGTGCCGCCGTTCACGCCCAGACCACCGCCGAACATATTGCCGTTCAGGGCCAGCGATGTGGAAAGTGATTTCGATACGGAACGCTGCATCTCGGCAAAGCGCACCTTCAGCATCACTTGTTGCACGCCGCCCACGCTCATCAGGTTCGACACCCGTTCGGGGGCGTAGCGTTCTGCGAGATCAAGCGCGCGTTGCAGTTTTTGCGTCGAGGAAATGGTACCCGAGAGCACGATGCCATCGTTGGCGGTGCGCACTTCGACCTGTTCGCCGGGCAGAATTTGCCTCAGGCGTTCCTTGAATTCGGAAATATCCGGTGCGACACGTACATCCACGTTGGTGATCAGCTGGCCATTTGCGTCCAGCAGAGTCAGCGTGGTCATACCGGGCGACTTGCCCAGCACATAGATGCTGCGGTCGCTTAGCGATGAGATGTCTGCAATCGAAGGATTGGCGATCGAAAGCTCTGCAAAAGGTACATCGCTTTCCACGACAACGGCGCGATTCATCGGCACGTTGAGGGAGGAGGATGCACCGCGTTTGACAACGCGCAGAGTGTCGGCAGTGCCAACCTCTGGCACATGTGCCAGTCCGATCGTCAGCCCCAGTAGGGCCGCAGTTAGAAATCTGCTCTTTTTCATTGTGACCTGCCTCTCCGATCACGCCTCGTTGTGGGTCTTGATGCCCATATTTTCAAAGACCATGCGTCATTTTAGGTTTTTTTGCAAGAATCAATGGCTTCTGTCTGTCTGTTTATGTGGATAACCCGCAACAGAATGCGTCTTGACGTCTGGATGCAGGAAGGGGGGCATCATGCCCCCCTTGCGCTATCTTATTGATTAAACGAGCGGTTATCCGCTCAGTTCGTGCAGGGAATCGGGATTTCCACCACGTCGGCACCACGGCGAGTACGGATCGTGCAGATCTCTTTTTGCTCGGGCGCGGGGGCAGGAGCCTCGGCCTGTGCGATGCCCAGAAGGGTGTTTTGGTCAATCTCGATATCCTCGGCAACGGTGTCATCTTCGGACCCCTGGAGCGAGAGGGAAAGGCGACCAGTGGTCTGTGCCTGGGCCAGCCCGGCAACCTGATGCGGCTTGACCGAGACTGTCACGGTGCGCGCAATGGTGGCATTGGGGCTGTCGACATTTGCCGATTGGTCGATTGCCACGATCTGCACTCCGGTCTCGATCAACTTGGTGATCTCGCCGCGTGAATTGCCGTTCTGGCTCATGACCTCGCCGGTCCAGTAGACATCGACCTTGTGACCAGGGCGCAGGAAGCCCGAGACGCCGGAAGACACATCGACCTTGATGGCAAAGGCACGCATGCCGCGCTCGAGCAGGGCGGTGATTCCGGCGATTTCGCCTGGGTTGGTCACTTTCACTGCGGTGATCGCTTCGTTGGTTTCGATCGCCCGCAGCATCACGCGGTCTTCACCGGGCACCGGAAACAGCTGTTCGGCGGTATAGAACACACCCTCGGGCTGAAGCCGCGTCGGCCATTTGACCTTGCGCACGTTTTCCTTGGAAAGTATGTCGCCATATTTCATGGGTTTGCTTGCAACAAAAATCTCGACGGTATCAATCATTCCGCCATTGGCCGCTTCTAGACGCGCCACTTTTGCCTCATAGGTGGAAAACTGATTTTTGATCATATAGACGGCAAAACCGGCCAGACCAAGGCCGACGATCAGGACAAGTCCGAATACAGCTCGCATGGTGCTCCCTTTCTCTGATCTGTTGACCCCGGATGGTTTCCGGGGCGCGCGACGATGTCATCGCGACTGCTCACCGATCTTCCTGACATGTGAATATGTCGAAAAGGGGGAGATCCTTGGGAGCGTTTGTGATTTTTGGTCCTGCGGGGCAGGGGTGGATGCGGCAGCGAGTGAGTTGGCACAAATGCCAAAGGTCCGTCTTTGCAGACGGACGAATGAGATTTTTTGTGACCCTTCAAAAAACCGGCCAGATACGAAGTGCAAGATGCCTGGCTCAGAAGGTGACGCTTTCGAGTTTGCTCACCGTGGTGGCGTTGACGTCGTCTCTTGCTTCCACAATCAGGTAAAAGCTGCTGGCCGCGAGCATGATGACAGAAGCCGTGAGAACAACCCAGTCAACAGTAACCGCACCGGAATCGTCGGGTAGAAAGCGTTGGAACACATTCTTCATGTCGGTCTCCCTGGCGCAGCGTGTTTGCGAATGTAACTGAAATCCCGCATGAAAAAGGTTCTGATAAAAACGGGAAACAATTGGTTTCTCTTTGGTGTCGAGTGGCCGCACCGTCCGGGGTGCGGCCACTGATATCCTGGTATCAGCTGATGCTGAAACCTAGCCTATTATTCGGTCGGGCCAGTGCCCATGTGCGTGGCAGTGTTGTCCACGATGGTCTCGGTGGTGTCGGCAATCGTGGTGATTGCGGCAACTGCGAGGCCAACAACGGCTGCGGTCAGAACGACCCAGTCAACTGTTACGGCGCCGTCTTCGTCATTGCGGAAGTTTTTGATAAAGTTCATCATGGTGTGTCCCTCCAAAGGATCAGTTTGCATAAACACCTTGGCAGCAACTCGATGGACCGTTTCTCTCTCTTTGGCCCGTCGCCGTCTTGGTATGAACATATATAGCCAGCGAATTCGGGCAGGAATTGGGCGCGATTTTAGCGATTCATGTATATTTTCGCGGCATAGAGGCGGTTTCCTTTAACTATTTGATAACAAACTAGAAAAACCTTTAAAAATATTGATTTACCCGAGTTATCGGGGCTTTTCATAGGTTAAGGAGTGGTAAATGTGGCAGCATTTCCGAGGATTTTGCCTGTCTCGCTGGTTTGGAAAGCGGATTTCTGCGATAAATCACCTTAATGAAAACCCGAGGCAGGGCAGATCGCAAACATGCGGCGGATTATTGTAGCAATGGCAGCAGCCCTGATCGGGGCGGCACCGGGATTGGCAGATGCGCCCAAGCCCTTTCAGGATTTTACATTCAAGAAAGTCGGCCCCCCCAAGAAGGGGACGGCCACGAAACGCATCACCGTTTACGTCACGCCCGAAGATATGGCGCGGCAGAATCCCAATCTGGCACGCAAAGCGGAACCGGGCGTTGATACAGAACCCGGTTCCGACCCTGATTCGGCCAAGCCGACGCCCAAGGATCGCCCGGGGCAATATGCCTGGTTCTGGGACATCATCTCGCCCACACTTGATCAGAGCGGGCCGGGGCGGCTTGAGTTGGCGCTGAACCGGATTGCCAATCCGCCAGGCGGGCAGAGGGGTGTGTTGTCGCCCCGCTTGCAGGGCTTGCAGGATATAGCGCGGCTGCGCGGGGCCGATATTTTGCGCGCTACCATCGGGACAGAGGTTTCCCCGGCGCTGGTGCTGGCGGTGATTGCGGTCGAATCCAGCGGCAAGACGGATGCGGTTTCAACTGCGGGGGCGCAGGGGCTGATGCAGCTGATGCCCGCCACAGCGGCGCGGTTTGGCGTGACGGATGTCAACCTGCCCAGTGATAACATCAAGGGCGGTGTCGCGTTTCTCGATTATCTGATGAAGGAATTTGACAGAGACCCGATTCTGGTTCTGGCGGGTTATAATGCCGGGGAAGGTGCGGTGCGCAGCCATGGCGGCGTGCCACCCTTTGCGGAAACCCGCGATTATGTGCCCAAGGTTCTCGCGGCGTTCCATACGGCGCGCGGCTTGTGTCTGACCCAGCCGATGCTGGTGAGTGATGGCTGTGTCTTTAATGTGAAGCTCGCGCAGGGTGATTGAGCGCGCGGGTTTATGGGAAGGACAAAAAGAAAGGCCCTGAGCGATTTGCCAGGGCCTTTGCTTGCATAGAGATGAGCCGTGATCAGACGATCGTGGCCTTGGTCGCAGCGATCATGTCTTCGCGGGTCACGCCCGGCGCCAGTTCAACGATGCTGAGGCCATTTTCACCAACTTCAAGCACGCCAAGGTCGGAGATTATCATATCGACCACGCCCTTGCCGGTGAGCGGCAGAGTGCATTCCTTGAGCACTTTGCTTTCACCATGCTTGCTGGTGTGATCCATCACCACGATAACGCGGCCGACACCGGCCACAAGATCCATGGCACCCCCCATGCCCTTGACCAGCTTGCCGGGGATCATCCAGTTGGCCAGATCGCCGTTTTCGGCCACTTCCATTGCACCAAGGATCGCCATGGCGATCTTGCCGCCGCGGATCATGCCGAAGCTCTGGGCGCTGTCGAAATACGAGGTGGTGGGCAGTTCGGTGATGGTTTGTTTGCCGGCATTGATCAGATCGGCGTCTTCATCGCCCTCAACCGGGAAGGGGCCCATGCCGAGCATGCCGTTTTCCGATTGCAAGGTTACGGTCATGCCGTCGGGGATATAGTTTGATACCAGCGTCGGAATACCGATGCCGAGGTTCACATACATGCCGTCTTCGAGTTCTTGCGCGGCACGCGCGGCCATTTGATTGCGGTCCCAGGGCATGTTTCAGCCTCCTTTTTCGTCGATGTTCTTGGCGATCCGGCGCAGAGAGGCGGCATTGAGCTCCGCCGCTTCGAGCTGGATCATGGCTGTGGCAAGTTGCACCACGAGCAGCGATTGGTCTTGTGTGGATTCGATGCCGAAAGCATCCAGCACCATGCGCTTGGCGCGATGCACATAATCAGCGGTGCGTTCCTCGATCAGGTCGGCACGGCGTCTCAGGGCGTCTTCGCGGTCCATCGGTGTCTCCTGCTCAGGCCGCAGGCCGGGTGGTGCGCTGCTCGATCCGTTTCTCGTGCTCGCCCTGGATCAGACGGTGCACATAGATGCCGGGCAGGTGAATGTTGTCGGGGTCAAGTTCGCCGGGTTGGACGATTTCTTCGACTTCCATGATGCAGACCTTACCACACATCGCGGCGGGCGGATTGAAGTTGCGCGCGGTCTTGCGGAAAATCGCATTGCCGGTGGTGTCGGCTTTCCAGGCTTTGACGATGGCGAGGTCGGCAAAGATGCCTTTTTCGAGGATATAGGTTTCGCCGTCGAAATCCTTGTGCTCTTTGCCCTCGGCAATCACGGTTCCGACACCAGTCTTGGTGTAAAATCCGGGAATGCCCGCGCCGCCAGCGCGCATACGTTCGGCCAGCGTGCCTTGGGGGTTGAATTCAAGCTCAAGCTCGCCCGAGAGGTACTGACGCATGAATTCGGCGTTTTCACCAACATAGGATGAGATCATCTTTTTGACCTGTTTGGTCTGCAACAGGATGCCGATGCCGAAATCATCAACGCCCGCGTTGTTGGACGCAAAAGTCAGGTCTTTGGCGCCGTTCTGCTTGATCGCTTCAAGCAGAAGTTCAGGGATGCCGCACAGGCCAAACCCGCCTGCGGCGATCAACATTCCGTCCCGCAACACGCCATCGAGCGCCGCTGCCGCAGATGAATACACTTTTTTCATGGAAAGCTCCTATCCGGTCTTCGCGCTCGTATGTGACGCCACCGCGATGCGGAGTCAACAATTGAGCAGGCCGCAGGCATGAATACCTGCGGCCTTTGATACGGTGAAGCCTGATAAGGTCAGATGACGCGGACTTGCGTGCCAATCGGTGTGATCGCAAAAAGTTCTTCGATCTTCTCATTATAGAGACCGATGCAACCGTCTGACGACTTGCGCCCGATCTTGCGCGTGTCATGGGTGCCGTGGATGATATAGGCGGGCCAGTCGAGATACATCGCATGGCTGCCGAGCGGGTTGTCCGGGCCGGGGCCCATCGGTTTCCAATCGGGGAAACGCTCTCTCATCGATGCGGTCGGGGTCCAGCTTGGGCCGACTTTCTTACGCACGATTTTGGTATAGCCGCGCTTGGTCAGCTCATCCGTGCGCGGCACGGACGTGGGATAGAGGCGATAGTCGCCATCCTTTGACCAATAATGCAGGGCGCGCGAAACGGTATCGCAGAGAATTGCAGCCTCTCCGAGGGTCTCAAAGTGGTCGTTCCAGTCCTGCGCGCGGAAGGAGGATGCGTTGCGGCGGGTGACTTCCGCAACTTCTTCATCATCGGCAGTCACGATTTGCGCGTGTGCCAGAGTGGGGAGAAGGGTTGTGGCGCCCGCCCCATAGATGAATCCGCGCCGTGTTGTGCTCCAGTTTGCCATAAATCTACTCCTGATCGACTTTTGACGCAGGGCTAGCAGTTTGGCCCGATCAAAGGCCAATCACATCTGTGTGTCAGAATGTTTTGTGCGGAAAGGCGCGGCCAAAGGGTTACTCCTTGGCCGCTGCCTTCTTGGGTGCCGCCTTTTTGGGCGCCGCTTTCTTCTTGGCTGCGGGTTTTTTAGCCGCTGCCTTTTTCTTGGGTGCTGCCTTCTTGCGTCCGCCCGATTTGCTGGCCTTCGCTGCGATCAACTCCACGGCCATGTCCATGGTCACATCCGCAGGTTCGGTCCCGTCGGGGAGAGTCGCGTTGACCTTATCCCACTTCACATAGGGGCCATAGCGCCCATCAAGCACATTGACCGGACCGCCGTTTTCGGGATGTTCGCCCAATTCCTTGAGCGGTTTGGCGGCAGCGCGGCTGCCACGTCGGCCCGGATTGGCGCGTTTCTCGGCCAAAAGCTCGACCGCGCGGTTCATGCCCAGCTCAAAAACGTCATTGGGGTCTTTGAGGTTGGCATAGGTCGGTTTGGCGTCATCCGGTAGCTTGTGCATGACGTAGGGGCCAAAGCGCCCGAAATTGGTGGTGATCATGCCACCTTCGGGATGTTCGCCAATTTGGCGCGGCAAACTCAGCAGGGTGAGCGCCTTTTCGAGGTCCATTGCATCCTTGTCCCAGCCCTTGGGCAGGGAGGCGCGCGGTGGCTTCTTGTTCTCTGGTGTTGGCTCACCACGTTGCACGTAGGGGCCAAAGCGCCCGGCCTTGAGCCAGATTTCGTCGCCCGCATCTTCGCCCAGCAGGCGCTCATCGCCCTCGGCCCCTTCGCCCGCGATGGGGCGGGTATAGGTGCATTCAGGATAGTTGCCACAACCGACAAAACCACCGGTGCGCGAGGATTTGAGGTGCAACTGCCCGGTGCCGCATTTCGGGCAGACGCGTGGATCGCTGCCGTCTTCGCGCGGCGGGTAAAGCTGATCCGAAAGGGCTTCATCCAGCACGTCGAGCACCTGAGAGATGCGCAATTCAGAGGTTTCGGCAATGGCGGCCGAGAAATCCTGCCAGAAACGTTTGAGCACGTTCTTGTAGTCGCGGTTGCCCGCGCTAACGTCGTCAAGTTCGGATTCCAGATTGGCGGTAAACTCGTAACCGACGTAGTTGCGGAAGAAATTGAGCAGGAAGATCGTGACGATCCGGCCCTTGTCTTCGGGGATCAGGCGGTTCTTGTCCTTGCGGACATATTCGCGCTCCTGAATCGTGGTGACAATGCTGGCATAGGTCGAGGGGCGGCCGATGCCGAGTTCTTCCATGCGTTTGACCAATGTCGCCTCGGTATAGCGCGGCGGTGGTTGGGTGAAATGCTGCTCAGGATCGACGGCGGTTTTCTTGGCGGCTTCGCCCTGCATGATCTGGGGCAGGCGTTTGTCGTCGTCATCGACCACCTGATCGTCGCGTCCTTCTTCATAGACGGCCATGAAGCCGTCAAACAAGACAACCTGACCGGTGGCGCGCAGGCCAACCTGACCGTCTTGGCTGCCCACATCCACGGTGGTGCGCTCAAGACGTGCGCTTTCCATCTGACAGGCCAGCGTGCGTTTCCAGATCAGATCATAGAGCTTGCGCTGATCCTCTTCCTTGAGCTTCAGACTGGTGGCATCGGCCTCCATATCGGTGGGACGGATACATTCGTGCGCTTCTTGCGCGTTCTTGGCCTTGTTCTTGTAGATGCGCGGGCTGGCGGGGACGTATTCCTTGCCATAACGCTTGCCAATCGCGTCGCGCGCGGCGGTGACGGCTTCGGGCGCCATGTCGATGCCATCGGTTCTCATATAAGTAATGTGACCCGCCTCATAGAGACGCTGGGCGGTGCTCATGCACTGGCGCGCACCCATGCCGAATTTGCGGCTGGCTTCTTGTTGCAGGGTCGATGTCATGAAGGGTGGGCTGGGATTGCGCGTGGCCGGTTTGGCCTCAACCGACGTAATGCTGAGGTCGCGGCTGTTGATTGCCTGCACGGCCAATTCAGCCTGCGTCGCGTTTTCGATATCGAATTTATCGAGCTTCTTGCCCGCCAGAACGGTGAGACGCGCCTCGTATTCCTTGCCGCGCGGGGTTTGCAGGATCGCCTTGACGCTCCAGTATTCACGCGGGTTGAACGCCTCGATCTCCATTTCGCGCTCGACGATGAGGCGCAGGCAGACCGATTGCACACGACCCGCCGAACGTGCGCCGGGCAGTTTGCGCCAGAGCACCGGGCTGAGATTGAAGCCGACAAGATAATCAAGCGCGCGGCGTGCGAGGTAGGCATCAACCAGGGGTTGGTCGATCTCGCGCGGGTTTTTCATTGCTTCGGTGACGGCGGATTTGGTGATGGCGTTGAACACAACGCGGCTGACATGGCTGTCTTTCTTCAGCGCGCGGCGTTTTCTGAGCGCTTCTTCAAGATGCCAGCTGATCGCTTCGCCTTCGCGGTCGGGGTCAGTTGCGAGAATGAGGTCGGGGTCATCTTTCAGCGCATCGGCGATGGCTTTCATATGGCTGCGCGAATCCGCGCCAACCTCCCACTTCATTTCGAAGTCATTTTCGGTGTCGACCGAGCCATCCTTGGGCGGCAGGTCACGGACATGCCCGTAGGACGCGAGAACGACGTAATCCTTGCCAAGATACTTGTTGATGGTTTTGGCCTTGGCCGGAGATTCGACGACAACAACTGGCATGAAATTCCTTTCGACTCGACCGCGTCACACTGGCGGCGGAACATGGGCGGGGGATGGGGGTATTGTCAATGCGATGTGAATAAAGGAACCTTGCGCAGAGGTTTCAGGAGCGCAACGACTGTGCCTGAATGCCAGTTTATGGGAATATATGGAAGGGCTCTGCCATGTTTCGCCCCGTCATTTTAGCACTCGTCTTCTGCGCCAGTGCGCTGCGTGCTGACTTTGTCGAACCGGCGCGCGGCACGGCGGTGCGCGCGGCGTTGATGGACGCACTTCGCCCGCATGTTGAATGGCAGCTTGGTAAACCGGTCGAATTTGTTGTCCATGATCTGCGGCTGGCCGAGAATCAGGGGCTGCCAGATACGGTGGGATTCGCCTCTCTTAGCGCGCAGCGACCGGGCGGCGCGGCCATTGATTACCGCCAGACGCCGGGCTATGAGCGCGGCCATATCGACCCCGACTTCATGGACGGGATGACCGTGCAGGCGCTTTACCGCAAGGTGGGCGATACCTGGGTGGCGGTGCATTGGGCGATTGGCGCCACGGATGTCTGGTACGCCGACAATGCATTCTGCGAAGAATATTTTGCGGTGATTCCTGAATTTTGTGCAGGTTGAAGCCTGCTTCAGTTGTCTTTTCTCTCTGACCCCACCGTCAGGCTCAACAGCCCGCCGGGCTGTCGGGCAACGTGCCCCTGCAATTCCAGATCCAGCAGTGCCGGGGCCATGCAATTTGCCGACGTTTTGAGATCGCGGATCAACTGGTCTTCGGCCACCGGGGAGGGGCCGAGCCGATCAAGGATCTGCTGGTGCAACTGTGCAGTTTCGCGCAGTGACCGGCGCTCGGGTGGCGGAGCAGCCATGTCGGACATCGACAGGGGCATTTCGGCCTGAGCCTTGTCAGTGGCCATCGGGGCGATCGGCGCCAGCGCCTCGATCACATCATCAGCATTACGCACAAGGCGCGCACCGTCCCTGATCAGCATGTTGCAGCCCGAAGCCCGCGCGTCAAAGGGATGGCCCGGCACAGCCAGAACCTCGCGCCCCTGGTCGAGCGCGTTGCGCGCGGTAATGAGAGAGCCAGATTTTGCCGCCGCTTCGATAACCACAACCGCCGCCGCCATCCCGGAGATCAGCCGATTGCGTCGTGGAAAATGCCGCGCAGTCGGTTGCATGCCCATGGGTTGTTCCGAGAGCCGCAGCCCGGTCACGTCGATCTCGCCAGCCAATCCGGCGTTTTCCGCCGGGTAGATCACGTCGATTCCCCCCGCCATCACCGCAATGGTGCCGTCTTGCACGCAGGCCTTGTGCGCCGCAGTGTCGATTCCGCGTGCCAGCCCCGAAACGATGATAAAGCCGCGCTCGGCCAATTCGCGCGCCAGGGATTTGGCCATGCGCATGCCAAGCGATGAGGCATTGCGCGCGCCCACAATGGCAATCATCGGGCGCTGCAGCACCGCGTCTTGCCCCTTGAGCCACAAGAGCGGCGGCGCATCTTCGAGATCGCTCAGCTGAGCGGGGTATCCCGCTTCGCCAATCGCCACCAAACGCGCGCCGACCCGATGGCCCGCGCGCATCTCGCACAGGGCGGTGCTTTCCGGGCAGGTGGCGTAATCCTTGATCCCGGCGCTTTGGGCCATCCGGGGCAATGCCTCCAGAGCCTCGCGGGCCGAGCCGTGTTCGCCCATCATTCTGTAGAACGTGGAAATCCCAACCCGCCTGGAACGCAGCAAACGGAGCCACGAAAGCTTTTCATCTTCCGTGGTGGGTGGGAGTGGGGGGTGAGTGGAAGAGTGAAACTCTTGCGCCATCGTGACTCCGCTTGCTTGCAGAACCATCTCTAGCGCACGGATGGTTAACGGCCGGTAAACCACTGTAGAATTTTTTGCCCAGCCGTCATTTTCCTCGCAAGACCGCCCCCGGGTTCATGATTCCCACCGGGTCGAGCGCGGATTTGATCGCGCGCATCGCCGCCAGCCGCGCGGGATCGCCATAACGCTCAAGATCGCGTGTTTTCAAGCGCCCGACACCGTGCTCGGCGGAAAATGATCCGCCCAGAGCAACGACCATGTCATGCACCATTTCCTGAACTTTTGACGCCATCCCGGGATAATCGCCTCGTTGCCGCCCCCGAACCGGAAACACGTTATAGTGCAGGTTTCCATCGCCCAGATGTCCGAAACAATTGATGCGAAACTCCCCCAATTTGGCCAGCGCCACGCCGGCCCGGTCGATGAACGGCGCAATTTCGCTGAGTGGCAGCGCTATGTCATGGCTCGAAATCGCGCCCACCAAGCGGTTGGCTTCGGGGATTTGCTCGCGCAATTGCCAAAGCGTGTCGCGCTGGGCGCCCGATTGGGCCACCATCCCGTCGCGCACCAACCCCGCCTCCAAACCAGCTTCAAAGAGCTGCTCGAGCGCGGTCTGTGGGTCCGACGCGCCCCCCGAGAGGCCCAGTTCGATCAACACCATCCATCCGGGGGTCGAATCAAAGGGGCGGCGCAGGTCTGGCAAGGTCTCGGCCAAAAACTCCAGCCCCTGCCCGGAAATCAACTCAAAGGCGCTGACAGCTTCGCCGACCTGAGCGCGGGCCAAGGACAAGAGCCGCAGTGCGGCTGCCGGGCTTTCTACATCAAGCAATGCGGTTCCCGACGCAGCAGGAACAGGTGCCAGCTTCAATGCGGCTTGGGTGATGACGCCCAAGGTGCCCTCTGCACCGATCAGAAGATTGCGCAGGTCATAGCCGGTGTTGTCTTTGCGCAGCCGGGTCAGCCCGTGATAGATCGCGCCATCTGGCAAGACGGCCTCGATCCCCAGACAGAGATCGCGCGCATTGCCATAACGCAGCACATTCACACCGCCCGCGTTGGTCGATAGAATACCGCCGATCCTCGCCGATCCCTTGGCAGCGATGGACAGTGGAAACAACCGGTCATGCGCCTCGGCGGCGGTGTGGACATCCTCCAAGATCGCCCCCGCCTCGGCGATCAGCACGTTCTCATGCGGATAAATCTCGCGCACCCGATTCATCCGTTCCAGCGACAGGATCATCGGCATTGGCCCATCGGGCATGACCTGCCCGCCAACCAGCCCGGTTCCCCCGCCATATGGCACGACCCCGACGCGCGCCTCGCCAGCCGCCCTTATGGCGCGCGCAACTTCCCGGGTGTCGGCAGGCGCCACCACGAAAGCGGCCTGACCGTGCCAGCGGCCGCGCGGCTCTTCGAGATAGCGCGGCGCCACATCACGCAGGGCCGCCTCGGGCAGCACGTCGCGAAGGCGGGCGCGAAAACTCTCGTCAGCGGGGTTCAGGTTCATGCCGTTTCATACCAAGTCGCGCCGGGGTTTCGAACAGAAATCCGACCTGTTCCTTCATCTTGCTGAAAAATATCCAAAATCCTGTCGTCAACCCCGACGCAGCGTCCGCAGGCCGGGCGCAGCGGACACCTCAGCCCACGTCGGTGCGCCCGCGCCGATCACCGCGCAGCGCGGCATAGAGCACATGGCTGCGCCAGCGCCCGGATATCTGAAGATAGCTCTGTGCCACGCCTTCGTATTTGAACCCGGTCTTTTCCAGCAACCCCCGCGAGGCGGTGTTTTCCGGCAGGCAGGCGGCTTCGATGCGGCTGAGATCCATGCGTTGAAAGGCATGGTGGACCACGGCCTCGATGGCTTCGCGCATATACCCTTGCCGGGAAAACGGTTCGCCCACCCAATAGCCCAGAGTGCCCGCCTGCGCGGGGCCGCGGCGGATGTTGTCGAGCGTGATCGCCCCGATCAAGGTTTCGTCCTCGCGCCGCACCAGAAATAGGGGCAAGGCCGTTTCACCGTTGATCGAGCGCTGCGCCCAGTAGACCCGATTGGTGAAGGCGCGACGTGTCAGGTGATCGCTGGCCCAGGCCGGCTCCCAGGGTTGCAGGAAATCGGCGCTGTCATGGCGCAGACCTGTCCAGGGATGAAAATCCGCGTGCTGGGGCGCGCGCAGGGTCAGGCGCTCGGTTTCGAGCCGGATCTTTCTGCGATTACGCAGCAGCATCACGCTGCACGCCTTTTATTGATGGCCTCCAGCGAGGGCGCGCCAGCCACAGGACCATAGAGCGCCAGGGCGGAGCCTGCCTCTACGGCCATATGCCCGGCGAAGTCGCGCAGGTCAGACAGTTTTACCGCATCGATCCGCTCGACAATCTCGTCGACGCCGGGCACCCGGTTCCAGAGTTGGATCATGCGCGCCAGCCTCTCGGCCCGGTTTGACGGGCTCTCCAGCCCCATGAGCAGGCCGGCCTTCATCTGCGCGCGCGCGCGTGCCAACTCGGCTTCGCTCATGTCGTCCGAGGATCGGTGCATTTCGTCGATGGTGATCTGTGCCAGATCGGCGATCTGTTCGCCGGATGTGCCAGCGTAGATGGTCATCAAGCCGGTATCGCAATAGGCGCCGGACTGGGCGAAGATGGTATAGCAGAGGCCGCGCCGCTCGCGGATTTCCTGAAACAGGCGCGAGGACATGCCGCCGCCGAGCGCATTGGCATAGATCTGGGCGGTATAGATCGACGGATCGCTCACCCCCGGTGCCTCGAATGCCAACGCGAAATGCGCCTGTTCAAGCTGCTTTTCGTGGCGTGTTTCGCCGCCTGCAAAGCGCGCGGGGTCGGTCTTGGCGGTGGTGCCGGGTTGCAGGTCGCCAAACATCGCCTCGGCCTGCTTGACGATCTCACCATGATCGACATCGCCCGCCGCAGCCAGGATCATCTGTTTGGCGCAGTAATGCTCGCTGACGAAGCGGCGCAAATCGTCCTGGCCAAAGGCTTTCACCCGTTCAGGCGGGCCGAGGATGGTGCGGCCGAACGGCTGATCGGGATAGGCGCATTCCTGTAGCCAGTCAAAGATCACATCGTCGGGCGTATCCAGCGCCTGGCCGATCTCTGACAAGATGACATGGCGTTCGATCTCGATCTCGCCGGGGTCGAGCGCCGAGTTGCGCAGGATGTCGCCAATGACGTCGATGGCAAGCCCGACATCCGCGCCCAGAACCCGCGCGTAGTAGGCGGTTGCCTCGCGGCTGGTATAGGCGTTGATATAGCCGCCGACATCTTCGATGGCTTCGGCAATCTCAACGGCGGTGCGCCGCTTGGTGCCTTTGAAGGCCATATGTTCGAGAAAATGCGCGATGCCGTTTTGTTCGGGGCGTTCATGGCGCGCGCCAGCGGTGATCCAGATGCCGACGCTGGCCGATTGCAGGCCCGGCATGTGTTCGGTGACGATGCGAAACCCGTTGGCGAGGGTGGTTATTTCAACGCTCAAAGGCGGCGCTCCTCGATCAGGGCTTCGATAGTGGCAAGGTCGTTTTCAACCCGCGTGACCCGCTCGGGGCGTTCGAACAGGTCGGCCATGCGTGGTGGTAGGGGCGGGCGCGTGCCTGTTGCGGCTTCGACCGCGTCGGGGAACTTTGCGGGATGTGCCGTGGCAAGCGTGATCATCGCGGTTGCAGGGTCACGCATTTCATTTGCCACTTTCACACCGACGGCGGAATGCGGGCATAGAACCTCGCCCGTGGTTCTTGCCATATCTGTGATCGTGGTGCTGGTCTCTTCTTCAGAGCAACGCCCGCTGTCATAGCTCTCGCGCAGCGCTTCCAGCGCGCCCTGACTGACCGAGAAACCACCCGCTTTCAATTCGTCCATCAGTTGCGCCACGGCTTTGCCATCGCGCCCGTAGGCCTCAAACAGGGCGCGTTCGAAATTCGAGCTGACCTGAATATCCATCGAGGGGCTGATCGAGGGCGTGACGCCATCGGGTTTGTAATCGCTTGTCGAAAGGCATCGATGCAGGATGTCGTTTTGGTTGGTTGCGATCACCAGACGGTCGATGGGCAGGCCCATGCGTTTGGCGAGGTAACCTGCAAAGATATCGCCGAAATTTCCGGTCGGCACTGTGAAGCTCACCTTGCGATCCGGTGCGCCGAGGCTGACGGCGGAATAGAAATAATAGACCACCTGGGCCAGAACGCGCGCGAAGTTGATCGAGTTTACCCCGGCGAGGCCGACGGCATCGCGGAATTCGAAATGGTTGAACATGTCTTTGACGCGGGCCTGACAATCGTCGAAGTCGCCGGTCATGGCGAGGGCGTGCACGTTGCTCTCGGGTGGCGTGGTCATCTGGCGGCGTTGCACTTCGCTGACCCTGCCATGCGGGAACAGGATGAAGACATCGACATTATCGAGGCCCTTGAAGGCTTCAATCGCCGCGCTTCCGGTGTCGCCGCTGGTGGCGCCGACGATGGTGACGCGTTTGCCGTTGCGCTCAAGGGCTGCCTGAAACAGTTGACCGATGAGTTGCATGGCGAAATCCTTGAACGCCAGCGTCGGGCCGTGAAACAGCTCCAAGAGGAAATGGTTCGGGGCGAGCTGCACGAGCGGGGCGCGTGCGGCATGGCCGAAACCGTCGTAGGCGCGTGCGATTATGGCGCGGAATTCTTTGTCGGTGAATGTGTCGCCAAGATAGGGGCGCATGATGCGAAAAGCGATATCTTCATAGCTTTGCCCGGCCAATGCCGCGATGTCGGCGTGGCTGAGTGTCGGGATGGTTTCAGGCAGATAAAGCCCGCCATCGCGTGCAAGACCGGTCAGCATGGCCTCTTCAAAGCTGAGCACCGGTGCGGTGCCGCGTGTCGAGATGTATTTCATCACATTATGCCTTTGTCAGTGCCGTCATTTTTGCCGCGGCGGCGGCGCAGAAAGTAGAGGCTCATTAGCACCCAGGTCAGGGCGAGACCATACCAGGTGAGAACGTATTCAAGGTGGCGGTTGGGAATGCTTGCCGTGTCGACGGGCAGGGGGGATATGTGCGGATCGGAGGGTGTGGTTTCGCGCGCGATGATCATCACCTCTTCGGTATCGAGCGTGCGTGCGAGCGCAGGCACGTCGCGGGCATACCAGATGTTGGCGGCGAGATCGGTTTCGGGGGTATAGCCATCAATCTCATCGGGCCAATAAAGATTGCCGGTCACGCTGAGTGGGCCGGTGGGGCGGCTGGTGGATTTGTCGGTGGTGCGGATAAAGCCGCGGTCAATCAGAAGGCGGCGACCGTCTGTTTCAAACGCCTGAATGATACGAAAGCCCGCCCCGAAATCGCGGGTTGAGACCAGCATATGAATCTCCGGGCCTACAAGGCTGCCATCGGCCTTGACCGCTAGAAAGCGATCTTGTTCAGGGTCGGGGGTGTCTGGAACAGCCACGGGCGGGGCGCTGATCTGGGTGTCGATTTCGGCCAGATAGGCGGTTTTTTCGCCCAGTCGGCGAAGCTGCCAATTGCCCAACGCAATGAAGATTGCCAACACGAGGGCGGCGAAAATCAGAAAGGGCAGGTTGCGGCGCAAGGGTGACCTCAAGCAAAGGGTGCGGCGCTTGGTTTAGGCGGGAAACGGGTCGGGTTGCAAGGGCGCGCGGCGGTTGTGCTCAGAAGAGGTTTTGCAGGGCAATCGCCAGCAGCACGATGAGCGCGCCGACGGTGGCCACTGTGCCAGTGCGCCGCGCCCTTCGGGTTAGCATCTCGGCGCGGGCAGGCTCTAGGGCTGGGGCGTCCCAATCGGCGGGGCGCGCGAAGGCGACGCCGAGCAAGCCGCCGCTGCCTTCGGACATACCCAGATCCTGCATCGTGATCCCACGATCGACAAGCGCTTGCGCGGTATCGGCGACATGGTGGTGTGCCATGCTGGTGTTCTGGGCGCGATCTTCGCCGAGGATGATGGCGCTGCCATCCTTGAGGCGCAGGGCATAGCTGCGGTTCATGTTGGCCATGCCAAGGCTGCGATAGCTTTCCAGCCGGGTTTCAATCACCGCGATCTCTGACAGAGGCAGCAGGCGATCAATTGACGTGAGTGGCCGCGTGAGCGAGCGGGCGGCGGGCAGGTTGAGTCGCAGGTTTTCGCCCGCAAGTGTGACGCGCCAGCCCCCAAGGCCGCGCGTGTTGCGCAGCACTTGGCGCAGAAGCACGACAAAGAAGGCAGCCAGCAAGACAAAGAAGGCCCCGGCCAGCGGATAGCCGGTCATGAAAAGACCAATGCCGAGACCGAGAACCAGAAGAGTGAGGAAGACGAGGAGGACCAGCGTGAGCAGGCTAAGCCACCAAAGGCCGCGCGGTGCAGTAAAGACCGTTTGGCCGTCGCGTGCCACATGTGCCAAATCAATTCCTCCACCAATGGATGACGGGCAGCATAACAGGGTTGTTTCAAAGGACATAGCGGGGCTAGCGAAGTGTATGTGGCATGAAAGCAAAACGCCCCGGCGTGAACCGGGGCGTTTCAAATAATTCAAATGGGTTTGCGCTTAGCTGCCCCAAATATAGATCGCAGCAAAGAGGAACAGCCAGACCACATCGACGAAGTGCCAATACCAAGCCGCCGCTTCAAAGCCGACATGGCTTTCTTGGGTGAAATGCCCCGCTTGCAGACGCATCAGGCAAACAAACAGGAAGATGGTGCCGATGAGAACATGGAAACCATGGAACCCAGTGGCCATGAAGAATGACGCGCCATAGATGTTGCCAGCAAAGCCGAACTGCGCGTGGCTGTATTCATAAGCCTGAAACACGGTGAAAAGAATGCCCAGAGCAACGGCGAGGATCAGACCCCATTTCATGTCTTCGCGGTTGTTTTCATGGGCAATCGCATGGTGTGCCCATGTCGCGGCCATGCCCGAGCAAAGCAGGATCAGCGTGTTGATCAGCGGCAAATGCCAAGGGTCGAAAGTTTCGATCCCTGCGGGCGGCCAGACGCCATCGACCATCGGGCTTTCGGGGCCCATCGGATACATCGCGTGTTTGAAGAAGGTCCAGAACCAGGCGGCGAAGAACATTACTTCCGAGATGATGAACAGCACCACGCCATAGCGTAGACCGATCTGAACCACTGGCGTATGATCGCCGACTTTTGATTCTGCCACTACTTCGGACCACCAGCCAAACATGACGTAGAAGGTGAAGAGGAAGCCTATGATCATGACCCAAGGGGTCACACTATGGAAATAGAGCACCGCCCCGAAGAGCAGAATAAACCCGGCCAGCGCCCCCATCAGGGGCCAGATGGAAGGGCTCAGAATGTGATAATCGTGATTTTTTTCGTGCGCCATATTATCCCTCGTTGGAGGCTTCTTTGGTTGTGTTGATGGTGGTGTCGACACGCGCGGCCGTTTCGGCTTCGGGTATGTCGATTTCGTAGAAAGTATAGCTTAGCGTGATGGTGTGAACGTATTTTGCATCGCGATCATCGACCATTTCGGGATCGACATAGAAACTGACGGGCATTTCCACACGCTCGCCGGGCTGCAAGACCTGTTCGGTAAAGCAGAAGCATTCGATCTTGTTGAAGAAATAACCCGCTTCATAGGGCGTCACATTATAGCTCGCCTGACCGGCAATTGCCCGTTTGGTCGGGTTGTAAGCCTCATAAAAAGCCAAGCCGGTTTCGCCGATCCTGAGTTCCATCTCTTTTTGCAGCGGCTTGAATTCCCAGCCAAATCCGCGTGCTTGCGAGGCATCAAAGCGCACTTTGACAGTGCGATCCAGTATCTGATCGCTGCCCGCGATTGCGGTACCGGGCGTGCCGCCAAAGCCGGTGACCCGGCAGAACCAGTCATAAAACGGCACCGAAGCCCAAGCCAGCGCCCCCATGACGATCACAACGCTGATCGTCTGGGCCAATGTCTTATGCTTGCCTTGAAGCGCCATCAGTTGCCGCCTTCTTGCGTTTGCGTGGCTGCTGCGGGTTCGGGTGCAACCTGAAAGTCGCCGCGTTTGGTCTTGGCCAGTGTCAGCGCGAAGATCAACACCACGAAGGCCACCAGCACCAGCCCGAGGCCGACATTACGCCCAAGTCGGCGGTGGTGCAGTTCGTGTTCGACTTTCAATGCCATGTTACCAGCCCCCCATGCCATAGGCCCGCAGCACGGCTTGTGCCAGAATTGCAAGGAAATGGCCGAAGAGATAGACGAGCGACAGGCGGAAGACCTTTTTTTCGACGCGGTAGTCATCGGCTTCTGCCACCGTTTCATCGCGGCGCCAGATCGCCCAGGCACCCCGCAGGAAGAGCGCGTTCAGCACTACGGCAACCGCGAGATAAAGAGGCCCACCAATCGAGGTGGCGGCAATGCCAAGCGCGATTGGCGTGAGCAAAATGGTATAGACCAGAATGTGGTTGCGTGTGACGCGCCGACCGTGGGTCACGGTCAGCATGGGCACGCGGGCCTTGTGATAGTCGGACTTCATGAACAGGGCCAGCGCCCAGAAATGCGGCGGTGTCCACATGAAGATCAGAGTGAACATCAGAATGGATTCGGTGGAGATGCCACCCGTGGCCACGGCCCAGCCGATCATCGGGGGAAAGGCACCTGCGGCCCCGCCGATCACGATGTTTTGCGGGGTCGAGCGTTTCAGCCACATGGAATAAACCACGGCATAAAAGAAGATGGTGAAGGCCAGAATCGCGGCGGCCACCCAATTGCTGGCCAGCCACAGCATCACCACCGAGAAGCCTGACAGGAAGACCCCAAAGCCCAGGGCTTCGCCCTCGCTCACCCGGCCTGCGGGGATCGGGCGGTTTTGGGTGCGCTTCATGATCCGGTCGATATCGGCGTCCCACCACATGTTGAGCGCGCCCGACGCGCCGCCGCCCAATGCGATGAACAAGATTGCCGTAAAACCGATCACCGGATGCACGCCCTGCGGCGCAGCCAAGAGACCGACCAACGCGGTGAACACAACCAGAGACATCACGCGCGGCTTCAGGAGCGCGAAGAAATCGCCAAAGCCGGCGTCACCCGTCGTGGTTTGTGTCTGAATGTTGGTATCGGTCATTTCGGGGCCTTTCGACAAAGTCGCCCCCAACCGACGGGGGCGACTGTTCTTGCCGGATCAGTTTAGTTCAGGGAAGCAACATCGACGTATTCGTCGGCTGCGGTCACTTCTGCCAGCCATTTGTCATAGGTTTCCTGGCTCACTACTTTTACAGTGATTGGCATATAGGCGTGGTCCTTGCCGCAAAGTTCAGAGCATTGACCAAAGTAAATGCCTTCACGCTCGGCCTTGAACCAGAGTTGGGCCAGCCGCCCGGGAACCGCATCCTGCTTCACGCCAAAGGCGGGAATGGTCCACGAGTGGATCACGTCATCGGCGGTGACGGTCATCACGACGACCTTGTCTACAGGCACGACCACGGCCGTGGTCGTGGCGAGCAGGAATTCATCTTCGTTATAGCCCGCATCAACCAGTTTGGCGCGCATGGCGTCGGTCAAAACAAAAGGTGTCACATCGGCATCAGCCGGGCGTTCGTCTTCATCCAGACTTGCGAAGTTGCCAATCATGTGGCTGTCGAAGGCAAAATTGTCTTCGGTATCGGTGTATTCATAGCTCCAATACCATTGGTGTCCGATAACCTTGATGTTGACTTCGCCAACCGGAATTTCCTGTTGTTTGAACAGCACCGGCAACGAAAACGCACCGATGAACACCAAGATCACAATCGGCCCGATGGTCCAGATAACCTCGATCGGTGTGTTGTGTGTGAAGCTGGATGGGTTCGGATTGGAACGGCGGTTGTAACGCACGATGATGTAAGCCACCAAAACGAACACCAGCAGGCAGATCGCAAAGATGATATAGTTGATCATGGTGTCAAGGAAATGGATGTCGCGGGCCAGCTCGGTCGCGGCGGGCTGAAAATTCAGCGCGCCGTTAACCGGCTTGCCGACGGATTCCAAAGTCGCCTGTGCCATCGCCGGAGCGGCGGAAATGGTGGCTATCACTGTGGAGAGCTTGGAGAAAAGTCGCATATGTCACCCCGGTCGGTTTGAGTGGTCTTCATTTTTTGTTTGTCCGAACTTTCCGCAGTTGGCGAAAAACCCGTTGTTTTACCGCAAGTAAAAACCATATTCACTGTGAGTGATATAAGAATTCCGCTTGCGGCGAACTGACGTCTTTTTTGACATAGATCAAATTGCCGGGGCATGGAAGAGAGGATGAAAGCCAAATGAGTGAACTTTCTTTTCGCCCCTTCGAGCAGGCGCTCGATTTCGGCAAGGCCCTTGATTTGTTGCGCCGCGCCACCGATGGCGCCGATGATGGTGAGATTTTCCTGGAACGTCGCCGGGGTGAGGCGCTGGTTTTTGATGACGGGCGGGTGAAAACCGCCAGCTATGATGCATCCGAGGGATTCGGCCTGCGCGCTGTGAAAGGCGATGTGGCGGGATATGCCCATTCTACCGAAATTTCCGAGGCCGCGCTGACCCGTGCGGTCGATACTGCGCGTCTGGCGGTCGGGGCGGGGGGGGGCACCATGGCCGATGGCCCGGTTGAAACCAATCGCCGAATGTATGGGGATCTTGATCCGATTTCCGATGCTGAATTCCCCGTGAAGATCGAAACATTGCGCGAGATTGATGCTTTCCTGCGGGATCTCGATCCGCGGGTTGTGCAGGTTTCGGCGGTGATTGCAGCCTCATGTCAGGAGATCGAAATCCTGCGCCCAGATGGGCAGCACCTGCGCGATGTTCGCCCGATGACGCGGCTCAACGTGTCGGTGATCGTTGATCAGGATGGGCGACGTGAAAGCGGCTCGGCGGGGGGCGGTGGGCGGCTTGGTCTTGCCGGGCTGATTGATCCTGCCGACTGGCAGGCCAAGGCGCGCGAGGCGTTGCGCGTGGCGTTGGTCAATCTCGAAGCGGTGCCTGCGCCTGCGGGGCAAATGGATGTGGTGTTGGGGCCGGGATGGCCCGGCATTTTGCTGCACGAGGCCATTGGTCACGGGCTGGAAGGGGATTTCAACCGCAAGGGCAGCTCGGCCTTTGCCGGATTGATGGGCCAGCGGATTGCCGCGCCGGGCGTAACCGTTCTGGATGATGGCACGATCCCGGATAGGCGCGGTTCGCTTTCGTTTGATGATGAAGGCACGCCGAGTTCCAAGACCACGCTGATTGAGGACGGTGTTCTGGTCGGCTTTATGCAGGACCGTCAGAATGCCCGGCTGATGGGGGTCGCACCCACCGGCAACGGGCGGCGCGAAAGCTATGCCCATGCGCCAATGCCGCGCATGACCAATACCTATATGCTGGGCGGCGAGGCCGATCCCGGAGATCTGGTGGCCGGTATGAAGGATGGGATCTGGGCTGTGGGCTTTGGGGGCGGGCAGGTCGATATCACCAACGGCAAGTTCGTGTTCTCCTGCACCGAGGCGTACAGGGTGCAGAACGGCAAGGTTGGTGCGCCGGTCAACGGTGCCACCTTGATCGGGGATGGGGCCACCGCGCTCAAGAATATCCGGGGCCTCGGCAATGACATGGCGCTTGATCCCGGTATGGGCAATTGCGGCAAGGCCGGGCAATGGGTGCCGGTGGGTGTGGGCCAGCCGACCACGCTAATTGGTGGGCTGACCGTGGGCGGCTCTGCCGCCGGAGCCTGACGGGGCGCGGATTTTAGCGGCGCTTAAAGGCCCTCGAAATCACAGAGGGCCTTAACGTCCATCCCTAGACCTTCGAGTTTGGCCCGCCCGCCAAGTTCGGGCAGGTCGATGATGAAGGAACAGCCGACAATCTCGCCGCCCAGCCGTTCGATCAGCTTGATCCCGGCTTGCGCCGTGCCACCGGTGGCCAGAAGGTCATCAACCACCAGGATTTTCTCGCCCGGTTGGATCGCGTCATCATGAATTTCAACCACGGCCTCGCCATATTCGAGGGTGTATTCTTCGGAAATCACCGGCCCGGGCAGTTTGCCTTTCTTGCGGATTGGCACGAACCCGACGGTCAGTTGATGGGCAATCGCCCCGCCCAAAATAAACCCGCGCGCTTCGAGTCCCACGACCTTGTCGATTTCAACTCCGGCATAGGGATGCAGCATCTGGTCAATCGCCATGCGAAAGCCGCGCGGATCGGCAAACAGCGTGGTGACATCGCGAAACAAGATCCCTTCATGGGGAAAGTCGACGATGGTGCGGATATAGTCTTTGACGGTTTTCATATGTATCCTCAAGAGGTTGCGCGGCGCAAAGTGGCTGTCATAACGCCCATCGCGATCAGTGCCACTCCGCCAGTGCGTGTAAGCCATGTGATGACGTTGGGTCGTCGAATAGTGGCACGTAGACGATCCGCCAGCAGGGCATAGGCGAGCGAATTGATCGCGGCAAGCCCTACAAATGTTGAGATCAGAATGGCGAATTGCGGCAAGAGCGCCTGATCAGGGCGGATGAATTGCGGCACGAAAGCGATGAAGAATGCAATGGATTTCGGGTTGAGCGCGGTCACGGCGGCGGCGTGCCAGAAGACCGAGCGGGCGTGGATCGAGCCCGGTGCGTCAGGCAGACTCAGGCCTTGGTTTGGGGCCGTGCGCAGGAGTTTGAGGCCCATCCAGACCAGATAGGCGGCACCGATCCATTTCAACGCGGTGAACAGCATGGCCGAAGTCAACACCAGCGCGCCGAGCCCGGCCAGCGACGCGCTCATCGCGACAAGATCGCCGAGCGCCACACCGGTCGCCGAGGCAACGGCAACGCGCCGCCCCTGGCTGAGCGCATAGGATAGCACCAAGAGCACTGTCGGGCCGGGGATGAGCAACAGCGCCGTGGAGGCGGCGACGAAGGTGAACCAGAGTTCGAGGGCCATGGGGCGGGACCTTTCTTATGTGGCGTGCGAGGCGATTGCGAGAAACGGCGGCGTATTGAGAATGGCGAAAAATGCAAGAAAGTGTGCAATGTCAACGCTATGCAGCCTCACCCCAGCACACGGCCCATGATGGCAGAGAGCTTTTGCACAAGCGCGGGATCGCGCGCTTGGGGGGCGGTGAGGATGGCATATTCAAGGGCGCGGTCGCAGCCATGCGGACAGGGTGCGCGCTGATCGCCCAAGAGGGCTGGAAGGCGACCCACCAGGCTTCGGCCCTTGTCGGCATTGCCCGTTAAAGTGGCAATGATTTCAGACACATCCACCTCGCCATGATCGGGATGCCAACTGTCGTAATCGGTCACCATCGCGACGGAGGCATAGCAAAGCTCGGCTTCGCGGGCGAGTTTGGCTTCGGGCATGTTGGTCATGCCGATCACATCCGCGCCCCAGTGTTCGCGATACATTTTGGATTCCGCCAGAGTGGAAAACTGCGGGCCTTCCATGGCGAGATAGGTGCCGCCCTGATGCATGGTGATCCCGGCGTCGCGCCCGGCCGCAAGGCAAGCGGCAGAGAGACGCGCACAGGTCGGATGCGCCACGCTGACATGGGCCACGCAGCCTTCGCCGAAGAAGCTTTTCTCGCGGGCGAATGTGCGGTCAATGAATTGATCTACAACGACAAAATCGCCCGGCGCCATTTCTTCGCGAAAGCTGCCGCAGGCCGAGACCGAGATCACATCCGTCACCCCGATCCGCTTGAGCGCGTCGATATTGGCGCGGTAGGGCACCGAGGAAGGGGAATGCACATGGCCGCGCCCGTGACGCGGCAGAAATGCCATTTTCACGCCATTCAACCTGCCCGTCAGGATCTGATCGGACGGTGCCCCCCAGGGGGTTTCAACAGCGGTCCATTCGGCGCCATCCAGCCCGTCGATGTCATAAATCCCCGAGCCGCCGATCACGGCAATCATGGTGTCGGTCATGTTATCCTCAACGCTGCTGTTCAGGGCGCATTTGTGACCGCCGTCGCGGCGAAAGGCAAGTCGGCGTGCGCCGTGTTAATGCCGCATTTTTGGGCAGATTCGAGGGGGTGACATTCGGCTGCCGCCCGGCTGCGCCGCGGCTGTCGGGGACGTTATGCGCTGCAAGGGGCGCGAATCGTTAACCTTTATTGCGCCATGCGCAAGAAAACCTGAATCAACGCGGCCCGCAGTGTCGGGCAGGATCGGGAAAAAGGCTGGCCAAGACCGCGCAGTGCCGTTAGAGGGCGCACTCCCATACATTATGACTCGGAAACAGGATTCCTGATGCGCTCGAACTTTTTCACCCAGATGGCCAGCCGTCTGGATATGCCTGATTTGCGCCGCCTGCCGCCCGAACCGATGAGCCTGTCGCGCATCCGGATCGAGGTTCTGGCGGGGCTTACTGTTGCGCTGGCGCTGGTGCCGGAAGCGGTGGCTTTTGCTTTTGTCGCCGGGGTGCATCCGTTGGTCGGGCTCTATGCGGCCTTCATGGTCGGATTGATCACCGCGCTGTTTGGCGGGCGGCCGGGGATGATTTCGGGCGCGACCGGGGCCTTGGCCGTGGTGATGGTGGCTCTGGTGGCGGATCATGGGGTGGAATACCTCTTTGCCACGGTCGTGTTGATGGGGATACTCCAGCTTGTCGCCGGAATCATGCAGTGGGGGCGGTTTATCCGACTGGTGCCGTATCCGGTGATGCTGGGCTTCGTGAATGGCCTCGCCATCGTGATTTTCCTGGCTCAGATGGGGCAATTCAAGGTGCCGGGCAGCGCCGAGTTGACAGGTCACGGGATGAGCGGCGGCACATGGTTGAGCGGAATGCCTCTGGCGGTGATGCTGGGGCTGGTGGCGTTAACGATGGCTGTGGTCTGGGTGATGCCTCGGGTAACGCGCGCGGTCCCCGCACCGCTGGCAGGCATTGCCGTGGTGGCAGCTGTGGTCATCCTCACCGGGCTCGATGTGCCGCGGGTGGGGGATCTGGCCTCGATCAAGGGCGGGTTGCCGACGTTCCACATTCCAATGGTGCCGATGACGCTTGAGACGTTTTGGATCATCTTGCCTTACGCCGTGATCCTGGCGGCGATCGGGCTGATCGAGAGCCTGTTGACGCTGAACCTTGTGGGCGAGATCACCGGTAAGCGCGGCGGGGCGAGCCGTGAATGCATCGCGCAGGGCAGCGCCAACGTGGTGACCGGATTCTTCGGTGGCATGGGCGGCTGTGCGATGATCGGTCAGTCGATGATCAACGTGAAATCAGGCGGGCGGACGCGGCTGTCGGGCGTGGCGGCGGCCTTGTTCTTGTTGCTGTTCATTCTGGTCGCAAGCCCGATGATTGAACAGATCCCGCTGGCCGCGTTGGTTGGGGTGATGTTCATGGTGGTGATCGGCACCTTCGCCTGGCATTCGATCAAAACACTGTCGCGCGTGCCGCTGAATGATGCTTTTGTCACCTTGTTGGTGACGGTTGTGACGGTGGCCTATGACCTTGCCATTGCGGTGGTCGTCGGGGTGATCGTTTCGGCTCTGTCCTATGCCTGGAACAACGCGCGGCGCATCCATGCGACTGTGGTGACAGAGCAAGATGGCGCCAAGGTCTACCGCGTGCAGGGGCCGCTGTTCTTCGGGTCGGCGGAAGGGTTTGCGGAGCTTTTTGATATCAAGGGTGACCCTGACAACGTGGTGGTTGATTTTGCCGATAGTCGCGTGGTGGACCAATCTGCGCTTCAGGCAATCGAAGCGGTGGCGAGCAAATACGAAACCGCTGGTAAACAGCTGCAACTGCGCCACCTCAGCCGCGATTGCCACAGGCTGTTGTCACGTGCCGGACACCTTGTGATCGACAGCGATGATGACCCGGATTACGCATTGGCCGTCAACTATTCAGTGCGCACCGGGATTCTTGGTGGGCACTGATCCTGCTTGCGAAAGCCCTTAAACGCGGAAGCGTGGCGAGAAAACGCATAACCTCTATGCGCGTGATGTCTGATAGTTCAGGAGCCTCCGGCGGGGATATTTTTGGCAAGATGAACCCAAGGGCGGGTCCAATCTTCATCTTGCCGAAAATATCCCGGGGGTTTGGGGGCTGGCCCCCAATTAAACAGCCCTGTGCGCGAAAGCGCTCAATTGGGTCAGCCGCGCGTCTTGAATCCGGGGGACTCTTGCTTTTCCGGGTGCTGGGCGAGGTGGCGGGCTTTCAACTCGGGCGTCATGGCGCGTGATCCGTCGTGGCTCCATCCCGGAGGGGCGATGGCATAGGCCAGCCGTTGGCGAAGGGTGAGGCCCGGCAGCGTCATGTCGTGAAAGATGGCGAGCCATTCATGGAAGGCCACGCGCAAGGGGTTGAAGGTGCCGAGGTTGTGCACAAGACCGTAGTCGACCTTCTCATCCTCCTGTTCGGGCACGAAGGTGCCAAAAAGCTTGTCCCAGACGATGAAGACGCCGGCATAATTGGCATCGAGATAGCGCGCATTGCGGCCATGATGCACGCGGTGGTGGCTGGGGGTGTTCATCACCGCCTCAAACAGCCGCGGCATTCGTCCGATTGCTTCCGTATGGATCCAGAATTGATAGATCAGGTTTAGCCCGCCGACAAACAGCACCATTGCCGGGTGAAACCCGAGCAGAATCAGCGGCGCGCGCGCCACCATCATCAGGGTAAACGTGCCGGTCCATGTCTGGCGCAGGGCCGTGGTCAGGTTGTAATGCTGGGATGAGTGGTGGTTGACGTGGCTGGCCCAGACCCAGCGGATACGGTGGCCAAAGCGATGCACCCAGTAATAGCGCAGATCGTCGAGCACGAAACAGAGCACCACCACCCAGAGCCCCGTGCCAAGGTCGAGCGGCGTGATCTGCCACAAGGCCATGAAGGCCGTCCAAGCGACAAAACCCAGAAGTATGCCGCTCGCGACATTGCCCGCGCCCATGGCTAGAGAGGTCAGTGCGTCGCGCGTCTCGTAGCGCCCGCCGCGTCGTTTGAGCACGATCCAGGCAAGTTCTACCAATATGGCCAGGATGAAGAACGGCACCGCAAAGTTGACGACGTCGGGATAGTTCATGCGGGAGGCTCCGTCGTGGGGGCAGGGCGGGTTGCAGGCTGGAGGGCGGGTTGAAGGGAAGGTTGAGGGGAGGGTTGTAGGTGGGTAAGCCACAGGTTGGTCTCGTCGGGGTCAAGACGCAAGCGGAGATTGGGGGCGGTGAAATCGGGCAGGCGCAACGCGATCCCGTCGGGTTTTCGCATTGCCCGCGCACCGGTAAGGAAGCGCGCGGTGCTGTCCGCGCCCATGGACCAGACCACGCCGGGGCCATCCAGCGTATCAATCAGGGCGGCGCGTTGATTCTGGCACAAGATTACCTGTAAGGCGGGCGTGTCGGGGAATTCCCGGTTCCATGCCGCACGCGCGCTATCTGGATCAGCAAAATGCAGGGCGCGTGACAGGCCAAGCAGATGCAGAAGAGCTGCGATTCCTGCGATGCCGATCACCACCATGGGCAAGAGAATGTTCAGTGGCATGAGGCCCCTCCGGTTGGCGGCGATTAAAACGATGTCGAGGCGGGCTTGTCAAAGCCTATGAGGTTGAAAGATGTGCGCCTTTGCAACGCGCGCGGAGTGTGCGGGGTGTGCGGGATGTCGGGCAGCCAAATGGCTCAGGCTTTTGCCGTTGGAGGGCCGAATTGGGCGGGTATGGACAAAGCCGACAGCCAGACCCCACGACAGGCAGTCGGCCCCGGATCACCCGAGAGCTTCGCGGGGAATGGCCGGTTCGTCTGACAGGGCAACCGTGCCCGCCTGCGTCGGGGCAAGTTGACAGGTGGCTGATCCCTGCCGATTCTGCGCCGGGGGTGCACGCAGCCAATTGCGGTGGCGGGCGGGGGCGGCTATTCAACCGCCATGAAATTGTTACAGGCCATCCTTTTTGCAAGCTTCACGGCCACGTCGCTGAGTGCGCATCCGCATGTCTTTATTGATACGGGATTCGAGTTGATCGTGGATGGTGACGGGCGGCTGACCCATGTGCGGGTGATTTGGGAGTATGATGAGCTTTATTCGCTGTTGATCACCGAAGACCTGGGGTTGGACGGCGATGGCGACGGGGCATTGACGTCAGCCGAGATTGCCCAGCTAAGAGGGTTTGACATGCATTGGGTCGAAGGTTTCAACGGTGATCTCGTGATCGAAACCGGGGAGCGCCGTGTTGCGCTTTCTGGCCCGCAGAGCTTTACCGCCAGCTTTGCCGATGGGCGCGTCACCTCGACCCATCTGCGGGCGTTTGAGCAACCGCTAATGCCGGGCGAAGTGGCGACGCTCAGACCTTATGATGCGACCTATTATACGGCCTATGATGTCACCCGCCCCGTGATGGTCACGGGCGGAGGCAGTTGCAAGATCGACGTGATTGTCCCGGAAATGAATTCCGGCTTGATCGAGCTGCAAGAGCAGCTAGCCGGGCTTGATGCCGAGACAGACCCCAAGGATGCCGGATTGCCCGAAATCGGCGCACAATTGGCCAACAGCGTTATTGTCACATGCGACGCGCCCTGACACTGGCGGCGATTGCCGTCTTGATTGGTCTTTTGGCGATGTGGTGGACCGGCGGGTTTGATCGCATTGCCTATTGGGCGGCGGGCCAGCAACGCGCCTTTCAAAACACCATCGCCAGCGGATTGCGTGCGGCCCGTGCGGGGCAAGCGGGCGCGGTGGTGGCCTTGCTGTCGGCGTGTTTTGCTTATGGCGTGGTGCATGCCGCCGGGCCGGGGCATGGCAAGGTGCTGATCGGCGGCTATGGTATGGCAAAGGGCGTGTCGATGTTGCGGTTGGGGCTGATCGCCTTGGCTTCGTCGCTGGGGCAGGCGGTGACGGCCGTGGTGCTGGTTTATACGGGTGTGTTGGTGCTTGGACTTGGGCGCGAAACCATGGTGGGGGCGACCGAAGCGGTGATGGCGCCGGTAAGCTATGGGGCGATTGGGCTGATCGGGCTGTGGTTGGTGTGGCGGGGGGTGCGGCATATGCGGCCTGCGCCAGTGCAGGATCATGGGGATCATCACGACCACAACCACGATCACGACCATAGCCACGACCACGGTGCGGCGATCTGTTCAAGCTGTGGCCATGCACACGGGCCGACGATTGCCGAGGTCGAAAACGCCAAGACCCTGCGCGAGACGTTGGCGTTGATTGCGAGCATCGCGGTGCGCCCCTGTACCGGGGCCTTGTTCGTCTTGATCATCACCTGGCAGATGGGCATTGCCGCGCTGGGGATCGCGGGGGCCATTGCCATGGCGCTGGGCACAGCGGTGATCACGATTTCCGTCGGGATGGGCGCGGGCGCGTTGCGCGGTGGCATGTTGGCCGGGTTTGCCAACTCGCCACGCGCGGCGATGATGGGGGCGGTGATCGAGGTTGCCGCCGGTGGCCTGGTGGCACTGCTTGCCTTCGGGTTGCTTATGCGGGCGCTTTGACGCCGGATTACTGCTCGAGCAGGGCGCGGATGATTGCACGGCCACTTTCGCTGTCCCATTCGGCATCGCCGGTCATGCGGGCGATTTCAAACCCCTGCCGGTCGAGCAGAACCGTGACCGGAAGGCCCAGCACGCCCATCTCGCGCGACAGCGCCTGTTTCGCGTCTGTGGCTAGTGGCAGGTTTTCGACGCCGATTTCGTCAAAGAATTTCTTCATTGCCTGCGGCGGGTTGCGCCCGGTGGCGATGGTAAGCACTTCGAAATTGTCTCCGGCAAAGTCTTTCTGAAGCGCCTCTAGCCCTGGCATTTCCTTGCGGCAGGGCGCGCACCATGTGGCCCAGAAGTTCAGCAGGACATAACGCCCGGCGTGATCGGCCAGCGTAGCACTGGCGCCGTCAGCGGTGGTATAGCTTTCCTTGCCTGCCGGTTTCGGCGCGGGGTGGAAGGCGAGCTTTTTCAGCGTCCCCTCGCGCAAGGCTTCCAGTTCGGAGGCGTTTTCGAGGGTTGCCGGGATCGGCTGGGCCGGGTCGCGCAGGGCGACATATCCAACGGATGCAATTGCGATTGCGGCAATCGCGGTATAGATCAACGCGGAACGCGACATGACATTTCCTTATTCCCGGGGCCCGATAGAGACCATGACCGACAAAACCAGCAACGCAATGTGGGGCGGCCGTTTTGCCGCCGGACCGGACGCGATCATGGAGGCAATCAACGCCTCGATCGGATACGATCAGCGGATGGCAGCGCAGGACATTGCCGGCTCACGTGCCCATGCCGCCATGTTGGCCGCCACAGGCATCGTGAGTGATAGCGATGCCGAAGCGATGAGGGAAGGCCTGCTCACGGTGTTGTCAGAGATCGAGGGCGGAAGGTTCGAATTTTCCGCTGCTTTGGAAGACATTCACATGAATGTCGAGGCGCGGCTGAAAGAAGTGATCGGCGAGGCGGCGGGACGGCTTCACACGGGGCGGTCGCGCAACGATCAGGTGGCGACCGATTTTAAGCTCTGGGTGCGTGATCAGATTGACGCGGCGATTGCCGGGATTGACGCGTTGATCGGCGCGTTTCTGGATCAGGCCGAAGCGGGGGCCGATTGGGTGATGCCGGGCTTTACCCATTTGCAGGTCGCACAGCCGGTGACATGGGGGCATCACATGATGGCCTATGTCGAGATGTTGGGACGGGACTGTTCGCGGTTTGCGGATGCGCGCGCACGGATGAACGAAAGCCCGTTGGGTGCGGCGGCGCTGGCGGGGACATCTTTTCCGATTGATCGCGAGATGACGGCAGAGGCACTGGGGTTTGATCGGCCGGCGGCGAATTCGCTGGATGCGGTTTCGGATCGTGATTTCGCGTTGGAATTCTTAAGCTGTGCCAGCATTTGCGCCGTGCATCTGAGCCGGTTTGCAGAAGAATTGGTAATTTGGTCTTCGGCCCAGTTCCGCTTTGTTACCCTGTCGGACCGGTTTTCGACCGGCTCGTCCATCATGCCGCAGAAGAAGAACCCGGATGCGGCGGAATTGATTCGTGCCAAGATCGGGCGGATTTTCGGGGCCAATGTCGCCCTGATGATGGTGATGAAGGGTCTGCCGCTGGCTTATTCCAAGGACATGCAGGAAGACAAGGAACAGGTGTTTGACGCCGCTGACAACTTGATGCTGGCGCTGGCGGCGATGACCGGAATGGTCAAGGATATGTCGGCCAATCGCGCAAGCCTTGAAGCGGCGGCGGGTGCTGGGTTTTCGACCGCAACCGATTTGGCAGATTGGCTGGTGCGCGCGCTGGGCCTGCCGTTTCGCGACGCGCATCACATCACCGGCAGCCTTGTGGCATTGGCCGAAAGCCGGGGCTGTGATTTGCCCGATCTGAGCCTTGAGGATATGAAGGGTGTGCATGGCGCGATTACCGAGGATGTGTTTTCGGTGCTTGGCGTGCAAAACTCGGTGGCCTCACGCACGTCTTATGGTGGCACGGCGCCAAGCGAAGTGCGTGCGCAGATTGCCAGATGGCGGAAGGAGAGGGGATGATACGGGTTTTGTTCGGGTTTTTGCTGTTGGCCGGGGTGGCGGGCTGTGGCGCCGATGGTGAACCGGTGCAGCCTTCGGTGAATACCTCGGTGAGCGTGGGCACGAATGGTGTTTCGGCAGCGACCGGCGTGGGCTTGCGCAAGGGGCCGTTGAGTATCGGGTTGGCGCTCTGATCTGAGCCGATGGCGCCGGGGTGGAGGGCAGGATGCCTTCGGCGAGGATATTTTAAGCAAGATGAAGGGCCGGGCGCTTTTCAATATTGGCGCTATTCGCTAAAGCGTCCGCCGAAATCCTGAAACACAGCTTTTGGCGGGATGCAGCGGAAGATATGAACGTTGCATGCGCCACGCCGCGATCTGATTCTCGGGTCAAAGCCGTGGCGCTTGATGGGGCTGCGATAGCCAGCAGAGAGGCGCGATGGACCATTTTCTTTACCGCGACGGCGCGCTTTTCGCCGAAGATGTGGCGGTGGCCGAAATTGCTGCGGCTGTCGGCACGCCGTTTTATTGCTATTCCTCTGCGACGCTGGAGCGGCATTATCGTTTGTTTGACGAGGCGCTTGAGGGCGTCGAGCATCTGGTTTGCTATGCCATCAAGGCGGCATCGAACCTGGCCATTCTGAAGCTTCTGGGTGATTTGGGCGCCGGGATGGATGTGGTCTCGGCCGGGGAATATGCGCGCGCGCGCGCCGCCGGTGTGCCGGGCGAGCGGATTGTTTTTTCCGGTGTGGGCAAGACCGAGGCCGAGATGCGCATGGCGCTTGAGGGTGGGATTCGCCAGTTCAACGTCGAATCCGAGCCGGAATTGGAGCGGTTGAATGCGGTCGCGCTGAGCCTTGGCGTAAAAGCGCCGATCACGCTGCGGGTGAACCCGGATGTCGATGCCAAGACCCATGCCAAGATCGCGACGGGCAAGAGCGAGAACAAGTTCGGCATTCCGATTGCCAAGGCGCGCGCGGTTTATGCCGAGGCGGCGGCGATGGAGGGTTTGGAGGTTATCGGGGTTGATGTGCATATTGGCTCGCAACTGACCGATCTGGAACCGTTTCGCCAGGCCTATGAGAAGGTCGCGGCGCTGACCGAGGTCTTGCGCGCGGATGGGCATGATATTCGCCGTCTCGATCTGGGGGGCGGGCTTGGCATTCCTTATACGCGTTCAAACGAGGCCCCCCCCTTGCCGCTGGAATATGGCGCGATGATCAAGGAAACACTGGGCCATCTGGGCTGTGAGATCGAGATTGAGCCGGGGCGGCTGGTGGCCGGAAACGCGGGTATCCTGGTCTCGGAAGTGGTTTATGTGAAAGAGGGTGAGGGGCGCGATTTCTTGATTCTGGACGCGGCGATGAACGATCTTTTGCGCCCGGCGATGTATGATGCGCATCACGATATCATTCCCGTGATTGAGGCCGAAGCAGGTGCTGAACCGGCGCGCTATGACGTTGTGGGGCCGGTGTGTGAGAGTGGCGATACCTTTGCGCGTGGGCGCGACATGACCGCGCTCGTGGCAGGGGATCTGGTAGCGTTTCGCAGTGCGGGGGCTTACGGCGCGGTGATGGCCAGCGAATATAATTCCCGCCCCCTGATCCCAGAGGTTCTGGTGCGGGGTGATCAATTCGCTGTCATACGGCCACGTCCGAGCTTGGAAGAAATGCTTGGACGCGATAGCATTCCCGAGTGGCTCTGACGCGGTGCGCGCGTCGGGGTTTATCCTGAGGTAGTCACACGCCAGATCAACTCGGAGGCACGCCGATCGACGCCAAAGCCCGCAAATCTGCCCTCAAACGCCTGCGCTGGCCACTTGGACTGACGCGGGCCGGACTGTTGGCCGAACGGATCACGCGCGGTTTTTGGCCGCTGTGGTCGGTGGGCTTTGTGGTGATTGCGGCGCTGATGCTGGGGCTGCATGAGGTGTTGCCGCTTGGGGCCGTGTGGGCGCTGGGCGCGCTGGCGCTGGGAGCGGTTGTGTGGTTCGGGGTGCGCGGCCTGCGGTTGTTTCGCTGGCCACGCCAGAGCGAGGCGCTGGCGCGGCTGGATGCGACCATGCCGGGGCGCCCGATAGGGGCCATGCTCGACAATCAGGTGATTGGGTTTGATGACCCCGCTTCGCGCGCCGTTTGGGCCGCGCATCAGGCGCAGATGCGCGAACGCGCCGCGGCGGCGAAGCCGGTGGCGCCCGATCTGCGCATCGCGTCGCGTGACCCTTTCGGGCTGCGATTCATGGCGGTGCTGGCGTTACTGGTGGCGCTGTTGTTCGGTTCGCTCTGGCGGGTTGCCTCGGTGAGCGAGTTGGGCGTTGGCCTCGGGCCTGCGCAGGCGGCGTCGGGGCCGAGCTGGGAAGGGTGGATCGAACCGCCGGGCTATACCGGGCTGCCGGTTCTTTACCTCAATGATCTTGCCGAAGGGGCATTGAGCGCGCCTTGGGGGAGTCGCATCACGCTCAGGCTATATGGCAAGCCGGGGGCGATTTCAGTGAGCGAAACGGTTTCGAACCGGCCCGACGTTGCCGATAGGTCGGCTGACGGGGCCGGGGTCATGGCGCAGGATTTCACGCTGGAGCGCTCCGGCACGCTCAGCATTGACGGCGAGGGCGGGCGCAGCTGGGAGGTTGCGGTACTCGCCGATTTGCCGCCCGAGATTGACATTACCGGCGAGGCCGAGGCCAGCGCGGTGGGGGCCTTTACCATGCCGTTTGTCGCCAGCGACGATTACGAGGTGGTCTCGGGGCGGGCGTTGATTACGCTTGATCTGGAGGCGATTGATCGCCGCTATGGCTTGGCGCGCGCGCCTGAACAACGCCCGGCGATTGAAGTGAACCTGCCTATGCCAGTGGTGCGCGGGCGTGATGATTTCGAGGAGGTTCTGGTCGAGGATTTCAGTCAGCATCCATGGGCCAACCTACCGGTGAGCATCACCCTTTTGGCGCGCGATGCGGCGGGTAATGAAGGCGAGAGCCCGGCGCACTCTCTCAAACTGGCGGCGCGCAAGTTTTTTGATCCGCTGGCCGCGGCGGTGATTGAACAGCGCCGTGATCTTTTGTGGAACCGAGAGAACGCTGCACGGGTCGCCCAGGTGTTGCGGGCGGTGTCGAACCGCCCCGGCGATGTGTTTCGCAAAGAGACCAGCTATCTTCGGTTGCGCCACACTCTGCGACGGCTGGAGACGGGTATAACCATCGGGTTGGACGATGCGCGGCGCGATGAGATTGCCCAGTCGCTCTGGGAATTGGCGCTGCAACTGGAAGACGGCACGTTGGCGGATGCGTTGGAGCGGATGCGGCAGGCGCAGGAGCGTTTGAGCGAGGCGATGAAGAATGGCGCCTCGGACGCCGAGATTGCCCGACTTATGGAAGAATTGCGCGAGGCGACGCGCGATTATATGGCGCAGCTTGAGCGCCAGTTTGCCGAGGAAAATCAAGGTGATGGCACCGATCAGCCGGATCAGGGCAAGCGCGACGAGAACATGACGGTGATGAACCAGGATGATATCCAGCGCATGATGGATCGCATTCAGGAGTTGATGGAACAGGGCCGCATGGCTGAGGCGCAACAGGCCTTGGACGAGTTCCAGCAGATGATGGAAAACATGCGCATGGCCGAAGGCCAGGGCGGCAAGGGGCAATCGCCCGGCCAGCAGGCGCTGGAAGGGTTGGGCGACACCCTGCGGGGGCAGCAGGGGCTGTCGGACCGGGCGTTCCGCGATCTTCAGGAACAGTTCAATCCGAACGCCAATGCGGGAGAAAACCAAGGCAACGAAGGCCGCTCGGGCGGCCAGGGCCGGGGCCAGAGCCATGAAGGGCAGGGCGATGGACGCGGTCAGGCGCAGGGTGAAGGGGAAGGCCAATCGCCCGGTCAGTCCGAAGGTGAGGGCCAGCAGCAAGGGGCCGGCGAGGGCGGGGTGCAGCCGTTGGAGCAATCGCTGGCCGAGCGGCAGCGTGCCTTGCGCCGCCAACTCAGCGAGCAGCAACGCGGATTGCCGGGGGCGGGCACGCCAGAGGGCGATGCGGCGCGCGAGGCGCTGGATCGCGCCGGACGTGCCATGGACGGCGCCGAGGACGCGCTGCGCCAAGACGATCTGGCCGAGGCGATCGACAAGCAGGCCGAGGCGATGGAGGCGCTGCGCGACAGTATTCGCAGCCTTGGTGAAGCGTTGGCGCAGGGCGAACAAGGTACCCCCGGTCAACAGGGCCAGTCGCAAGAGAATTTCGCCGGTGGTGGCGGGCGCCAGTCGGATCCTCTGGGACGTAATCTGAACGGCAGGCCGGGGGTGGATGACGATATGTTGCAGGGCGAGGATGTCTATCGCCGCGCGCGCGATCTTTTGGATGAGATTCGTCGACGCACGGGCGATCAGAGCCGCCCCGAGCCTGAGCGCAACTATCTCGAACGGCTGCTTGATCGGTTCTGAGGCAAGCGCGCCGGGTGTGGGCGGTTTCACCTCTGGATCAAGCGTTTGCGCGATTGGTGCGACGCGCGTTTCAGGGGGGCGTGCGCGGTGCTGTCGGGCCTTGGTAGCAAGGGTGCGGGCGCGATGGTGAAGTGGTTTTGATGACGGGATTTTCGGGGCTGGAGAGGAAATCTTTGCAGGCTCTGCCGCCGGGTCGCAGGTGATGAAGGGGCGGTTTTTTGAAGACCCAAAGCACCAGATTGTGCCGGAATCTGGATGATATGCCCCAAAAATTCCATATTTCTGTGGAACAACAATCCCTATCTGCGCGCCCCAATTAATTGAGTTAACTGATATGAAGCACCTTGGTGATCCCGGAGACATTGGCGAAAACGATATTGCAATCATTGGTATGGCGACGCATGTGCCGGGGGCGTCAACGATTGCGCAGTATTGGGAAAACCTGCGCAACGGGGTCGGCTCGATCCGCCGATTGAGCGAGGAGGAGTTACGCGCTGCCGGGGTGTCCGAGGCGTTGATTGCGCGGCCTGATTATGCTCCCTTTGCCGCACCTCTGGACGGATTCGAGATGTTTGACGGGGATTTCTTTGGATTCAGCCCCAAGGAAAGCGCCATTCTGGATCCGCAACACCGCCAGTTTCTGGAAGTCGCCTGGGAGGCGATGGAAAACGCGGGCCATGTGCCGGAAAACACCGACGGGCCGATAGGGGTTTTTGCGGGCTGCGGGATGGGCAGCTATTTCTATTTCAACATCTGCTCAAACCCCGGTTTGGTGGCTGATACTGGCATGTTCCTGCTGCGCCATACCGGCAATGACAAGGATTTCATGGCGACACGGGTGAGTCATGTATTTGACCTCAAAGGCCCGTCGATTTCGATGCAGACGGCCTGTTCTACGTCCTTAGTGGCCACGCATTATGCGGCGCAATCGTTGCTCAATGGGGAATGCGACTTTGCGCTTGCCGGGGGGGTGACAATCGAGTTTCCCCAAGGGCATGGGTATGTCTTCAAGGAAGGTGAAATCCTGTCGCCTGACGGGCAATGTCATGCGTTTGATGCGCGCGCGGAGGGCACGGTTTTCGGGTCGGGCGCGGGCTGTGTCGTGCTGCGCCGATTGGAAGACGCGATCAGGGATGGCGATCATATCTGGGCGGTGATCAAGGGCTCGGCGGTGAACAATGATGGTTCGGCCAAGGCCGGATATCTGGCGCCGAGTGTGGACGGGCAGGCGGCGGCGATTGCCGAGGCGCAGGCGATTGCAGAAGTGTCGGCGGATAGTGTGGATTATGTCGAATGCCACGGAACCGGCACCTATCTGGGCGATCCGATTGAAGTTGCTGCCCTAACCGAAGCATTTCGCAAGACCACGGATGAGACGGGATTCTGCCGGATTGGCAGCGTGAAAACCAACATCGGGCACCTTGATACGGCGGCCGGGGTGGTGAGCCTGATCAAGGCGACGCTGGCCTTGGAGAACAAGGAATTTCCGCCGAGTTTGGGGTATGAGACGCCCAATCCGATGATTGATTTTGAGCATTCACCGTTTGTTGTGAATGACCGGCTGACACCTTGGGAGCCGCGTAAGGGGGTGCGCCGCGCCGGGGTGAATTCGCTGGGTGTTGGGGGGACCAATGCGCATGTGGTGCTGGAAGAAGCGCCTGTGCGTCCTGCCAGCGAGGAAAGCGACTGGCCGTTTCAATTGCTGGTGGTGTCGGGGCGCACCAAGGCGGCGCTTGATGCGAATGCCAAGGCGCTGGCGGCACATTTGCGTGGGTCGGATGAGCCGTTGGCCGATGTGGCATGGACCTTGAAAGAGGGGCGCAGAGCGTTTGAGAAGCGGCGCGTTCTGATTGCAGAGACTGCGACGCAAGCGGCTGACTTGCTGGAAGAAAACGATCCGCGAAAGGTGTTTGAACATGCTGTGGTCGGGGATGACCCCGACATGGTGTTCATGTTTCCCGGAGGTGGTGCGCAATACGCGGGTATGGCGCGCGATCTCTATGAGACGGAACCGGTTTTTGCCGAATGGATGGACAGGGGCTTGGCGGTTTTGCAGCCCTTGATTGATTTTGACTTGAAGGCGCTTTGGCTGCCCGAACCGGGGCAGGAGGCGGCGGCGGATGAGGTGCTGAAGCGGCCATCGGTGCAATTGCCGCTGATCATGATGGTTGAATATGCGCTGGCGCAGCTCTGGATCAACTGGGGTGTGAAACCGGATGTGCTTGTCGGGCATTCGATGGGCGAGAATACGGCGGCCTGTCTGGCCGGAGTGATGTCGTATGAGGATTGCATCGGTCTGGTGCATCTGCGCGGGACGCTGTTTGATACGGTGCCGGAAGGCGGAATGCTGGCGGTATCGCTACCCGCTGAGGAATTGCGTGGATGGTTGGGCGACACGCTTGATCTTGCGAGCGTGAACGGGCCGGGGTTGAGCGTGGCATCGGGGCCGCAGGCGGCGCTGGAGGATCTGCAAAAGCGGCTTGAGGCTGCGGATATTGATTGCCAGCGTGTCGCCATCGACATTGCGGCACATAGCAGGATGCTGGAGCCGATCTTGGGGCGGTTTGGTGATTACCTGCGTGGAATTGAGCTAAAAGCTCCGCAGATACCGATCGTGTCGAACCGCACGGGCGAGGTTTTGAGTGATGTTGACGCGATGGACCCGGAGTATTGGGTGCGCCATCTGCGTGGCACCGTGTTGTTTGCCGATTGCATCAACCATCTGAGCCAGCAGACGTCGCGGATTTACGTTGAAATGGGGCCGGGGCGCGCGCTGAGTTCGCTGGCGGCGCAACATGCGGATGTGGCGCGGGGGCAGGTGATTTCCGCGCTGCGTCACCCGGCGGATGATGTTGCGGATGATGCCTGGTTCATTGCGCAGTTGGGCCGGGTCTGGGCCATGGGGGGCGGGTTTGACTGGAGCCAGATCTGGGGCGCGGCGCGGCGCAATCGGGTTGTTTTGCCGACCTATGCGTTTCAGCGAAAACCCTATTTCATCGAACCCGGAGAGAACCGGCAAGCGGAGGAGCCAAGCCATCTGATGCGTCAGCCCGCGTTGGAGGATTGGGGTTACGCGCCGCATTGGAAAGCGGTGGCTGCCGATTGTGATGTTGATATCGAGACGCTGGAAGGGGCCACCCAAGAACGCTGGCTGGTGTTTGTAGATGATACCGGGTTGGGGCGCAGTGTTGTCGAGCGGTTGCGTGCGGCGGGGCAGGATGTGGTTACGGTGCGCGCCGGTGATGCCTTTGGTCGCGATGGTGAGGGCGGTTTTGTGCTGTCGCCCGAGCGGGGCCGCGAAGGGTATGATCTTCTGGTTGAGAAGTTAGCGGCAAGGGATTGGTATCCCACGAAAATCGCGCATTTCTGGCTGGTTACGAAAGGCGAGGGGCATCGGCCCGGATCGTCGTTTTTCCATCGCAATCAGGAACAGGGGTTTTATGCGCTGATGTTTCTGGCGCAGGCGATCGGTGAGGCGGATTGGCCCGCGCTTCATATTGACGTTTTGACCAGCGGGGCGGCGCAAGTGAAGGGCGAGGCCTTGGCCTATCCCGAAAAGATGACAGTGCGCGGGCCGGTCAAGGTTATCCCGAAGGAATTGCCGGGGGTGACCTGTTCGACGCTTGATCTGGAATTGCCGACGGGCAAGCGCGCGGATTTGGGCGAGATCACTGGGCAGGTGCTTGAAGAGCTGTTTGCTGTGCCAGGCAACCGGGTTGCGGCGCTGCGCGGGGCGCGGCGATATGAACAGCAGTTCCGCGCCATGGCGCTTGAAAGCGACGCGCAGGATACGCATTTGCGCGACAAGGGCGTTTACCTGATTACCGGCGGGTTTGGTGGCATCGGGCTGACGTTGGCCGAGCGGTTGATCCGTGACCATGAGGCGCGCGTTGTGTTGATGGCGCGCTCGGCGCTTCCGCCGCGTGATGACTGGGCCAGTTGGGTGCTTCGCCACGGCAGCCATGACGCCACATCCCAGCGGATTGCAGCCGTAAAGCGGCTGGAGTCGCTGGGCGGGCAGGTGATGGTCACGGTGGCCGATGTGTCGAATGTCGAGGAAATGCGCGGTGCGATGGAACAGGTGCATATGCGCTTTGGACCGGTCAACGGCGTCATCCACGCCGCCGGCGTGATTGCGGATGAACCGCTTTTGACCAAGAGCCCGAGCACGGTTGAGGATGTTTTTACGCCCAAGATTCATGGCGTTCAGGTGCTTGATGAAATCTTCGATGATGGTGAGTTGGATTTCCTCGTGCTGTTTTCGTCAACCTCGACGGTGACGGGGCCAGCGGGGCAGATCGACTATGTTGCGGCCAACGAATACCTCAATGGCTATGCCAAGGCCCGCGCGGGCGGCAAGACCCGCGTTCTGGCGCTGAACTGGGGCATTTGGGCCGAGGTGGGCATGGCAGCCGAGGCCTTGGGCGTCTCAAAGGCCGAGCCGGACCAAAGCGAAACCCCGGTGGCGCAACCGCTGTTGGGTGTGGCGGGGTTTGATCGGCAGGGCAACCGGATGTTCCGGCGTGAATTGAGCGTGAAAGATTGGATTGTGGGCGAGCATCGCACCAAGGACAACAAGGCGTTGATGCCCGGCACCGGCTATCTTGAGATTGCCGCGCAAGCCATGGAAGCGCAGGGCGAAACCGGCGGGTTTGAAATTCGTGATCTCTATTTCCTGCGGCCTTATGATGTGGCCGAACACGACACGCGCGAGATGCGCGTGACGCTGGAACGCAACGAATTGGGCTATGATCTCAGCGTGATGGGCGCGCGCGAAGTTGCGGGGCGCAAGGGGTTTGAGACCAATGCGCAGGCGGTGTTGTCGCTTTTGCCGCTGGGTGCAGCGGGGCAATTGGACTTGTCGGCGCTGGAGGCGCGGTGCGCGCGGGTGGAAACGGCAGCGGCGGGGCGTTCGCTGCGTTCACCCCAGGAGGCGCATCTGAATTTCGGGGCGCATTGGCGGGTGTTGCGCCGATTGGCGTTTGGCGACGGCGAAGGCGTTGCGCATCTGCGTTTGGCCGATGGGCTGGATGAGGCGGGGTATCACTTGCATCCCGGTTTGCTCGATCTCGCGACCGGTTGGGCGATGGGGTTGATTGACGGGTATGAGGCGGACCATCTTTGGGTGCCGGTGTCTTATGGGGCGGTGCGCGTCTATCGTGATCTGCCCGGCGAGGTGGTGTCTTGGGTGCGCAATGCGGGCGACAACCGCGCCGAGGCGGGCGCGGCGAATTTTGACGTCACGATCTGCGATAGCCAAGGCAATATCTGTGTTGAAGTGCATAATTTCTCGATCCGGCGGATGGAGCCTGGGGTGGCGCTGATTGCTGCGCCCAAAGCTTCGGAATTGATCTATCCCGATGCGGATGCGAACCGCCCGCTATCTCCTGCCGAGGAGCGGTTGCGCCATAACCTGTCACAAGGGATTAGGCCCGATGAGGGGGCGGAGGCGTTCGTTCGTGCCCTGGCGATGGGGCAGAGCCAGGTGGTGGTTTCGTCGCTTTCGCTGGATGATCTGGTGCGTCAGGCCGAGGTGGAAAGCAGCGTGAAAGAGGAGGGGCAGACTTTTCAGCGGCCTGATCTGGAGAATGAATTTGTCGCGCCGGAAGGGGCGGTTGAAGAGAAGCTGGCGCAATTCTGGGGCGGGCTTCTGGGGGTCGAGCAGATTGGGGCAGAGGATAACTTCTTTGATCTCGGCGGGCATTCTCTGATCGCTGTGCGGCTTTTTGCGATGGTCAAAAAAGAATGGGCCGTGGAGTTTCCGATCTCGGTATTGTTTGAGGCGCCCACGATTCGGGCGTGTGCAAAAATGATTGTAGCAGAGGGTGTTAGCGACGAAACTTCGAGCGATACATCCGAAGAAAGGCGCAAGCCGCCGGAACGGCGATTTACCCATCTGGTGGCGATGCATCAGGGCGAAGGCGGGGCGCGACGCCCGTTCTTTCTCGTTGCGGGGATGTTCGGCAATGTACTGAACCTGCGTCATCTGGCGCATCTGTTGGGGGCGAACAGGCCGTTTTATGGGTTGCAGGCCAAGGGGTTGCTTGGCGAAGATGAACCGCATCGCGACATTGCGCAGGCCGCAAGTGATTACCTGAAAGAGATGCGACAGGTGCAGCCCAAGGGCCCCTATATGTTGGGCGGTTTTTCGGGTGGCGGGATCATCGCCTATGAGATTGCCCAGCAATTGAAGGCGGCGGGCGACGAGGTGGCGATGTTGGTGATGCTTGATACGCCATTGCCGCAGCGCCGGTCATTGTCGCGACGGGACCGGCTGGCGATTCAAGCGCAGGAGTTGAAGGCGGGTGGGTTGCAGTATCCGTTTAAATGGGCCGCGCGCAGGGTTGCCTGGGAGTTCGAGAAACGCCGCAAGAGGGATGTGCAGCCGGTTGAGAACGCCGAGGTTTCTTTCCACAACACGACGATAGAGCAGGCATTCCTGGAGGCGGTTGCGGCGTATGATTTGCGCTCGTGGGATGGTGCGCTGACGCTGTTCCGTCCGCCCTTGCAGGGCAAATGGGAAGTGGCGCCGGGGCGCTGGGTCAATTCGGAGCGTGCCTATGTCACGCCCGACAATGACTGGACAGCCCATGCTCCCTTGATCGAGGTGATCGAAGTGCCCGGAGACCACGACAGTATGGTTCTGGAGCCCAATGTGCGGGTTTTGGCGGCCCGCATGAAACGGTGCATTGAAGACGCGGAGAATCCGGGCGCGCGCGCGGGGCGCGTGGCGGCCTTGCCGGTGCACTCAAAGGCGGCGGGGTGAACAATATGGCGCAAGTCCTGGTGATTATCCTCAATTACAAAACAGCCGAGATGACTTTGGCCGCTGCCGAGGCCGCAATGCGTGAAATGTCTGATATTGATGGTGAAATTTTGATCATCGACAATGACAGCGGCGATGGTTCGTTTGAAACTTTGCAGGCGGGGGTCGCACAAAAGGGTTGGGACATACGCGTGCTGCAATCGGGACAGAATGGCGGATTTGGGGCGGGCAACAATTTTGGCATGCGCGCGGGGATGCGCGATGGGACGGTGCCAGAGTATTATTATATCCTGAATTCCGATGCGTTTCCCGATCGCGGAGCGATCCGGGCGCTGGTCGAGCATCTGGAGGGTAACCCGGAGGTCGGGTTTGCCGGGAGCTATATTCACGGCCCCGAGCGTGATGCGCATGTGACGGCGTTTCGCTTTCCCTCGATAGCCAGCGAGTTTGAGGGCGCGGCAAGGTTTGGACCGGTGACGCGGATGCTGGCCGATCATATGGTGCCGCTGCCGGTTCCAAAGGAAACGACGGCCGTGGATTGGCTGGCCGGGGCGAGCCTGATGATGCGGGCCGAGGTGCTTGACGAAATTGGCCAGTTTGATGAGGCGTTTTTCCTCTATTATGAGGAAACCGATCTGTGCCGTCGCGCCGCCAAGGCCGGGTGGGCGACGCATTATGTGCGTGAGAGCGAAATCACCCATATCGGGTCGGTCTCGACGGGGATGAAGGATTGGACGCGGGTGCCAGAGTATTGGTTTGATTCGCGCTGGCATTATTTTTCGAAAAATCATGGGGTTGCCTATGCTTGCGCTGCCACGCTGGCGCATTTGGCCGGGGGGGTGATTCACCGGTTGCGGGTGCTTTTGCAAGGCAAGGATCGGGGCGATCCTCCGGGGTTCTTACGCCACCTTCTGTGGCATGATCTGCGCGCGCTTTTCAGACCTGTGAGGGGGGCTGTGAAAGACAACGAAAACACGCTGAAGCTGGGCGTGCTTGGGGAAAGGACTTAACCTATGACTGCTCAATCCTATGTCGTGATCGGCAATGAAAGTCTTGCCGTTCAATGTAGTGAAAAACTGCTGGAACGGGGCGGGAGGCTTGGCGCGATTGTGACGCGCAACGCCGATGTCGCGGCATGGGCAGAGGGTCGGGGGGTGATGGTTGTTGCCCCGGGAGAGGGGCTGGCCGAGCGGCTTGAGGGCGTGGCGCATGATTGGTTGTTGTCGATTGCCAATCTCGACATGCTGCCCGAGGCGGTTTTGGCGTTGCCCCGACGTGGGGCGGTGAATTTTCATGACGGGCCTTTGCCGGCCTATGCGGGGCTGAATGCGCCGGTTTGGGCGATGTTGGCGGGGGAAACCCGCCATGGCATCACCTGGCATATGATAGAGGCCGGTGCGGATACCGGCGCGATTGTTGCGCGTGCCGGGTTTGACATCACGTCTGATGATACGGCGTTGACGTTGAACACCAAGGCCTATGAGGCCGGAATCGGATCGTTTGAGGAGGTGCTCGACAAGCTGTCGATGGCAGAGGTTCCGGTTGAGGCGCAGCCCGCAAGCGGGCGCAGCTACTATGGCAAGGCCAAGCGGCCAAGTGGGGCCGGACGTTTGGATTTTACCGGCGCGGCGTCGGATGTGGTGCGCGTGGTGCGTGCGCTGGATCACGGACCATATTGGAATCCGCTGTCGGTGGCGAAAATCGAGGTTGATGGCCGGGTTCTAGCCGTCGGCCATGCGGCGGAGGAGGAGCCTTTGGGCGAGGCCGCGCCGGGCACGGTGGTTAGTGTCGATGATCAGGCCATTCGCGTGGCCTGTGGGCAGGGCACGGTGATGTTGTCGGACATAACGGCGCTTTGCGGTGGCGAGATTGTTTTGGCGGCTTTGCTGGCGCCTGGGGATGTGCTTGCGCCGCCGGATGGCGCGGAGCGTGCGATGCTTGATGCGGCAATGACAGAGGCCGCGAAGGGCGATGCGCATTGGCGGGCGCGGTTGCGCGAGTTGGTTCCGGCTGAGTTGCCGGGGGCGGCGGGCGAAACAGGGGAAACGCGCGAAATCACGCTTGATCTGGGGGGGGGCGGAGAGTCAGCGCTCAGACTGGCAACGGGGCTTGTGGCGGCTTTGGCAGAGACTGGCGTTGCGGATCTGGCCTTTGGTGGCGGGCAGGCAACTGCGCCGGGTTATGCGAGTTCCTGGGTGCCGGTGCGCTTTGGTGACGATCTGAGCATTGCGCGCAAATGGCCCAGTTTTGCGCTTGATATTCAATCGCGCGACCCGGAAATCGGGCGTGTCGAGATGCCCATGATCGGGATTTCCGAGGGCAGTATGGTTGAGGGGACAGCGATAACCTTCACACCCGAGCGGCTTTATTATGATGCGGGGAAAGTCAGCGATGATCTGGCGGCGCTTTGGGCGCGGCGGTTGGAGCATCTGAGCCGGGTTGAGGGGGTTGAAGATATGGCCCCCGCCGAGATGCCGGTGATGCCCGAAAGCGAACGCAAGTTGGTTGTGGAAGATTGGAACGCGACGGTGGTGGCGTTTGATGCGGATTTGTGCGTGCATCAGGCGTTTGAACGGCAAGTTCTGGAGACACCAGATGCGGAAGCCTTGGTGTTTGAGGGCGAAAGCCTGAGCTACGCAGCACTCAATGCGCGAGCCAACAAAGTGGCGCATGTGTTGCGCGACATGGGGGTGCAACCCGGAACTCTGGTGGCGCTGGCGAGTGAGCGGAGTTTGAACCTTTTGATCGGGGCGCTGGGGATTTTGAAGGCGGGGGGGGCTTATGTGCCGCTGGACCCGGGTTATCCGGCGGATCGGCTTGCGCTTTATCTTGAGGACAGCGCCGCACCTGTGGTTGTGACCACAAGCACGGTGGCGGGTGATCTGCCGACGAGCACGGCTGCGCAACTGGTGCTGGATCGCGATGCGCGGATTGAGGCGGCATCGGAGGAGAACTGTGATAGCGGGGTGGCCGGGAGTGATCTGGCCTATCTGATCTATACCTCCGGTTCGACCGGTAAGCCCAAGGGTGTGATGGTGGAGCATCGCAACGTGGCGAATTTCTTTGCCGGGATGGATGAGCGCATACCGCTTGAAGAAGATTCTGTCTGGCTGGCGGTGACGAGCCTTAGCTTTGATATTTCGGTGCTGGAGCTTTTCTGGACGCTGGCAAGGGGTTTTAAGCTGGTGCTGAGCGGCGATGAGAGCCGTTCATTGGTAAGCAACGGGCGGATCGCCATGACCGGAAAGGGCATGGATATCGGGCTGTTTTACTGGGGCAATGACGATGGGCCGGGCAAGCAGAAATATCATATGTTGCTTGAGGGCGCGAAATTTGCCGACGCGCATGGGTTTTCTGCGGTCTGGACGCCCGAGCGGCATTTTGCGGCCTTTGGCGGGCCGTATCCAAACCCGGCGGTGACCGGTGCCGCCGTGGCGGCGGTAACAAAGAATATCGCAGTGCGCTCGGGGTCGGTTGTGGCGCCGCTGCACCATCCGCTCAGGATTGCCGAGGATTGGTCGGTGATCGACAATCTGACCAACGGGCGCGCGGGGCTGGGGATTGCCAGCGGCTGGCAGCCGGATGATTTCGTGCTGCGCCCGGAGAATGCGCCGCCCAACAACAAGGTGGCGATGTTTGACACGATCGAGAAGATCCGCGCGCTGTGGCGGGGCGAGACGGTGGAATTTCCCAACGGTGCGGGTAAGGATTGTGCGACGCTGACGCAACCGCGGCCCGTATCAAAGGAATTGCCGATCTGGCTGACCATTGCGGGCAACCCGGACACTTGGCGCGAGGCGGGTGAGATCGGCGCCAATGTGCTGACGCATTTGTTGGGCCAGTCGATTGACGAGGTGGCCGGCAAGATCAAGATCTATCATCAGGCGCTGCGCGACAATGGTTACGACCCTGAGGATTTCAACGTCACGCTGATGCTGCACACTTATGTCGCCGAAACCCGCGAGAAGGCGCGTGACGTGGCACGCGGGCCGATGAAGGAATACCTGACTGCGGCAGCGGTTCTGATCAAGCAATATGCCTGGACCTTCCCGGCCTTCAAGCGGCCCAAGGGGGTGGATAACCCGTTTGAGCTGGATCTGGAGGTTTTGACCGAGGAGGATATGGAAGGCATTCTGGAGTTCGCTTTCCAGCGCTATTTCGAGGATAGCGGGTTGTTTGGCACGGTTGAGGATTGTCTTGACCGGGTGGAGCAGCTCAAGCGGATCGGGGTGAGCGAGATAGGCTGTCTGATCGACTATGGCATCGCGCCTGAATTGGTCTTGGAGGGTCTGAAACCGCTGGCCGAGGTACATCGGCGCGCCAATGAGGCGGTGGGCGTGGCGGAGGATGATTTCTCGATTGCGGCGCAAATCGTGCGCCACGGTGTGACGCACCTGCAATGCACGCCCAGCCTTGCGCGGATGATCGCCATGAACGACGAGGCGCGCATGGCGCTGGGCCGGGTGAAGCATCTGATGATTGGCGGCGAGGCCTTGCCGGGAAGTCTGGTGGGTGAGTTCGGCGAGATCACCGATGCGACGATTGAGAACATGTATGGGCCGACCGAGACCACGATTTGGTCGACGACGGAACGCGCCGCGTTGGGCGAGTGTGTGGTCAATATTGGCAAGCCCATTGCCAATACGCAGGTCTATGTTCTGGACGCCGCCGGTGCGCCGTGCCCTGTTGGTGTCGCGGGGGAGCTTTTCATCGGCGGGGCAGGTGTGACGCGTGGCTATTGGCAGCGTGACGGGCTGACGGCAGAGCAATTTGTCGACAACCCGTTCCATGGCCAGCGGATGTATCGCACAGGTGATCTTGTGCGCTGGCGCGCGGATGGCAAGCTCGATTTCCTTGGGCGGGCGGATCATCAGGTCAAGCTGCGCGGGTATCGTATCGAATTGGGTGAAATCGAGAGCCGGTTGGAGGAACAGCCGGGCGTGCGTCAGGCTGTTGTGTTGGCGCGCGAGGATACGCCCGGTGATATGCGACTGGTCGCTTATGTGTTGGCCGAAAGTCGGTTTGACGAGGCGGGGGTGAAGAAAGCCTTGGCCGTGAACTTGCCAGACTTCATGATCCCCAGCCAATTCGTGCGGCTTGATGCATTTCCGCTGACTCCGAACAAGAAGGTCGACAGAAAAATGCTGCCCGCACCAGCGCAGGTGATGGCGCCAGTGCAGGCGTCAGAAGTCAAGCTGCATGAGGCGGGTTCGGTCGAGGCCAAGATTTCTGCGGTGTGGAACCATGTGCTTGGGGTTGAGCGGATCGGAGCGAAAGACAGCTTCTTTGATCTGGGCGGGCATTCGCTCTTGGCGGTGCAGGCGCATCGCGAAATCCGCGAACTCTGTGGGGTGCCGAAACTGGCGATCACGGATATTTTCCGCTTTCCCAAGCTCTCGGCGCTGGCGCAGCGCGTGCGCGAGTTGAGCGATGGAGGGGAAACACCGAACCCGAAACCCGCAAAAATGCCGGAAACCGAGGCCACGCAGAGCGATACCGTGTCGCGGCGGCGTGAGATGCGCGCAAAACGGCGCATGGCGAAGACCTGAGCGGCGCGGTGGAAAGACAGCAGAACGCGGGGTTGGAAACCGCGTTCAGGGCGATTTTGCCTGCGGGCATCGCCCTTGCGGTGGAGGGACTGGAACCGCCTCTGAAAGAGGGGGATGTGTTTGCAGCCGAAGCGGCGGCGATGGCGCGCGCGGTTCCCAAGCGGCGGGCAGAGTTTTTTGCGGGTCGGGTTGCGGCGCACCGCGCGATGCGGGCGCTGGGGCATTCACCTGGGCCGGTGACAATGGGCGAGGATCGTGCGCCGGTCTGGCCCGCCGGGCTGGTCGGTTCGATTTCGCATTGCAGTGATACCTGCGTCGCTTTGGTGGCCGAAGCGGCGCGATATCGCGCCGTGGCGGTGGATATTGAACCCGATACCGACCTGCCCGACGATGTGATCGACACGATCTGCTTACCATCCGAGCGGATGAACCTGCCAAAACAGGGCTGGGGCCGGATGGCGCGGCTTATCTTCTCGGCCAAGGAAACGGTTTATAAACTGCAATATCCGATAGCCAGAAAAATGTTGGAATTCAGCGATGTAGAGGTCGTTGTAGATGTTGTGAACGGCAAGTTTGAGGCACGTGTCTGTGTTCCGCTGGGGCCGGATTTTTCGGCGCAGGGGTTTGCGGGGCATTTCGGGCGTGCGGAAGGTAAAGTATTCTGCGTGATGTTTAGTCTGTAATGTATTGAAAAATAACAGTTCCACACAAATTTGAAGGCGAGTTCGTGTTGCGCGATGTGAAACACATTGTTTCTGTCAAATTCGTGAAAAAAGTGGCAAAATCTGGGCATATGCACTAGGTTGGCAAGGTCCGAACCAAAGACGACAGTGCTGGCTGTCTGGTGGGAGGCATTCCCGGCCTTTGGCTGCGGTAAATATTAGCCAAATTCCTGCGGGGGCAGGGAATTTCGCATCAGATACGGGGTTTGGACAATGGGCCAGATTCAATCGGTTGGAGATTTCCTGAACATGATGCGGCGACGCATCGTGCTGATCTTGGCCGTGATCATTCTTGGCAGCGCCTTCTCGATCTGGTGGACACTTGGGCAGCCCCGGATTTATGAGGCGACGGCCGTTGCACAGATCGAAAGCCCCACAGTCGCAGACCCGGCAGCGAGCGGCGCGGTAACCGCGAACCCCGCCGACCACAGATTGCGAATCCTCGAACAGAAGCTGATGGCGCGTGACAATCTCACGGCCATGGTGGAGCGTTACGGTCTCTACCAAGATACTGATTTTTCGGCGGGCCTGAAGGTGGCGATGCTGCGGGAATCCGTGCGCATTACCCAGATTACGGACCCGAATGCAGGGTGGGGTGCGCAGCGTGTGCCAACGGGCATGATGATCACGGTCAACCATGGTTCGCCTGAAACTGCGGCGGCGATGGCAAATGATTTTCTGGAACAACTGGTTAATCTCAACCGTCAGAGACGGTCCTCGGCGACGCTTCAGAATCTTGAGTTCTTCAAGGGGGAAGCCGCCAGGGTCGAGGCGGAAATGGCCGCGCTGGAGGCCCGGATTGCCGAGTTCAAGGAGAAGAATGCGCTCTATCTTCCGGAAGGAGTTGCGGCGCAGCGGGCTGAATTGGGCACCTTGAGAACAGCGCTTCTGGACATCGAACAGAAACTGATTGAGCTGGATGCGAGCCGAACCCGACAACGCGCCGAGGTGATTGAACGCCAAAGCACCCTGTTGCGCGAGCAGCAAGCCCTGATCCAGTCGAGAATTAACGAGATCAATGGAGCGATAGACAGTGCGCCCGAAGTGGAGCGACAGTTTGGTATCCTGACGCGTCAGCTCGACCAGTTGAAAGAACAGTTTACCATCATAACGCGCAGTGCCACCGAAGCCGAGATGGGCCAGCTTTTGACGAGCCAGGACCAGTTCGAGCGCATCGAGGTGCTTGAAAGCGCGCTTGTGCCGGAAAACCCGGTGTCGGGGTCGCGCAAGAAGAAGGTGGTTCTGGGCGCATTCCTGAGCGGGGTTCTGGGGGTCGGTCTGGCGTTTGTTCTGGAGACGTTGAACCCGGTGATCCGCACGCCCGCACAATTGGAACGTCAGCTTAACGTCAAGGCTGTTGTGGCCATTCCCAAATTGACCGTGCCCGGAGAACGCCGTCGAAAACGGATCTTGTGGTTGACGATTCTGGCGGGGCTTCTGGCGCTTTTGTGGAGTTTCGCGGGTGTGGTGAAAGAGGCGGTGAGCGGTCTGGTGAATATGCTCTCAAGCCTGCAAAGCAAGGCGTGATTACTCGGACGGGAAGATTCCGGCCCTGTCCCAAGGCGCTATTTGAAGTCGAAATGCGCTAGTAGTTATAGGTATATCCGAGCCGGGTTTCACCTTCGGCCTGATTCAAGACGACACCCAGCAGGGGGACTTCTTCGCCTATCCGGCGCATGGATTCGTGGATTTCTTCGGCCGTGGTGGAGCCGCCACCGACGACCATCAACACGCCATCAAAGTGTTTGCGAAACGCGATCACGTCATCAAAGGCCAGCGCGGGCGGCAGATCGTAAAGCACCACATCGGGCGCCAGCTCTTTCACCATCCGCTCAAAGGCGGCGTCGGCATGCGGGTCCTGAAACAGCTCGGCTGCGTAGGGTTCGATGCGGTCATTGAGGCCAACGGCAAGGTTGCTGCCGATATTCAGCGCGTTGCGGCCAAGCCGTTTGAAAAAGGTGGACGGGTTGGCGGTTCCTTGCAGGAAATCGCCCATGCTGCCGGGGTTTGATGCCCCCAGAACCTGCGCCACCGACGGGTTGCGCATATCCATGTCCATGAGCACCGTGCGGTTGGTTTCATAACGCGACAGCGAAATGGCAAGGTTAACAGAGGTGAAGGTTTTGCCACAGTCGCGCGTCGGCGAGGTGATCGCGACGCGCTTCCAATCGTTTTCGTAGAGGGTCTGAACCAGCCGGGTGCGCAACACGTCAAACGCGCCATGCGCAGGATCGTGCCGGCCGGCGGTGATGATGAGATTGCGTTCAAGATGCGCCGGGTCGACCGGAATCGAGCCGAGTTCCGCCCAGATTTTATCTGGGTCGATGGTCGGATTCTTGGCCGGGGCGGATTCAGGTGCGTTTTCTTGGTCACGGATGATCGTAGGGGAGGCCAGCGGAGTGTCCGTGACTGGCAAAGGCGCGGGGGGCGTTTGCGTCTCGGAGTCCGACGGTTCTGCCAAGGTATCGGTTTCGTCTTGCGGGTCCGGCAGGTGGTTTTCGGGCTTAGGGGGCTGGCTTGTCGTGGGCGCTTGGGCGTCTTCGGCAAGGTCTTGGTCGGATATGCTGCTTGTTTCGGTGGGCTCTGCTTCCAGATCGAGATCGCTCAGCGCATCGGGCGGGGGCAGGGCGTCGTCTTGGACATTCTCGATCGCTTCTGAGCGGGGCGCGTTTGGGTTTGCAGCAAACTCAGCAATCAGGCGCGCGCGCTCTTTCGAATCGAGCCGCGGGCGGGCTTTGCGGGTGAAGGTTGGGCGCTTTTCAGACATGGCTGCGCACATTGGGCAAACCCAATAAATCACGGTTGGCGGAGATGTTGCGTCTGCCCGTCACGTTCAAATCCATTGTCCTTGCTCACCCGAAGGAGGTCTTTTCGCAATATTAGCGTTTGCCTGCCTGAAGGGCAAAGTGCCTGTTATCCCGCGAGAATATACAGAAAACTTGGGCCAAATTATGCCTGAACTGCGCGATTTGGTCTCTGTCATGTTCAAAATCCGAACAGATTGGCGTGCGTGATTGCCTTTTCAATGAAGATGGCGGGGTCTTGTTCGGGCTGCCAGCCGAGCATGCGTTTGGCTTTTGAGTTGTCAAAAGGCGAGAAATGCGCGCGGCTTTTCCAATCGACGAGCGAGGGGCGCGAGAGGCCTGTGCGGCGCAAGACCTTGGTTTTGAGGGTGAATTTCAAGGCGTCAGCCAGATAGAAGGCGTGAATTGGACCTGAGCTTACCTTGATACGCGCACCCAATTCGGAATGGATGGCGTCGAAATAATCGCGTGCCGAGAACATCGGTTCGCCCGCAAGATTGAAGCTTTCGCCCATGGCGTCGGGCGCGTCGATCATGCGAACCAAGGCGTCGACGCAATCGTCGATCAGAACGAACGGCAGCGTGTTGCGGCCATTGCCCCAGAGTTTGACCGCACCTGCGCCATGCCAACGCCCGATGCCCCAATGTTGCAGCGGGCCGCCTTCTCCGACGACGATGGCGGGGCGCGCGATGATCAGCGGCAGGCCTTCGTTGCGGTGCATGTCCATCAGGCGGCGTTCGCATTCGGCCTTGGAGCGGGCATAGATGTTGCGGCTTTCCAGGGGGCCGAAATCGGTCTCTTCGGTGATGGTGACAGCGGGGTCTGACATGTCATAGGAGGCGATGGTGCCGGTATAAATCAGCCGCTCAACGCCCGCGGTCTGGGCCGCTCGGGCAATGCGAAGGGCGGTTGCGACATCGTTGTTAAGGGCCGCGTCCCAAGTGTCATTGAGGGAACGCGCGAGATTGTAGACATATTTGATGCCACTCATTGCTTCGCTCAGGGCGGCTTCGTCAGAGAGCGAAACGCCGACGGTTTCGACGTGGTTAGCGATGTCGTCGAACGGGCCGGTTTGGCCGCGCGAGAGGACGCGCACGTCATGGCCCGCCTCGACAAGCTTGCGCGTCAGGGCGCGGCCAATGAAACCAGTGCCGCCGATCACGATGGTGTCAGGTTTGGGTTTGCCGCGCGGTTTGGTGCGTTTGGGTTCCGCGGGGAGAAGGGCGATGGCCTGGTCGATGGTCTGCATGACCTGCGCCGCGTTTTCGCCGCTGAGCTTAGGGTTTATGGGGCGGTTTTCGCGCAAAGCGCCGTAGAATTCGCCGCAAAGGCCGCGAAATGACAGGCCATAGGGCGATTTCTGATTGAGCGAGATGAGTTGGCGGGCGGCGTTGCGTCCGCCTTCGCGCAGATGCGCCCAAGCCTGTGCCAACTCAGTGCGCAGTGGATTGAGCACCAGATCGGAGGTGTTGGGAGCCGCGAAGGTGAGCGTATCGGCGGCGTAATCGAGCCGCGCCATGCCGGATGAACCGCGCAGGGTGAGCGAGCGGTCATCGTGGGTTTCAACGAGGCTGAGCAGGAAGGTGAGATCAACGTCACCGGCGCGCGCCATGATGCGAAACCCTTGTGGGCGGATGTGCCCGCCGGGGAGAGTGATGGGCTTGGAGGTTTCCAGATGCAGCACCTCGACAGGGCCAAAGAGGTCTTGTGCGAAGGCATAAAGGTGAGGGCCAAGTTCGAGCAGGAGGTTTTGCGTCTCGCGCATGAGCCAGATGCCATAGGGGCCAGCCCGCAGAGGCGAAAGCGGGAAGGCCCAGGTGATTTCGGCGGTTGAAATACGCCCCAGTTGGCCTTGGGTGATGGCCTGTTTCAGCCGATCATAAGAGGGGATGGCGAGGAAATTGTGGCCCGGCGTGAAGGTGACGCCTTTGGCCTTGGCGGCGGCTTCGATCTCGGCGGTGTCGGCACCGGAGAGCGCGACGGGTTTTTCGACCAGGACATGCAGGCCAGCGTTGATGCATTCAAGCGCGATGGCATGGTGAAGCTGTGGTGGAGTGGTGATGTGAACCGCGTCGAGCGTGCCGGTAGCGAGCATGTCGTCAAGGCTTGTGTAGCTTGTGATGTCATAGCTTGCGGCGAAGTTTTCTGCGGCGCTGGGCGAGGTGTCGCAGACAGCCACCAGCCGCGCGCCCGGCGTGGCGCGAACAGCGTCGGCGTGCCAGGTCGAGATATAGCCTGCGCCGATGATTCCTACTCTGATGTCGTCTGACATACGTGCAATAACCTTTTATTTATACTCGATAATTTCCATGTCCCAGCCGCGTCTTTTGCGTTTCCAATAGCGCGCGGCGCCGATCAGGTTGGGAAATTTTGACAGGAAAAGTAAAACGCCGTGATGGAGGGCGGATTTGAGATGGAGTCCGTCCTTGCGCAGGCCTTCGACGGTGCGAATGAACGAGGCCAGATAGACAAGCAACACGGCGACGAGCAACCACGGGAAAACCACCGCGCCGATAAGACCAAAGAGCGGCAGCACCGCGCCATAAAGCCAGACGCGGCGGCGTTCCTTGACGAAATGATCCGGGTGCAGATCGCCCACTTGGGCAAAGCCATGGCCCGAGCGGGTGGCGCGCTGCCACCATTGTGAGAACCGGGTCATGTTGGCGTCGTGATGGGTCATCGGGATGGGCAGGCGATGCACGCGGGCGCCGTGCTTGCGCACGCGCACGCAAAATTCGTCATCCTCGGCGGCGATGACATGGCTGTTGAAGCCGCCGAGAGCCTGGAACAGCGGGCGTCTGACCATCATGTCACCGCCACAGGCGTCAATGTCACCCGCAGGGCGGTGCCATTCGAATTCGCAGAGTTCGTTATAGATTGAGGCTTTGGGGTGAATTTCCGAGCGCCAGCCGGTGATGATGCCGATATCGGGGCTTTCATCGAGCGCGCGGGCGGCATGGGTGAGCCAGCCGGGTTCAAGCGTGCAATCGCCATCAACGAACTGAACGTAATCAGGGGGATTGGCGACACTGACCAAGGCGTCAAAGCCTGCGTTGCGTGCGCGGGCGGCGGTAAACGGCTCGGAGGTGTCGAGGATGACGATTTCAGCGCCAGCCGCGCGGGCGGCGTTGAGCGAGCCATCGGTTGAGCCGGAATCGACATAGATCAGGCGCATTGCTTCGCGCTGCATCGAGGCAAGGCAGTTGATCAGGCGCTGACCTTCGTTGCGCCCGATCACGACGGCGCCGATGGTGGAAGTCGTCATGGGTGCACCTCGGGTCGGGTGGGCGGAGTACTGCCTTGGGAGTAGCCTTGAAAAAGGTGGGCGAGGCGCGCGGCTTCGGCTTGGCTGTCAAATTCGGCGATGATTTTGGCGCGCCCTGTGCGCCCCATGGCCGATGCCGCCTCGGGGTCTGCGAGGATTGCATCAATCGCTTCGGCAAGCTCGATAGCGCGCCCTGGGGCGACGAGGATGCCGGATTTTCGATCCTCCACCAGTTCGGGGATGCCCGCGATTCGGGTGGCGACAACCGGCACTTCGGCCGCCATGGCTTCCATCAACACCACGGGCACGCCTTCGGCGAAGCTGGGCAGGACCAGAATATCGGTATCTTTCAACATTTCGGCGACTTCGGATTGCGAGCGATAGCCCATGAAATTGACCGCGCCTTCTAGGCCTTTTTCGCGCGCCATTCTATCGAGCATCGCGCGATCCGGGCCATCGCCGATGATGGCGAGGGAGTAGTCGGAGGTGTTGAGTATGTTGAGAGCATCGAAGAGCACCGGCAGGCCTTTGACGGCGGCAAGGCGGCCCACAAAGAGGAGCTTGGCGCCTTGGGCGCGTAGGGTCGGTGTGTAGCGTTGTGGATCGACGCCGCAATGAATGATGTGCAGCTTGGACCAATCCTCGGGCGGTGAAAAAGCCATCGCCTGAGAGCGGCAGAAATCGGAGATACAGGCGACGAAAGCCGCGCGTTTGATTTTCTCATCAAGGCGCCAATGGGTCGGCTCAAAGAAAATGTCCGGGCCGTGCAGGGTGAAGGAGAAGGGGATGCCCGAAAGCGCAGAGGCGAGCATGGCCACGGTGCAAGAGCTTTTGGCGATATGGTTGTGCAGATGCGTCGCACCGGTTTCACACAGGTGGCGGGCCAGAACGGCGGATTCGGCGAAGTAAATGAGCTGATAAAGGGTGGATTTGATGCCGCCGGGGGAGGTCTTGAACGCCAGCGCGAGCGTCTTGAAATATCTCGATGGGCTGCGTGCAAGTGCTTGTAAGTGCGTGGATATCAGATGCCGCGGTTTGCGCGTTGCCTCTAGCACATGGAAGGTGCGGGCGGCTTCCTGGCGCTGTTCTTCGCCGACGTGATGTTCGGGGCCGGTGCGGCGCATCGAGCAGGTTTCAACCTTGAGGCCAAGCGCGCGCAGGGCGGCGACTTCGCGTTGTATGAACGTGTCGGTGGCGCGTGGGTATTCGCCAGTGAGATAGGCAATTTGCAGGCTCATTGGCTGGCCTCGACCGCTGTGCGCATGGTGGCTTCAAAGGGTTGGCGCGGGTGCCAGTTGAGATCTTGTTCAGCGCGGGCGTTGGAGTAGCGCTTTTCACCCATACGGGCGCGGAGGGTGCGCGGGTGCAACAGGCCGGGCAGGCGGTTGGCGAGGGGCGGGGCCATGCTGAGAAATTTGCCGACGACGGCGGGGATTTTCCAAGAAAGCGGCAGTTGAAAGCGCGGTGCCGCATTGCCAAGTGCCGCAAGGTAGCGGGTGCGATCGGGCAGGTCGGAGTCAACCAGATTGAGGGCGCGCGGGCTATTCCCGGTGACAGGGGTTTCAGCGGCGAGGACGAGCGCGTCGGCGCAGTTTTCGACGCTTATGGCGGGGATTTCGCCGGGGCCGCCAAGGCGGATCAGCAGCGGGCCGATGCAATGGCCGAGATGGGCGTTCCAGAGGTGATGGGGACCGAACACCGCACCGGGGCGCGCGATCCAGGTCTCACCGTCATAGGCTTTCAGGCAAGCCTCTTGCGCAAGTTTTGCCTGTGCATAGATGTCGCGCGACGTGGGGGATGGATCGAGAGGGGTGTCTTCGGTGATCTCAAACGCATCAGCGTCATAGACGGTGATCGAGCTGACCAGAACCAAGCGGGCGTCGGGGGCGGATTTGCGCATTGCGTTCAGCAGGTTTTCGGTGGCTTTTACGGTGTCGCGCGCCATTGTTTCTGGGTTGCCGCGTAGTGAGGCGGCGGTATGGATCACGGCATCAACGCCTTTGAGTGCGCTGGCAAGTTTGGCCTCATCCTTTGACAGATCGAGCAGGATGCGCGAGACCTCTGGCGCAAAATCGGGGGTGTCGCGGCGTATCAGAGCGCGCACGTGATGGCCGCGTTTGAGGGCGGCGTTGACGCAGGCTGTGCCGATAAATCCGCCCGCGCCGGTTATGGCAATGGTCAGGCCCATGGCATTGGCTCCATCGGGGCTGTGCGCGATTTGATCGCAACCGCACCGGAGGTGCCAGCGTTTTGAATGGCAAGCGTGACTTCGGTGAGGTGCAGCGCGAAATCACCGGCAAGGCGGCTGGGGCGCTGGGCCGCAATGGCGGCGAGCATTTCGGCAGGGCCGAGGGCGAAGTTCATCGAGGCAGCGCCTGTGCGTTTGACCTTGGGGTGGGTTTTGCCCTGAGGCTTGATGCGTTTGCCCATGGGATGTTCGATCAGGCGGCGGCGAATGCGAAAACGGCGGTGAAATTTGACCGGTGCTGTGTTGTCCCAGGCTTCTTTGACTTCGAGATAGCCCGCGTCGCCGATGACACGGATGCGATGATCATGCGGCGCGGTGATCGAACAGGTGAGCCGGGCCACGGGGCCGGTTTCAAAAAACAATGTGGCGACGGAAAAGTCAGGGGTGCCGGAAACGCCGCGCTTGTCAGGCAGCACTTCGGCAGAGGCGGCGACAATGCGGGTGACGGAGCCGAACATGGCGATGAGCCAACTGAGGTAATAGCCCGCATGTTCCAAGGTGCACCCGACCTGAAATTCATCCATGAAGGGCCAGGGCGCGCCAGAGGCAGACCGCCAGTTTTCGATTGGGGCCTGGGGGATGAAGCCGTCATCAAGTTCGGCGTAGATCAGGCGCGGGGTGCCAGCAGTGCCGGTTCTTACCGCCTTGATCAGAAGCTGCGCGCTCTCGCTTAGGACCGAGGACGGCGCGGAGGCGAGTTGCAGGTTTTTCCGCTTGGCCACGGCGATCAGGCTTTGCGCCTCTGCGAGGTCGAGCGAGAGCGGTTTTTCACAAAAGATATGCTTGCCCGCGGCCAAGGCTGTGCGGTTGATTTCGCCGTGCGAGGCGGGGTTTGTGAGGTTGAGCACAAGACCATCATCGGGCAGAGCCGCCAATGTTTCATCGAGCGTGTCAAAAGTGCGTATTTTCCAGTAATTGGCGAAGGCGGCGCGCCGAGCAGGGTCGCGATCGTAAACGCCCAAAACACGGATTTCGGGAAAGGTGGCGAGGCCCGCCATGTAGAGGTCGGCGACAAAGCCGCATCCCACGAGCACAACCGCGCTCATGCCGTTACCCTTTGGGTAAGGCGCGACGTCCGGGGGAACCCTTGGGAAGGTCGAAACGTCTTGGTCATGCTGTTTGCTCTTGTCATCTCATTTTAGACTTCATTCGGGGCTTCCAAAACAGGTAAAATTGACAACACTTGGGCAGACCCACTGAAATACCGTGGTTTTTTCCCGTTTGTGCCACGAAAAGGTTGCTCTATCCAGTGATGGCAGGGCGAGGCGAAAGAAAAGGCGTTTGCGTGGAATTCAGGTTTGGCAAAGAGCGCGTGACGGTGAACTTCCCGAATAGGGATGCGCTTGTTGACGAGGTTTGCAGGCGGTTCAGGGGGGGCGAGGGCTTTGCGCTGGCGACGCTCAATCTTGATCATTTGGTGAAATTGCGCGCGTCGGGGGCGTTTCGTCGTGCTTATGGTGCGCAGGATCTTGTGGTGGCCGATGGCAACCCGATTGTGTGGCTGTCGCGTCTGGCGGGGCGCAAGGTTGAGCTGGTGCCGGGGTCGGATATGGTTTTGCCTCTGGCAGAGGTGGCGACGGATGAAGGAGTTCGCGTGGCGTTGGTTGGGTCGACCGAGGAAAGCCTTGTGGCGGCTGGGACGGAAATGACGCGGGTTGTGCCGGGGCTTGAAATCGTTGCGAAAATCGCGCCGCCGATGGGGTTTGATGCGGATGGCGCCGGGGCGGAAGAGGTGTTTGCGGCGCTTGAAAGCTCGGGTGCGCGGTTGGTGTTTATCGCGCTGGGCGCGCCGAAGCAGGAGCTTTTTGCAGCAAAGGGGCGGGAGCGGTTGCCGGGCGTTGGCTTTGCCTCGATCGGTGCAGGCTTGGACTTTTTGTCGGGCTCGCAGGAGCGGGCGCCAAAATGGGTGCGTGCGATGGCGCTGGAATGGCTGTGGCGGATGCTTCAGGCACCGGGGCGTATGGGGCTGCGATATGCGAAATGCTTTGCCATTCTGCCGCGCCAGATGGTTGAGGCGGTTTGGCTGCGCTTCAGGTAAGTTCGCTTTTTAGTGTCTTTTCAGCCGGATAACGGGCGATTTCAGAGCATTCGCGGTTTGCGGCGTCTGAGGAGGAGCGCGTTTTTGAGGCGGGTTTTCAGCCCTTGGGAGGGTAGGATTTCGCGGTTCTGTTCAAAGGTTGCGCCGTTGAGCGAGCGGTCATGCCAAAGCGCCAGATCCGCGCCCCAAATGGCCGATTGCGCGGGGGGCAGGCCATCGGGAATGCCCATGTCGGTGGCCAGCATTCCAGGCATCCAGTCGGTGATGGTGATATCGGGAAAACGATCCCCCAGATCGGCAATCAGCGCGCGGGTCAATATGCGATTGGCACCCTTGGAGGTGGAATAGGCCGACGCGGTGGGCAGCGGGTTGAGGTCGGCGAAGGTCGCGACGTTGAGAATGCGGCCAAAGCCGGTCTTGGTGAAATGATCGAGCGCAAGGCGGGTGGCGGCCAGCGTGCCGCCGAAGTTGGTGCTCATCGTTGCCATGAAGCTCTCGGGTGTTTCGTCGAGAATATCGCGGTGTGGATAGGTGGCAGCGTTGTTGATCAGAAGGGTGAGCGGTGGTTTTCCGTTCAGTTGATCAAAAGCGGCGCGGAGTGCATTAAAGTCGCTGATGTCGGTTGGGATGGCGATGAAGGTATTTCCGGCCTGTTTTGCGGTCTCTTCAAGCGCGGCGGCGCGGCGGCCAAGGCCGATCACGGTCATCACTTCTTTGGTCAAGCGACAGGCCAGAGCGCGACCAAGACCGGAGCCAGCCCCGGTAATTACGACTGTTCCAGCAAGGATGCGGGGGTCATTTCGGCTCATTTCAGGGTTTTTCCTATGGCTTGGGCGGTGCGCAGGGCCTGAGCCGCGATTGAAAGCGAGGGATTTACGCCCATGGAACTGGGCATGAAACCGGCATCAGCGCACCAGAGGTTTGCGTGATCATGGGCGCGGCCATCGGCGTTGAGCACCGAGCGCGACGGGTCGTGTCCGAACCGCATGGTGCCGGAGGGGTGGCCGTGGTTGAGATCAGGCGATTGTGACAGAAACAGGCGGCGCTGGTTCTTGAAGGCGCGCTTGATCTCGCGTCGGAAGGTGCGGCGGCGGGTGCGCAGCTCATCATGGATGGTGTATTCGAATGCGATGTCATCAGAGCCTTGAATGGGGGGCAGCACCCGGTTTTCGTCATAGGCAAGGTCTTCGAGGAGGCCGACGAAAATCTTGGCGGAGCCCAAAATGCGGCTGGCCATGGCGGCGGGTATGCGCGAGAGCTTTGCCGCCATTGGAATGTGACGCAAGACACTGCGCGAAATGAGGGTTTCGAGATAGTAGGCGATTTCGCCGTAAGAGGCGTTAATCCCCATGGCTTGAACCATACCGAGGCGTTGGTTGTCGATATGATAGAGGTCACGCAGGCCGACGGCCTTGGTTGGTTCGGGATCGGTGATGCCCGGCCAGACGGCAAAGATTTCATTGAGGTGAAACATCAACCCACGACCGACGAGGTCTGAGCTGTTGGCGATGCCGTTGGGGTGGGCTTCGCAGGCGGAGGCGAGGCAGAGCCGGGGGGAGCCAAAGGCACCGCCCGCCAGCAGGTATTGCCGGGCTTTGAGGGTCAGGGTTTCACCATCGCGGCGCATTTCGATGCCGGTGATATCAGGGCCATCAGCGATCAGCCGGGTGACTTCTGCATTGTCGAGAAGGGCGGCGTTACCGGTGGCCAGCGCGGGTTCGACCCCTGCGGAGCGGCCATCCATCTTGCAGCTATGCGGGCATTTGTGGCCGGTGCAGTCAAGGCAGCCATCAATGCGGGCAATGGCAGAATGCAAATGGTAGGGCGAACGCCCGTTTTTGTGCAACCGCTCGAATATGCGTTGATCAGCGGGGCTTATGGGAGGGGGCAGGCGAAGATCGTCTTGGCCTTCGCAATGCGGCGCGCCGGATACCTTGTAGAGGGCTTCGGCCCTGGCCAGATAGGGTGCGAAATCGGCATAGGAAACCGGCCAGCCGCCGGTGGGGTGGGGGCGCGCATTGCTGTGATCGAGATCGTGAGGTTCGGGGCGCTCAAGCGTGGCGGCGTAAAACACCGACGAGCCGCCAACCCCGGCGCCGATCGGGCCATAGAAGCGGCTTTCATGGTTGTCTTCATGGGCGATCATCTGACCGGGCCAAAAGCCGCGGACTTGTCGCGCTTGGGGCAGGAAGATTGTCGGGTTGAGCGGGGTCTGTTCGCTGCGTTGTCCGGCGGGGCCTTTTTCGACAAAGAGAACTTTGAGACCGGATTGCGCAAGTGCGCGCCCGGCAGTGCCTCCGCCGATGCCGGTGCCGATGATGATGACGTCCCAGGTCTGCGAGGTAATTTCAGATGTCATCACTGGGTTCTCTCAAAGACGGGCGCGAAAAGTGGCGTGAGGGCGCGGGCGGCGGTGTTGTTGAGGTGGTTGTTGTCGAAATACCAGATGTCGGTGTCCTGTTGAACAGAGCAGGAGCCGTTGGTGCAAAGTAGCGGCCAAGGGTCGATCTGGTGGAGTGTGCCGGAGGCGATATCGGGGGCGAAGAGGGCTTCGGCGCGAGTGGATCGGGGTTGGATCTGGGTTAAATCGGCAGTGATTGGGGCATTCTCCGCGGTGATGCGATGATGGGCGAGGCGGCGCGCGACCTCGCGGCTGTCGTAATAGGGAATTTCCGGGGGCTGGCGGAACACATAGATCTGCGCGAAGTGATTGGCCAGTTCGGGCAGCGTTTGGGCCAGCGCGCGTGTGAGGACATCGGTATTGTTGGAACCGCCAATCCCGGTGAGTTCAATGGTGTTTTCGATGTCGCGCCCCACGCCCGTGCCTTCAGCGTAATAGGACCAGCGCCCGACCAGCAGTAAGGTGTGCGCGCTGTCGAGAGTCGGGAGGGCGGCGCGGAGGGTTTCGGTGTCTTTGGCACAGGCGGCATCCTGGGCCGGGGTGGCATAGCTTTCATGCTTTTGAATGCCAAAGAGCGGCGGGCAGCCAGCGTGCCAGATGATCAGCGCGGGTGTTTGCGCGTTATATGCGGCTTGTTCCAGCCCTTCCTTGAGGGCGCGAACGTGGCTGTCGCCCCAGACCAGCACTTCGGGTGGGCCATCGGGGCCGATTGGGCAAAGCTCGACCCCGGTGAAGGGGCCGGTGGTGGGGGTGTGGCAGCGCGACCAGTCTTGCAGGAAATCGGCAGAGGCCTTGATGTGGGCGCGGGTGTCGGGGCCAAAGCGGTTTGGCAGACCGTCCTTGGTATAGGCCAGCGCACCAAAGGCGAGTGCGGCGGCGGTGGGGAGTGAGAGGGCAGCCAAGACGCGCCAGCCATTGCGCGGGGTGATCCGGCGAAACGGTGTCTCTATCCACGCCCAGGAGACGGTGGCCAGAGCAAAGGCGAGTGTAAGCCAGAGTGCGGCCTCAAAAGGCCCCGAGTAGCCATCGCGCCAGTATTTTGACAGGATCAGAACCGGCCAGTGCCAAAGGTAGAGGGAATAGGAAATCTTGCCGATGAACACCGGCCCACGCAGGGACAGCGCGCGGTTGACGAAGTTGGTGTTTTGACCGTTGGCGAGGAGCAGGGTTGTTCCAACGACAGGCAAAAGCGCCTGCCAGCCGGGAAAACCATCAGGGGTTATGAGCGTGAGGCCCGCCAGCACGAGAGCCAGGCCGAGCCAACTCAGCGCGGGGTGTTGAGGCCATTTGAGCGTGTCGTTCTGGGAGAGGATGGCAAGCAGGACACCGGCGAGAAGCTCCCACGCGCGGAAGGGGAAGAGATAGAAGGTGGTGGTTTGATGCGTGGGGGTGAGGGCGAGATTGGCGACAAGCGAGAGGGCGAAGGCCGCGATCAGCGCGCCAAACAGGGTGCGACGGGAGAATTTGAAGGCGAGGATCAGGAAGGGCAGGAGGATGTAAAACTGTTCTTCGACCGCCAGCGACCATGTGTGGAGCAAGACCTTGTTGTCCGAGCCGATGTCGAAATAACCCTCGCCACGCCAGAAGAGGACGTTGGAGAGGTAGGTTGTTGCGGCGATGAGTTCCTTGCCAAATTCGCGAAATTCAAAGGGCAGCAGGATAAACCATGCGGTCAATGCGCTTGCGCCGCTCATCGCGAAATAGGCAGGGGCGAGGCGTTTGACGCGGCGGGTATAGAAGCGCGCAAGGCTGATGCGGCCGGTCTCTTGCAGGTCGCGCCACAGGATGCCGCCGATCAGGAAACCTGATATGACGAAGAACACATCAACGCCGGTGAACCCGCCGGGCAGACCCGGCACACCAAAGTGATAGAGCACGACGCCCAGCACCGCGATCATGCGCAGCCCGTCGATTTCGGGCCGGTAAGCGGGATGGGCGAGGGGTTTGATACGCTTCACTCCGGTTGTCGTGTATTGTCAGGGTGTTTTAATGACGTAATTGGGCGAAACTTTCACCACTTCATTGCGAATTTGCGGCGAAGGTTTCAGGCTGTTGGCATATAAGGGGGGCAGTATGGCTGTCAGAGTGGAAAAAGCGGGGCCGGTATGGACGGTGATTCATGCGCGACCTGAAGCGCGCAATGCGATGGATGCGACCAGCGCGTCGGCGCTTTATGAGGCGTTTCTTGCATTTGAGGCGGATGCAACCGCGCGGGTCGCGGTGTTTTGGGGCGAAGGCGGGGCGTTTTGTGCCGGGTGGGATCTGAAACAGGTTTCACGGTTTCAGGAACCGGGGGCGATCGAGAGCCTAGCCTATCCCGAAGACGGACACGTGCAAGGGCCAATGGGGCCTTCACGGCTGGATCTGTCCAAGCCGGTGATTGCGGCAATTGAAGGGCCGGCGGTGGCCGGGGGCATGGAGTTGGCGATCTGGGCTGATATGCGGGTTATGGCCGAGACGGCGTTCATGGGGGTATTTTGTCGCCGCTGGGGCGTGCCATTGATTGATGGCGGCACAGTGCGTTTGCCACGGCTTGTGGGAGAAGGGCGAGCGATGGATTTGATCCTGACCGGGCGGCGGGTGGAGGCCGAAGAGGCGTTGCGCATCGGGCTGTGCGAATATGTCGTGCCGGAGGGGCAGGCGCGCGCAAGAGCCGAGGCGCTGGCGGCGGAGATTGCAAGATTTCCGCAAGGGTGCATGCGCGCGGATCGCGCGTCGGCGCGTGCACAGGCAGGTTTGAGCGCGCGCGCCGCGTTGCGTCAGGAGTGGGAGATAAGCAAGGATATGGTGGCTGAAGAAGGAGCCAGGGGGGGCGCGCGGTTTGCATCTGGCAAGGGACGGCACGGGAATTTTGACGAAATTTGAACGGGTTACCGAAAGCCCATAGTGAGATTCTGTCGTTTTACCAAGCCCAGCGGTATTCGATCAAAATAGGATGTGTTACACAAAGTAAGGAAAATATCTTCACATAGTAACAAAATGCTTGCCGCGAATCGGCAATCCAACTTATACCGACCATGCGGTCGGGTTTTATCTTTGAACTCGATGAACCAGGAGACTTAAATTGACTGACGCCTTTATCTGCGACGCGACGCGCACACCAATCGGACGTTATGGCGGAGCATTGAGCCAGATTCGGACGGATGATCTGGCTGCTTTGCCGATTGCCGCGCTCAAGGATCGCAATCCGAATGTCGACTGGGCCAGCATCGACGACGTGTTTTACGGCAGCGCCAATCAGGCGGGCGAAGACAACCGTAACGTCGCACGCATGGCGGCCCTTTTGGCGGGTTTGCCGGTGGAGGTGCCGGGCACGACGATCAACCGGCTTTGTGCCAGCGGCATGGACGCGGTCGGAATGGCGGCGCGCGCCATTCGGGCGGGCGATTATGACATGGCGATTGCAGGTGGTGTGGAAAGCATGAGCCGTGCGCCTTTCGTGATGCCCAAGGCGACCAGCGCGTTTTCCCGCGCCAATGCGGTTTATGACACCACCATCGGCTGGCGGTTCGTGAACCCGAAGATGAAGGCGATGTACGGCATTGATTCGATGCCCGAGACGGCTGACAACGTGGCCGCTGACTACAATGTCGGACGCGAAGATCAGGATGCATTTGCTGCGCGCAGTCAGGCGCGCTGGGGTGCAGCCCATGAAGCGGGCGTGTTCCAGGATGAGATCACGCCAGTCTCTATACCCCAGCGCAAGGGCGATCCGATTGTTTTTGATACCGATGAGCATCCGCGTCCCGGCACGGGTGTTGATAAACTGAGCAAACTCAAAGGGGTAAACGGCCCTGACTTGAGTGTGACGGCGGGCAATGCCAGCGGTGTGAACGATGGCGCGGCGGCGATCCTGCTGGCCAATGAGGTTTCAGCGGCGAAGAACGGACTGAAACCGATGGCGCGGGTTGTGGCGATGGTTGCTGCCGGGGTTGAACCGCGGGTGATGGGCGTCGGGCCGGTGCCGGCCTGTCAAAAGGTTCTTGCGCGTGCGGGTTTAAGCATTGAGCAGATGGATGTGATAGAATTGAACGAGGCATTTGCCAGTCAGGGTCTGGCGACCTTGCGGGCGTTGGGTGTGGCGGATGATGCGCCGCATGTGAACCCCAATGGCGGGGCGATTGCGATGGGGCATCCTTTGGGGATGTCGGGAGCAAGGCTGGTGTTGACGGCGGCGTATCAGCTGCAACGCACCGGCGGGAAATACGCGCTTTGCACCATGTGTGTGGGCGTCGGTCAGGGCGCGGCCCTGATTTTGGAACGTGTCTGAGGAGGATTACGCACCATGTATGCGCAAATGATCAAGACCGCCGGAACCGGCGTGAAAACCCGGGAAGAGATGACCCCCGAGGAAGCGGCGTTTCAGGACAAGATTGACGCTGATATCAAGATCGAGCCGAAGGATTGGATGCCCGATGATTATCGCGCCACCCTGATCCGTCAGATCGGTCAGCATGCGCATTCCGAGATCGTCGGGCAATTGCCCGAGGGCAACTGGATCACCCGCGCGCCGACGCTGGAGCGCAAGGCGATCCTCTTGGCCAAGGTGCAGGATGAGGCGGGGCATGGGCTCTATCTTTACTGCGCTGCCGAAACACTGGGCGTGTCGCGCGATGAGTTGACCATGGACCTGTTGGAAGGGCGGATGAAATATTCGTCGATCTTCAATTACCCGACGCTGAACTGGGCCGATATTGGCGCGGTTGGTTGGCTGGTTGATGGTGCGGCGATCATGAACCAGGTGCCGCTGCAGCGCACGTCATACGGTCCTTATGCTCGCGCCATGGTGCGGATTTGCAAGGAAGAGAGTTTTCATCAGCGTCAGGGCTACGACATCATGATGAAGATGGCGAAAGGCTCTGAAGCGCAAAAGAAAATGGCGCAGGATGCGCTGAACCGGCTTTGGTATCCATCGTTGATGATGTTCGGGCCGAGTGACAAGGAATCGGTGCATTCGGCGCAGTCGATGGCATGGAAGATCAAGATCGACGGCAATGATGAATTGCGCCAGCGGTTTGTCGATCAGACGGTGCCGCAGGCCGAATATCTGGGCCTCACCGTTCCTGATGAAAATCTGAAATGGAACGAAGAGAAGGGCGGCTATGACTATACCGACCCGGACTGGAGTGAATTTTTCAACGTGCTGAAGGGCAATGGCCCCTGCAACACCGAGCGGATGAATGCGCGGGTGAAGGCATGGGACGATGGCGCCTGGGTGCGTGACGGGTTGATGGCCCATGCGGCCAAACGCGCGGCGCGCCGGGTTGCAGCAGAATAATCGGGAGAGAGAGATGAAAAACGAATGGCCCCTGTGGGAAGTCTTCATTCGCGGTCAGCACGGGCTAAGCCACCGGCATGTGGGATCGCTGCATGCGCCGGATGCGGAAATGGCCGTCAAGAACGCGCGTGACGTCTATACACGGCGCAATGAAGGCGTGAGCATCTGGGTTGTTGAAGCCAGGCATATCGCGGCCACGGCGCCGGGCGAGAAAGGCCCGCTGTTTGAACCATCCGAGAGCAAGGTTTATCGGCACCCGACCTTCTTTGACATTCCCGACGATGTGGGGGCGATGTGATGAGCACCGATTTGTTCGAATTCCTGCTCAGGATGGGGGACAACACCCTGATCCTTGGTCATCGGGTGAGCGAATGGTGCGGTCATGCGCCGGTGTTGGAAGAAGACATTGCGCTGGCCAATACCGCGCTTGATTTGATCGGGCAGACGCAAATGTGGCTGGGTCTGGCGGGTGAAGTGGAAGGCAAGGGGCGCAGCGCCGATGATCTGGCCTTCCTGCGCGACGCCTGGGATTTTCGCAATGTTCTGCTGTGCGAGTTGCCCAATGGCGATTTTGGTCGGACATTGATGCGACAGTTTTTGTTTGATGCCTGGCATGTGGTGATGCTGGGCCGTCTGATGCAGTCAAGCGATCCGCGGGTGGCCGAGATTGCTGCGAAAGCCAGCAAAGAGGCGACCTATCATGTCGAACGTTCGGGTGACACGGTCGTGGGTCTGGGCGATGGCACCGACGAAAGCCATGCGCGGATGCAGGATGCGCTGGACTCTCTGTGGTCCTATGCCGGTGAGTTGTTTGAAAGCGACGGTGTCGATCAGGCCATGGTTGCGGCGGGCGTTGCGCCGGACCCGGCCAGCCTGCGCGAGGAATATGATGCGCTGGTGGGTCGTGTTCTGTCCGAAGCGACGCTCACGATCCCCGAGAGCAGCTTTGTTCACAAGGGCGGGCGCGACGGGCGGATGCATAGCGAAAACCTCGGCCATCTGCTGACCAGCATGCAATGGTTGCAGCGCGCCTATCCGGGAAGTGAGTGGTAACACGCCATGGCCAACCCGTCGGTCGAGCAGGTCTGGGATTGGTTGGAGACCATCCCTGACCCCGAGATCCCTGTGATTACGCTGGTGGATCTGGGCATCATTCGCGATGTTGCGTGGGAGGATGATACGCTTGTCGTATCGGTTACGCCGACCTATTCGGGGTGCCCTGCGACGTCGATGATCAACCTGGATATCGAGACCAGGTTGCGCGACGAGGGTGTCGAGAGCATCGAGCTGCGCCGCCAGCTTTCACCGCCTTGGACGACCGATTGGCTCTCTGAAAAGGGCGCAAAGGCGCTGGAAGAATACGGGATTGCGCCGCCACAACCGGCGGCTGGCCCTAAACGTTGCCCGCATTGCGGCGGCGAAAATGTTGAGAAGCTGAGCCAGTTTGGCTCAACCCCGTGCAAGGCACAATGGCGCTGCCAGGATTGTCTTGAACCGTTTGAATATTTCAAGTGCATCTGAGGGAGGAACCGAAATGGCGCGCTTTCACGAACTGAAAGTCACAGATATTCACCGCACGATCCGCGATGCGGTGGTGCTGACGCTGGAGCCTGGAAACGGTGCGGCAGAGGCGTTTGATTTCACCCAAGGGCAATACCTGACGTTTCGCCACGGTTTTGACGGCGAAGAATTGCGGCGCAGCTATTCGATCTGCGCAGGCAAGCACGAGGGTAAGTTGCAGGTGGGTATCAAGCGGGTCGATGGCGGGGCGTTTTCGACCTTTGCCAATGAAGACCTGAAGGTGGGTGATACGCTGGAAGCGATGGCGCCGATGGGTGGGTTCTTTTCGCCTCTCGATGCGGCCAATGAAAACCAGTATCTCGGCTTTGCCGGAGGGTCGGGGATCACGCCGGTGTTGTCGATCATCAAGACGACGCTGCAAGCTGAGCCGAAATCAACCTTTACGCTGGTTTATGCCAACAAGGGTGTGTCTTCGATTATGTTCCGCGAGGAACTGGAAGACCTGAAGAACGAATATCTCGGACGGTTGAGCGTGATCCATGTGCTTGAACAGGATGCACAGGAGATCGACCTGTTCACAGGTCGGGTTACCGAGGAGAAATGTGGCCAACTTTTCCGCACCTGGATTGACATCAAGAGCGTGGACACAGCCTTTATCTGCGGACCGGAGCCGATGATGCTGGGCATTGCCAAGGCACTGCGCGAACATGGGCTTGATGACAGCCAGATCAAGTTCGAGCTTTTTGCCAGCGGGCAGCCAGGGCGTTTGAAAAAGCCGGTGCAATCGAAACAGGCGGGCAAGGCGGCGAATCAGGCCGAGATTGCTGTTACGCTTGATGGCTCGACCCAGACGATTTCGGTCTCAAAAGATGTCACCATTCTGGACGCTGCACGTGAAAATTCGATGGATGCGCCCTATGCCTGCAAGGCGGGTGTGTGTTCGACCTGTCGTTGCCGGGTGATTGAGGGTGAGGTCGAGATGGTCGCGAACCATGCGCTTGAGGATTACGAGGTCGAGAAGGGCTATGTGCTTTCCTGCCAGTCCTTCCCGGTGACCGACCGCGTTGTCGTTGATTACGATCAGTGAGGGAATGGACATGGACGATATGAGCATTACGAGCTATCTGGCCGAAGGCGGCGTTCTGACCAACCCAACAAACGTGCCGCCGCGTTATCGCGCTGAGCTGTTGAAGCTGATGGCGACATTTGTGGACAGCGAGTTGGCCGGTGCGGCCGGGTTTGCCGATGTGATCAATACCGGTCCGGGCATCAAGGAACGGATTGCCGCGGCGAAGATCGTTCTTGAAAAGACCGATAATGCCGACAAGGTGTTGCATGTCATGGGTGAATTTGGCGTCGATGAGCGCAGATATGCCAATCACCACCCCTGGGCTGCGCGCCTGTCGCGTGAGGCCGATATCGGGACCACCCGGAGCGAAGGCGATATGCGGCTTGCCGTGTTCAACTATCCTCTGGAGGGGTGGGGCGATGCGGTTGTGATGAACCTTTTGATGGGCAAGGCCGTTGGCGTGCAAATGACGGAGTTCAGCAAAGTCAGCTATCAGCCGCTGGCTGAGGCGTTTCGCAAGATTGCCCCGGTTGAGGCGCGCCACGCCGAGCTTGCCGAAGAAGGGCTGAACCGATTGATTGACGAGGGGCAGGGCGATGCGCTGCAACAAAGCGTGAGCTATTGGTGGCCGCGTGTCTCGGCAAGTTTTGGTGCAGGTCAGAGCGACCGGTTTGAGGCGTTGCAGGCGATGGGATTGCGTCGCACGCCCAATGGCGAGATGAATGCTGAATGGGAGAACGAAACGGCAGCGACGCTTGAGCGCCATGGGCTGAAAGCCGGGTGAACCGGGCATGGGTTTTCGCAGAGGCTTAACTGTCTCTGAAGCAAGAATAATGATGTAGGCGGAGGTTTGTTGTCTGCGGCTCTTTGATCGGAAGTGATCGGAGGGAGGGAGACATGACGGCAAATCACCGCGCAAACAATTGCCGGGGTGGCGGTGGAATTTGCCATGAGGCGGGGAGATGCTTTCTAAGCAGACCGCTTTGGGGCCTATCGCCGCGCGAAAGCGGCCCCATTCCCCCTTGCATCACTGGCCGAGCAACCCTAGAAGGGCGACTAATTTCTATGGGTGCCTTGCTGCGCCCCATTTCCGATTGCAAAGGACGAAAACATGCAGGTCACCGAGACCCTGAACGAAGGCCTCAAGCGCGCTTACAAACTGATGCTGACGGCGCAGGAACTGGACGACAAGGTCAACTCCAAGCTGGCCGAGGCGCAGCCTGAAGTCGAAATGAAGGGCTTCCGCAAGGGCAAGGTGCCTATGCCGATCCTGAAAAAGCAGTTTGGCGAGCGTATTCTTGGCGAAGCGATGCAGGAAAGCATCGATGCGGCCATGGGTAAGCATTTTGAAGATTCGGGCGACCGGCCCGCAGTTCAGCCCAAGATCGAAATGGTTGATGGCGAAAACTGGAAAGAGGGTGACGATGTCACTGTCGAGATGTCGTATGAGGCGCTGCCCGAGATCCCTGACATGGACCTCAAGAGCGTAAAGCTTGAGAAGTTGGTGGTTAAGGCGGGCGAAGACGAGATCAAGGAAGCTCTGGAAAGCCTGGCCGAGTCGGCACAGGATTTCGAGTCGCGCAAGAAAGGCTCAAAAGCCAAGGATGGCGACCAGGTGGTGTTTGATTTTGTCGGCCGGGTTGATGGCGAAGCATTTGAAGGTGGTGCGGCGGAAGACTATCCGTTGGTGCTGGGTTCGGGTTCGTTCATTCCGGGCTTTGAAGAGCAGCTGGTTGGCTCCAAAGCGGGTGAAGAAAAAGACGTAACCGTGACCTTCCCCGAGGAATATCAGGCCGAGGCGCTGGCCGGGAAAGAGGCTGTTTTCTCTTGCACGATTAAAGACGTGAAAGAGCCCAAGGCCGCCGAAATCAACGACGAGATGGCCAAGAAATTCGGTGCCGAAGATCTGAAGGCATTGAAAGAGCAGGTCTCTGAGCGGCTTGAAGCGGAATATGCGGGGGCTGCGCGCGCAGTTATGAAACGCGCATTGCTCGACGCGTTGGACAAGGTTGTCAGCTTTGAGCTGCCGCCAAGCCTGGTTGAGGCCGAGGCCCAGCAGATCGCACATCAGCTGTGGCACGAGGAGCACCCGGAGGTGCAGGACCACAACCATGATGCGATCGAGACGACAGACGAGCACAAAGAGCTGGCCGAGCGCCGCGTGAAGCTGGGACTGTTGCTGGCCGAGATGGGCCAGAAGGCCGAGGTCGAGGTGACCGATGCCGAAATGACCCAAGCGATCATGAACCAGGCACGCCAGTATCCGGGCCAGGAACGTCAGTTCTTTGAATTCGTGCAGCAGAACCAGCAGATGCAGCAGCAATTGCGCGCCCCGATCTTCGAGGACAAGGTTGTCGATTATGCGTTCGAGTTGGCGACGGTGAAAGACAAGGAAGTCTCCAAGGACGACCTGCAAAAAGCCGTTGAGGCGCTGGACGACGAATAAGTCTCCTTCGGTCGCGAAGATTTGAAAGGCCGCCCTTTGGGGCGGTCTTTTTCGTTGGCGGGTGCAGAGGTTTGACGCAAGGTGGTCTTATGGATTGGTTTGAAGAATTGTTTGGCTTTGCCGAAGTGAGTGCCGAGGTGGTGCGCGAAACAATGCGTGTTGACGGCGCATGGATTGAAAGTTGCGCCAACGGGCGGTGGTTTCATTCCGGGCGGCTCAGACATGATACATTGGGCGAGATGCGACGAAGAAGGGTGAGCGGTCGCAAAGGGCGGCTGCGGTTGAGCGAAGTGGTGGGCGATGTGCGTGCCCTGCATGGTGATCCGGCCAATGCGGGGGCGGTTTTTCAGGTGGCGTCGCAATTCAACCTGCTGGAAATGATTTCTCCCGACGTGACGCCGGAACAGGGCGTCACCCGCTATAAGAGCGACCGGACGCAGGGCCCGGCCTGTGCCATGGCCTGTGCGGCGGGGACGGTGTATCGCAATCACCTTCTGGAGTTGGGGGGCGCACAAGGCCAGAGTGCGACGCGGCAATTAGATGGGCTTGACGCGCTGGGGGAGGCGCTTGGCAACGAAGATGGGCGGCTTTGGGAGATGCGCAATGGCTATGCACTGGCCACTTCGGAGGGGCTGGCCAAGGTGGCACAGTGGATTGATGCGGGCAAGGGGGCGATGCTGCGTGATCTGATCCGGGTCGGGGTGCAGGAAGAGACCGAGGTGACGCTGCGTGGGGCGCACCATCGGGTGACGCAGGTCTATTGCTCTGCGATGCCGGTCGCCTATAGCGCGCAGAGTGTCGAGGCGTGGGAGCCGTTTGCGCGGCTGGCGCTGGAGGCGGGGTATGAGGCGACGATGCTGGCGGCGCTGGGCGCTGAGGGGCCGGTTTACCTGACATTGCTGGGCGGTGGGGCATTTGGCAACCGGAGCGAATGGATTCTGGAGGCGTTGGAGCGGGCGTTGGAGATGTTTGGCGCGTATGATCTTGATGTGCGGATTGTGAGCTATGGCAGGGCAAGGTCTGAGCTGAAACCGCTTTTGGCGCGGTTTGAATAGAGCATTTTGCAGTCGGTTTCAGGCGTGATTTGAATGCTATGGGTGCTACACAAACAGGCCGGATTTGAGGGGCGCTTTCCCCAAGGCTTTTGGTCTTTCCCCCGAGGTATTATAGGTCAGAGGAAGACTTTAGAGGCTCTTGAGGGCGTTTGTGACGGCGGCGGTGAGGTGCTCTGTCGGCTCGACGCCGAATGACAGGCGCAGAAAACCGGGGGTGACCTGATCCCCCCATCGGGCGCGCCGATCACCCGAGGAATGCAGGCCGCCGAAGCTGGTGGTGGCGGCGAAACCGGCGTGGAGGAGAAAGCGGTCGGCGGTTTGGGCATCGGCAAAGGTGACGCCGATGAGGAACCCCTGATCGGTGGCTTGGGCGTGAGGCGCGGGATAGAGGATGTCGCGCGTGGCGGGGGAGGCTTGCAGCAAGGGAAGAATGGCCCGGGCGTTGGCGCACATGCGGGCGAGGCGCACTTCGAGGGTTTCCAGTCCGCGGATCAGCAGCCAGGCTTCTTGCGGGCCGGGGTTGAGGCCCATCAGGGTGCGTACCGACAGCACGCGTTCCATCAGGCGCGCATCGCGAGAGGCGACATGCCCCATCAGCAGGTCAGAATGGCCACCCATCGCCTTGGTATCGGACACGATCACCGCATCAGCGCCGAGTTCGAGAGGGTTTTGCAAAAGCGGAGTGCAGACCGTGTTGTCGACCACCAGTCTGGCGCCCGCGTCGCGGCAGGACTCGGCCAGAACCGCGATGTCGATCACCGTGAGGCCGGGGTTGGAGGGGGTTTCGATGATCACCATGTCGAAGGCATCAAGCAGGGCGTGTTCAATCTGGGCCGCCGGGCAGGTGTCGCAGGACACGCCGAAGGGTTCCAGAATGTCGCTCAGCAGGTTGCGCGCGGCATAATATCCATCGGATAGGGCGAGCACGCGGTCGCCCTGTTTCAGCGCCGCCATGAGAAGCCCGGCATAGGCCCCCATGCCGGAGGGGAAGCTGAGGCAGGGCGCGCCTTCGAGCGCGGCGAGGCGGGTTTCCAGAGCTTCGAGAGTGGGCGAGTTGCTGCGGCCGTAGATGCGCGCGGGGTCGGGCTGATCGGGCAGGGAGAAGACCGAACTCATCACCAGCGGATCGGGCACGGGATCGCCGGGTGCGAGTGCCGCGGAGCGGGTGTGCAACATGTCATAGAAACGGGCGATGGGATCTGTTGTCATCTCGTGACCTTGTGGTTGCCAGATCTGACTATGAGCAAAATGGCGCAGCGTCACAAGTCTTGGCGCGTTGACCGGCGGCAGGGGCGCGGGGCAGGTTGACGGCGTAAGCAAATCCAGGGAGCACGACATGGCGCATATCGGTTTTACGGGCGAAGAGTTCAACGCATTTCGCAATGTCCCACGAGAGGGGCCGATACATATGCTGAACCTTGTGGCGTTGCATGAGAAAGCGGAATATCCCGACGGACGCGAGGCGACGGGGGCAGAGGCCTATGCCGCTTATGGGCGCGAGACGGCGCATATCCTGGAGCGGTTGGGCGGGAGGATCGTCTGGCGCGGCAAGATGGAAGCGATGTTGATCGGGCCTCAGGACGGCGAGAATTGGGATGTTTGCTTTATTGCAGAATACCCATCTGTCGAGGCATTTGTGAGCATGATCAAGGACGCCGAATATCGTGAGGCGATGGTGCACCGCCAGGCGGCGGTGAAGGATTCCCGTCTCATCCGGATGGAACCGAAGGGTGGGGGCGAGAATTTTGGCGGCTGACCAGCGTGTGCGCCCTTAGCGCACGCGCACCGGCAGAGACGCATAGCCGCGAAAGCGGGCCAACGGCACCATTGAGCTTGGGCCATTGGCTGCAAGCCGAGGAAAGCGCTGTACGAACTTGCCAATTGCGATGCGGCCTTCGATCCGCGCCAGCGTGGCGCCGAGACAGACATGGATGCCGGTAATGAAAGCGATGTGACGGTTGGGTTTGCGTGTGATGTCGACCTGGTCGGGATCGGGAAACACCGCCGGATCGCGATTGGCGCCCGCAATCGAAGTGTGGATATAGGTGCCGGCGGGCAGGCGTTCACCTCCGGCGAGTTCGATCTCTTTGGCGGCGGTGCGATTGCCGATCTGAAGCGGGGATTGGACACGCAGGAACTCTTCCACCGCTGTGTCGATCAGTGTGGGCTCATCGCGCAGCAGGCGGTGCTGATCCGGCGCGTCCAGAAGCGTGCCGAGGGAATTGCCGACCAGGCTTGTGGTGGTTTCATGTCCGGCGTTGAGCAGGAAAATGCAATTCTGGATCAGCTCTTCCTGAGTCAGCCGACGGCCATCATATTCGCCAAAGATCAGTGCCTCGAGCACTTCGCCCTGATGTGCGCCTTCGGGGTTGGCGCGGCGATGGTCGATCAGATCGTTGAGGATCGCGGAGAATTCGGTAACGGCCGCGTTGCCCGCGTCCATCCGATCCTGTGGCACAACCGGATCAAGCGCGCCGAGAATGGCGAGCGAGAAATCGCGTAGCTTGGGGCGCAGGCTTTCCGGGATGCCCAGCATGAAGGAGATGATCTCGGTCGGGAGTACTTTGGCGAAGTGTTCGATCAGATCAAGCTCACCCATATCCTCGACCCGGTCGAGCAGCCTGTCGACGATCGTGTCGATCAGTGGCTCGAACTCGGCCAGCTTGCGCGGGGTAAAGGCGCCGGAAATCAGCTTGCGCACCACGCTATGATAGGGCGGGTCGTTGAAGATTAGAGAGGTTGTGTGATGGGTGTGGAGCGGGCATTTGCCGAATTTGCGGCTGAATTCCTCGGTCTTGTCAGAGAGCATGTCGCGCGACTGGTAGACCTTGAGGCAGTCGGCATGGCGGGTCAGGAAGACCGAGCCGTCGGGATTGCGGTGCACCGGGTCTTCGGCGCGTAGGCGGTGTAATGTGGGATAGGGATCGGCGATAAATTCGGGGCCGATGCCCATCAAATCGAAATCAAGGATATTGCCGTCCATTTGCGCCTCCCGGAACCATAGCTCCAAAATATAGTAAGAAGACTTACGATTAAGCGCAAGTGACGTGTCAGCTTCGCAAGCCGGTTTCCTTCAGAAGCCCGAGCCGTTTGGCTTCGTAGTAATATCCGCGCGCATACCACATCACCGCCTCGTCGATATTGCCTCCCGAGACCAGCCAAGCGCCGCGCAGGTATTTGCCGGCAAATTGCAGGTTCACGTTGGGATCGAGAAGATCGGAGGGTTTGCCGCGAAAGCCCATGGAACGTGCGGTTTGTGGCAGGATTTGCAGGAGGCCATAGTAGGGACCGTTACGCGCCCAGGGACGGTGGGTGCTTTCGCGCACGGCTTGGCGATGCACCAGCTTGCGCGGGATTTCGTAGTGATCGGCCCATTTGTTGATCAGGGCGCGCAATTCGGGTGTTTCATTGGGATAGAGCGGCGGATTGAAGCGGTTGGGCGCAGGAGCGGTGGCGCGGGTGGAGCCGCAGCTTGCCAAGGGCAGGACACAGAGCGTGAGAAAGAAGTTTCTTCTGGTCGTGATGCACATGGGGCCGTCCCTGATGGTTTCTGCCACTGATGTGCCCCAGGTTGTCGCCTCGGGTAAAGGGGGGTGACGAGGCGCGCGCGGGAAGTTGCGCATCCGCAAATGATCTGAGCAGGACGCCGAAATCTCACGAAAAGCGTTTGCAGGCGTGCGCATGCGATTGTTTCTGTTTCGTAGACCGAAGAAGGCTTCTCTGCTAGCGTTTTAGAAAACAATAACATGAGGCTTGAAATGGCATTACCTGAGAGTCCGATTTCGCATCTGGTTTCTTTGGCCAAACAGGAGAGTTGTGAGGCATTCAAGGAGCAGATGGAGCAATCCATGCTGTTTCCCAAACAAGTCCAGAACAGGAGATACTGCATTCGCCGGGCAATCCGCAATGATCTGTCCGACGGGCTTTTCATCGAATTGGGCGTGGCTGGCGGGGCCGGGTGCCGCCTGTTTGGAAATGCGTTGTCACATGTTGGAAAGACAGTTTCAGGCTTTGACAGTTTCGAAGGGCTCGAGGAGGACTGGACAGGCAAGGAAACCGGACGTGCCGCCGGGGCCTTCACTCAAGGGGGCGAATTACCGGGGGTTCCGGACAACGTAACCTTGATCAAGGGAATGGTGCAGGACACGCTGCCGGCCTATCTCAAGGAAACGGGGAAGGCGCCGTTTTCCTTTGTTCATATGGACATGGACACCTATACGCCGACCCGTTTCGCGCTGGACGCTATTCGGCCCCGGCTGACCAAGGGCAGCATCATCCTGTTTGATGAGCTTTACGGTTATCCGGGCTGGCGGCATCATGAATACAAGGCGCTGAGCGAAACACTTGATCCTGAAAGCTATCAGTTCATTTCATTTTCGTTTGAAAGCGTTGCGATCGAGATGCTGAGAAAGCCGAAGTGACCATGCAAGAAAGGCCGCACCCTAAGGTGCGACCTTTCAATTTGTCACGAAAGCGTTGAAGCTCAGGCTTCGTCGTCTTCGGCGGGTGCCTCGTCTTCGATTTCGACACCGGCGGCTTCGGCCAGATCATCATCATCCGACGCGGCAGCGCCGAGATCGTCAAACAGCTCGGCAATCTCGAAATCGGCGGCGGCTTCTTCTTCCGCAGCCAATTCCTGGATCGATTTGCCCGACGCTTGCAGTTCGGCTTCTTCAACCGAGCGCGCGACGTTCAGTATGATGGTCACATCGACTTCCGGGTGCAACAGCACATGAACGTCGTGCAGGCCGAGATCCTTGATCGGACGGGCGAGAACCACCTGTTTGCGGTCGACCGAGAAGCCCTCTTCCGAGGCGGCATCGGCGGCGTCACGGGTGGTGACTGAACCGTAAAGCGCGCCGGCATCGGAGGCCGACCGAATCACGACGAACTGCTGGCCATCAAGTTTGGCAGCCAGGGATTCGGCTTCTGCCTTGGTTTCGAGGTTGCGCGCTTCAAGTTGGGCCTTCTGGCCTTCAAAGCTTGCTACATTGGCCTCGGAGGCGGTCAGCGCCTTGCCTTGGGGCAGGAGGAAGTTGCGGGCGTATCCGGCTTTGACATCGACGACGTCGCCCATCTGGCCAAGCTTGGCCACGCGTTCAAGTAGGATAACTTGCATGTTCTGTGCTCCTTACTTCACGGCGTAGGGCAGAAGGGCGAGGAAGCGGGCGCGTTTGATGGCGCGGGCAAGTTCCCGTTGCTTCTTGGCCGATACGGCGGTGATACGGGACGGCACGATCTTGCCACGCTCGGAAATGTAGCGTTGCAGCAGTTTCGTGTCCTTATAGTCGATCTTCGGCGCATTATCACCCGAGAACGGGCAGACCTTGCGGCGGCGGAAAAACGGTTTTGCAGCCATGGTTTATTGTCCTTTCTTCGAGGGGATCAGCGGCGTTCGCGACGGGTGTCGCGTTCGTCACGTTTCTGCATCTGAACCGAGGGGCCTTCGACGTGCTCGTCGACCTTGATGGTCAAGACGCGCATCACATCATCATGCAGACGCATCAGGCGTTCCATTTCCTGTACAGCCGCCGCCGGTGCGTCGGAGCGCAGGAAGGCATAGTGGCCCTTGCGGTTCTTGTTGATCTTGTAGGCCATCGTTTTGACGCCCCAATACTCATGGTCAACCAGCTTGCCGCCGTTGTCCGCGAGGACGGTGCCAAAATGTTCGATCAATCCCTCGGCCTGGGTGTTGGAAAGATCCTGGCGCGAGATGAATACATGCTCATAAAGCGGCATGTGCATTCCCTTCATTTAAGGCGCATTTCATAGGAGGGGCCCTGAGATCTTTCGCGGCTCCTCCACGAGAGACTGCGCGGTTTGCATAGTTGCGAAAGATTGCGGGGCAATACGATGCTTTGGCCCGGGGCGCAAGCACCGTGACGAATTTGGGCGAAAAGGCCGCGTTGTGCGGTGCGAGTGCAGCGATACGTGGCAAGCCGTGTGCCACGTTGCTGCCGCAATTTGTCGGAATTTAATCAAAATTGCACCCAATTGCCGACGCTTTGTAATCGGAGGGTCAATGTAATCAAGGGGTCACTTCAATTGATCCGGTTGCGAGAATAGGAAGGACTAGGACAATGGTTGCCATACCTGATTTCATGGAAGTTTCCGACGGTAATAGCCATGCCATCGAAGGTCATGCCACCAGCGGCGCTCTGTCTGGTTTTCTGGGTGCGGTTCTTTGCGTGGTGGCCCTTGGCTTGTGGCTGGTGCCAGGAGCGAATTTCGATCCGGCGCTGATGCTGATCAAGCTGGGTCTTTCGATTTTCTGCATGATTGGCGGTTCCATGTGTCTGGTAGCGGCGCGCCGCGATACACACCCAGAGGTCGAGCTTGATGCCCGCCGCAGCATCCTGCGTATCCTGGAGAGAAATGCCCGTGGCCGCGTCGAAAGTGCTATGGAAGTGTCTTATGACGATCTGAGCGAAGTGGATTTTCGCGATGGCATGCTGATTGCCCGCGACCATCACGGGCGCACGGTTGTCGAGATGCCGGTAGAAAACGCAGGCGATCTTGATGAGATCCGCGCCGCACTTGGTCCGGCGTTTAGCCGCGCCGCCTGATTTTACTGCCCTGCAAAGGGCACCCATTTCCAAGGCCAAAACGCCGACCTTTTTTTGAAGGTCGGCGTTTTGTCATTTACGGACAGAGGCGGCGGGCGGGCAAGCTCTGGCTTGGCGTTGCACTGGCGCGCGTGGCGCGCTATCCCGGCGCAGGGACAATAAACGGGAGAGCCAGATGAGCCGTGCATTCGTATTTCCGGGGCAGGGGGCACAAACCATCGGGATGGGACAGGCTTTGGCACAGGCGTATCCCGCAGCCAAAGCGGTGTTTGACGAGGTTGACGAAGCGTTGGGCGAAAAGCTCTCGACCCTGATCTGGGAGGGAGAGCAGGACACGCTGACCCTGACGCAGAATGCACAACCGGCGTTGATGGCCGCATCGCTGGCGGCGATGCGCGCACTTGAGGCCGAAGGCGTAACCATGGAACAGGCGAGTTTTGTCGCCGGGCATTCACTGGGCGAATACTCCGCGCTGGCGGCGGCTGGTGCATTGTCGATCAGCGATACCGCGCGCTTGTTGCGCACGCGTGGCGAGGCGATGCAAAAGGCCGTGCCCGTTGGCGTGGGCGCGATGGCCGCACTTTTGGGGCTTGATTTCGAAGCAGTCCGTGCGGTGGCTGAAGAAGCGGCACAGGGTGAGGTCTGCCAAGCGGCGAATGATAACGATCCGGGGCAGGTCGTGGTCTCGGGCCACAAGGCGGCGGTTGAGCGCGCCGTGGATCTGGCCAAGGAGAGGGGCGCCAAACGGGCCGTTCTTTTGCCTGTGTCAGCGCCTTTTCACTGTGCGCTGATGCAGCCTGCGGCGGATGTCATGCAAGAGGCGCTGGCGGCGGTGGAGATCAAGGCACCCGCTGTGCCGTTGATTGCCAACGTGAGTGCGGCGCCGGTCAGCGACCCAGACGAGATTCGCGCGCTTCTGGTCGCGCAGGTCACGGGATCGGTGCGGTGGCGTGAGAGCGTGATGGCAATGGCCGCAGCCGGAGTGAACGAGATCTGGGAAATTGGCGCAGGCAAGGCGTTGTCCGGTATGGTGCGGCGGATTGATCGCGCGATCACCTGTCGCGCGATTGGTGGCCCCGACGATGTAAAAGCGGCGATTGATGCGTTGAACGGGTAATCTCGGGAATGAATTTTCACGAAAATTCGGCTCTCGAACGAAGGGATGGAAAGTATGTTTGATCTGACGGGTAAATGCGCATTGGTGACAGGGGCATCGGGCGGCATTGGTGGCGCGATTGCGCGAGTGTTGCATGGTGCCGGGGCAACAGTGGGGTTGTCGGGCACCCGGGTGGAGCCTCTGGAGGCACTGGCGGCCGAGTTGGGCGCGCGCGCGCATGTGTTGGCGTGCAATTTGTCGGATGCCGAAGCGGTCGACGCGTTGCCCAAACAGGCGATCGCGGCGATGGGGTCGGTTGATATTCTGGTCAACAATGCGGGAATCACCCGCGACCAGATTTTCATGCGCATGTCGGATGACGAATGGCAAAGCGTTCTGGATGTGAATTTGACATCGACCATGCGGCTTTGTCGGGGCGTGATGCGCCCGATGATGAAGGCGCGTTGGGGGCGGATCGTGAATATTTCGTCAATCGTGGGAACCACGGGCAATCCGGGACAGGCCAATTACGCGGCCTCCAAGGCCGGGATGGTGGGGCTTACGAAATCCATCGCCTATGAGGTCGCCAGCCGAGGGATCACCGCCAATGCCGTGGCGCCGGGTTTTATTGCCACGGCCATGACCGACAAGTTGACGGATGATCAGAAAACCAAGATCAACGCGCAGATTCCGGCTGCCCGTATGGGCACCGCCGAAGAGATTGCGGCTGCCGTGCTCTATTTGGCCAGCCCTGAGGCAGGTTATGTCACCGGGGCGACGTTGCATGTGAATGGTGGCATGGCAATGATCTGAGCAATTGTCGCAGTGGCGCGCGAAAGCGTTTGCCTCGGTCGCGCCATATGCTATAGGCGGCAAAGATTCACTAATTGCCTGTATCAAATGGGCCGTGATGTCCCGCAATGACGCGGGGGGAGAGCGCCTCGTAAGAGGCAAGACCTCAGACCCCGAGGGGCGAGGGCAGGAACTGGGCCGAATGGTCCGAAGACATGAGGATTGTATCATGAGCGACGTCTCAGACCGCGTGAAGAAAATCGTTGTGGAGCACCTGGGTGTGGATGAAGGCAAGGTTGTCGAGAACGCTTCGTTCATTGATGATCTTGGCGCAGACAGCCTGGATACTGTTGAATTGGTTATGGCTTTCGAAGAAGAGTTCGGCATCGAGATTCCCGATGATGCGGCCGAGACCATTCAGACCTTTGGCGATGCTGTGAAGTTCATCTCCGAAGCGACCTGATCGCGACACAGTGATCCAGATTTGAAACGGCCTCTGCCCATTGGGCGGGGCCGTTTTCTTTTGCCCGAAGGTCGGATGGCGGGCTGATTCGTGCGCAAGGCGCAAATGGCATCCGTGATGTCGATTCGAGAATTGCCCGCCTTTGGTGTAGTATTAGGGTTTCGGTGTGTGGGCGGACGTGCCGCCCATCGCAGCCAAGGGAGCGCTGTCATGATTATCTATCCGACAATGGAATTGCAGAATGGGAAATGTGTCACCCTTCATCGGGGGCGTATGGAGGAGCCTGCGATCTATCACGTCGATCCGATAGAGACGGTGCAGAGCTGGGCTGCGGCCGGGGCCGAATGGATTCACGTCACCGATTTTGACGCCGTGGCGGGTACCGGAGACAACGCGGCACTGATCGAAGAGATCATCCGCGTGGTTCCGGCCTCCGTTCAACTGGCGGGCGGCTTTGGATCGCATGAGGCCGTGCAGCAGTGGATTGACCGGGGTGCGGGGCGCATCGTGCTGGGAACCTTGCCTGCGCGTGATCCGGACACATTCAAGTTGCTTGCGCGCGACTATCCCGATCAGATCGTTCTGGCGCTGGATATCTGGCAGGGGCAACTGATGACCGATGGCTGGAAGACGCCGGCGGCGATATCGCCGCAAGCGTTTCTGGAAAGCTATGGCGATGATCCGCTGGCGGCGGTTCTGATTACCGATATCGACAGTGACATTGACGAGGTCGATGCCCACCTGAGCGTGATCACCGGTTTGGCCGCGCAGACCCGTCATCCGGTGATTGCCAGTGGCACCGTGCGAGGGCCAGACGACATTGCGCGGCTGAAATATGTGCCCAACATTGCGGGCGCGTTGGTGGGGCGCGCGCTATTTGCCAAATCGGTTGATTTGGCTGAGGCGCTAAAAATCGCTCAACCGACGCCAGACCGGGTGGCAGACTTTCTCTGACAGCTGGTTTGACACCGCCCTGTGAAGCCCCTTTCTCTTGCCCCAGTGATCCAAGGCGCGTAAACAGCGCTGAAACATTGTCGTAGGTAAAGGGGCATTCTCATATGCGTCGAGTGGTTGTCACAGGGCTTGGAATGGTTACACCTTTGGCCGATGGGGTCGAAGAAAGCTGGAAGCGGCTGTTGGCCGGGCAATCCGGTGCAGGGCCGATAACCCAGTTCAATCCTGAGCGACTGATCACGAAATACGCTTGCGAAGTCAAACATGGCGATGGCAGTGACGGCACATTCAACGGCGACGCCTATGTCGAGCCGAAGGAACGCCGCAAGATCGACGATTTCATCCTCTATGGTATCGCCGCAGCCGATCAGGCGGTGAAAGATGCCGGTTGGATGCCGGAGGACGAGGAAAGCCGTCTGCGCACTGGCGTGATGATAGGGTCGGGCATTGGCGGGCTGAAATCCATCGAAGCGACCACTTTGTTGATGGCCGAAAAAGGCCCGCGCCGGGTGTCGCCATTTTTTATTCCCGGCGCTCTGATCAATCTGATTTCCGGGCAAGTCGGTATTCGCTTTGGCTTCAAGGGGCCAAACCATGCGGTGGTGACCGCCTGTTCCACCGGGGCGCATGCCATTGGTGATGCAACGCGGCTGATCAAATATGGTGATGCCGACGTGATGGTCGCGGGGGGCGCCGAGGCGGCGATCTGTGAAATCGGCATGGCCGGGTTCAATGCTTGCAAGGCGCTCTCGACCAAGCGTGAGGACGATCCAAAGGCGGCGAGCCGCCCCTATGACGCTGACCGTGATGGTTTTGTGATGGGGGAGGGTGCCGGTGTTGTCGTGTTGGAAGAATATGAACACGCCAAGGCGCGCGGCGCGAAGATATATGCCGAAGTGGCGGGCTATGGCCTGTCCGGCGATGCCTATCATATCACCGCACCCAGCGAAGATGGCGATGGCGGTTTTCGCTCGATGCAAGCCGCGCTTAAGGATGCCGGACTAGAACCCGATGCGGTTGATTACATCAATGCGCATGGTACCTCGACCATGGCGGATGTGATCGAATTGGCAGCGGTGGAACGGTTGTTGGGTGATGCGGCAAGCAAGGCAACGATGAGTTCGACCAAGTCGATGACCGGGCACCTCTTGGGGGCGGCGGGGGCGATCGAGGCTATTTTCTCGATCCTGGCCATTCGCGATCAGGTGGTTCCGCCGACGATCAACCTCGATACGCCTGTCGTGGAGACACCTCTCGACCTAGCGGCGAATGTCAAAAGCGAACGCGAGGTGAATGTGGCGCTTTCCAACAGCTTCGGCTTTGGCGGCACCAATGCCAGCGTGATTTTCAAGAAGGTCTGACCTGATGTGGCGCCATTTTGCTTCCAACGCGATCACGCTGCTGATCGTGATCGTTTTCCTGCTGGGCGGGATGATCCTGTGGGGGCAATCGCAATATGTCGCCGAGGGGCCGCTGGAGCAGCAGATATGCTTGCGCGTCGATCGCGGCAGCAACGTCACCCGTGTTTCTGAAACCTTGGAACAGGAAGGCGCGATCACATCCGGCACGATTTTCCGGCTTGGAATGGATTATGGCGACAAGACAGGACAGTTGAAAGCTGGTTCATTTCTGGTGCCAGAGCATTCGTCGATGTCGGAAATCGCCGAGATTGTCACCCGCGGCGGGGCCAGTACTTGTGGCACGGAAGTGGTCTATCGTATCGGTGTAACGGCACAGGACGTGCAGGTGCGCACGCTTGATCCGGTCACCAGCCGGTTTGTCGACGTGGCGAAGTTTGACCCGATAGCAGACCCGGTACCAGACGAATTTACCAAGGTGCGCGCGCAGAATGACACACGCTATCGCGTTGCCATCGCCGAGGGTGTAACCAGCTGGCAGATCGTGGATGCGTTGAGCCGGGTCGATGTGCTGGATGGCAAGGTGAGCGAGGTGCCGCCTGAAGGGTCATTGGCGCCAGACAGTTATGAGGTGCGCAAGGGGGATGACCGCGCCAGCCTGCTCAAGAAGATGAGCGAAGCGCAAGAGATACTTCTGGCGGCGGCTTGGGAAGGCCGTGATCGCTCTGTGCCATTGGCCAGCCCTGAAGAGGCTCTTATTCTGGCGTCGATCATCGAGAAGGAAACCGGCGTGGCCGAAGAGCGCGGCAAGGTTGCCAGTGTGTTCGTCAACCGGCTACGGAGCGGCATGCGGCTTCAGACCGACCCGACGGTGATTTATGGCGTCACCAATGGGCAAGGCGTATTGGGTCGCGGGTTGCGCCAGAGCGAGTTGCGCAAGGCGACACCATATAACACCTATGTCATCGAGGGTTTGCCGCCGACGCCGATCGCCAATCCGGGCCGTGCAAGCCTGCAGGCTGCGGTGAACCCGGAAGAGACCGAATATGTGTTCTTTGTCGCCGATGGCAGTGGTGGCCACGCCTTTGCTTCGACGCTGGACGAGCACAATGAAAACGTCAGACGCTGGCGCGAGATCGAAAAGCAGCGCGCCAGCGAATAGCGGCGTCGGGCTGCGGTATATATCCGGCATCAAAGGTATTTGGCAGTATCTAATCGCGCCCAGCTTGCGGGTTGATTCTATGCCTTGAACCATATGCGCGAAATTGCAGACGTCCTTAACGGGTCACCTTGGGTTGCTGCAAACTCCTTGGCGATCGTCGGAATTTCATTAATTTTTCAAGGGTTTGAGCGGAAATTGCAAACCGCAATGCGGCGTTTGCTCGATTCAGGGTACTCGTTGTTCCCAAGCCGCATATCGTGGGGGTTGAGTGATGCTTGCCACGATATATAGTGAAGCCAACGTCTGGTGGATGGCAACGCCTGAAAACCCAAGAGGCAGATCGCGTATGGACGCTAATTTCAGGTCGGAATTTGTCAGGCAGTCTGGCGCGCTCAGGCATTGTCCGGCGCTGGTTTTGAACGCTGATTATCAGCCTCTGTCTTATTTTCCGCTGAGCCTCTGGCCATGGCAGGAGGCGATCAAGGCAGCTTGGCTGGACCGGGTGGATATCGTTGCTGAATACGATCAGGTGGTCCGTTCGCCAAGCACCGAGATCAGGATACCGTCGGTTGTGGTGCTGAAGGACTATGTCAAGATGGGCAAGCGCGTTGCCTTCACGCGCTTCAATCTGTTTCTGAGGGATGAATTTCGCTGCCAGTATTGCGGGTCAAAGGGCGATCTGACGTTCGATCATGTGGTGCCGCGTGCGGCCGGTGGCGTGACCAGTTGGCAAAATGTCGTGGCCGCGTGCAGCCCTTGCAACCTGAAGAAGGGTTCGAAAAGCTTGCGCCAGGCGGGCATGAACCTACGAAAACCTCCTCGTATGCCTGACGCCGAAGCTCTGCGTAATAAGGGCAGGAAGTTTCCGCCCGGCCATTTGCATGCCAGTTGGATGGATTTCCTCTATTGGGACGCTGAACTGGAAGCTTGATCTTGAAGTAGCAATATCAAAGCTTGCCGTCTGGATATGTGACGGCACCGAAAGTGCGATCCTGTGCCTGATTTTCGCAAGCGCCGCGTGCGAGTTTTACAACCCCTGAAGGCCTTTGAGGGTGAGGTTGCTGACGAGCTCTGCATAGTCGCGGCGCGCAGACTCGTCTGCACCGGGATGCCACATGAAATACCAGTTCAACATGCCGAATACGGACATTGTTGTCGCGCGCAGGCGGGCAGGTTGGCCTTCAAATTGCGATGGGGCACACGCCGAAAGAATGTTGGATAAATGTGCCACCATGTCCCGCTGATAGGCGCGCAGTATGCTTTGTTGATCCCCTGGTAGAGCGGATAGGCCAGTGCTTTGAACCCGGTGTTCATCGTCGGCACCCTGGTAGGAAAGAAGGGTCTGCAATACAGTTTCGCGCAAAGTTTCTTCCGGTCGCTGATGATCGAGCGGGATCGCGCAAATTCGATCTCTGAGGGTGCTTAGATAGCTATCGAGAAGGTCGAATAGCAACGCGTGTTTGCTTTCGTAATAGTGGTAGATATTGGCCTTTGAGATACCGCATTCGGCCGCAAGCTGGTTCATGGACGCGCGATCAAATCCTTGTTCAGAAAAGATTTTTGCCGCCGCTTTGAGTATTTGCGCGCGCTTTTCACCATGATCTTTTGCAATCGTGCGGGCCACGGGGTTACCTCTTGTTGCGATTGTCGATGACGCGCACCGCCTTGCCCTCGCTGCGCGCGACCTCGCCGGGATCTCCGACGATGATTTCGGTTGAAACACCGACGATATCCTTGATTCGCTTGGTCAGCATCCGTGCGGCGGCAGTCTTTGATAGCTCGTCGTTTGAACCGAGCGCGGATTCGACATAGACGCGCAGACTGTCCATTCGGCCGGATGTGTAGAGTTCGATCTGGTAATGAGCGGCCAAGCCACCGGTGGCCATGACCTGTTCTTCGATCTGAGAGGGGAAGACATTGACACCGCGCAGGATGATCATGTCGTCAGAGCGCCCAGTGATCTTCTCCATCCGCCGCATCGAACGCGCGGTGCCAGGCAAAAGCCGCGTGAGATCTCGGGTGCGGTACCGGACCATCGGCAAGCCCTGTTTGGTGAGCGTGGTGAAGACCAACTCGCCCATCTCGCCATCGGGGAGAACCTCGCCGGTGACAGGGTCAATGATTTCTGGGTAGAAGTGATCTTCCCAAATGACCGGGCCATCTTTGGTTTCGACGCATTCATTGGCCACGCCTGGCCCCATGATTTCAGAAAGGCCATAGATATCAACCGCATGCATATCGAAGGCTTGCTCAACCTCCTTACGCATCGCATCGGTCCAAGGCTCGGCACCAAAGACGCCGACCGAAAGAGAGGTCTTGCGCGGATCAAGCCCTTGTTTGTGATACTGTTCGAGAATGTTGAGCATATAAGAAGGTGTGACCATGATGCCATCGGGGCGAAAATCTTCGATCAGTCCCACCTGTTTTTCGGTCTGACCGCCGCCCATGGGCACTACTGTGGCGCCCAGGCGCTCAATCCCGTAATGCGCGCCCAAACCGCCGGTAAACAGACCGTAACCATAGGCGTTATGCACCATATCGCCCCGGCGCAGACCGGAGGCGCGCAAGGAGCGAGCGCCAAGATCGGCCCAATTGTCGATATCGGCTTTGGTATAGCCGACGACGGTGGGTTTGCCGGTCGTGCCGGACGACGCATGGATGCGCATGATTTCGGAACGCGGAACGGCAAAAAGGCCAAATGGATAGTTGTCGCGCAGATCATTTTTGTAGGTGAAGGGGAATTTCGCAAGATCTTCAAGGCTTTGCAGGTCGTCCGGATGCACGCCTTTTTCGTCGAAACGTCTTTTGAACATCGCCACGTTGTCATAGGCGTGACGAAGCGACCATTTAAGTCTCTCAAGTTGGAGCGCACGAATTTCGTCGATTGAGGCGATTTCGATTGGATCGAGATCGGATTTCCTGGGCGTTAGATCCTTCATCGCGGTCTCCTCCTAAATTTCTTCGATATATTGGCCTCTGATCGCGCGCGACATGCCGCGAAATTCGGCAATCACGGTGCCGGTCTGGGTTGTCACTTTGACATCATAAATGCCTGAGCGGCCAGTCAGAGACACCTCCCGTGCCTCGGCGCGGAGCCGGTCGCCGATCTTGCCGGGGGCGAGATAGGAAATCAGATTGTGATGGGCCAGGGTGGATTGATTGCGGCTGTTGCAGGCAAAGGCAAAGGCCGTATCCGCCAGCATGTAGGTAATACCGCCGTGGCAGATGCCATGGCCGTTGCAATGGCGTTTCTCGACGGTGAGTTCCATGACGGCAAAGGCTTCGTCGATCTCGGTCAGTTCGATCCCGATGCCCCGGCTGGCATTGTCATTGGCCAGCATCGCAGCACTTGTTCTTTGGGCGCGTTCTTTGGGGGTGAGGTTCATTTACCTGTAAACTCCGGGGTGCGTTTGTCGAGGAATGCGCCGACACCTTCGGCGTAATCGGCGCTTTCGCCACAGGCTTTCATGGCGTCGGCTTCCAATTCGAGGTGGCTTTCAAAATCATTGGTTGCGGCGGCGTGGATTGCGCGTTTGGTTTGCGCATAGCCAAATGTTGGACCGGCGGCAAAACGGGCGGCCAGAGCGCGTGCCTCGTCCATCAGTTGGTCGTCTGGAATGGCCTTCCAGATCAGGCCCCAATCGGCAGCCTTTGCGGCGGGCAGTGGCTCGGCGGTGAGCGCGAGAGCCTTAGCACGGGCTTCGCCCAGAAGGTGGGGCAGGTGCCAGGAAGCGCCGGTATCGGGGATCAGTCCGACTTTTGAGAACGACTGAATGAACTTGGCGCTTTCAGCGGCGAGAACGATGTCGCATGCCAGAGCAACGGATGATCCCGCACCGGCCGCGACGCCATTCACAGCGCAGACCACCGGCATGTCCAGCGACCGGATCAGCCGCACCAGTGGGGCCCAGAAATTGCGCACGGTCGCGCCGAGATCAGGGGGTGTATCGGAGTTACGCGGATCGCGGTCGCCCAAATCCTGCCCGGCACAGAAACCACGGCCCGCACCGGTAAGCAGAACGGCGCGTTTGCCGTCGTTGCGGGCAGATTCCAACGCGGCGCGCAAAGCGTGATGCATGTCTTCGTTAAAGGAGTTGAGCTTGTCAGCACGGTTGAGCGTAATCTCCACCCATTGCCCGTGATCTTTGACCAGAACTGTGTCGCCCATTATGTCTCCTCCCTAAGCGTCCCGTCAGAATATCTTGCATAAACCGAACGGTTGGTCAATAAAAGAGATCAGAACGAGATTGGGGAGGGAAAGCCATGTCAGTGCAGCAAGTTGGAAGTTACGCAGCGGGAGAATGGTTGGCGCCAGGTGGCGGAGCCAGACCGATTGCCAGCGCAATCACCGGAAAGGTGATTGCCGAGGCGGGCAACGATGCGCTCAATGCTTCGGGGATGCTGGAGTTTGCGCGCGGGCAGGGCGGCCCGGCCTTGCGGGCGATGACGTTCCATCAGCGCGCAAAGATGCTGAAGGCGCTGGCGCTCTATCTCAATGAACGCAAGCAAGCGCTTTATGACATATCGTTTGAGACCGGCGCGACGCAATCGGACCATATGATTGACATAGACGGTGGGATTGGAACGCTCTTTGTTTTTGCCTCGAAGGGGCGGCGCGAGATGCCTGACTCCCAAGTCTATCTGGATGGCGGTTTGGAGCAGTTGGGGCGGACCGGCGCATTCATGGGCCAGCATGTCTGCACACCTCTGCAAGGGGTTGCGGTGCATATCAACGCCTACAACTTCCCTGTCTGGGGGATGCTGGAAAAGCTGGCGCCGAGCATTTTGGCTGGTGTTCCAGCGATTGTGAAACCGGCGACAGCCACGTGTTATGTTACCGAACTTTGCGTAAGGATGTTGCTGGAAAGCGGAATTTTGCCCGTGGGCTCTTTGCAGTTCGTGGCGGGCGGACTTGGCGACATGTTGGACAGGTTGGGTGCGCAGGATGTGGTCGCGTTTACCGGATCGGCGGATACCGCGCTCAAGCTGCGCTCGAACCCCGTAATCTTGTCCAATTCGGTGCGTTTCGCAGCGGAGCAGGACAGTCTGAACAGTTCGATCCTGGGGCCGGACGTGGGGCCTGGAACGGAGGAGTTTGATCTGTTCGTCAAGGAAGTTGCGCGTGAGATGACCGCCAAGGCGGGTCAGAAATGCACAGCGATCCGGCGGATCATTGCGCCCGAGGCATTGGTGCAGCCCGTCATTGAGGCAGTGTCAGAGCGCCTTGCGAAAGTGGTGATCGGTGATCCGCGCAACGAAGCGACCCGAATGGGGGCGTTGGTGTCGGAAAGCCAGAGGCGAGACGTTTTGGAAAAAGTCGCGTTAATCGGGGCCGAGGCGGAGCGGGTCTTTGGCTCGGACGATCTGCCCATGGGCGGCAAGGGCGGCTTCATGGTGCCGATGCTGTTTCATTGCGCCGATCCGGACGCGGCCAAGCGGGTGCATGATACCGAAGCCTTCGGGCCGGTTTCGACCGTGATGGGCTATCGCGATCTGGATCATGCCGTGACGCTCGCCAATCGCGGCGGGGGCAGTCTTGTTACTTCGCTGATCACGCGCGATGGCGATGTGGCGCGTCAGGTGGTGCTGGGTGCGGGGGCCTGGCACGGGCGGATCTATGTCAACAATGCCGATTCCATGAAGGAAAGCACCGGCCACGGATCACCAATGCCGCATATGGTGCATGGCGGTCCGGGGCGTGCTGGCGGCGGCGAAGAGCTGGGCGGCGTGCGCGGCGTGATGCATTACATGCAACGCACGGCAGTGCAGGGCAGCCCGGACATTCTGACTGCGGTGGGCGGGAAATGGGTGCCGGGGGCCGCTGAGATCACCGGCCCGGCGCATCCGTTTACCCGCAGGTTTGGCGAATTGTCGATCGGAGAAACGCTTCACACCGCATCGCGGGTCATTTCCCTCGAAGATATCGAACATTTCGCCGAGTTCACCGGCGATACGTTCTATGCCCACATGGATGACGAGGCAGCCAAACGAAACCCGTTCTTCCCTGGACGTGTGGCTCATGGCTATTTGCTTTTGAGTTTTGCGGCGGGGCTGTTTGTCGAGTCGAACGAGGGGCCGGTTCTGGCCAATACCGGCCTTGACAACTTGCGGTTCATGAAGCCGGTGCAAGCCGGTGACAGCATTGCTGTGCGGCTGAGCGTCAAGGCCAAGACCGCGCGCAACGATGAGTATGGCGAAGTGCGCTGGCACGTGACCCTGACCAATCAGGATGGTGACATGGTGGCGGAGTATGAGTTGTTGACCATGAATGCTTTTTGATCGGTAGCGGATAGGCTAGCCGAAAAAATGCGCTCTACACGGGTGGGCACGGTGGTGATAAGGTAGTCGTCATGGATCAGGGAATTCCGGTGACATATCAGACCGTTCTGGACCGCCTGCTGGCCTGTGGGCCAGTCAAGGCGTGGTCGTTGATCGTGACCATCCTGGGCGACCTGGCCGCCGAAGAGGGCGCGCGCGTGCCCGGCCCGGTTTTGACTAGGCTGACCGATCCGATGGGGATCAAGCCCGAAGCATTGCGGGTGGCGATTCATCGGTTGCGACGCGACGGCTGGATCACTTCGGAGCGTGACGGGCGAATGTCGCTTTATGGGCTTACGGCACATGGCCGCAAGTTGACACGATCAGTCTATGCGCGGGTTTACGGACAAGCCGTGAGGGACCCCAAGCAATGGCAGATATTGATCGCTCCCAATGCAGAGGCATTGCAGGGCGTTGATCATCCTGACTTGATATTGATAAGCGCCCGCGTGGCGATTTTGCCGAATGGGGCAACGGAATTGCCGGTGGCTTTGTTTGCCTGGGATGCCAGGCCCGGAGTTGTGCCCGATTGGATGAAATCAGTTCTTGTTCCCGAAGAATTGGACACGGCCTATGCAATGCTGGCCCAAGCGCTGACTCTTGCAAAGGAATTGAGAACGCCTCAATCTGTGTTGGAACAAGCGGTTTTGCGTCTTGTTGCGCTGCACCAATGGCGCCGGTTGGTCTTGCGCCATGGTACGGGGGTCGAGACGTTGATGGGCCCCGAGTGGCACGGCGCATTGTGCCGCACGCGGGTGAGCGATATCCTTGGTTTGCTGGTTCGACCCACCCCTTCAAGTCTGGTTGCAGCGGTGGAGACCTGAAGATCAGGACTGTTCGGAACCACCTTCTGTTTCACGCTGTTCGATGAAGTTGGCGAGGCTGATTTCGAGGTCTTTTTCAAGGTCGCGCGCGCGTGCGAGGTAAGCCTTGTTCTTTGATGTTTCGATTTTTGGATCCCAAAGTTCGGCGAGTTCGAGCATGGACTCGCGATCGCGCGCGTAGAAGGCCTGTTCTGTGGCGGCGGCTTCATATTCCGTAAGCCCCGCATTTTCGAGCACATAGCGACCGGCCCGCAACGAACTGTCAAACATCTCGCGAACGATATCGTTGGCGCCGGCATGAAAAAGCTGAAAAACATGGCCGCGATCACGTGCTCGCGCAATGATGTGCAGATCCGGGCGTTCACGGCGTGCAAATCGAACCAGTCGAACAGCGTCTTCGGGGTTGTCGAGCGCGACGACAAGGACTTGTGCTTCTTTCAACCCGGCAGCGTGCAGAAGGTCAGGGCGGGTCGGATCTCCGAAAAACCCCTTGTAACCAAACTCGCGAAGCAGCGCGATAGCCTTCATGTCGTGATCCAACACGACGGTCTTGAGCCCGCTGGACCTTGCCAGACGATTTACGACCTGTCCAAAGCGACCGATGCCAACGATAATGACAGGGCCTTTTTCGTCGATTGCATCCGGTGCCGCAGCTTCCTCGGATATGGAGGGCGCGAAACGCGACAGGAATTCATAGGCGATGAATAGCAAAGGTGTAGCCAGCATCGACATGGCCACAACGAGCAACAGTTTTTCGCTGAGATTGGGGGGGATAACGCCTTGTTGCAGCGAAAATGAGATCAGCACGAAGCCGAATTCACCCGCTTGTGCCAGAGCCAGTGTGAAGAGCCAGAGATCGCGGTGACGCAGGCCAAAGGCGCGCCCGAGGAGGTAAAGGCCAACGCCTTTGACCACGATCAAGGCAAAGGTCAGGCCGATGATGTTGGCAGGGCGTGACAGGAAGGCGGAAAAATCAATCCCGGCGCCGACCGTGATGAAGAACAATCCGAGAAGCAGGCCCTTGAAGGGTTGTAGATCGCTCTCGAGTTCATGGCGAAATTCGGAGTTGGCCAGAACAACCCCGGCCAGAAACGCGCCAAGCGCGGGTGAAAGCCCGACCAGCGTCATGCCAAATGAAATACCAATCACGATCAGCAGGGCCAATGCGGTATACATTTCGCGCAACCGTGCCGTGTGGATATAGCGAAAGAGCGGCCGTGTGAGGTAGATCCCGGCAAGTATGATCGCCGCGACCATGCCGATGGTGACAAGCGTAACGCCCCAACCCGGCAGGCCTTCGACCAGAGAGGGCCCGTGATGCGCCGCGTCCTCGACCATCAGACGCTTCATCGAGCCGTCAGGGTTCAAGGCAACGGGCGTAGACACGGCGAGAAGCGGTATGAGCGCCAACATCGGGATGACCGCAATATCTTGTGTCAGCAAGACGGAGAAGGACGAGCGCCCGCCCGGTGTTTGCATCAAGCCCTTCTCGGAAAGAGTCTGTAGTACGATAGCAGTTGAGGACAACGTCAGGATCATGCCAACGGCAATGGAGGCGTTTAGATCAAGGCCGAGAGCAATCGCAACAAGAGAAATACCTGCCCAGGTGCCAACCACCTGAATGCCGCCCAGCCCGATCAAACGGTGACGCATATCCCAGAGCGCGTTTGGTTCCAGCTCGAGCCCGATCAGGAACAGCATCATGACAACGCCAAACTCGGCGAAATGCTGCAGATTCTGAGTTTCCGACCCGATGCCGGGGATGAGCCCGATCAGAATGCCCGCTGCGAGATACCCCAGCACCGAACCGAATCCGAGCCGAGCGGAAATCGGCACGGCCACGACGGCCGCTGCAAGGTAGATCGTGGCTTGCAACAGGAAGCTGTCCATGTCCCGCTCTTTCGCGTCATCTTACACTGGCAAAACCGCATCGGCCTTGACCTGGTCCATAACGATCTGGCTATGAACCCGGCTGACAGCCGGATGCGGCAGCAGGACTTCGTGAATCAATCGATTTAGCCCTGCCAAGTCTTTGGTATAGATGCGGAGTAACAGATCTGCATCCCCTGTCAGCGCCCATGCGCTAATAACTTCCGAACGGGTTTCGATCAGGCGGGTGAAGCTGCTGGCTTGATCGGGTGCGTGGGTCGTGAACTGAATCTGGACAAAGGCCTGAACCGCCAATCCTAGTTTAAGCGGATCGAGCCGTGCGTGATACCCTTGGATGATGCCGCCTGCCTCAAGCCGCTGCCGCCGCCGCCCGGCCTGGCTGGCCGAGAGATTGAGTATCTCCCCGAGCTCCTGCGCAGTGAGATGTGCGTTTTTTTGAATTGCAGCGAGAAGCCGCGAATCGGCGTCATCAAGCATATGCGGGTTTCCTGCATGTTTCCGTCAGTCTATGCGGAATTCCCGCGAAAATACAACATTGGATGGCTAAAAACGCGCAAAGACACCCTGCGATGTTATGTATTTTGAAAGCTGAAACAGGACGTGACGCCAAACAGGAGACCGATCTCATGGGCCCATTCCCGCACGATGCCCCCCGCGCAACGATTTCCGACGAAAACCCCGCCGGCACAGACGGCTTTGAATTTGTCGAATTTGCCCACCCTGAACCTGAGAAGCTCCGCGAAGCGTTTACGAAGATGGGGTTCAGCCATGTTGCCAACCACAGGACTCGCGCCGTCGAACTGTGGCAACAGGGCGATATCAGCTATTTGATCAACAGGGAGCCGAACAGCCACGCTGCGGATTTCATTGAAGAACACGGCCCCTGCGCCCCGGCGATGGGTTGGCGGGTGGTGGACGCACAGCATGCCTTTGATCACGCGGTAACGATGGGTGCGAAACCATACGAAGGATCGGGCAAGAGCATGGATGTGCCGACAATCTATGGCATCGGTGACAGCCTGATCTACTTCATCGAGGATTATTTCGATACCTCGGCCTATAACGCCGAGTTCGACTGGATTACCAATTCGCATCCCGAGGGCGTGGGGTTTTATTATCTCGATCATCTGACCCATAATGTATTCAAGGGTAACATGGATAAGTGGTTCAATTTCTATGGCAATCTGTTCAATTTCAAGGAAATCAGGTTTTTCGACATTCAGGGCAAGTTCACCGGGCTGTTCAGCCGTGCATTGACCTCGCCATGTGGCAAGATTCGCATCCCGATCAACGAGGATCGGGGCGAAACCGGGCAAATCGTGGCCTATCTGAAAAAATACAATGGCGAAGGCATTCAGCATATCGCTGTTGGCAGCGAGAATATTTATGACAGCACCGACGAGATCGCATCGCGGGGGCTGACCTTCATGCCGGGCCCGCCAAAGAGCTATTATGATATGTCGTTCGAGCGGGTGAAAGCCCATGAGGAGCCGGTTGACCGGATGATGAAACACGGAATCCTGATCGATGGAGAAGGCGTTCTGGGTGGTGGCGAAACCCGTATATTGCTGCAAATCTTCTCGAAGACCGTGATAGGACCGATCTTTTTCGAATTCATTCAACGCAAGGGGGATGATGGCTTTGGTGAGGGTAACTTCAAGGCGCTCTTCGAGTCGATCGAGCGAGAACAGATCGAAAACGGTGAGATTGAAGCCGCGCAGTAGTGCCCCCTATCATTGAATATTGAAAGCCCCGGCCGGATGAATCTTGGTCGGGGTTCACTTGCGGATTTATGAGGTTTGGGCTCTGATGGGGAGGCGATCAGCACAGCATTGCAAGTCTAGCGTGTGGCTCTTCCACCGTCGTCTTTGCGCTATCCGCGCGGCATCTTCAGGATAACGTTACGACCGTTCTTCTGGTAACTGAGTTCGTCGTCACCAATGGTCGAAATACGACCGCCATCAATCCGGTCGCCCACTTGAACCTTTTTGTAACGACCATTTGACAGTCGCACGAGTGCGCGGCGTGAACTGGGTTTGCCATAAACGCCGATCAGGTTGATTTTGCGAAGATTCAATTGGTTGCGCACGGTTGCTGCCTTGGCGACCGAGGATTTTGACGGAATTTTCGGCGCGGTCTGTTGTTGTTGGGGAACGGCAGCGGCGACCTTGGTTACCTCCTGTGTTTCGTTTGAATCGCGGGCTTTTTCGACCACCCTGGCAAAGTTTCTTGGGCGTGGTTTGGGTTTGCGCGACTCTGCCACGGCCTGTGCTGTGCCGGTTTCAATGGGTGTCGTCGCCGTCGCGGCCTCAGCCAATGCGCTTTCCACCGCTGCCTTCGCAGCGGCAGCTTCGGATTCTTCCTGATCCCGCTTTGCCTGAGCTTGTAGTTGAATTGATGCGGGCCGAGTTCTGGGCCGTTTGCCTGCCAGTTCGCTGCGGGTTAGCCCACCCAGATTGGCGCGCTCGTTCTGCGCGATCAGACCTTCGGGGCGCACGCGTGGCCGTATGGCCGCACGTCTCTCATTCGCTGCCGAAACGGCAGGCTCCTCAATCTCGTTGCGCTGAGGCATGGCCGCAGGAGTCGAGGGTGGGCGGCCTGCAAACACAAGAAACCCTTCTGGTGTGAGGGAACCTTCAGCCCGGGCAACGACAAGGCCACGATCATCAAGTTCAAACCGGCTGCCGCGTTTGGCAGGCAGAGGCACCCGGCCCATCACCAGATCAGTGGCAAGTGCCGCAATTTCGGGAAGCGCGACTGCGTCCTGGGCATCGACCCGCGGATCAATCGACGTGAGATAAAGGTCATCAAGCGAGTTCTGGTCCGGTAGCTGGGGCTCTTGCGGGGCTCGTTGCCACACGCCGGTTACGGCATAACGATCCTGTGCTTCCTTTTCGCTCAGCGCTTGGGGCAAATTGGGTTGGGCCAACGGAGCGATTTCAGCGGGCTCCTCTGGCGCTTCCAAAGAAGCAATGGCGGGGCCATCGCCTGGCATTGCGGGCACCATCGCCTCGTCACCCTCGACATTCAGCTCATCAGCAGTGCCGGGGGGCAGGATTGCGACTTCGGCTTCGCGGGGGGCAAAAAGCCGGGCCAGACCGTCATCCATGAAGATTGACGCCCAGGCCGCAATCCCAGCCAGAAAGACCAGCAGAATCGCCGTCAGCATGAGGCCGAGATAGCGCGGCTTGCCACCGATGGCTCGCTTTTCGGTTTCCGCTTTACGGGCGCCGAAAACCGTCATTCGCTGACGTTCGCTTACCAGTTCCGGCTCACCTGTCGGCTCAAAGCTGGCTTCTGCGGCTCTTGCCCCGGCGCGGCGAGCGGACCTGTTTGCAAGCGAGTTTCTTACACCGCCAGCAAGGCCAGAAGCCATCTCGGAGCCCCGGCGGCTTAAGAAGGAAAGCCGCCCTCTTGGTGGTTCGGCGTTTGAATCGGATGCGCCTATATCGTCGTCATACTGAGTCGGCTCTTGGAAATGCTCCAATTCTGGCGCTGGTGCCGCGACGTATACATCGTGCTCAAGGTCAGATTCTGGTTCCGCTTCAATTGGCTGAGGCGCGCTTTCGACATGGTCATCGATTGCAGGCGTGAGCGGCTCGGCTATCAGACCTTCTAGATTGCGGCGCACTCCGCTCAGTGAAGGTGCGACGATGTCCTTATCATCGTCGCGAACCGCGCGGATGGTGGAAAAAGAAGGGGTGCTGTCATTCCCTTCGTCAACCGCATCACTGGCAGAGGTAATTTCGTCAAGCGAGCCGTGTGGAACGACATCGTCGACAGCAGCAGTTGCTTCTGTCCCCACTGTCTCCGGTTCCGCCTCGGCTTCTTCGCCCTCTATGGAGGGTAAAGTATCAGAGAGCACAGAGACACCCAGCGAACCGAGATCGGATTCGGTATCAGGCTCGGTTTCCTCGTCCAGAGGGGGCGCTATTGTCGCGGAGTCCGAGACAATCTCTTGCGCCGCGTCAGGTCCCAAAGCTTCAACCGCAGCAGATGCCTGCTCCGGCTCGGTCTCAATTGACGGGGCGTTGGCGATGTCTGCGTCGAGGCTGGTCGAGGCGTCGGGTGTTGCCTGTTCGGTTTCTTCATCCCCGGGGTCGGGAAGTCGCACGACACCTGTGACCTTGATCGGCGCCATGTCGCGATGCACTTCGTCGCCGTTAGCCAACAGCGCGGAGGCATGATCGGTCGGGCCAAAAAACGGCTCACCCGCGAATTGTCCCGGTGGGGGTATCGCTACGAAGCAGACGGGGCCGAACCCGTGATCTGACGCGAATTTTTCGGCCTCTGCGAGAGTTTCGCGTGCCACGGCGGCAATCTGTGTTTTCTGCCCGTCCATTGTCCAGTCATAGACGAGTTGATCGACGGGGTAGGGGGTGGCGTCGTCAAGGGCTTTCAGAATGGCTTGGGTGCGTTGAACCTCATCCATGAGACCGAGGTCAAGGCTGAGATATTTGATCTGCTCATTCGGTATGATGAGTTTGGAGGTCAGGTCTTGACCATTTATTTGCTGCGCAGTCTCGCGAAGTACCTCAAGCGCGCCGGGAAGATCCGGCGAATCCAGCGCAACCTCGCCCACCCGGTTCCAGCCGGGGAAGGCCCTGTGTAGCAGGCCTATGCCCTCAAACGAGAGCGATAGCGCAAAATTTGGTTTCATTGCCGGGGAATTAACACTCTTTCAGATGTGATGGGAGTCTTACCCAACATTGACTAATTTTATCGCAACAAATTGCCGGGGCAAAGGAGTTTCGGGTTCAACCGGCTCAAGGATGATATGGGGACGGAGCCGGTGGGTTCAACCAAAACCCCGGCAACCATGGGCAGCCGGGGCGGAAAAGAGTTCAGTCAGCTTTTGGATGTGTCAGGCAGTGGCCTTGGCCAGCCCCTGATCGAGATCGGCGATCAGATCGTCAGCATTTTCGATGCCGATGGAAATGCGCACGGTATCGGGGCCCGCACCTGCGGCTTCTTGCTGCTCGGGTGTGAGCTGACGGTGGGTGGTGGAGGCCGAGTGGATTATGAGCGAGCGCGTATCGCCGAGATTGGCAACGTGCGAAAACAAATCAAGACTGTCGACCAGTTTGACGCAAGCGTCATACCCTGCCTTTAGCTTGATCGTGAAAAGCGCGCCTGCTCCTTTTGGGCAAACCGTTTCTATGCGGTCGTAATAAGGCGAGGAGGGCAGGCCGGCATAGGTAACAGCTTCGATTCGCTCGTCCTTTTCCAGCCATGCCGATATTTTGCGTGCGTTTTCAACATGGCGCTCCATCCGCAGAGACAGCGTTTCGATCCCCATCAGCGTATAATGCGCCGCCTGCGGGTTCATCGTCATGCCAAGATCACGCAGCCCCACGGCGATGCCATGGAAGGTGAACGCCAACGGGCCAAAGGTCTCATGGAATTTTAGGCCATGGTAGGCGGGTTCGGGTTCGGACAGGGAAGGGAATTTGCCCGACGCAGTCCAATCGAAATTGCCTGAGTCGACGATACAGCCACCCATGACCGTGCCGTTACCGGTAAGGTATTTGGTGGTGGAATGCACCACCAGCGTGGCGCCCAGCTTGATCGGCTGGCAGAGGTATGGTGTGGCCGATGTGTTATCGACAATCAGCGGGATTTGTGCGCCGTCGGCAATCGCCGCAATTGTCGGAATGTCTGTGATGTAGCCGCCGGGATTGGCAATGGATTCGCAGAAGATTGCGCGTGTGTCATCGTCGATGGCTGCTTTCACGGCGTCGACATCATCGAAATCAACGAATTTGGCCGACCAGCCAAAACGTTTGATCGTTTGTGCGAACTGGGTGACCGTGCCGCCATAAAGCCGGGTTGACGCGATAACGTTACGGCCTGGTTCCATCAATGGGAACAGCGCCATGATCTGGGCCGCGTGGCCCGAGGAACAGCAGACAGCGCCCTGGCCACCTTCCAATGTGGCGATACGCTCTTGCAATACGGCTACTGTCGGGTTGGTCAGCCGCGAATAAATGTAACCCACTTCCTGAAGATTGAAGAGCGCGGCGGCGTGATCGGCATCGCGAAAGACATAGGCCGTTGTTTGATAGATCGGTGTCTGGCGGGCACCTGTGGCCGGGTCAGGGCGCGCGCCCGCGTGAATTTGCAGTGTATCGAAGCCGTAGGTCATGAAAAACGCTCCCGTTGATTTGTGTTTGAGCGACTCCTAGGGCATTCGCTTTGCTCTCACAACTGTGCTCAACGCGGAAAGGAGGGTGTTTCAATTGCAAAGCCTGAAATACAACAGCGTTCCGGGCTTGGCCAAGTGGTAGGAAGATTGGCTCGGTTCATCGCATCCAGAAACCGGCTTTCTTGATTCGGTTGCGGATTGCCTGCTCGCGTCGGGGGAGATTGTCCCGGTCGAACATCTCACGCACCTTCTGGCCACGGTTCTGATAGACCATCCGTTTGATCGGCTCATATTGCTTGAGCACTTTCTTGATCTTGTTGGGGGCGGTGACTTCTTCCAGAGCGGCGACGACTGCATCGCTTTCGCGGGCAAAGAGAAGCGGAAAGAGCCTGTAGTGGCAGCTGACCTGGCCATCAAGATACCCTGCGGGCAGCGAGTCGCGGCCGCCCCCCAAAGCATGGATCACCAGCGGGAGAGCAACCTGATCAAGCCACGGGTCAAGCTCCTGACAGACCAGTTCTTCCGGAGCGTCACGACTGATCGCCAGCGCATATTCGAGGAATTTTTCGCCAAAGGCTCTGGGGCACTGATAGAAAAAGTAGCCCGCGTTGAAGTAGAGATAGCGCTTCCAGTATTCGTCAGGCTGTGACTGATTGAGCGAGCTTTCGAAATCCAGCCCGAACTTGTCATAAAGCGATTTCCAGATATCGGTGTAACCGGGGCCATAGAGTTCGAGCTTGGGCCAGGTGCCTTCACAGCGCAGTGAAGCGGAGGGGCGTGTGAAATCAAACGGAACAGTCTCCAAATCGCCCGTGATCAGAGTGTCTGTATCGAAAAAGACGAAAGGTTCACCCTCGGGGAGGGCGAACAGAGCCTCGATCTTGTTGCCATAGGGATAAGTCTCGCCGAAGTGATGGTTTTCGAAACTCAGAATTTCGGCTTCGAGTCCTTCAAGAGCCTCTATGACCGCGCCATTGCCGATGCGTGGGTCGCGTGACCATTTCGGTCCGGGCTGGGGTTCTGCCACGAAGATGCGGCCTTTGAAATCGGGATTGAAATGGCGAAAAGAGGCTACAAAAAGGAGTGCTTCATATTGCAGGCGTCCATTTTGACCGATGATCACCACATTGAAGGATTGGCTTTCCTTTGCCTTTGCGGCCATTATTGCACCTGCCTCGCTCTGCTCAACGCGCAGTATAGAAGGAGTGAGGCTGACGACAAAGGCCTTTGGAGAAATTGATTACAAATTTGACGTGAAAGGAATTCCACATGCTCGACAATATTTTCATTGTTTTCGCAATTTCGATGGGGGCCGCCGGTGGGGGTGGGCCAATGGAGGCGCCCATGCCTGCACCCGCTACTGACGCGGTGGTCGTTGAGCAACCGTCTCAGAGTTCTGGCGGGGGCTTGTTAGATGGCACGGACGAAACCGAAACCGCCCTGACCACCCCGGAGACCGGTGCATATACTGCCGAGCCGCAAGTGCCGACGGGAAAGTTCACAACTGCCATTGAGATCAAGCCGATCATGAGCGCAACCAAGGGAAACTGGGTCGCCATTCGAGAATATGATGGCAAAGATTTGGTCTACTTTTCACATATCCTGGCTTGGCGATGCGGTTTGGCTGGTGTGCGCTATTCGATCAATGGTGCCCCGATGCAGGAGTGGCCATTGGCGCCCTGCCAACTCGACACAAACGCCCCAAACGCGATACCCAGTGATGCAAAGATCTATGAGGTGCATCCATTTCAATCGGTCAATTCGCTGTCCGTCGAGCTTATTTATGATGATCTGACGCGTGAAGCTGCTGTTTTTGAACGGAAAAATGTTCTCATGCCTTGATCCATTCCGCCGGGTCGTTTGAGCACGAATGTGAATGGCAAGGCGGGGCGTAAGCCTATCCTCGTGGTCGGTGTGTCATGCGCAAAGCCATCAGTGCGGAATTCAACCCGCCGAGCATGATATTGGGTGGATAAGGGCCATAGCGGTTGGACCCCACGACAAAAACCACGCCGATTTCTTTGCCTGGTATGTCGTGAAATACCAAGTGATAGGCTTCTGTTTGTTGTGACAGGGTGGTGGTGAGCAGTCTGTGCAGTTGTTCTTGGGTAAGTGTTCCAGTCGTCTCGCGCCCCCAGTTTACATGAACGTCAATTCTTGCATTGCCATTGCCCTCTTGCGTGGTTTCCAAGGCGGAAATGCCTTTCTTGGTCAATGCAAGAGGTTGCAGATAGGGGGCATCGGAATAGTTACTCAGGATACGGACGGTTACGGCCGGCGCCGCCAAAAATACGATGATCAGGATTACCCGGAGAAGATTGCCTTTGTCGCCCATGGCACAAAAACTGCCATAGCAAACCTGATAAATCGTTAATCACTGGCACGCACATTGAAATTCATAAAATTTCGCAAGAGGCGGCCCGACTGCTTGGCTGGCGCGATGCCGGTATGCTTCGCAAGAAGATAGAAGTGTGGATGAAATGGTGGGCGACCCTGGAATCGAACCAGGCGTGCGTCTCCGCGAGGGAGTTACAGTCCCCTGCCACACCTTGCGGCCTGTCGCCCACTGTGTCGGGGTGATTACTGTGGTCTCATGGGGTCGTCAACAGGAAAATCCCGTGATATGCGGCGGGAAAGACGGGGCGTTCGGAGACCGCGATGAAGAAGCCTACCTGGGTGATCGATAAGGAAAAGGCGCGCCGCAAGGAAGCTGCGGAAACCGTATGGCTTTTTGGCCTGCATGCCGTGCGCGATGCATTGCTGAATCCGGCTCGCGAAAAGCTGCGCTTGGTGGTGACGAGGAACGCCGCTGACAAATTGGGCGAGGCCATTGCCGAGGCCGGAATCACCCCTGATCTGTCCGATGCTCGCAAGTTTGCAGCGCCAATTGACGCGCAGTCGGTACACCAGGGCGCGGCGCTGGAGGTCAAACCACTGAATTGGGGCAGTTTGGCCGAGCGTTGTGTCGGCGTGCCCGAACGGGTTCCGCGTGTCTTGTTGCTTGATCGGGTGACGGATCCACACAATGTCGGCGCGATTCTGCGTTCGGCGGAAGTGTTCGGTGCCTGCGCGGTGATTGCGCCTCGGCACCATTCGGCGCCCGAAACCGGGGCTTTGGCCAAAACTGCGAGCGGCGCACTTGAACGCCAGCCCTATTTGCGGGTGCGCAACCTGTCGGACGCGATGGAAGAGCTGAAGGCTATGGGATATCTGATGCTTGGACTTGATGGCACAGCCGATCAAACCATAGAATCGGCACTTGAAGGGGTTCGGGATCGCCCTGTCGCGCTGGTTCTGGGGGCCGAGGGGCCGGGTCTGCGCCAGAAAACCCGCGAGACCTGTGACGCTTTGGTCAAGATAGATTTTGCAGACGCATTTGGGTCGCTCAACGTATCGAACGCGGCTGCGGTCGCACTTTACGCATCGTTGCCACGCTAGGGCAAATCGGACTTGTGGATGCTGTCTTCACAATTATCTTACTTCCTCTTCATAACTTGCAAAAAGTTTCTATCTGAAGATCAGAAAGGCAGGCGCGGAACTCCTGTCTTTCACTTCACTGTCCCTCGTTCCGTGACTGGCGCCCGGACATGTCCGGGCGCTTTTTTCCCGACAGCTTTAAGGCTATGGTTGGCATATGAGTGAAACCTATTCAGATTCGCATTTGCGCGAAATTCTCTCCCGAACCAAGACCATAGCGGTTGTTGGGGTGTCGATGAACGAAGTGCGTCCGAGTTTTTATGTCGCGCGCTATCTTTCGCTGAAGGGTTACAAGGTTATTCCGGTCAATCCAGTTCACGCGGGCAAGGTGCTTTTGGGCGAAACCGTGCGCGAAAACCTTTCGGAAATCGCCGAGCCTGTGGATATGATTGATATTTTCCGCCGGTCCGAACATGTTCCGCCAATCGTAGATGAGGCGTTAGAGGCCTTTTCCGGTCTGCAAACCATTTGGATGCAGATCGGGGTGGAGCATAAGGAAGCCGCCGAGCGTGCGCGCGCGCGGGGTGTGGATGTGATCATGAACCGCTGTCCCAAAATCGAATATCAACGGCTCTTCGGAGAGCTGCGCATGGGTGGGTTCAACACCGGCGTGATTTCTTCGAAATTGTGAAAACCTGCCTTTTCCGGTCGGATGCGGAAATGGCGAAAACCACAAGCGTGCAAGGTGAAAGTCGGGTGTCTTAGGTCCGGCTGGCTTTTTCTTTCAGCCCGGATTGACCTTGACGGCTGGCAAGCTCCTCCAGAACGTCAGCCAAGGCAATGTCGCGCGATTTGAGCATGACAAGCAGGTGAAACAGGACATCTGCCGCCTCGGAGGTAAGCCGTTGGCGGTCGCCCTTTACGGCCTCGATCAGCGCCTCGATGGCTTCTTCCCCGAATTTTTCGGCCACTTTCTCCGGACCCTTGGCGAGCAACTTTGCAGTCCAGCTTTCATCTGCCGAGGCAGAGGCGCGTTCAAGAATGATTTTTTCCAGGTCTTCCAGTGTCATGTCAGCCTCATCGGGATGCCGGCGGCGGCCAAATATTGCTTGGCCTCGCCGATGGTGTATTCACCGAAATGAAAGATCGACGCGGCCAGAACGGCCGAGGCACCGCCTTTGGTGACGCCCTCGACCAGATGGTCGAGCGTGCCGACGCCGCCCGAAGCAATCACCGGAACATCGACAGCGTCGACAATCGCGCGTGTGAGCGGCAGATTGAAGCCAGCGCGCGTGCCGTCGCGATCCATCGAGGTCAGCAGGATCTCACCGGCGCCTTTTGCAACCACGGTGCGAGCGAATTCAACCGCGTCGATGCCGGTGGGTTTGCGGCCCCCGTGGGTGAAGATTTCCCATTTCCCCGGAGTCACGGTCTTGGCGTCGATGGCCACGACGATGCATTGACTGCCGAATTGATCTGCTGCCTGGGCCACGACGTCTGGATTGGCGACTGCAGCGGAGTTGAAGCTGACCTTGTCCGCCCCGGCGAGCAGAAGTTTGCGCACATCCTGAACCGTGCGCACACCGCCGCCAACAGTGAGCGGGATGTAACATTGTTCAGCAGTGCGCGTGACCATATCCAGCATCACCCCACGATTTTCATGGGTGGCGTGAATATCAAGAAAACAAAGCTCATCAGCCCCCGCAGCGTCATAGGCACGCGCGGATTCGACCGGATCTCCGGCATCGACCAGATCGACAAAATTCACGCCCTTGACTACGCGGCCATCGGCCACGTCAAGGCAAGGGATAATTCGGATCTTGAGCATGGCTCGGCCCCGGCTGACTACGCTGCATCTCTATGGCAAGAAACGCGGCAAGGGGCAACGGCTTGACGGTAATCAGCCGACCGGTTTGGCCCGGCCGACATAGCTGTCGGCAAACCGCACGAGAATGCCCAAGGGGAAAAGCCCGAGGATATAGATCATGGCCGCCATTTTCGTGACCGGTGCGAGGGTGTTGAACAGGTTTGTCACGTTGCTCCCACCCAGGCAGACGCTATGGGTCTTCATCAGATGTCCATCGCAGGCCATCATCGGGATGACGAGGAGGGCGACGAGAATAACGGCGAGGCAGCCGCCCCAGAACATCACAAACCGCGCCTGCGGTGTTTTCAGGTCGTGTGCCGTGGCGACGGCCACGATGGCGGGCATTCCGTAAAAGAAGGATAGCAGAAAATCGTTGAGCATAATCAATCCGTTGATAAAATTCCGGATGGCATGAGTATCGGACGCGCACCAAGGCGTGTCAATTGCGGATTGCTGAGGCAATCAGGCCAATACGGCCAGCGCCTGCTTGAGATCAATCGCGCCATCATAAAGCGCGCGGCCCGAGATGGCACCGTTCAGGGGCGCGCCACAGGTTCTGAGCGCCCTGAGATCGTCAAGGGAACTGACCCCACCAGAGGCGATGACGGGGATTGATACCGCATTGGCCAGCGCCGCTGTTGCCTCTACATTTGGGCCTTTCATAGCACCGTCGCGCAAGATGTCGGTGTAAATGATTGCGGCGACGCCGGCATCTTCGAAGGATTTGGCAAGATCGGTCGCGTCGATATCGGTTTCTTCTGCCCAGCCTTTGGTGGCCACTTTTCCGTGACGCGCGTCGATGCCGACGGCGACCTTGCCGGGAAATTCGCGGGCCGCGTCGCGCACCAGGGCGGGGTTTTCGACGGCGACCGTGCCGAGGATGACACGCGCCAGCCCGCGTGAAATCCAACGCTCAATCGTGGCCATGTCGCGGATGCCGCCGCCAAGTTGAGCGGGGGTTTTTGTCTGTTTCAGGATCTCCTCGACCGGTGCGGCGTTGACCGGTTCACCGGCAAAAGCGCCATTGAGATCAACAAGATGCAGCCATTCGCACCCGGCCTCGACAAACTCCAACGCTTGCGCGGCGGGGTTTTCGTTGAACACGGTTTCGCGCTCCATTTCGCCATGCACAAGGCGCACGGCGCGGCCATCCTTGAGGTCGATCGCGGGGTAGAGGATCATTGTTTTGTCCCTTGTTTTGCTGGCGGGAATCCTTTGACATGGTGGCGCGGCAAATGCAACGTGACCTCAAGTTAAGCTTGAATGGAGTCCTCGCAGGAAGCAGACTGGGAGGGGAACTCAGGGAGGAGAATAAAAATGAAGAAAATCATGGGCTTGGCGGCGATTGGGCTGTTGGCGATGGCGGGTGCTGCGATGGCGGACCCGGCGGAAGGCATCTGGAAAACCGAAGTGGATGATGGATCTTACGCGCACATCCAGATGACGAAATGCGGAACGAATGTGTGCGGAACAATTGCGCGTACCTTCAACGCCAGCGGTGAATACAACTCACCCAACAAGGGTAAGCTGTTGGTTCAAAACATGAAACCCGAGGGCAAAGGCTATTACGCCGGCAAAGTTTGGCGCCCGTCCAACAACAAGATCTATATCGGCAAGATGCAGGTGAGCGGCAACAAGTTGAAGCTCAAGGGATGCATCGCCGGTGGGATGCTGTGTTCGAGCCAGAATTGGACGCGGGTAAAGTAAGCAATCGTCCGGTCGGGTTAAAAGGTTAATCCTCCGCCCAAGGGCGGGGGTGTTTCGCGTGCACTGACAAGGCACTTCTTGTGCACCGGGTCAGGCGTTAACTTTTGGCTCCGCGAAAGCTTAATGCAACGTACGACATTGAGCGATCTGCGGGCCTGCGTTTCGGCGTCGTTCCGCCTTGCGGGGTGGGACACGAAACCTTCATTGGTGACAATCTGAAAATCCGCGTATTGTGGTTTGCGTCCGGGTGTGGTGCCGGGACATGTACGCTGCGACCCCAAGGTCAGCAGCAGGAGAGCCCCGAAATGCGACCTCTGCTTGTTTCGTTTCTTGCGTTGTTTGCGATGCCTGCTGCGGCAGAGACGGCGGCGGGGCTTTGGCTGACCGGGCCGGACCAGAAGGGGCAGGTTGGGCACATCCTCATGTCGCCATGCGGCGCGAGCCTGTGTGGGACGGTTGTGAGCGCGCTGGATAAGGCCGGACGGGCGGTGAAGACGCCCAATGTCGGCAAGCAGGTGATCTGGGATGTGAAGCCGGTCGGCGCAGACAGCTATGCCGGGCAGATGTATGTGAGCCATTTCAAAGCCACGGTGGCCGGAAAATTCCATCTCATGGGCCGCAAGATGACTGTTAAGGGCTGTCTTGGGCCGGTTTGCCAGTCGCAGGTGTGGACGCGGCTGAAGTAGGGCTTGGCAACGCGGCTTTGAGTGAGGGCGCGCGACGTGTGGGCTCTCAGACGCTTCAGGGCGTCCAGTTGAGGAAATTCGCGATCAGTTGAAGGCCGGTTTTCTGACTTTTCTCGGGGTGGAACTGCATGCCTAGAATGTTATCGCGTCCGACGATTGCGGTGATTTCGCTGCCATAATCCACATGCGCAAGGCGATGCGCAGGGTCGGTGACGCGGAAATGATAGGAGTGCACGAAATAGGCGTGCTGACCTGTTTCGATCCCTTCAAAGACCGGGTGAGGGTGGTCGATCACCAGATCGTTCCAACCCATGTGCGGCACTTTGAGAGCGGGATCTGAGGGCGCTATCTTGACCACTTCGCCGCCGATCCAGTCGAACCCCGGCGTTTCGGTATATTCAAGCCCGTGCGTGGCAAGCATTTGCATCCCGATACAGATGCCGAGAAAGGGTTTGCCGCCTGTTGTCACAGCTTCTTCAATCGCCTCGTACACGCCGCGATGATCGAAGAGTGCGGTGCGACAGGCCGGGAAGGCGCCATCGCCGGGCAAGACGATGCGCGCGGCGCGCCGGATCAGATCGGGATCAGAGGTGACATGCACTTCGCCAGCGTTGCTTTCACGGGCCATGCGTTGGAACGCCTTTTCGGCCGAGTGCAGATTGCCGGATTCATAGTCAACGATGGCGGTGAACATGGGTGGTCCCGTCTTGTGCAAGGGGGGAGACGCCCCGGATCAGGCCCGGAGCGTCGGAAATGTCTTAGAGCGTGCCCTTGGTCGAGGGGATCGCATCGCCCTTGCGCGGGTCGGTTTCAACCGCGTCACGCAGCGCACGAGCGACCGATTTGAACGCGGCTTCGGCGATGTGATGCGAATTCAGCCCGTGCAGAGCTTCGACGTGAAGCGTGATGCCGCCATGGGTGCTGAACGCCTGAAAGAATTCACGCACCAGTTCAGTGTCGAACGTGCCGATCTTTTGCGTTGGCAGATCAAGGCTCCACACCAGAAAGGGGCGGCCCGAGAGATCAAGCGCGCTGCGCACGAGGGTGTCGTCCATTGGCAAAAGGCAGCTTCCGTATCGGCGGATGCCCTTTTTGTCGCCCAAGGCGCGTGTGAGCGCCTGACCAAGGGCGATGCCAACATCTTCCACCGTATGGTGATCGTCGATGTGCAAGTCACCGGTGCAGCGGATTTTCATGTCGATCAGCGAATGGCGGGCAAGTTGGTCAAGCATATGATCAAAGAAGCCGACACCGGTCTGGTTGTCGTAAGCTCCGCTGCCATCGAGCGCGATTTCGACGCTGATTTCGGTTTCCGCAGTTTTGCGGGTGACGCTGGCGCTGCGCATAAGGCTGTTCCCATGGTTCAAGGTAATGCGGGGCCGTTATAGGAGCGCGCCCGGCGGGTTGGAAGCGGTTGCATGCGCAATGGCATGGGTTTTTGCGCGGGCGTGACATTTTGCGTAGTGACGATTCGGGTGTATCGTTTCGCGATTACACAAGAAAAGGTTGTTTGCGATGTCGGTTTTTGCGCTGCGTTTGGGTGTGGTCATGGCGGTTTTGGCGGGATTGAGCGCCTGTGCGACGGCCAAGGGGCCATTTCGCAAGACCTTGTTAAGTGAGCCGGTTTGCGCAGAGCCGCATGATTTGCAGGCGGGCAATCAGGAGCTTGGAAAAGAGGAAAAGCGGCGTTGTGCCATGCAGCGACATTTGATGCCGGGTGCGGCAGAGGCACGGGCCAAGCGTGCGGAACTGGTGGCGGCGATTGCGCAGGCGCGGGCGGAGGCGGGCGAGGGCGAGGCGGTGGTGGTGACGGTTTCGGATCTGGCGATGCCGGATGAGGATTGGGTGGCGCTGGCAGATGTCAATGAGCGGGCGTTGCAGCGCAGCGATGAATACGATCTGGCGTTTGTCGAGTTGGCGGATGATGGATCGCTGGATCTACCCTGGCAGTTGCAGGCGGTGAAGGCGCATCTGGATCGTCAGGATAAGGCAGGCGTGCAGAATTACGTGGTCGCCTATGTGCACGGATGGCGTCACAATGCCGAGCTGCGCGATGGGGATGTGCGCAAGTTTCGCCGGATGCTGGCCTATTCGCGCGCGGCGTTGAACACGCGTTGTGTGGCGGATGGCAGCTATTGCAATGCGGCAGTTACCGGCGTGTTTATCGGCTGGAACGGGCAGCGGGTGAAAGAAGGGCCGTCGGATGAAAACCCGGACCAGGGCGCGCCGACAGGGTTGGAGAGTATCGGGCCGGCGCTGACCTTCTGGAACCGGTGGGATGTGAGTTGTCGGTTGGGGGGCGGACGGGGCAATTGCCAAGGCACGGTGCCGAAGAATTTCAAATCGCCCTTGCGGATGGTGTTGCGTGAGTTGCAGGGCGAGTTGTGGTTGCGCCCCGGCAATGCGGCGGCGGACAAGTTTCTGATTTTCGGGCACTCGATGGGCGGCAACATGCTGGCCGAGATGCTGCGCGTGCAGGCAGAGGCCAAGGTGAAGCGCCATGTGCCGGGGCAAAGGATGACGCCGCTGGTGGGCGATCTGGTGGTGCTGCTCAACCCGGCGGCAGAGGCGGGGGCGTGGCTTGGAATTCAGCGGGCCGAGCGGGCGCGTGCCGGGTTGAAGGACAGCAATCGGCTGACCTGTTGGCAACCGGGGGGCGAGGCTGGTGAATGTCCTGAGCGCGCGGAATTGGCGCGGTGGTATCGACTTTACCCCAAGGAACAGCGTCCGATTTATGTTTCTCTGACATCAGCAGGGAACTGGGGGACGTTGAAGGCCAAGGACCGGGACGTTGAACATGATCTGGCGACGGGTGAAATTTTTCCCTTTGCGCGCAAGATAGAGGGCCAGCAGGCGCGCGAAAGGGTGGTGGCCATCGGGCATTATACGCCGGATTATGCCAGCCAGTTGGTGCTGCGGGGTGAAGCGGCGGGAACGTCGCATGAGGTGGCCGTTCTGGAGGGGGCGGTAGGCAAGAACACGCGTTATCTTTCGCGTTATCGCAATACCTCAAACCCCGAGGCGTCATGGTGCGCGCCTGCCGATGGCTGGCTGCGCGAGACGCGCGAGATGTGGTCGCAAAACGGCACGATTGCCAATTGGGATACCAGCTATCTTGGGGATGGGTCGCGCAAACAGGAATTGCCCAATATTGGTGGACCATTGAACAAGGCGCGTATTCAGTGGCGTCAGGGGATGAACCTGAAAGGTAATCTGGGGGCCTTGAGCGTGTCGCCGGGGACCAGCCCGTTTTGGAATACCCGCGCGCTGGATACGGCGATTAGAGGGCATGCGGGTTGGGCCAATTATGCGACGTGGTGCGCGCTCAACCAGATGGTTTTGGATGATGTGACGGGGCCGGGGCGCCGGCCGGTGGTGACGGCAGAGGTTGAGGCAGTTTCAGGGGGCGGAAATTGACGAGGCCGCTTGAACCTCTGGCGGGTTCATGCCAGCTTGCGGCGATCCAGAAGGGGCGATGAAAATGTCGACATGTGTCTTCGTGCAACTGCGCTGCAAACCGGGCACGACCTATAAGGTGGCCGAAGAAATCGTGCTGCGCGAAATTCATTCCGAGCTGTTTTCGACCAGCGGGGAATATGACCTGATCCTCAAGCTTTATATCCCCGCAGATCAGGATGTCGGGAAGTTTATCAACGATAGTCTGCTGGACATCCCCGGCATCGAACGCTCGCTGACGACGCTGACGTTTAACGCGTTCTGAGTGTTGCGCCTGCTGCGGGATGGGCGAGAGGCAGTGGGTGGTCTCAGGCCTTGAGTGGGGAAATCGCCAGAAATCCCGCCTCGCAGAAATCGAGCAGGGTTTCGATCATTTGCGTCGGGGTGGCGTTGCCGTCTGAAATTCCCTCCTGATCTCTTCCAAGTGTTTCGATGCGCCCGAGCGAGGCGCAGATCGAGAGCATGGACGAGACCATGAAGACGAAACATGCGCCGATCTGAGAACGCGAGGCGTTGGGCAGGAGGCGGCGGATTTCGGTGATGAAAATCTCGACCGTTGGGTCAAAGCAGCGTGCGGCAATCTCGCGCCAGCGCTCGTCGGTGGAGACATGGGCGATCAGACGGCCATAGGCGCGCCAATGGGCTCCACCCTCAAAAACCTGGTGCAGGAAGGGTTCAAGAAAGCAGGCAAGCACCGAGCGCAGATCGAGCGGGCCGAGTTCCTCGCGTGCTGCGAGGGCATTGACACGCAGGTGTGAGAGCGGTTCGGCGCGCCGTGCAACCACGGTAAAGAAAAGCTCATCCTTGCTGCCGCCATGGTGGTTTACCAGCGCGGTTTGCACTCCGGCGCGTGCGGCAATGTCGCGAATCGAAGCACCATCGAATCCATGTTCGGAAAACACCGCCTCGGCCGCATCAAGAATGCGCGCGCGGGTTTCAAGCGAGCGTTTGCTGGGGGCGCGTTGGCGTTGTTTTTGCTTGGTGTTTAACATCTTCACAAAAGAGCTTGCCTTATTTTGAACGCTCGTTCAATCTAATTGTAACGGGAGACGGAAGAACAGGGTGGAAATATGCCGGAGTCGTTGAGGGGGGCGCCCGCCGAGGGGGGTGTGGAGAAATTCGCGTTGATCGGGGCGGGGCCGATGGGGTTGGCCATGGCCAAGGTGCTGCGTGAGCAGGGGATTGCGTTTCAGGGGTTTGAGCTGCATTCCGATGTCGGGGGCCTGTGGGATATCGATGCGCCGCGGTCGACAATGTATGAAAGCGCGCATCTGATTTCGTCAAAGAAGATGACCGAGTTTGACGATTTTCCGATGCGTGAAGAGGTGGCGGAATACCCCTCGCACCGGGAAATGAAGCGTTACTTTCAGGAATTTGCCGAGCGGTTTGATATCTATCGTGACTATGCGTTTGGTTGCGAGGTGTTGAGCGCCGAGCCAAAGGGGGCGGATGGCGAAGGCTGGGTGGTGCGTTGGCGAGACGGCGAAGGGCATGAGCAAAGCGGCGAATTTGCCGGGGTCATGATCGCCAATGGCACGCTTTCAGAGCCGAATATTCCCGAGTTTGAGGGCGAATTCACCGGTGAGTTGATCCATGCCTCGCAGTATCGCAGCGCGCGGCAGTTTGACGGCAAGCGGGTGTTGATCGTGGGGGCGGGCAATTCCGGCTGCGACATCGCGGTGGATGCGATTCACCACGGGGAAAGCTGTGATTTGTCGATGCGGCGCGGCTATTATTTTGTGCCGAAATACGTGTTTGGCAAACCGGCGGACACGATGGGCGGGGCGATCAAGCTGCCGATGTGGCTCAAGCGTCGGGTTGATGGGATGATCCTGAAATGGTTCGTCGGCGACCCGCAGAAATATGGCTTCCCCAAGCCCGATTACGCGCTTTACGAGAGCCACCCGGTGGTCAATTCGCTGATCCTGTTTCATGCCGGGCATGGGGATCTGAAGGTGCGGCCCGATATCGCGCGCCTTGACGGGAACGTGGTGCATTTCACCGATGGGAGCAGCGGTGAGTATGACATGATCCTGACGGCGACGGGGTATCTGCTGCACTATCCGTTCATCGACAAGGCGTTGCTGAATTGGCAGGGCGATGCGCCGCATCTTTATCTCAACGCCATGCACCCCGAGCGCGATGATCTGTTCGTTCTGGGGATGGTCGAGGCGTCGGGGCTGGGATGGCAGGGGCGTCATGAGCAGGCGGAAATGGTGGCGCGTTACATTAGCGGATTGAAAGCCGGGAATGCGGCGGCGCGCCAGATCAAGGAGGAGAAGGCGCGCGGGTTTGATCGTGCAACGGGTGGGATGAATTATCTTAACGTGGCGCGCATGGCCTATTACGTTGACAAGGCGACCTATCGCAACGCCGTCACCGGCTGGATCAAGGCGCTGTCACGGGGGGCGGCATGAACGATATCGACACGGTTGCGCTGAACTTCAGCCCGGCGAGCCTGATGGCGTTGAACGGGGTTCTGGCGATTGTGATGTTTTCGGTCGCGCTGGATCTGCGGATTGCAGATTTCGGACGGTTGATGAAAGCGCCAAAGCCGCTTTTGACCGGGATCATCTCGCAATTTCTGCTGCTGCCGGCGCTGACCTTTGGGTTGGTGATGGTGATGCAGCCGCAGGCCTCGATTGCGCTGGGGCTGATCCTTGTGGCGGCTTGTCCGGGGGGCAATATCTCAAACTATATTACCCATCGCGCCGGGGGGAATACCGCGCTGTCAGTGTCGTTGACGGCGTTTACCACGGTGGGGGCGATTGTGCTGACACCGCTTAATATTGCGTTCTGGGGGAACCTCTATGGCCCGTCGCGCGAGATTTTGCAGGCGATCAAGATTGATCCGGTGCAGGTGGCGATTACGGTGATCCTGATGCTGCTGTTGCCGCTATTGGCGGGCATTGTTCTCAATGAACGGCGTAGGTTTCTGGCGATGCGGCTCAGGGCGCTGATGCAGAAACTCTCATTGGTGATATTCGTCGCCTTCATCGTGTTGGCATTACAGGCGAATTGGGCGTTTTTCCTTGGGTATGCGCATCATGTTGCACTGCTTGTGTTCTTGCATAATGCGCTGGCGCTGGCCGGGGGGTATGGCATTGCCAGCCTTGTGGGGCTGTCGGAATTTGATCGCCGTTCGGTGACGATTGAAACGGGGATTCAGAATTCCGGTCTTGGGCTGATCCTGATTTTCGGGTTCTTTGGCGGGCTTGGCGGGATGGCCGTGGTGGCCGCGTTCTGGGGCATCTGGCACGCAATCTCGGGCATTGCATTGGCGCGGATCATGTCGCGCACGGTGGCTGCGCAATGAGGCGTGTATTGGTGACAGGAGCCGCCGGGGCAGTGGGCACGGCACTGCTTGGTGAACTTGCCGCGAGTGACTGGGACGTGATTGCGACGGATGTGCAGGAACCACGCATGCTGCCCGAGGGCGTTCGGTTCTTGGTGATGGACGTGCGCGGCGGGGATGTTGACCGGGTGATCGGTGAGGTGCGGCCCGAAGTGGTGGTGCATCTGGCCTCGATTGTGTCGCCGACGACACGCGAATTTGCCCATTCGGTCGATGTTGTGGGGTCACGCAATGTGATTGACGCCTGTGTAATGCATGGCGTGCGGCGGTTGGTGGTGACCTCGTCGGGGGCGGCTTATGGCTATCACGCCGACAACCCGGTGCCGCTGCGCGAAAGCGACCCGGTGCGCGGCAATGTCGAGTTCGCCTATTCCGATCACAAGCGGCAGGTCGAGGAGATGCTGACCGAGGCGCGTGTGGCGCATCCGGCGCTGGAGCAGGTGGTCTTGCGGGTCGGGACGGTGTTGGGCGAAGGGTTGGAGAACCAGATCACGGCGCTGTTTCACAAGCCGCGCCTGTTGGCGCTGAGAGGCAGCGACAGCCCGTTCGTGTTCATCTGGACGCGTGATCTGGCGCGTATCCTGCGGCGTGCGGCGGGCGATGGTCCGGCGGGGATTTTCAACGTGGCGGGCGATGGCGCGTTGGGGGTTGATGATCTGGCCAAGGCGCTGGGCAAACCGGTTTTGCGGTTGCCGGTCTGGGCCGTGAAGCTGGGGCTTGGGGTCGCGAAACCTTTGCGCTTGTCGCGATATGGGCCGGAGCAGGTGCGCTTTTTGCAATATCGCCCGGTGTTGGATAACACGGCGCTGAAGGGCGAGTTTGGCTATGTGCCGGAGTTGAGCAGCGCCGAAGTGTTTGATCTCTGGCGCAAGGCGGCGGGGCTGTGAGCAAGACGGCGGTGATCACTGGCGGGGCCGGGGGGATGGGATTGGCGCTTGACGCGGGATTGCGCGCACGCGGCTGGCGCACGGTTCTGATTGATCTGCCGGGGCAAGCGTTGGAGGCATTGGAACCCATGGCAGAGCGCAAGGTTCTGGCCTGCGATCTGTGCGATGGGGCGGCGATGCGGGCGGTTTGTGACGGGCTGCGCAAAGACTGTGCGTCGATTGATCTGGTGATTTACAATGCCGGGATCACGCAGGTTGGGGCGTTTGACGCGCTGTCGGAGGCGGCGCATCGAAAGGTTTTTGAAATCAACTATTTCGCGGCCACCAACATGGCGCGTGAACTTTTGGAGGATGTGCGGGCGGCGCGCGGTATTCATCTGGTGATGTCGTCGGTTGCGGGTTTTTCGCCGCTGATTCACAGGACCGCCTATGCGGCGAGCAAACACGCGCTGGAAGGGTTTATGAAATCGCTGCGCTCGGAAGAAAAGGCGTTTGGCGTCAGGTGCCTGATTGCGGCCCCAAGCTTTGTGGCGACCAATATCGGCAGGGCGGATGAGCAGGCCGATGGAACCTCGCGCCCCGGATCGGCAAGCGATGGAATCGACGTGATGTCACCCCAAGCGGCGGCGGAGGTGATCCTGCGCGGGGTTGAGAGAGAGCGTGATTTCATACCTGTGGGGCGCATGGCGCGGATTGCGTCATTGGTAAACCGGCTTTCTCCTGCGCTGTATCAACGCTTGATGGAGCGTAGTGTCAGGCAGCGGTAGGTGTTTCGGGGAAGAGGCGGCGCGGCATTGCCATGCGCAGGCAGGGGGCCGCCCGAACCCGATCATCTGGTTTCCATGATCTGAGGTTACTTCGTCGGTGGCCAATTCAGGGCGATACCATGCGCCGCGGCCAGGTCGGCTTGGGTTTGTGTGAGCGGCTGGTAGGACACGAATTCGCTACCCGAGCAGGCGGGCAGGCCCAGGGCCGCGATCAAAGGTGCGTCGTAGTGGCCGGACAACAGCAGGATGCCTTCGCGCGCCAAGTGGTCGCGCGTGCCTTTGCCTTTGTCGGATCGGATGCGCCGCATGAAGTCTTGCTGTTGCGCCACGGCTTCGACCACGTCGCGGGTGATGGGTTGGCGTTGAACCTCGCGGAACAGATTGGCCATACGATGATTGCCGGATTGCCCCGCGAAAATACGCGCGATTACATCGGCCGGCACGGTGCGCCAGAAATTCGGCGGGTAGGGGTGGTCACGCAACAGCCAAAGTATGTTGGCGAATCCCGACGCCGAGACGCTTTTCTTGGAATCCTTGTTCTGGCCGAGGGTCAGGTATTGGGGGCGCGCCACGATCAGGCCGAGATAGCATTTTGCCCGCACTTCGTCGGCGGCCACCAGAATGCAGGGGTGGTCGATGGCCTCGGTCGGAATCATCCAGTTGCTGCCCATGGTGTTCTTGATGTCCACATCGTGTCCGAGAATGACGGTATCGAGCTTGCCTTTGGGCAGGCGCAGCATGGCGCGTAGTTCAATTTCGACGCGGGTGCCGATGTAGGTTTTTTCGGTTTTTTCCAGTTCGTCATAGGAGCGCCGCCCGGTTTTCGGGGTCATGATCACGTCGTCAACGCATTGGCGCAGCATGGCGGAGAACCTGGTCGCCAAAGCCGCACCCCCGCCAGCGCGCCGAGTGATTTCATCGCCGATTGCGCTCAGCAGGGTGTGATCGCGGTGGCCCGCGATGACCATGCTATCTGGAATGGTTTTCTTCAAATTGCCCGCAGCCCTGTGAAACCGTTGTTTACCGGCAAGCTGTCACAAGTGGGAGGGCTTGGGAAGTTCAGCCGTTGACGGCGCGCAGCACCCGCTTGCGCAGAGCTTTGGCGATCTGCGCCGATACGGCCTGAGCGACGGGGGGCGGAAAGGCGTTGCCGACCTGCCGATAGGCGTTGGTCTTGGCGCCTGTAAAATGCCAGTCGTCCGGGAAGCCTTGGATGCGAGCCACCATTGGCACCGTCAGGCGCGGCATGCCGATGTGCGAGGGGTCGGGGGCTTCGGGCGCAATGGTGCGCCCTTCGACACCCAGCGTGGCCCATGCGGCGCGCGCACGGGTGGGGCCAAGATCGGGGCCGCCGTGTTTCTTGGAGCCGCCCACGATGGTCGGGGCAATTTCGTCGGCCTTTGCAGCCCAGTCGTCGGCACCGCGCCAGCCGCGCGCGGCCATGAGATCGCGCAGGGTTTCGCCAACGGTGGGCGGGTTGTGCGGATTGGGCTCTGGCCAGTCAAAGAAGTCTGCACGCTCCTTTTGAACCGCCACAATCACCACGCGCGGGCGCAGTTGCGGCACGCCATAATCTGATGCATTGAGAAGCCGCCAATCGGTCTTGTAGCCCAGCTTGTCGAGCTGCTTTTTCAGCCGTTCGCGATAGTCGTGGAATACAGCGTCGAGAAATCCGCGCACGTTTTCAATCATCACGGCGCGGGGGCGGGCGGCATCTACAATGTCGATGGCATCGTTGAACAGGTTGCGTTCGTCCTGCTCGCCCAGCTGTTTGCCGGCGACGGAAAAGGGCGGGCAAGGTAGGCCACCGGCCAACAGGTCCATGCCCTTGTAATCAGCGGCGCGCTCCTTGAAGAGTCGCATGTCTTCTTCGAGGACATTCCATTCGGGGCGATTGTGGCGCAGCGTGTTGCAGCAGTGTTTGTCGATCTCGACCAGCGCGGTGTGGGCGAATCCGGCTTTTTCCAGCCCGAGGGCCTGACCGCCGGCACCGGCGCAAAGTTCTACGGATGTCAGCATGTTGCCCGCCCTCTTTTCGCACATACAACGCGTTGTGGTCGCCTAGATCAACAGGCGACTCGACGTTGCATGAATGTTCCTAATTCGTTCTTACTTGCTTTGGGCAGGTCGGGCAAGCCCGGGCGGGTGGCAATCTGTTGCCCCGTCGCTATCCCAGCGTCAGAAACAGAAAGGCCGCCCGGAGGCGGCCCTGTCTCGCTAACCGTGGGTATTCGGTTAATTTGGAGCGGGCGAAGAGATTCGAACTCTCGACCCTAACCTTGGCAAGGTTATGCTCTACCCCTGAGCTACGCCCGCATCCTTGAGTGAGGCGGAGATATGAAATCTGGCCCGGGGCTGCAAGGGGAAAAACGCGCCAAAGTGAAAGATTTTCATCTTATGACCCGCCCATCGGGCCAGCGGCCCCCTCACGCGGGCCTTTGGTCAGATCAAGACCAGCACCAGATTGGCAATCGACAGGGCCAACAGCAAGACAAAGGTCAGCGTTGCGCCGCCACCCCGGCCCGGGGACCAATGGGGCAGACGCCCCATGCCGAAAGCGTGCAAACCTCGTGCAACCAGCAAGGTGAGCCCGCTGACGTGCAGCCAAGTGGACCCCAGGCCGTTCACCTCGGCCAAACCCATGAGGATCAGCAGCATGGGAACGTATTCGACAAAATTGGCGTGTGTGCGCATGGCGTTGGCCATGATCGGGTCGCCCTTGTCACCGGACATTACCTTGCGGCGGCCGCGCTGCACCACGACCCAAGAGCTGAGGCCAAGGTAGAACAGCCCGAGCAAGCCAGCATAAAGGGTTGTGACGGCAAGTGACATGAGACCTCTCCGGAATATGAAATACCCGGCCAGTCTGACGATTGGCCGGGTGTTTGCAAAGCGTGACGTCGCGGGGATGTTAAAGCGTTCCGCCTTAACCTGACGTCAGGGATGGGGCGGAGCGCCGTGCAGCAGATAGGTTCCGCGCGTGACGCCCAAAACCCGTGTTTCAGGTTTTGGGCGCGGGACGCTTTATTCGAACTCGATCAGCAGATCCTTGGCGTCAATTTGCGTGCCGGGTTGGACGTGCACGGCTTTGACCGTGGCGTCGCGTTCGGCGTGGATGCCGGTTTCCATCTTCATCGCCTCAATCGTGAGCAGCATGTCGCCTTCGCGCACCTGTTGACCGGCGCTGACCACGACCGAAGCGACCACGCCGGGCATTGGCGCGCCGATATGGCTGGGGTCGCCCTCGATCGCCTTGGGGCGTTGGGCGGTCTGGGATTTCACCAGGCGGTTGGGCACGCGGATCACCCGGGGCTGACCGTTGAGTTCAAAGAACACCTTCACTTCGCCGTCTTCGTTGGTTTCGCTGATCGCCTGGCAGCGGATTTCAAGCGTCTTGCCGGGGTCGATCTCGGTCGAGATCTCGTCGCCCGGTTCCATGCCGTAAAAGAACGTCTTGGTGGGCAGTGTGCGCACCGGGCCATAGGTGCGATGACGGCCCATGTAATCGAGGAAGACCTTGGGATACATCAGGTATCCGTTGAGGTCTTCGTTGTCGAACTTGAAGCCTTCGAGCTCCTTTGACAGATCTTCGCGGGTTTTTTCCAGATCGACCGGGGCGAGATGTTTGCCGGGGCGTTCGGTGTTTGGGGCTTCGTCTTTCAACACCTTCTTGACGATCGTGTCGGGGAAGCCGCCGGGAGGCTGACCAAGATTGCCGCGCATCATGTCGATTACCGAGTCGGGGAAGGCGACATCGGTTTCGGGGTCTTCCACATCGGCGCGGGAGAGGCCTTGGGAGATCATCATCAAGGCCATGTCGCCAACCACTTTTGAGCTGGGCGTGACCTTTACGATGTCGCCGAACATATGGTTCACATCGGCGTAGGCCTGCGCCACTTCGGGCCAGCGCTCTTCAAGCCCGAGCGAGCGGGCCTGGGCCTTGAGGTTGGTGAACTGACCGCCGGGCATTTCGTGCAGGTAGACCTCGGAGGCGGGGGCCATGAGGCCGGATTCAAACGCGGCGTATTGGGTGCGGACCTGCCCCCAATAGTTGGAAATCTCGCGAATTGCGGAGATGTCGAGCCCGGTGTCGCGCTCGGTATTGTCGAGGGCTTCGACGATGGAACCGAGGCACGCCTGCGAGGTGCCGCCCGAAAACGCATCCATCGCCAGATCGGCGGCGTCGACGCCTGCATCGGCGGCGGCGATAATGGTCGCCCCGGCGACGCCCGAGGTGTCATGGGTGTGGAAGTGAATCGGCAGGCCGGTTTCGTCCTTGAGCGCCTTGATCAGTACGCGCGCGGCGGCGGGTTTCAAAAGGCCAGCCATGTCCTTGAGGCCAAGCACATGCGCGCCGGCGGCTTCGAGATCCTTGGCCATGCCGACATAGTATTTCAGGTCGTATTTGGCGCGGTCGGGGTCGAGGATATCGCCAGTATAGCAGATCGTGCCTTCGCAGATCTTGCCGCTTTCGATCACGGCGTCCATGGCGACGCGCATGTTTTCAACCCAGTTGAGGCTGTCAAAGACGCGGAAGATGTCGATGCCGGTTTCAGCCGCTTGCCGCACGAATTCCTGCACCACGTTGTCGGGGTAGTTGGTGTAGCCGACGCCGTTGGAGGCGCGCAGCAGCATTTGAGTGAGCGTATTGGGCATGGCCGCGCGCAGATCGCGCAGGCGCTGCCAAGGGCATTCCTGCAAGAAGCGATAGGCCACATCGAAAGTGGCTCCGCCCCAGCATTCGACCGAGAACAGGCCGGGCAGGTTGGCGGCGTAGGCGGGCGCGACCTTGATCATGTCGATCGAGCGCATCCGCGTGGCCAGAAGCGATTGGTGGCCGTCACGCATGGTGGTGTCGGTGATCAGAAGCTGTTTCTGGGCCTTCATCCAGTCGGCCACGGCCTTGGGGCCTTTTTCAACGAGCAGGTTCTTGGCGCCGGATGGCGGGCGGTCTGTTCGCAGCTTGGGCGGACGAGGCTCTTTCAGGTCGGCGGGCGGTTTGGGGCGATCTTGGGTTTCGGGGTGACCGTTAACCGAGATGTCGGCAATGTAGGTCAGCACCTTGGTGCCGCGGTCGCGGCGCTTCTTGAACTGAAAGAGGGCAGGCGTTTCGTCGATGAAACTGGTTGTGTAATCGTTGTTTACGAACGACGGGTGTTTGAGCAGGTTTTCAACAAAGGCGATGTTGGTGGAAACGCCACGAATGCGGAATTCGCGCAGGGCGCGGTCCATCCGGGCGATGGCCATTTCAGGGGTCGGCGCCCAAGCGGTGATCTTGGTCAGAAGGCTGTCATAATAGCGTGTGATGATGCCGCCCGCGTAGGCGGTGCCGCCATCGAGCCGGATGCCCATGCCCGTGGCCGAGCGATAAGCGGTGATGCGGCCATAGTCGGGGATGAAGTTGTTCTGCGGGTCTTCGGTCGTGACGCGGCATTGCAGGGCGTGGCCATTGAGGGTGACATGGTCCTGATCAGGTTTGCCGGTGGCCTGGGCGATGGTCTTGCCCTCGGCGATGAGGATCTGGGCGCGCACGATGTCGATGCCGGTGACCTCTTCGGTGACGGTATGTTCGACCTGCACGCGCGGGTTTACTTCGATGAAGTAGAATTGGCTGGTGTCCATATCCATAAGGAATTCGACTGTGCCGGCGCATTCGTAATTGACGTGTTTGCAGATCTTGTATCCGAGTTCGCAAATCTCGGCGCGCTGCAGGTCGGTGAGGTAGGGGGCGGGGGCGCGTTCGACCACCTTTTGGTTGCGCCGCTGAACCGAGCAATCGCGCTCAAACAGGTGATACATGCCGCCGTGCTTGTCGCCCAGTATCTGCACCTCGACATGGCGCGCACGGGTGATCATCTTTTCGAGATACCCTTCGCCATTGCCAAAGGCGGCTTCGGCTTCGCGGCGTCCTTCGAGCACCTTTTCTTCCAACTCGCTTTCCGACTGAATCGGGCGCATGCCGCGCCCGCCGCCGCCCCAGGAGGCCTTGAGCATCAAGGGATAGCCGACTTCCGAGGCCTGTTTGCGCGTGTCGGTCATGTCATCGCCCAAAACCTCGGTGGCGGGGATGACGGGGACACCGGCTTCGATTGCGACGCGCCGCGCGCTGGCCTTGTCGCCGAGCGCGCGCATGGTGCTGGCCTTGGGGCCGATGAAGGCGATTCCGGCGGCGTCGCAGGCATCAACAAAATCGGGGTTTTCGCTGAGCAGGCCATAGCCCGGATGGATCGCATCGGCGCCGCAATCCTTGGCTACGCGGATGATGTCGTCAATGCAGAGGTATGCCGCGACGGGCCCGAGTCCTTCGCCGATTCGGTAGGCTTCATCCGCTTTGAAACGATGCAGGCAGAGCTTGTCCTCTTCGGCATAGACCGCGACGGTGCGCTTGCCCATCTCGTTGGCGGCGCGCATCACGCGGATGGCGATTTCGCCCCGGTTGGCGATGAGGATTTTCTTGAAGTCTGGCATCGGGTATCCCTTGGGTTGTTCGGTATTCCGCTGTGGCTTGCGCGATTTGCTAGCGCGATGCCGCATCGCAGCGCAAGCGTTGCTGTGTCTGAGTGACAAAAATTATCGACATTTTCGCTCCAATTGCATCCGCGCGAACTTTTCTTTCCTTTGAGAGGTAAGTGACGCAGTTTTTATTCGCGACGTAAGGGAGGCCGACAGCGGAAGGCGGCAGCTATGTCTTCGCAGCTTAACGCCGAAAGGGGGCCGCCAGAGGGTCGAGCCGGGTGGAAAGATCGGCGAAATGCTCGATGCCGATCTGGCCCATGTTGGCTTCTAGGTCGCGGCGCAGCATGTCGGCCAGATGATCGGGGCCGCGCGCGCCAAGAGCGGCGAGGGCAAAATGCCAGGCACGCCCCAACATCACGAAATCAGCCCCGAGGGCGAGGGCGCGCAGGATGTCGAGCCCGCCTTCGACGCCGCTGTCGAAAATGATCGGCAGGTTGGTCGCGGCGCGCATGGCGGGCAGCATTTCTATTGTGCTGGGCGCGCCATCAAATTGCCGCCCGGCATGGTTGGAGAGCCAGATGCCGTCGATCCCTTGGTTTTCCAGCCCTTTGGCTTCGGCAGGGTTCATCACGCCTTTGAGCAGCAAGGGACCATCCCACAGGTCGCGCACGGCGCGGACATAGTCGAGATCGGGGGAGGTGCGCAGCAGGTAGCCGATGTGTTCGGTCGAGGGCAAGGCGCCGTGATCGTCGATATAGCTTTCGATGGTGCGCAGGCGCGGCATACCGTGCGGGCGCATTGCCATGGCCCAAGCGGGGCGCTGGGCGATCTGCCAGAGGATGCGCGGCGTGGTGCGGGGTGGATGGGTCAGCCCCGAGCGGGTCTGGCGTTCGCGCCGCGAGGCGACCGGCACGTCGACGGTGAGGGCAACTGTCTTGAACCCGGCGGTTTTGGCGCGTTTGAGGATGTCGCGCAGGATCTCGGGGTCTTTTGGCGGGTAGAGTTGAAACCAGCCGTGATTTCCCAGGACCGGCGCGACATGTTCGGGGGTCTGCGCCGCCACGGTAGAGAGGCAATAGGGAATGTCGAGGCGCGCGGCCGCGTTGGCCAGAAGGTATTCGGCATTGGGCCAGATCAGCCCGGACATGCCCACGGGGGCGATACCGAAGGGCAGGGGCAGATCGGAGCCGAAAAGCTTGACGCAAAGCGCAGGGGTCATTGGGCCGCGCAGGATCTGAGGCATGAAGCGGACCTGGTCGAGCATTTGGCGGTTGCGCCGGAGGGTGGCTTCGCTGCCCGTGCCGCTATCAAGATATTCGAAGACGAAATGCGGGATGCGGCGGCGGGCGCGGGATTTCAGATCCGAGAATCCAGGGTATTTTGCGTGCAGGTCAACCAAGTATCAGATCCCCCGCCAGTCCGAGTGCCATGCCTGCGACCGCGCCAAGTGCGGGCAGCCATGCCTTTTGCAATTTGACCTGTGGCGCGATGTCTTCGAACATCAGGTAGAGAATTGCACCCGCTGCCAGAAGCATCATTGCGCCCAGCGTGGCAGGATGATCGGCGAGAAACACGTAGCCCAATACGGCGCCGATCGGCCCAAGCGCGGCAAGGGCGACGAATTCACGCAAAACCCGGGGGCCGGACGCCTTGTTTCGGCTGGTTCTTTCACGATAAGCGTTGAACCCTTCGGGCAGGTTTTGCAGACCGATCAGCGCGGCAAGCAGCAGGGTGGCGCCGCTATCGACCGTATAAAGCGCGCCCAAGGCCATGATTTCAGGCAAGAAATCGGTGAGCATGGCGATGAATTGACCCGAAGAGTGGCCCCGTCGCGCGATCAACCCGTTCAGGCCCGCCATTGCAAGACCACCAGCCATGAGCCAGAGCGGCGCGCTCCACGGTGCGACCTTGGCAGAACCATCGGGAATGAGAACGAAGGCAACAGCGGCCAGAAGCGCGCCGGCACCAAAGGCGATCACCGCATGGCGAAACTCTTCCTCCAGCCAGTTAGGTTGCAGGTTTTCGCGGCGTGCCAGAAGTGCTCCGAGAGGGATCATGCCTCCGGCAAGCGTCGCGAGGATCAAGACTTGAATCATGGCGTCAGGCTATCTGTTGGCAAAACGCACGCAAGAGGGAACAGAGGGCGAACAAAGACTTTCGCCCGCCGCGCAGGCGCGCTATCTTGCCGGGCATGAGCAGTTTTGACGAATCCGAAGCCTTTGAAGGGGCATCGCTTTCGGCGCGCGCGATGGCGGCGCGTCCGAGGCCATATCTTGACGAGTTGAACCCGGCGCAGCGCGATGCGGTCGAGGCGTTGGACGGGCCGGTATTGATGCTGGCCGGGGCCGGGACCGGCAAGACCAAGGCGTTAACCACGCGGATCGTGCATCTGCTGAACACTGGCCGCGCACGGCCCAACGAAATACTGGCGGTGACCTTTACCAACAAGGCCGCGCGCGAAATGAAAGAGCGGGTGGCGCGGATGCTGGGCCAGCCGGTTGAGGGGATGCCATGGCTGGGCACATTTCATGCGATTTGTGTCAAGCTTTTGCGTCGTCATGCCGAGTTGGTGGGGTTGAAGTCGAACTTTACCATTTTGGACACGGACGATCAGCTTCGGCTTTTGAAACAACTGGTTAGCGCGAGCAACATTGACGATAAACGCTGGCCCGCGCGGATGCTGGCGGGGATCATCGACAATTGGAAGAACCGCGCATGGACACCCGAAACGGTGCCAGGGAGCGAGGCGGGGGCGTATAACAATCGCGGCACCGAGCTTTATGCGCAATACCAGGTGCGGCTGCGCGAGCTGAACGCGGTTGATTTCGGTGATCTGCTGCTGCTTGTGGTGACTATTTTTCAGAAACACCCGGATGTTCTGGCGCAGTACCAGGGCTGGTTTCGTTATGTTCTGGTGGACGAATACCAAGATACAAACGTGGCGCAGTATTTATGGCTGAGGCTGTTGGCGGGCAAGCATAAGAATATCTGTTGCGTGGGCGATGACGATCAGTCGATCTATGGTTGGCGCGGCGCCGAGGTGGGTAATATCCTGCGGTTTGAAAAGGATTTTCCGGGCGCCAAGGTGGTGCGGTTGGAGCAGAATTACCGCTCAACCCCGCATATCCTTGCGGCGGCTGCAGGGGTGATCCGGGGCAATGAGAACCGGCTGGGCAAGGAGCTTTGGACCGAGGCCGAAGACGGTGAGAAGGTGCGGCTGATCGGGCATTGGGACGGCGAGGAAGAAGCGCGCTGGATCGGCGAGGAGATCGAGGCGATGCAGGGCGGCGCGCGCGGTATGCGCAAGATTTCATTGGATGAAATGGCGATTCTGGTGCGTGCATCGCACCAGATGCGGGCGTTTGAGGATCGGTTTCTGACGATTGGTCTGCCTTATCGCGTGATCGGCGGGCCGCGGTTTTACGAGCGCATGGAGATCCGCGATGCGATGGCCTATTTCCGGCTGGTGGTGTCGCCGGATGATGATCTGGCGTTTGAGAGGATCGTCAATACGCCCAAACGGGGCTTGGGCGATGTGGCGCAAAAGAAGATCCAAGCGGCGGCGCGCAGCAATGGTGTCTCGCTGGTCGAAGGCGCGCGAATATTGCTTGAAACCAAGGGGTTGGGTGGTAAGGGCGCGATCGAGCTTGGGCGGTTGATCGAAGGGTTGGACCGTTGGGGTCGGATGGCGGGCAGCCCGGAGCTTTCTCATGTCGAGTTGGCCGAGATTATCTTGGACGAGTCGGGCTATACGGGGCATTGGCAGAACGACAAGACGCCGGAAGCGCCGGGGCGGCTGGAGAACCTCAAGGAATTGGTCAAGGCGTTGGAAGCGTTTGAAAACCTTGGGAGATTTTTGGAGCATGTCAGCCTGATCATGGATAATGCGAGCGGGGATGAAGACGAAAAGGTCTCTATCATGACGCTGCATGCGGCCAAGGGGCTGGAGTTTCCCGCGGTGTTCTTACCAGGGTGGGAAGACGGGCTTTTCCCTTCGCAACGCTCGATGGATGAGAGTGGAATCAAAGGGTTAGAAGAAGAGCGGCGGTTGGCTTATGTGGGAATTACGCGGGCTGAGGAGATTTGCACGATCAGTTTTGCGGGCAACCGGTTGGTGTTTGGGCAGTGGCAGAGCGCGATGCCGTCGCGGTTTATTGATGAATTGCCCGAGGCACATGTCGATGTGCTGACCCCGCCGGGGCTTTATGGCGGGGGATATGGTGCGGCGGCACCCAGAAGTGGCGGGATCGATGCCCGAGTGGCGGAGGCCAATGTATATAACTCTCCGGGGTGGAAGCGGATGCAGACCCGCATTCAGGATCGCCCGGTAAGTCAGCCGAAAGACAGCAGGAATCAGGTTATCGACCTGAAAGCCGTGTCGTCTCATACGGTGGGCGAACGGGTGTTTCACCAGAAGTTCGGCTATGGTGAGGTGCTGAGCATTGAGGGTGACAAGTTGGAAATTGCCTTTGAAAAGGCCGGCACCAAGAAGGTGATCGCCAAATTTATCTCCGGCGCAGACGACATCCCGTTTTAAGCAATTGGTAAGCAGGTGTTAACGGCGCATTTGGCGCGAAAAGCGGGGGTGACTCGCGGCTGCCACCCGGCTGCCCTCTGGCTGCCGGTGAAGCGGGGCAGAGGCGGGGTGAAAAAGGGTTAACCGGGCGTGCGCGCATTAGAGGGCGTTAAAGCCTAGGCCGATTTGCGCGCCAGCATGGTTGCAAACTGAAGCTGTGCCCCGTTGTGCATGGTGCCAAGGTCTTCGTTGTATTTGAGCATTTCCCAGCCCTGATAGATTGTGCTGAGCTGACCCTCACCCAGGGTGAACGGAAAGCCGACCGGGCAGGGATTTGCATCGGTATCCATCGCACAAACGATCAGATTATGGCCGCCGGGCAGGGTATGTTCTTGCATGTCGGCGAGAACGGCCCCGACCCGACCGGGGTCAAGAAACATCAGGGTCACGGTACAGGTAATGAATCCGTAGTCGGCATCCAATTCGGCCTTGTTGATATCATAGACGCGTGGATCAATGTTGTTGATGTCTTCTTGCGCGACAATGGATTGCAGCATTTGAAGGGCATTGGTGTTGTTGTCCACTGCGGTGACATCAAAACCCAGCTGGCCCAGATGCAGGGCATTGCGGCCATTGGAGCACCCCATGTCGAGTGTCTTGCACGGTGCAATATGCTGGCCGGCGTTGACCACCTCGCTATGCGGCGGGGTGATGCCGTAGCGGCTGTTCAGGTCTGTCATTTTGATCTCCGGTATGGGTGGGCTGCTATCGGTTTCTTGGAAAGAAAGATAATCCGACTTGTGAATACCTATTTAGGGCCATAACAGCAACCCCAAGGTCAACTCTTACACGTGCATTTGTGGAATGGCCGATTGGTTGCCAGGTCTTCGGTGGCACGCGTTCTGATCAAAAACCAAGCAGGAATTGAAGATTTTAGCCACGCTTGCGCGCCTCGACATTCGAGCGCCTCGCCGCATCCGCCGCCTTGGGCTCGAATCAGACCTTTGTTGGGGCGGCCCGCTCCGGTGTGGAAGTGATTCCGGCATTCGCAGCGCGATGCGCAAAGAGCAAAAAAAACGGCGGCGCTCTGGGAGGAGAGGCGCCGCCGTTAAAAAATTGCCGAAATCGGGAGGAGGAGTGACCCCGGCAAATTCTTTGGTCTTAGCGACAGTGGCACCCAGGGAGGAGGAGAGGGAACCACCGTCATTCACTATGCCGAAATCGGGAGGAGGTGACCCCGGCACAATCTCGTTTTGGTTAGTGACGGCGGCATCCAGGGAGGAGGAGAGGATGCCGCCGTCTCTTGCAATGCCGAGATCGGGAGGAGGTGACCCCGGCACATTCTTCAAATTTTGCGGCGGCGGAACCTAGGGAGGAGGAGCGGTTCCGCCGCCATGTAACAGATGACCCAGGGAGGAGGAGAGGGGCACCTGATTCGTGAAACTGTTTAGCGCGTGCCGTAGACCGCCTCGTAGGCGGCGGCGCGCAGGTTGTAGGGCGACAGGCCGAGATCTGTCATCTCGCGCGATGACAAGGTGGCTAGTTCGGCACAGGTCTTGCGGTAGAGGCGATATTTGGCGAAACGCTCGGCCAAGGACGAAAACGCCGGAGCGAAGGCGGCTGCGCCTTTTGCCATCGCCATTGTCTTTGTGCTATCTGCGTATGCCATCGGTCTCTTCCTTTTGGGCGATCCGCCCGATCCGTGTTTCTGTCTTGTGAACTACATATAGACAAATGCTGCAGGTGCGAAAAGGCTTAGGACAGCAATGCTGCCATGCAGCATTTGCATACGTGACGCTGGGGAAAGTTTAATCTAAACGGGTATTTACGATGCGTAATAAAGGTAAGGTCGTCGTGATATAGTGAGATGTTTGGCGGGTGGGGTGCGACACTAATAGGCATTAACAATACCCATTAGATCTTGAACTCTGCTGAAAAACCAACAGGGTCATTGCAAGCAGAAATTGGAGACGGACATTATGGCACTTACACGTGAAAGCATATTGGAGGAGTTGGGCCGAATCCAGCTTTCCGACGGCGAAACGCTGACCTCGCGCGGGATGGTCAAGGCGCTGTCGATTGATGAGGGGCAAGTCAAGTTCGTCATCGAAGCGGCCACACCGGAAGAAGCGCAAAAGATGGGGCCGGTGCGTGACGCCGCGCAAAACCTTATTAGTCTGCTGGATGGAGTTGCGGGGGTTAGCGTCGTGCTGACCGCGCATGGACCGTCAGAAAAGCCGGCGGCGCCTGATCTTAAGGTGGGGCGCCATCCGAGCGGGCAGAAGGGCAAGATTGCAATTCCGGGTGTGAAGCGGATCATCGCGATTGGTTCGGGCAAGGGGGGCGTGGGCAAATCGACCGTGTCGGTCAACCTTGCGGTCGCCTTGGCACGGCAAGGCAAGAAGGTGGGGTTGCTTGATGCCGATATATATGGGCCGAGCCAGCCGCGTATGTTGGGGATCGCCGAACGCGCACGCGCGGGCGAGGATGGCAAGCTGCATGCGCCCGAGGCCTTTGGCATTCGCATGATGTCAATCGGGCTTATGGTGGAAGAGGGGCAGGCCGTGGTCTGGCGTGGGCCGATGCTGATCGGGGCGCTGGAGCAGTTTCTCTCGGATGTGTCCTGGGGCGAGTTGGATGTCTTGATTGTCGATCTGCCGCCGGGGACGGGGGATGTGTTGCTGAGCCTCGCGCAGAAAACCACGCTGGATGGTGCGATCATGGTGAGCACGCCGCAGGATGTGGCGTTGATTGATGCGCGCAAGGGGATCGACATGCTCAACAAGCTGAAGGTGCCGATTGTCGGGCTGATCGAGAATATGAGCACGTATGTTTGCCCGAAATGCGGCCATGAGGAACATATCTTTGGCCATGGCGGCATGGCGGACGAGGCTGCGAAGCTTGGGGTGCCTTTGTTGGCGCAGTTGCCGATTGATCTGCAAACACGGCTGGGGGGCGACGAGGGCCGCCCCGTGGCGGCAGGGGCCGGCACGATGGCCGATGCCTATGCAAGGCTGGCGCGGGAAATGATTTCGCGCGGCACACTCTGAGCAGAGCCGCAGGCGGCGGGGTGCGCTAGGGGCGCACCCGGCGCGCCTATGGGACTTCATGGGACAGCGCGCGGGACTTTATGGGACCGACGTCGGCCATGCGCCCGAATTTCGAATCAAATCATGAAAACTTGCCGAGATTTGGTGTGAATCGCCGTTGATTCGGATGATTCCGGGTCTGCTTGCCGAGGTTTTCGGCTGCGTTTCAGTCATGTCGAGGAATTCTTCGGGAAATTGGGGGAATTTTTTGTATGCCCCAGGTTTTACTACATCTTGTGTGTATATCCCGTATCTTCCGCTAGGTTAGGTGATTGGCGAGCTGTTTTTCCTGCTATATGTTGTTTCTCAGGGGCCTCGAAAACAAGATGATGTGCCGGTTGCCCGTAAAAAACAGTTGATTACCATTAATTCCCATGTCATCCCTGTAATCACGATGAAGACGAGACACAGGGGCGCTACAAAGACCCCGAACATAAAAAACTCCTAAGTCAGGTTTCATACAGGCACCTCGCTTTCATCAACACAGAGATCCGGCGCGCGGGCGAGCAGACATCCCCCCAGGTGGCGCGCGCAGCTGGACACCCCGCACAGCGGGACGAGGGCGGTGGATTGATCAGTGGCAGCAGATCAATCCGCCGTTTCCTTTAAAAGGCCCCTTCGAACGGAAATGGAACGCAGGGGCCGCTGATATAGGAAGAGGGCCAGGGACAGTGACCCGCAGGTTCAGAGGCGAAAGCCACCACAAGGTGGATGCGAAGGGCAGGGTGTCTATCCCGGCCCTGTTTCGCCGTGTGCTTGAGGCGGGCGACCCTGAATGGAAAGAGGGGCTGAACCCCAACCTGGTGATCGTTTATGGCGATCATCGCCGTAAATTCCTTGAATGCTATACCATGGAAGCCATCGCAGAGGTCGATCAGCAGATCGAGGACCTGCCGCGCGGCTCGATGGAGCGGCGGATGTTGCAACGCATGTTTCATGGTCAGAGTTTCCCCACCACTGTGGATGAGACCGGGCGGCTTGTGCTGCCGGCCAAGCTGCGCGCCAAGATCGCCTTGGAAAACGAGGCGTTTTTCATCGCAGCGGGCGATACGTTCCAGATCTGGAAGCCCGAAACCTATGAAGAAGAAGAGCTTGCGAAAACCGATGCGTGGCTGGACGAGCTGCCCGATGATTTCGATCCGCTGATCTTTCTCGACAAGGCAGCCAAGGGCAAAAAGGAAGAGCAATGATGGCGGCGGCTGCCAATTCGCCCGGTAATGATGCTCCGCATATCCCTGTTCTGCTTGGCCCGCTCTTGCGGGCTGTGGCGCCTGTAAAGGGTGTCTGGCTGGACGGGACTTTCGGCGCGGGTGGTTATGCGCGGGCGTTTCTTGAAGCGGGGGCCGACAAGGTGATCGGGGTAGACCGTGACCCGGCGGTTTTTGAGATGGCGGCGGCCTGGGCCGGGGCATATGGCGACCGGCTTGAGCTGGTTCAGGGTGTATTTTCGAAATTGGATGAGTATGGCAGCGCGCTTGATGGCGTGGTGCTTGATCTTGGGGTCAGCTCGATGCAGCTGGATCAAGCAGAGCGCGGGTTTTCCTTTATGACGGATGGGCCGCTGGACATGCGGATGAGCCAGCAAGGGCCGAGCGCGGCCGAGATCGTCAATCAGGCGGAAGAGGCCGATTTGGCGGATATCCTCTATCTCTATGGTGAAGAGAGGGCGAGCCGCCGGATCGCGCGCAATATTGTGCGGGCAAGAGACGCCGCGCCCATCGAGACGACGCGGCAACTGACCGAAATCATTGAAAAATCCCTGCCACGGCCCAAGCCGGGACAGAGCCATCCGGCGACTCGCAGCTTTCAGGCGATACGCATTGCGGTGAATGATGAATACGGCGAGCTGGTGGCGGGGCTGGAGGCGGCAGAACGTGCGCTCAGACCCGGCGGGCAATTGGCCGTCGTGACGTTTCATTCAATTGAAGACCGGATGGTGAAGCGGTTTTTTGCAGAAAAATCGGGTGGCGGCGGCGGCAGTCGCTATGCGCCGGAGGTGACGCGCGAGGCGCAGTTCGAGGTCAAATCGCGCAAGGCGATCGGCCCGGATGATGAGGAACTGGCGCAAAACCCGCGCAGCCGCAGTGCCAAGCTGCGGGTGGGTGTGCGCACAGAGGTTGGTGCCGAACCGGTGGATCGCAAGGCAATTGGTATGCCGCAATTGGGGAGACGGGGGCGATGAAAGGCCTTTTGTATGTGCTGACCGCTGTATCGGTCATCGGGCTGGCCTTTTGGGCCTATCACGAGAATTACCGCACTCAGGAAGCGCTGAACAAGACCGAAGACCTGCAACGCCAGATCGGTCTGGCGCGTGAGCGGCTGAGCGTTTTGAATGCCGAATGGGCGTATCTCAATCGCCCCGACAGGCTGCGCGAGTTGGCTGATCTGAACTTTGAACGGCTGGCGCTTTTGCCGCTTTCGGCAGAGCAGTTCGGGCGGATTGATCAGGTGTCGTATCCTGTTGAAAAGGCTTTGGATTTATCCGATTCTGTGGATGTGTCGAGCGATGGAGAGAAGCCATGATCCGCACGCCTCTGCGCCCGTTGGCGCGTATTCTGGACGCCCGTGCCAAGGGCGAAAACCCCGACGCAATTGAGCGCGAGAACCTGCGCAAACGCCACGAAGATATGCGCGAGCGTTCCTGTGCGCGCGCCGAGGGTCGGCTTTTGGTGCTGGGGGTAATGTTTTTCCTGGCCTTTGGCGTGGTGGGGGGGCGTATGGCGCTGATGGCGGGCACGGAACCGGCGGAGCCAAGGGTGCGCGCCAGCGAGGCCGAGATTCTCACCCAACGCGCCGATATTGTGGATCGCCGGGGGCGCATTCTGGCCACCAATTTCGAGACCCACAGTCTCTATGCCCATCCGCAGAACATGATCGAGCCGACCCGCGTGGCGCGTGCGCTGGTCTCGATCTTTCCCGATCTTGATGAGGCGCGGTTGATCAAGGATTTCACCGGCAAGCGCAAGTTCGTGTGGATCAAGAAGAAGATCAGCCCTGAGCAGAAACAGGCGGTTTTCGATATTGGCGATCCTGGCCTTTTGTTTGGCCCGCGCGAGATGCGCCTATACCCCAACGGCAAGCTGGCTGCGCATGTGATGGGGGGCGCGTCATTTGGCAAAGAGGGCGTGGACGCCGCCGAGGTGATTGGCGTTGCCGGGGTGGAAAAGACGTTTGACGAATATCTGCGCGATCCGGCGCGCGAAGGGCAGCCGTTGCAATTGTCGATCGACATGACGGTGCAGGCGGCCGCGGAACGGGTGCTTTATGGCGGCATGCGATTGATGAACGCCAAGGGCGCGGCGGCGGTTTTGATGGATGTGCATACCGGCGAGGTGATTTCGGTCGTCAGCCTTCCGGATTTCGACCCCAACGACCGCCCGCGCCCGCCAACCGAAGGCGCGCCGGACGACAGCCCGCTGTTTAACCGGGCTGTGCAGGGGGTTTATGAGCTGGGTTCGACCTTCAAGATCTTCACCACCGCGCAGGCGATGGAGTTGGGGCTGGTCAATCCTTCGACGATGATCGACATTCGTGGCCCGCTTAGGTGGGGCAAGCACCGGATTCGGGATTTTCACAATTATGGCAAGGAGTTGTCTGTTACCAAGGTGATCGTCAAAAGCTCGAATATTGGCACTGCGCGGATTGCCCAGATGATCGGAGGCAAGCGGCAGAAAGAGTTTCTGACAGCACTTGGTCTGATGGAGCGCGTGCCGTTGGAGATTGTCGAAGCGCGCGGCTCAACGCCGCTGACGCCGCTCAATTGGTCGGAGATTTCGACCATGACGATTTCTTATGGCCACGGTATTTCGGTAAGCCCTTTGCATCTGGCCGCTGGCTATGCGGCGATTGCCAATGGCGGAACGAAGGTTGAGCCGACAATTCTCAAGCGAAATGGGCCGCAATATGGACCGCGTGTGATGAGCAAACAGGTGGCTGCCGCATCGCGCGACATGCTGCGTCAGGTAGTGACCGATGGCACGGCGAGCTTTGGCGATGTGCCGGGTTATGCGGTGGGTGGCAAGACCGGCTCGGCGGACAAGCCCAAGCCGAATGGGGGTTATTACAAAGGCAGGTTGATTTCGACCTTTGCCTCGATCTTTCCGGCGCATGATCCGAAATATGTGTTGATCGTGACGCTGGATGAGCCGGAAATCCAGAGCTATGGCGAAATGCGCCGCACGGCGGGGTGGACGGCGGTGCCGGTCGCCGCGGAAATAATCAACCGGGTGGCACCGCTTTTGGGGCTGAGACCTGAGGTTGAGCCGGGGCAATTGGCTGGTATAACGCTGACATCAAATTAAGCCATAAAGGGCAATCGGCAGATGGGCGGGCAGGCGAAAACTCTGACGGAACTGGGCCTGACCGCCCTGCAAGGCCGCGAGGTCGAGATTACCGGGTTGGCAGTGGATAGCCGCGATGTGCGCGAGGGGTTTCTCTTTGCGGCGTTGCCGGGCACCAAGGTGCATGGCGCCGAGTTCATCCAATATGCGCTGCGTATGGGAGCGGGCGCCGTTCTGACGGATGCGCAGGGCAAGAGGATCGCAAGTGAGGTGTTGTCACAGAGTGACGCGGCGCTTGTGGTGAGCGAAGACCCGCGACAGGTGCTGGCCTATACGGCGGCGCTGTGGTTCGGGCGCCAGCCCAAGACGATGATTGCGGTGACGGGCACCAACGGCAAGACCAGCGTGGCCAGTTTTGCGCGCATGATCTGGAGCGAGTTGGGCTTGGACGCGGTCAATCTTGGCACGACGGGGGTTGAGGGGGCGTGGAGTGCGCCGCTTGCCCATACGACGCCCGAGCCGATTACGCTGCACCGCACGTTGGCGGCGGCGGCTGATGCGGGTGTCACCCATGCCGCGATGGAAGCGTCGTCGCACGGGTTGAGTCAGAAACGTCTGGACGGGGTGCACCTGAGGGCGGCGGGGTTCACCAATTTTACCCAGGACCATCTGGATTATCACGACAGTTTTGATGCCTATTTCGAGGCCAAGGCGGGGCTTTTCCTGCGGGTGTTGGGCGAGGACGGCGTGGCGGTGATCAATATCGACGATCCGCGCGGGCCGGATATGGCGGCGATTGCAGGTGGCAGGGGGCAGGAATTGATCGCGGTGGGGCGCACCGAGGGGGCGGATATTCGCCTGACGGCGCAACGCTTTGACGCGACGGGACAGGAAGTTTTTTTCACGTGGAAATCCAAGGGGTTTCGCACTTATCTGCCGCTGATTGGCGGGTTTCAGGCGGAGAATGTCCTGCTGGCGGCCGGGCTTGTGATTGCGGCGGGGGAAGCGCCCGAGCGGGTGTTTGAAACGCTCGATCACATGGGCGGTGTGCGCGGGCGAATGCAGTTGGCGGCGCGGCGCAGCAATGGAGCGGCGGTATTTGTCGATTATGCCCACACGCCGGACGCAGTGGCGACGGCCTTGCAGGCGATGCGCCCGCATGTGGCAGGGCGCATCATTGCCATTGTCGGGGCCGGTGGGGACCGTGATGTGGGCAAACGTCCGTTGATGGGGGCGGCAGCGGCCAAGCATGCCGACGTGGTGATCGTGAGCGATGACAACCCGCGCAGCGAAGACCCGGCGGCGATTCGGGCCGCCGTGATGCAGGGATGCCCCGAGGCCAACGAGGTCGGCGACCGGGCAGAGGCGATTTTGCGCGGCGTCGATATGCTGGGGCCGGGGGATGCATTGTTGATTGCCGGAAAAGGCCATGAAACGGGGCAGATCGTTGGCGATGATGTTTTGCCGTTTGATGATGCTGAACAGGCCAGCGTGGCGGTGGCGGCGCTGGAAGGGGGGATGGCATGACGCTGTGGAGCAGTGCCGACGCGGTGGCGGCAACCGGTGGGCGGGCGACACGGGATTTTGCGGCAACGGGCGTGTCGATTGACACACGGACATTGCAGCCGGGGGATCTGTTCGTGGCGCTTCGCGACGTGCGCGATGGGCATGACTTTGTCGCGCAGGCGTTGGACAAGGGGGCGGCGGCGGCGTTGGTAAGCCACGTTCCCGAGGGCGTGGCCGAGGATGCACCGCTATTGATCGTGGACGATGTTTTGACGGCGCTGGAAGCGCTGGGGCGGACGGCGCGGGCGCGCAGCAAGGCGAAGGTTGTGGCGGTGACGGGATCGGTCGGCAAGACCTCGACCAAGGAGATGCTGCGCACGGTGCTGGAGCGGCAGGGGCGCACGCATGCGGCGGAGGCGAGTTACAACAATCAGTGGGGTGTGCCGTTGACGCTGGCGCGGATGCCCGCCGATACGGAATTTGCGGTGATCGAGATCGGGATGAGCCACCCCGGCGAGATCGAACCGCTTGCCCGGATGGCGCGCCCGCATGTGGCGATGATTACCACGGTGGCCCCAGCGCATATGGAAGCGTTTGACAATATTGAGGGAATCGCCCGCGAGAAGGCGGCGATCTTTGACGGGTTGGAACCCGGCGGGGTCGCCGTGATCAACGCCGATGTGGGAACCAGCGCGATTCTTCTGGACAAGGCGCGCGCGGTGGGAGCGGCGCCGGTACTGTTTGGGGTCAACGGTGCGGATTACCATCTTGAGCGGGTCACGCTGGCCGATGAGACCACGATCTGTGAGGCCGAAGCCTGGAGCGAGTTGCTTGTGTTCAAGATCTCGACGCCGGGGCGGCATTTCGCGATGAACGGGCTTGGCACCTTGGCCGCCGTTGCGGCGCTGGGCGCGGATGCCGGGATTGCGGCGAGCGATATTGCCGCCTGGCACCCACCGGCCGGGCGGGGCACTCGCGAACGCGTGGTGTTGGACGATCAGACCGAGGCGGAGCTGGCGTTGATTGACGATGCGTTCAACGCCAATCCGACCTCGATGGCGGTGTCGCTGGAGGTGTTGGCCGCGGCGACTCCTCTGAATACTCGCACCGGGCGGCGGATCGCGATTCTGGGAGATATGCTGGAACTGGGCGAGAGCGAAGCGGCGGATCATGTGGCGATTGCCAAATTGCCGTGGATTTCGAAAATTCATGTCGTGCATTGTGTCGGGCCGCGGATGCAGCACCTTTATGACGCCCTGAGCCCTGACAAGCGCGGTGAATGGCTGGAAACTGCGCCCGAGATGGTCGCGCTGGTGCGCAAGCTGGTGCATCCGGGCGATATCGTGCTGGTCAAGGGCTCGAAAGGGTCCAAGGTCAGTCTGGTTGTTGACGCGATCCGCAAAATGGGCCATCCGGCGCCCATGCAACAAAGGGACGATTGAATGCTGTATTGGCTGACCTTGCTGTCGGATGGTGGGGATGTTTTCAACTTGTTCCGCTATATCACCTTCCGGGCAGGGGGGGCGTTCATGACCGCTCTGCTGTTCGGGTTTATTTTCGGGCCGCCTCTGATCAATGTGCTGCGTCGCCGTCAGGGCAAGGGGCAGCCCATTCGCAACGACGGTCCCGAGAGCCATTTCGAAAAGGCCGGCACGCCTACGATGGGCGGCTTGTTGATCGTTGGTGCGTTGTTGACCTCGACGTTGCTGTGGGCGCGGTTGGACAATCCGTTTGTCTGGCTGGTGCTGTTTGTGACGATGAGCTTTGCCGCCATCGGGTTCGCCGATGACTATGCCAAGGTGAGCAAGCAATCGAGCGCAGGTGTGTCTGGTAAGGTGCGGTTATTGCTTGGGTTTCTGATTTCCGGGATCGCGGGGTATTGGGCCGCACAGTATCACCCGGACGCGCTGCAATACAAAGTGGCGCTGCCGGTGTTCAAGGATACGCTGATCAACATGGGCATGTTTTTCGTGCCGTTTTCGATGATCGTGATCGTGGGCGCGGCCAATGCCGTCAACCTGACCGATGGGTTGGACGGATTGGCCATCATGCCGGTGATGATCGCCGCCGGGACGCTGGGTGTGATCGCCTATGCGGTGGGGCGGGTCGATTTCACCGAATATCTGGACGTGCATTATGTGCCGGGGACGGGTGAAATCCTGATTTTCTGCGCCGGGTTGATTGGCGGGGGACTGGGGTTTCTTTGGTATAACGCGCCGCCAGCGGCAGTGTTCATGGGCGATACCGGGTCGCTGGCGCTGGGTGGCGCGCTGGGCGCGATTGCGGTGGCGACCAAGCACGAAATCGTTCTGGCGATCGTTGGCGGGCTGTTCGTGGTCGAGGCGATGTCGGTGATCATCCAGGTTTTGTATTTCAAACGAACGGGAAAGCGGGTGTTTCTGATGGCGCCGATCCATCACCATTACGAGAAAAAGGGTTGGGCCGAGCCGCAAATCGTGATCCGGTTCTGGATCATTTCGCTGATCCTCGCCATGATCGGGCTGGCGACGCTGAAGGTGCGCTGAGCGGGGCCTGTTGGCCCTGACAGGCGAGGCCCGTGCGGGCCGGGATTTTGGGGGTCTGAATGATACCGGTGCAAGGATATGACGGCCACAAGGTGGCGGTTCTGGGGCTTGGGCGATCCGGGTTGTCGGCGGCGCGTGCGCTCAGGGCTGGCGGCGCCGAGGTGCTGTGCTGGGACGACAGCGTCGATGCCCGCGAAAAGGCGGAAACAGAAGGATTTCAATGTGTTGACCTGATGCGGGACGGCGCGTTTGAAAGTGTTTTCGCGCTGATTGTTTCGCCGGGTATTCCACATCTCTATCCGACGCCCAACCGGGTTATCGAGGCGGCATGGGCGGCGGGTGTGCCGGTGGATAACGATATCGGGTTGTTCTTCCGTTCGCTCGGCGGGAATGATTGGGACCGTTTTGATGTGATGCCAAAGGTGGTGGCCGTGACCGGATCGAACGGCAAGTCGACCACTTCGGCGTTGATCCATCATCTGCTGGAAGCGGCGGGGCGAGAGGCGCAACTGGCCGGGAATATCGGGCGCGGGGTGCTGGATATCGACCCGCCGGGCGAGGCCGGTGTCGTGGTGTTGGAATTGTCGAGCTATCAGACCGATCTGGCGAGATCTCTGACCCCGGATGTGGCTGTTTTCACAAACCTTTCGCCCGATCATCTAGACCGGCACGGAGGTCTTGGGGGGTATTTTGCGGCCAAGCGTCGGCTGTTTTCCGAGGGCGGGCCGGATCGGGCCGTGATCGGGGTGGATGAGGCGGAGGGGCGGTATCTGGCCAATCAGATGGTGGAAGGGGCGGCAGATGACCGCCTGATCGCGATCTCGGTGGAACGAAAACTGAGCGGGCCGGGCTGGTATGTGTTTGCACGCAAAGGGTTTTTGGCCGAATGGCGCAAGGGACGGCAGGTGGCGTCGATTGATCTGCGCAAGGTGGCGGGGCTTCCCGGGGCGCACAATCACCAGAATGCCTGTGCCGCCTATGCGGTGTGCCGGACTTTGGGGCTGGGGCCGCGCGAAATCGAGCAAGGATTTCAAAGCTTTGGCGGTTTGCCGCATCGCTCGCAACTGATCCGGGAAGTGCGGGGCGTGCGGTTTGTGAATGATTCCAAGGCAACAAATGTGGATTCGGCGGCCAAGGCATTGAAGGCGTTCGATAAAATCCGCTGGATCTGTGGCGGGCTGGAGAAGGAGGGCGGGCTTGGCGGTTTGCTCGACGCGACGGGATCAGTCGTGAAGGCCTATGTCATCGGGCGCGAGGCGGCGAATTTTGCCATTCAACTTCAAGGGGTTGAGGCGGAAGTTTGCACTTCAATGGAGGAAGCCGTGGCCCGTGCGGCGGGCGAGGCGGAGGCCGGGGACGTGGTTTTACTGGCCCCGGCGGCGGCGTCGTTTGACCAGTATGACAACTTTGAGAAACGCGGTGAGCATTTCATGGAAGAGGTTGCCAAGTTGTTGTAATTAGTGGCAAATTCCGCTCCGTTGTGCGCCGTCCCAAGGGATGTAGATGTCCTTGGGGATGTGCAGCTTTCCAACCGGGAAGGCACCTTTTAGCAAGGCGCGCAGGCGGGCGGTGCGTGGCGCTTTTGGGTCGAGGGCAGCACAGCAGACATATTCCTCAACGATGCTGGCTTGTTGCTCGAATCCGTAATCGAGAAACCGTGTTTTCGTATTGATATCATAGAGATAGGGGTCTTCCCCGGCCTTGTGTTCATTGGCGGCGCGGATCGGGGAATAGCCGGTTTTGGCGCGATTCTGCCATTGCCAGACATGGGTGGTTTCATGGGCGAAAAGCATCGCGGCGAAGAGGTTGAGAGATTTCGGGTAGGACGCCAGATAATCGTTTGTGTAGTAGGGCTTAGCAAAGAAAACCGTGTTGTGCATGGCGATGGCGGCGGGGCCGACGGTGACGGTTTCGCTGGTCGGTTCGGGCCAGATGCGCTCGCGGCACGCAAGGCGGGGGCGTTTCTGGCGCTTGTAAGTCACCTTCCCCACCAATGCGCCATCGTGAAAACGCATGATTTCGGTGTTGGTTGTCCCGCCAAATAATTGATCGGCAAAGGATTTTTCGCCCATCGTCAGGGGGCGTCCACAGGCGGCGAGGATCAGGAAAAAGGCGAGGAAAACGTGCTTCATGGGCGCAGTTTAAGAGAGGTTGGCGCAACGTGCGAGAGGGTTAATGGCCCAATTTGCGCAAAAATGCGCAGGGGGTGATTTGCGTCTGACATCCGGCTGCTGCCCGGCTGCCGCCTGAACCGTGGCGCGCAGCATTGGTTCGGCGGGTTAACGCCGCGTTCGCCGACAAAGGGCGCAAATTCTCGGGAACGTTTTGCGCCGCTCACGGTTGTTATGGGGAAGACAACGAGAAGGCAACGAAAGGAGAGACGACATGAATTGGGATCAAGTAAAAGGTAAATGGACCGAACTCAAAGGCAAGGCCCGTGAGAACTGGGGCGAGCTGACCGACGATGAGTTGGACCAGGTCCAGGGCAACCGCGAACAGATGGTTGGTCTGGTTCAGCAGAAATACGGCAAGGCCAAAGAAGTGGCCGAGAAAGAAGTCGACGACTGGTCGGCGCGCATGGGCTGAGTTTTTCCGCTGTTTGGTAGTGAGTGTGCCCCGGAGGTTTCGACCTCCGGGGTTTTTCATGCGCTATGGGGTTGGCGCTATTTGAGGGGCAACGGGGGGCGGTTTATACCTTCTTCTTTGCACCGAGGCTGACGGGTTTGCCGAGGTTGGAATTGGCTGTGGCGCTGACCTTGGGTTGTTCTTTTTTCGGCTTCTTGGTTTCGCGGTTGCCGCGGTTTTTCTCTTTGGACATGGTGTGGTTCCCTTAAGAGCGTTCCCGAAGGGCGTGACCCTGCGGGCCGTCGCGTCGTCAGTCGATCTTCGGCCCGGACTTGGTGCGGGTGATGATCCTTGGGAAGCGGCAGGGGCATGGTGTTTCTCATGGAGCCTGCGAGGGTGATGATACGCCTGTGTTGAGGGCCGAGCAAGAGATTTGAATAGGCGGATTTGGCGGAGAATTGCCCGGAATCATGGCGCTTGCGGCGCCCATTGCCGACAGGCGATTTGGTGAGGGGGGTGTGTTTGCTTGGGGAGAGTGGTTTGGCGGGATTAAGTGGGCATTATAGCTGAGCGATGATCCCGCCCTTCATAGCACTATCGTCGCGCCTATATTCTGGACGAGGGCCGTCAAACACGTCGCCGCCATCGTCGACGCCGTTCGCTCGGTCCAACCGGAATAGTTGCCAGTTGACGTGTTCGCCTGACGCACTTGCTCCGCTAGTCTGGTATGCACGGATCAATATGTCGCCGCTAGAACTGTAACCGACCGCATGCGGTTCGACGTTCCGTACGCCGGGGTGATAGTCAATGATGAGGGTTTTGCGCCCCTCAATGGCGCTTTTGACAAGTTCCAACATTGTATACTCCATCGCTGTGTGCGACGGGTCATTGACTTGCCATGATTCTGAATCGTAGGATTCAGTCATTGGGAGGCTATCCGCAGCGACCCGTCTATGGGTTGCAGATACCACAATATCAGCGCCGCCTTGGCCTAGGCACCCTAGGAGGCGCATCCATTTTTAGTACGTCACGACGATCATGGAATCTTGAACGCGATTGAGTCAAGCGCAGGATTGCATTCAACGACACAGATCGTTGCATACTCCCACACTATGTAGTGTTTTTCCGGTACCGCGCCCCTATTCTTATGTTCAGGTTAACACGGGTTTGTCAAATATACAATCGCCCAGTTTTTTGACATCACTCAAATACCTAGTTAGCAAGTCATTAGCTTTATTGGGTAAGGTTCCGAAAGGTATAGTAAGCTCTTCCTCACTCATACATCCAACTCCTCCACAAACCGCGCGTTTTCCTGAATATACTGGAACCGCAATTCCGGCTTCTTGCCCATCAGGCGCTCGACCAGATCTGAGGTTTCGCCGGGTTCGTCTTCGTCGATGGTGACGCGGATGAGCCTGCGGGTTTTGGGGTCCATCGTGGTCTCCTTGAGATCCTTGGCGTCCATTTCGCCGAGGCCCTTGAACCGCTGCACGTCGATCTTGCCTTTGCCGCCCAGACCCTTTTCGAACACGGCGTCTTTTTCGGCGTCGTTGGCGACATAGACGCGGCGCGCGCCTTGGGTCAGGCGATAGAGCGGTGGGCAGGCGAGGTAGAGGTGGCCGTTGTCGATCAGCGGGCGCATCTGGGTGAAGAAGAATGTCATCAGCAGGGCCGCGATATGGGCGCCGTCGACGTCGGCGTCGGTCATGATGATGATCTTCTCATAGCGCAGATCTTCGAGGTTGAATTTGCTGCCCATGCCACAGCCAAGGCTCTCGCAGAGGTCGGAGATTTCGGCGTTGGAGCCGAGTTTGGACGAGGCGGCGCCAAGGACGTTGAGGATCTTGCCTTTGAGCGGCAAAAGGGCCTGGGTCTTGCGATCACGCGCGCCTTTGCCCGAACCGCCGGCGGAGTCGCCCTCGACGATGAACAATTCGGTTCCGACGCGGTCGTTTGACGAGCAATCGGTGAGCTTGCCGGGCAGGCGGAGTTTCTTGGTGGCGGTCTTGCGCTGGGTCTCTTTTTCCTGGCGGCGGCGCAGGCGTTCTTCGGCGCGCAGCACGAGGAAATCGAGGATCGCGCCGGCGGATTTGGTGTTGGAGGCCAGCCAGTTGTCGAAATGGTCGCGCACGGCGTTTTCAACCAGGCGATGGGCCTCGACGGTGGCGAGACGGTCTTTGGTCTGGCCGACGAATTCCGGCTCGCGGATGAAACACGAGACCAGCGCGCAACCGCCCGAGGTGAGGTCATCGCGAGTGATCTGGGCGGCCTTGCGGTTGTTGGCAAGCTCGCCATAGGCCTTGATGCCTTTGAGGATCGCGGCCCAGAACCCGGCGACATGGGTGCCGCCTTCGGGGGTGGGGACCGTGTTGCAATAACTTTGCAGGTAGCCGTCGCGCGACGGGGTCCAGTTGATCGCCCATTCGACCTTGCCGGGGGTGTTGAAACGCTCCTTGAAATCGACGAGGCCCGAGAAGGGGGTTTCGGCGTAGGTGGTGGCGGTGCCCATGGTCTCTTTGAGGTAGTCGGTGAGGCCGCCGGGGAAGTGGAACGTGGCCTCAAGCGGGGTTTCGCCGTCGTCTATGGCGGATTTCCAGCGGATTTCGACGCCAGAAAAGAGGTAGGCCTTGGAACGGGCCATCTTGAACAGGCGCGCGGGTTTGAATTTGAGCGAGCCGAAGATTTTCGGGTCAGGGTGGAAGGTGACGGAGGTGCCGCGCCGGTTGGGGGCGGCGCCGATCTTGGCCAGTGGAGCCTGGGGCGCGCCACAGGAAAACTCCATCGCGTAGAGTTCCTTGTTGCGCGCGACTTCGACGCGGACATGATCGGAGAGCGCGTTGACCACCGAGGAGCCGACGCCGTGTAGGCCGCCCGAGGTTTCATAGCTGTCGCCAGAGAATTTGCCGCCCGCGTTGAGGGTGCAGAAGATGATTTCGAGGGCAGTTTTGCTCGGGTCTTTGGGGTGGGGGCCGACGGGGATGCCGCGACCGTTGTCGCGCACGGTGACGTGGCCGTTTTCGTGCAGTTCAATCTCGATCCGGTTGGCGTGACCGGCGACGGCTTCGTCCATCGAGTTGTCGACGATTTCGGCAACCATGTGATGATAGGCGCGATCATCGGTGCCGCCGATATACATGCCAGGGCGCAGCCGGACATGTTCCATATCTTCGAGCACCTCGATCGAGGATGCATCATAGTCGCCGTTATCGGCGGTGGAGAGGAGATCGTCGGCCATGTGCTGCTGCTCTTATTGGTCTTGGTTGGCGGGCATTATGGCAGAGTGGACGGGATGGGGGAAGATGCTGTGGGTGGGGTAAGGGTGCATCAAGGCCGCCTCGGGGCGGATTAAATGGCACAGCGCAACAGCCCGGTGGTTTGGAAGTCACCTATGCGCAAGATCATCGTGCGTTCAAAGCTTCCGCAGGTATGCCCAGGAGACATAGCCTTTGAGGCCACGTGCGCGCTCGAGCGAGACCTTGCACCAGCGGGTGCCACCGGTCTGCTGGCAGCTGTGAACGCGTAAGACGGTTCCATTTGGAAGGCCAACAATCACGCTATAGCCGATTCCCGGCCCGCCGCGCATTTTCAGCATGTCGTCGCTCTCGACGCCGGTAACTTCGTAGCGCCCGAGCGAGGCGGCTGTGGCCGGTTCGGCGCCAAGGGTGACACACATCATACCTGATGCCAGCGCTGCGATGATGGCTTTGCGCATCGTTTTCTCCTGTTTTCTGCCTCGACTGCCTTTGTAGTCTGTCAGAGTCGCCAAAGGAACAGCCCGATTTGCATGAAACACAATAACGTGGAAACCGCATGGGATTGTCGGCGTGTTTGGCTTAAAGCGTTTCCACTTAAACCTGAGGCAGGGTTAAGTGGAAACGCCGCGCAACACATCAATGTTGTGGGCATCTCAAAGCAAACTCGTGATTCAAGTTTATCTCGAAACGCTTTAGGGGCTGTCGATCCAGTCAAGGAGGGCGGTTGCCACGGCGTCGGGTTTTTGATGGCAAATCCAATGATCAGCCTGCGGGACGGTGACGCGGGTGAGGTTGGGCACGTAAGTCTCTAGCCCCTCGGTGGTTTCAGGCAGGAGGGCGGTATCATCCTGCCCCCAGATCAAGAGGTGCGGTTGAGGCACGGTAAGGCGGGCGGGCGAAAAGCTGCGCAGGTCGTTGATTGGCACGCCGGGGGCGGCGACCCTGAGCGGGGAGGCGCGATACCAGTTGAGCATACCGGTAAGCCGGCCGGGGCGCGCCCATTCGCGTTTGTAGGCGCGCAGTTTGTCAGGGGTCATCCAGGTGAGGTCCATCTTGGCCGAGAAGAGGGCCATGAAGCGGGCGAAATCATCGGCGGCGAGGCGGGCTTCCGCATCTGGCGTGCGCAGGAATTCGATATATTGCGACGCCTCGGATTGCGCACCGCCCTTGGCCAGTTCGCGTTGAAACGGGGCAGGGTGGACACCGTTGACGATGATCAAGCGCTCGACCAGATCGGTTTGGGAAATAGCCAGCGCATAGGCCACCGCCGCGCCCCAGTCGTGGCCGAGCAGGGTGAGCGGACCAGTATCGAGGTTGGTGATCAGATCGACCATGTCGCCTACCAGCCTTGAGGCAGTGTATTCGCCGGGGTCGGCGGGGGCGAAGCTTTGACCATAGCCGCGCTGATCCGGGGCGATGCAGTGAAAGCGATGGCTGAGGCGGGTCGCCAGTTCGTCCCAGGCGGCGGAGTATTCGGGGAAACCGTGCAGCATCAAGAGAGCTGGCAAAGTGGGGTCGCCCCAGGTGAGGTAATGAAACGGTTGACCGGAGAGGTGGATGTGATGGCTCTGCATGGTGAGAAGCGTAGAGTGGCAAGGGGAGATGCGACAAGGAGAACGTGGCGTTGGTTTGGTCGTGGGGCGGGAGGTTAGCGAGAGCTGCGCCGATGGGTGCAGCGGTTCACATCGGGGCGGGTGCAAGGCGGCGAATGTTGGCCAATCGGCGTAATGTTTGATGCGGATCAATGCCGGGAGGGCAGTAGACTGTTATACTGTGAACAACATCAAACGTTAGGAGACGCCAATGACCGACGCACAGGCTGCGCCACGCCGAAATTCCGCCCACAAACCTGTTGAAGAGACCACGCCCGAAAACGCGGAGACGGCGGTGCCCGATACCGTCGCGGCGCAGACGAATAATGCGTCGAGTGCCGAGGAGGTGCGACGCGCGTTTGAAACCGGCGAATACCCTTATGAGACCAAGCTGGGGCGGCGCAGCTATGAGGCGCAGAAGGCGAAGCTTCAGGCCGAGCTGTTGAAGGTGCAGCTTTGGTCGCAGGAGACCGGGCAGAAATTTGTGATGCTGTTCGAGGGGCGCGACGCGGCGGGCAAGGGCGGCACGATCAAGCGGTTTACCGAGCATCTCAATCCGCGTTCGGCGCGTGTTGTGGCGCTGAACAAGCCGACGGACGAGGAGCGTGGGCAGTGGTATTACCAGCGCTATATCGATCATCTGCCGACGACGGGTGAGATCGTGCTCTATGACCGCTCGTGGTATAACCGCGCCGGAGTCGAGCGGGTGATGGGGTTCTGCGAGCCGCAGGAATATCTGGAATTCATGCGCCAGACGCCGGATTTGGAGCGGATGCTGGTGCGGTCGGGGATACGGCTTTACAAATACTGGTTCTCGGTCACGCAGGACGAGCAGAAGCGTCGGTTTGAGAGCCGCGCCGGAGATCCTCTGAAGCAATGGAAGCTAAGCCCGATCGACAAGGCGTCTTTGGATAAGTGGGACGAATATACCGAGGCCAAGGAGGCGATGTTTTTCTATACCGACACGGCGGATGCGCCCTGGACCGTTGTGAAGTCGAACGACAAGAAACGTGCGCGGCTGGCGTGCATGCGCCATTTCCTGTCGAGCATTGATTATCCGGGCAAGGATGAACGCATTGTCGGGCATCCCGACCCTCTGTTGGTGTCGAGCGCCAACCATGTGATCCACCGCTCGGACCACATTCTGGGCACGGCGCTGCATCCGGATCAGCGGCGCGGGTGAATTAGGAACAATTCTAGTCGGCAAGGCCGCGCGCGAGGGATTGCGCGCGGCTTTGTTTTGGCACGACGGGTTTAGCTTGATGGCGCGAGGCGGATCCGCATGATGGTGTTGGTGGCGCTCTGATGGATCAGCAGGCCCGTGCCGTCGCGGGTGACGCGCATGTGTCGGACGATGCCCGCGTGGATGTCGCCCGAAGGGATCGGCCAGCTCTGGAAAGTTTCGTTTGTCGGGTCAAAGCGCACCATCATGTCGGGGCGCATACCGGATTCGTTATACCAGACCGCGCCATCGAACCAGGCAATCGCGTAGGGGTGCGAGGAGGGGCCGCTGGGGCTTGGCCATTCGCGCAAGTCCCCGGTGACCGGGTCGTAATGTCCGAGCCGACCGCGGCCGGAATTGACATACCAGATGGTGCCGTCCGGGGCGATATCGAGTCTGCGGATGTGGCTGTCGGGATGGGGTATTTCGTGTTCGGAGACGGCGAGGCTCTCAGGGTCGAGGCTATAGAGCCGGTTGGCGCCATTGGCGCTGACCCAGATGGTGCCGTCTGCCGCGCGCTTGATGCCGTAGGGGCGCGAGCCGCGCACCGGCATGCGCACCAGGTCGATCGCGCCGCTGGCCGGATCGATCCGCCCGACCATGTTGCCGCGCTGAACTGTGAAATAAACCCGCCCGTCGGGGGCGACGATGGCGGAATGCGGATCGCCTGCCGCTGGGTCGGGCATGTCGTAGACGGTGATTTCGCCTGTCGCAGGATCAAGACGGCCCATGGTTGCGTTGCCGTTGCCAGTATACCAGATCATGCCGTCTTCGGCGGCGGTGACGGTATGGGCGCGCGCACCGGTGGGCAGCGCGAATTCCTGCATTTCGCCCGTGCCCGGATCAAGGCGGGTCAGCACGTCTGCCCATTGCCCTGTCCACCAGATCGCACCGTCGGGGGCTTGGACCGGATCGCGTGCGCGCTGGCCACGGGTGGGGCCGGACCAGGTTTCGATATCGAGACGCAGCGGCCCTTCTGCCATGATGGGCGCACGTCGGTCATTCGGCGGGAAATGTTCTGCGAGGTAGGCGGCGATCGTATCGATTTCGGGAGTGTCGTCGAGCTCGACCATGGTCAGGGCCAGCGCCTTCCAGCCCGCGAGGTCATAGCCAAGCGCGCGGTTGATATTGCGGGTGCTGTGGCAACTGGTGCAGTGGGCCTCGACGAGGTCGCGCCCGTCGCCCTGGGGCAGGCTCTGGGCGGCGGCATGAACGGGAACGGTGGCGAGAAATGCGCCGATGATGCGGGTGAAGATGTGCATTGTCTAGACCTCCCTCTGGCCAGACAACGGAGCCTGGCGGCGGCGGGGATGTTAGCATCTTGGGCGAGTCGACATAACCCCGACTACAAGCGGAAAGCCGCTGTTGCAGGGCCAGTGCAGAACCAAAGCGCAGGTTAGCAAACGCGCGGCTTGCAGCTTTGGCATTGCTGCGCCGCGGGGGGATACAGGCGTTTTTCTGAGAGGGCGGAACGCGCGGTGCCGAGCTTAGTCAAACCCCACGAACCGCGCGGCGTTTCCGACCGGGCGGCGGCGTGATTTTACCGAGTTGGCGGCAAAGTTTTCATCGGGCCAGCCGAGGGCGACGCAGGTCAGGATCACTTGATCGTCGGGGATGCCCGCGTGTTCGCGCACCACGGGCGATTGCATGATGCCCTGGCCGTTGATGACGGCACCGAGGCCGCGGCTCCATGCGGCCAGCACAAGGCCATAGGTCAGCGCGCCGAGATCGAAATGCGCGATCGTGCCATTGTCTTCCAGTGAGCGGTCGAAACACACGACCACCGAGACCGGCGCGTCGAACTGGCGAAAACCGCGCATCACCCAGTCCTGGCGCTTTTCCTTGTCGTTGCGCTCGATCCCCATGGCCTCGAACAGTTGCACCGCGATCTCGATCTGGCGTTCGCGATGCACGCCATCGTAGGCACCGTGATCGTTGATTTCACGCTGGGGCGGGTAACCAGAGAGCATGAGGGTGGAATTACCTTCGCGGATTCTTTCCAGCGGTTCGCCGGTGACGATGTGCAGATGCCAAGGCTGGGTGTTCATCGAGGACGGCGCGCGATTGGCCAGCGCGATGATCTCTTCGAGGAGTTCGCGGGGCACGGGATCGGCGGTAAAGCCGCGAATGCTGCGCCGTCCGCGCATGGCTTGGTCGAGTTTCACGTCAAGGCTCCTTTTTGTCGCAGGCACGGGAGGTGCAGGGTTGGATGGGGTGGTGCGATGCGTCAACCGGCAACGCGACGTCAGAATGCGATGTGGTGTGGCCGGGAAGCGGTTTTGGGGGTGGTACGTGGGCAAGGCCGCGCGTGTGGGGCGAGCGCGGCCCATCGCCGCCGTTGCAACGACATGCAGCTAACGGGCCGTATCGGTCATTGGCCGAGGAATCACCCGGCCGCATTGCAGCTTTGGCATTGCTGCGATTGCTGGTCCTGCGTAGTTTGATCAGTGATCAGACAGATTGGGACAACATATGGAATCTCATACGAAATTCACTGGTATCGGGCGCTTGGTTTTCTGCTTAGCTTTCGGTGTAAGGCGGGCGGCACAGTGATGACCTTCTGCTTCTCAGACCCCGGCTTGTTGGGGGCGATCATTGACGGTGGCGGAATCGTCAATGATAGCCAGTATCGCTTTCGCGATCTGCGGGTGTTGGCGCGATGATTTTTGTCCCGTCATTGGAGCGCCTCGCCTCTGTGGAGGATGATGATTTTACAGAGTTGCTGGCGATAAGGCGGGAATGGTCAGAGATATTCGCAGAGGATTTTGTTCATTTCGACACCTTGTATGCGCTCATCATCGAGGCTGGCCAAACGCTTTTGGGCGTGGAGCAATCGTGCGCGCGCCCACATGTATTCACGCAAAAAGCGGCTGAGGTTTTTCTCTACACCGCCTCGGACACTGACTATTTGCGCGCCATCGGCTCGAAGTCGGCGATCGAGGCAAGGCTTGCGCGGCATAACGAGACGATCTTGTCGCTGATCGCTCAGATGACTGCGGCGGCAAAGGGGCGAGAAGGGCTTGCCCGGCCTGTCGATGCACTCATTTCGCTCTATTTTCATCATACCGCGGCAAGTGATGTTGCCGAGGGCCTTCGCGCCGATGTGGCGCGCGTCATTCCCGATGCTTTGATGGCCTTTCCCGAGCAATCATTCTCGTTTGCAATCTACCTTTTGGCGCAGGGTGCTGATGCTGCCAAATACATCGGGCGGATCATGACGTTCCATGTGGTGGAGCGCGGGGACGCTACGCATGACATCTGTCAGGAGGTTGGCGAAGGCATGATGGGTCTGACAATGAGACGCGAAAGACTCTGTGAATTGGGCGCGGCGATCATGGGGCCTGTCGCGCGTGCGACACGAGACAAGCGGCCGGAAATTTGCGACGATCTTGTGGCCGCGTTTGTGCTGAGCCCATTGCAGTGCAATCCACGCAGCCGCGAGGCTCAGATTGCACGCCTTGAAGCCGATCTTTCGTTTTTGCGCGTCCGGCTCAGTAGCTTTGAAAAACAGCACAAGGCGCCTGTGCCCGTCACGGCACAAGATACCCCGCTGGTGCTCGATATCTCGCAGGCGGAGAGAGAGTTGAAGCGCGTTAAGGATGACTTTGAAGCATGGATGGACGAACGTTGGAATATTGCTGTGCACCAGATCGCGACCCAGCCATACAAACGCGCCACGCTTGAGGCGATCCAGACCGGTCTGTCCCCGTATCAAAGCGCGGAGTTGGAACAACTTCTCTCTGATGCCACGCGTGCGAATCTCTGAACTATTCTGGAACGCGGTTCGGGGCGGCGTGCACTGTTGTCGTGGCTTGGGGTTATCAAAGCGGTGCGAGAGCAGGGCTGAGTCGGTTCGAAATGCCGGAAAAACAGACGTAAAACAGGCACACACCATGCATGTTTATAACGCAATGACAGAGATTGCGCGTGTTTATGCCTGCCCAGGTAGCTAAAAGCCCTTGTTTTCATGGCTTTGTATGCGGTTGTATACTGGGAAAGCTGCGACAATTTCAACTAACTGAATATGTCCTTGCGTCGGTTGACCCTGCCATGGGGCGCTAGTAAACCCTGAGGCAAGATTTCGCTGCTATTTAGCGCGCCGGAGACTGCGCAGGAAGGAGCCTCAATCCATGGAAGAGATGCTCAGGGAATATCTTCCCATTCTCATCTTTCTCGTCATTGCTGTCGCGCTGGGTATGGTTTTCCTTCTGGCCGCGTTCATTCTGGCAGTGCGCAACCCCGATCCCGAGAAGGTAAGTGCGTATGAATGCGGTTTCAACGCCTTCGACGATGCACGGATGAAATTTGACGTGCGGTTCTATCTCGTGTCGATCCTGTTCATCATCTTTGACCTTGAAATCGCGATGCTTTTCCCTTGGGCCGTGGCGTTCAAGGATGTCAGCATGGTGGGTTTCTGGTCGATGATGGTGTTTTTGGCGGTGCTGACCATCGGGTTTGCCTATGAATGGAAGAAAGGGGCGCTGGAATGGTCATGACCGGAGCCAATACGGCGGGTGTGGATCAAGAAGTTGCCACGCAGGCGCTGAATGCGGAACTGCAGGACAAGGGCTTTCTGCTGACCACCACCGAGGACATCATCAATTGGGGGCGCACAGGCTCCTTGCACTGGATGACGTTCGGGCTGGCCTGTTGCGCCGTTGAGATGATGCATGCCTCGATGCCGCGCTATGATCTGGAACGCTTTGGCGTTGCGCCGCGCGCAAGCCCGCGCCAGTCGGACGTGATGATCGTGGCCGGGACGCTGACCAACAAGATGGCGCCGGCGCTGCGCAAGGTTTATGACCAGATGCCCGAGCCGCGCTATGTGATCAGCATGGGGTCCTGCGCCAATGGCGGTGGCTACTATCATTACAGCTATTCGGTGGTGCGCGGCTGTGACCGCGTGGTGCCTGTGGATATCTATGTGCCGGGCTGCCCGCCGACCGCTGAGGCGCTGGTTTACGGTGTGATGCAGTTGGCGCGGAAGATCCGCCGGACCGGAACGATCGCGCGCTAAGGCGCGGGCAACAAGACTGCGCCAATCAAGCGCGGGAAGGGGCAAGACGATGAGTGAGGCACTCAAGGAACTGGGCGCGTATATCGAAGGCAAGCGCCCCGACAGCGTTCTGGGCTGGGATGTGACCCATGGCGAGCTGAACGTCGATGTGGCGCCGTCAGGCATTGTGGCGCTGATCGACTTTCTCAAGACCGATGGCACCTGCCGGTTTTCGACGCTGGTGGATATCACCGCAGTGGATTATCCGGCGCGGCCCAAACGGTTTGACGTGGTTTATCACTTCCTCAGCATGTATCAGAACCACCGCATTCGCCTGCGCATGGGCGTGCGCGAGGATGAGTTGGTGCCGTCGATCACCGAGGTGCACCCCTCCGCCAACTGGTTTGAGCGCGAAATTTTCGACATGTTCGGCCTTTTGTTCTCGGGTCATCCGGACCTGCGGCGGCTGCTGACGGATTATGGCTTTCAGGGGCATCCGCTGCGCAAGGACTTCCCGACGACGGGCTATGTCGAGGTGCGCTATGACGAGAGCCAGAAACGGGTGGTCTATGAGCCTGTGACCCTGGTGCAGGAGTATCGGCAGTTTGATTTCATGTCTCCCTGGGAGGGTGCGCAATACATCCTGCCGGGTGATGAGAAGAGCGAAGGGGCGAAGAAATGATGGATGGCTCCAAAGGTTTCGACGACGCCTTGACGGGCGAGCAGAAGATCCGCAATTTCAACATTAACTTTGGCCCGCAACACCCTGCTGCGCATGGGGTTTTGCGCCTTGTGCTGGAGCTGGACGGGGAGATCGTGGAACGGTGTGATCCGCATATCGGCCTGCTGCATCGTGGCACCGAGAAGTTGATGGAGAGCCGGACATATCTGCAATGTCTGCCGTATTTCGACCGGCTGGATTATGTCGGCACGATGAACCAGGAACATGCCTGGTGTCTGGTGATCGAAAAGCTGTGCGGCGTGGAAGTGCCGCGCCGGGGCAGCCTGATCCGGGTGCTTTACTCGGAAATCGGACGCATTCTCAACCACTTGCTGAACGTGACGACGCAGGCGCTGGACGTTGGCGCTCTGACGCCGCCGGTCTGGGGCTTTGAGGAACGCGAAAAGCTGATGATCTTTTACGAGCGGGCGTGCGGTGCACGGCTGCACGCGGCCTATTTCCGCCCCGGTGGCGTGCATCAGGATTTGCCGCCTGATCTGATCGACGATATCGAGACCTGGGCCAAGGCATTCCCGAAGTTTCTCGACGACATCGACACGTTGTTGACCGAAAACCGCATCTTCAAGATGCGCAACGTCGATATTGGCGTGGTCGATGAGCAGACGGTTCTGGAATACGGTTTTTCCGGGGTGATGGCGCGTTCGGTTGGTATGGCGTGGGATCTGCGACGCTCGCAACCCTATGAATGCTATGACGAATTCGATTTCGAGATCCCCGTTGGCACGAGTGGCGATTGCTTTGATCGCTATCTGATGCGGATGGCGGAGATGCGTGAATCCATCAAGATCATGCTTCAGGCGATTGAAAAGCTTCGCGCGCCGGAAGGGCAAGGCGATGTGATGGCACGGGGCAAGATCACCCCGCCGAAACGGGGCGATATGAAAACCTCGATGGAAGCTCTGATCCATCACTTCAAACTCTATACCGAAGGCTTCCATGTGCCCGAGGGTGAGGTTTATTGCGCGGTTGAAGCGCCCAAAGGTGAATTCGGAGTCTATCTGGTGGCCGATGGCACCAACCGTCCGTATCGCGCCAAGATCCGCGCGCCGGGGTTTTTGCATTTGCAGGCGATGGATCATATCGCCAAGGGGCATCAGTTGGCTGATGTGGCGGCGATCATCGGGTCGCTTGATGTGGTGTTCGGGGAGATTGATCGCTGATGATCAGCAGTGTCGGCCTTCCGGGTTTTGCCCTTCTGTTTGGGGGCGGTGATCCGATTTCGGGCGCGATACTGCATCTGTTCGGGGCGATGAATTTTGCGGTGATTTTTATGATGGGGGTGGGTTGATGCAGGAAGTGAACTTCACCGCGCCCCCGGATGTTTCGCGCGAGACTGCGTGTGACGGACTTTGTGTGACGTTGGAAACTGGGGACTTTTCATGATGGTTGGAATGCTGCGTAAACCTGTGCTTTTGCTGGTCTGCTTGTCGGCCCTTTCGGGATGTCTCGCGATTCCGCCGAAAGGGGTCACCCCCGAAATGCGCGCCGATTACGTGGCTGCCGTGACTTCGATCGGTTGTGTGATGCGCGACGAGAGCGACTATCAGCCGGTGGAATTGCAAGCCGGGCTGACCCGTGAACAAGCCATCCAGATGACCGAATATCATCTTGTCAACGGCACCGCTGTGAAGCTGCCGGGTGACGAGGGTGTCAAACTCATAATCGGAGCCTGTGCCTGATGCTGCGCCGCCTTCATAGCGAACAACCGACAAGCTTTGCGTTCACGCCTGCCAATCAGGCCTGGGCCGAAGCGCAGATTACCAAATATCCCGAAGGCCGTCAGGCCAGCGCGATCATTCCGCTTTTGTGGCGGGCGCAGGAGCAGGAGGGCTGGCTGACCAGACCGGCGATTGAACATATCGCCGACATGCTGGGAATGGCCTATATCCGGGCGTTGGAAGTGGCGAGCTTCTACTTCATGTTTCAGCTGCAACCGGTTGGATCGGTGGCCAATATCCAGATTTGTGGCACCACGTCCTGCATGATCTGTGGTTCCGAAGACCTGGTCGGGGTTTGTCGTGAAAAGATTGCGGCCAACGCACATGAGCTGTCGGCGGATGGCAAGTTCTCGTGGGAAGAGGTGGAATGCCTCGGGGCATGCGCCAATGCGCCGATGGCGCAGATCGGCAAGGATTATTACGAGAACCTGACCGCTGCGCGTCTGGGCGAGATCATCGACGAGTTGGCGGCTGGCAAAGTGCCGGTGCCGGGGCCGCAGAACGGGCGTTATTCAAGCGAACCATTGGGCGGGCTGACTTCGCTTAAGGAATATGAGAGCGGCAAGACGCAGTATAACGCCAGCGCGCAACTGGCCGTGGATATCGGGGATACGGTCAAGCGGATCGACGGCACCGAAGTGCCGCTTCTGACGCCATGGCTGGACGCGAAAGCGCGTGCCGGTGGGGCGGCCAAGCCGAAATCTGATGAACCTGCCAAGGGCAAGGAAGCATCTGCGAAAGCGGCCAAGGACAAGGCGGCGAAGCCTGCGGCGGGTGAGCCCGCGGACGAAACCGGCGTGGCCAAGCAGGAAGCAAAGGCCACTGCCAAGGGCAAACCGGCAAAGTCTGACACGGCGAAGGCGACTCCGGCGAAAGTTGCGGTTGTGGCGGATGTGGCGGAGGAGCAGCCCGAGGTCTTGAGTGCAGCGCGTGACGGCGGGGCCGACGATCTCAAGCTGATCAGCGGCGTCGGGCCGAAGCTGGAACAGACGCTTAACGAGCTGGGCTTCTGGCATTTCGACCAGATTGCAAAATGGACAGAGGCGCAGATCGCCTGGGTTGATGCGCGACTGCGCTTCAAGGGGCGAATTCTGCGCGACAACTGGATGGCGCAAGCCGAAACGCTGGCCAAGGGGGGCGAGACTGAATTCTCGGCCAAAGCCAAGAAAGGCAAGTCGTAACGTTTATGGGTGCCAAGCCACATAAGATCTGCCGCAACCGGTGGAGGGCGCAATGAGCGCGTGCAACTGGATCTGTTGGGTGATCGGGGTTGGCACGGGTGCGCTTGCCTTTTGGGCGTCGGTTGATGCGGTCACGGTGCTGCCTGCGGTTCTGATCGCTTTGGCGGTGGGGGCGTTTGTGGCGCTGGTTCTGAGCGACTTGGTCTGTGGCAATGCGGCGGATCAGGCCGAAGCGGTGGCGGCGACGGGTGTGCAGGTTGAGGCGGAAGCCGCCGAGAAAACGATGGCGCGCAAGATCGAAACCGCAGAGCTGGTGGCCGAGGCCGAAAAAATGCAGGCGCTCGGTGATGATTACGATGATGGCGGCGGTCTTGTGGATGTGGGCGAAGGCAAGATGCCCGAGATGCTGGACGGACCACAGGGCGGAGAAGCCGACGATTTGAAAGCAATCAAGGGGGTTGGGCCGAAGCTTGAAGCGCTGCTTAACCATCTTGGGGTGTATCACTTTGGGCAGATCGCCGGGTGGAGCGCTGAGGAAATTGCCTGGGTTGATGCCAATCTGGAAGGGTTCAAGGGCCGGGTAAGCCGCGATGATTGGGTGTCGCAGGCGAAGGTTCTGGCGGCAGGCGGGGATACCGAGTTTTCCGCCCGTGTCGGCAAGGGCGGGGTTTACTGAGGGCTGATGAATGGGCAACAGCACAAATCAGAGCCAGACGCGCAAGGGACGGGTTGTCGCCTTGGTGATCGCGTTTACGGCGGCGTTTTGGGTGCTGGGGCTGTTCTTTGGCAGCAAGATCGGGCTGAGCCAGCGATGGCTTGCTCTTATAGATTTATTCGCGTTGGCGGGCTTTGTGCTGGCGATCGTGATGATTTGGCAAATCTGGCGTGCGCGCCAGCGAGACGAAGGATGAGACGGGTATGCTGAAAGACCAGGACCGGATCTTTACCAACCTTTATGGCATGCACGAGCGTACGCTCGCCGGCGCTAAGAAGCGCGGCCATTGGGACGGCACCGCAGGGATCATCCAGAAGGGGCGCGACTGGATCATCAGCGAGATGAAGGCCAGCGGGCTGCGTGGACGCGGCGGTGCGGGGTTTCCCACCGGGCTGAAATGGTCGTTCATGCCCAAGGAAAGCGATGGTCGCCCCAGCTATCTTGTGATCAACGCGGATGAATCCGAGCCGGGCACCTGCAAGGACCGCGAAATCATGCGCCACGATCCGCATACGCTGATCGAGGGGGCGTTGATCGCCAGTTTCGCGATGCAGGCCAATGCCTGTTACATCTATCTGCGCGGCGAATATATCCGCGAGCGCGAAGCGTTGCAGGCGGCGGTTGACGAGGCCTATGACCAAGGGCTTCTGGGGCCGAATGCCGCCGGGTCGGGCTGGGATTTCGATCTTTACCTGCATCATGGCGCGGGCGCGTATATCTGTGGTGAAGAAACCGCGCTTCTGGAAAGCCTTGAAGGCAAGAAGGGAATGCCGCGGATGAAGCCGCCGTTTCCGGCGGGTGCGGGGCTTTATGGCTGCCCGACCACGGTGAACAACGTGGAGAGCATTGCCGTTGTGCCGACGATCCTGCGCCGTGGGGCGGAGTGGTTTTCGAGCTTTGGGCGGCCCAACAATGCGGGCACCAAGATTTTCGCAATCTCGGGTCATGTGAATAACCCCTGCGTGGTGGAAGAAGCCATGTCGATCAGCTTTGAAGAGCTGATTGAGACCCATTGTGGCGGGATCAGAGGCGGCTGGGACAATCTCAAGGCGGTTATTCCCGGTGGGTCTTCGGTGCCATGTGTGCGCGGCGAAGCGATGCGCGGCGCGGTGATGGATTTTGATGCGCTGAAAGAGGTGGGTTCGTCGCTTGGCACGGCGGCTGTGATCGTGATGGATAATTCGACCGATATTATCAAGGCGATCTGGCGGCTGTCGGCGTTTTACAAGCATGAGAGCTGTGGTCAGTGCACGCCTTGCCGCGAAGGCACGGGATGGATGATGCGGATCATGGACCGGCTGGTGCGCGGCGAGGCGGAAATCGAAGAAATCGACATGCTGTTTGACGTCACCAAGCAGGTGGAAGGTCATACGATCTGTGCGTTGGGCGATGCTGCGGCATGGCCGGTGCAGGGGTTGATCAAGAATTTCCGTGAGGAAATCGAGGATCGCATCAAGGCACAAAAATCGGGCCGTATGGGCGCGATGGCGGCGGAGTAAGAGCGGTGAAAGCCAAACAGATCATCCTTTTCGGCCTGGTGGCTGGTATGCTGGCGTCCTGCGGTGTGGCCAACAAGATGCGCACCAAGAAAGGGCTGTTCTTTGAGGGCCATCAGTTTCGGGCGCGCTCGGAAAAGGTGGATGATGTGCGCGAGGAATTCATCGTGACCGTGGCGCGCGCCAGCCAGAGCGTGGAAGGTGCACGCGAGGCCGGGCGCCATGAGGCCAATAGCTATTGCATCACCAATTATGGCCGTTCGGACATGGACTGGGTGGCTGGGCAAGGGCCGGATGACGAAAACATCGCGGCGCGGATCGTGGATGACAAGCTGGTTCTGAGGGGGCGTTGCAAGGGGTGGTGAGACTTCGCGCATATCCCGGCCTGTTTGGGCAAAAACCCGCCGCATCAGCGGGTTGCGGTGCGTGTTATTGCATATCACGCAGGCGCGTATCCATCTCGGGCAGCAAGGGGGGTGCGTTGCGCCCTCTGCCATGCTGCATGAGAGGAGAAAACCCATGCGAATGATCAAAACCCTGACCCTTGGTTTGACACTGGGCCTGAGCCTGAGCGCTGCCGGTGCGACGATGGCGAGCGCCAAGGTGCCGCTGCGCGATGTGAAGGCGGTTGACGACAACATGCTCCTAGTCGCGCTGGCGCTGGAAATCAGCGAGAAATGCGGCGAGATCGACGCGCGCAAGCTCAAGGGGCTGAATTTCCTGTGGTCGCTGAAGAAGCAGGCCAATGCGCTTGGCTATTCCGACGACGAGATCAATGCCTATCGCAAGAGCGAAGCCGAAAAGGCGCGCATCCGGGCGCGGGGCGAAAATTATGTGAAATCCAAGGGGTTCAATCCGAAGGATTCTGGTGATCTGTGCAAGCTCGGCCATGCCGAGATCGCCCGGGGAAGCCAGATCGGGGCCCTGTTGAAAGCAAAGTGAGCTGAGATGAGCGACGCACGCAAGATCATCATTGATGACCATGAGATCGAGGTCGATGGTGCCATGACACTGATCCAGGCCTGTGAAGAGGCCGGGATCGAAGTGCCGCGGTTCTGCTATCATGAGCGGCTGTCGATTGCGGGCAATTGCCGGATGTGTCTTGTCGAAGTGGTCGGCGGGCCGCCCAAGCCGACGGCGTCATGTGCCATGCAGGTGCGCGATCTGCGCCCCGGGCCGGAAGGCCAGCCGCCCGTCGTGAAGACCAATTCGCCGATGGTGAAGAAGGCGCGCGAAGGGGTGATGGAGTTTCTCTTGATCAACCACCCGCTGGATTGCCCGATCTGTGACCAGGGTGGTGAGTGCGATTTGCAGGATCAGGCGATTGCCTATGGCGTCGATTTCAGCCGGTTCCGTGAGCCCAAACGAGCCACCGAGGATCTCGATCTTGGGCCGCTGGTTGAAACCCATATGACGCGCTGCATTTCGTGCACCCGGTGCGTGCGTTTCACCACCGAGGTGGCGGGGATCACCCAGATGGGCCAGACGGGCCGGGGCGAGGATGCCGAGATTACGTCGTATCTGGGCGAGACGCTGGATTCCAACCTTCAGGGCAATATCATTGATCTCTGTCCGGTTGGTGCGCTGGTCAGCAAACCCTATTCGTTTACCGCGCGGCCCTGGGAGTTGAGCAAGACCGAGAGCATTGACGTGATGGATGCGCTGGGGTCGTCGATCCGGGTTGATACCAAGGGGCGCGAAGTGATGCGCATTCTGCCGCGCAACCATGACGGCGTGAACGAGGAATGGATTTCCGACAAGACGCGCTTTGTCTGGGACGGGCTGCGCCGTCAGCGGCTTGATACGCCTTATGTCCGCGAAAATGGCAAGCTGCGCCCCGCGACCTGGGGTGAAGCTTTGGGCAAGGCTGCCGAGGCTCTCAAAGGGGCCAGCAAAGTGGCTGGGCTGGTTGGGGATCTGGTGCCGGTGGAAGCGGCGTTTTCGCTTAAGAACCTGATTGAAGGGCTGGGCGGTTCGGTGGAATGCCGCGTCGATGGTGCGCGTCTGCCTGCTGGTAATCGCTCGGGCTATGTCGGCACGGCGACGATTGAAGACATCGAAGACGCCGAGATGATCCAGTTGATCGGGACCAACCCGCGCGACGAGGCGCCGGTTCTGAATGCGCGTATCCGCAAGGCCTGGAGCAAGGGGGCGCAGGTCGGGTTGGTCGGCGAAGCCGTTGATCTGACGTATAAATACGAACACATGGGCAATGACCGCGCGGCTTTGGAAGCGCTTGGATCGCACGATTTCAAGGCCGTATTGGAGGTGCCGAGCATCGTCATCATCGGTCAGGGCGCTATCCGCGAGGCCGATGGCGAGGCGGTTCTGGCGGCGGCGATGAAGCTGGCCGAAGATACCAAATCGAAGCTCCTGGTGCTGCACACGGCTGCGGGCCGCGTTGGGGCGATGGATGTGGGCGCGGTGACCGACGGCGGTCTGGCGGCGGCCACCGAGGGTGCCGACGTGATCTACAACCTTGGCGCCGATGAGCTTGATATCGAGGCCGGTGCCTTTGTGATCTATCAGGGTAGCCACGGGGATCGTGGTGCGCATCGCGCCGATGTGATCCTGCCGGCGGCGGCCTATACCGAGGAACAGGGATTGTTCGTCAATACAGAAGGGCGCCCGCAACTGGCGTTGCGCGCCGGGTTTGCGCCGGGGGAGGCCAAGGAAAACTGGGCCATTTTGCGCGCGCTTTCCGGTGAGTTGAACGCTGTGCAACCGTGGGATAGTCTTGCACAGTTGCGTGTGAAACTGGTCGAGGCGGTGCCGCATCTGGCAATGGTCGATCAAGTGCCGGAAAACGAATGGCAGGCGATTGCGCCGGGCAAGCTGGGCAAGGGCAACGTGCCCTTCCGCAAGGCGGTGGCTGATTTCTATCTGACCAACCCGATTGCGCGCGCCAGCGAGGTGATGGCCGATCTGAGTGCGCGGGCCAAGGCGCGCAACAGTGAGAAAATGGCGGCAGAGTGACCCACATTGCACGCATAACTCCTCTGGCGCTTGCAGCGCTGGTGATGGGCTGCGATACGGGCCGCGAGCCGGGTGAGGTGACTCGTCTGGCGCCGAGCGATCTGGACTATCGTGGCGTGGAAACCCGGCTTCTGGATGGTGATCTGGTGCAATTCGTTGTGTCCATGGGGGCCAACGCGCAGCCAGAAGACCTGAACGATTATGCCGAATGTGCGGCGGCGCAATATGCGCTGATCCGAGGGTACGGGTTTGCACGGCATGTGCGCACAAGCGTGGCGCAAAAAGGAAATGTGGCGCAGGGGGATGCTGTTTATACCATCTCGCCGTCGCTGCCCCGCGGATTGAAGACCATCGACGCAGAAGTCGTGGCCTCTCATTGCGCGGAAAACGGAATACCGATGGTGTGAGGACTTGATGGCTGATTTCTTTTACAACACCAACCTGGGCATTTTCCTGCTGATCGTGGGTCAGGTTCTCTTGATCGTCGTGCCGCTTCTGGTGGCGCTGGCCTTCCTGCTTTGGGGAGACCGCAAGATCTGGGCCGCGGTGCAGATGCGGCGTGGACCCAACGTGGTGGGCACGTTCGGGCTGTTGCAGAGCTTTGCCGACTTCGTGAAATACGCGGTGAAGGAGATTGTCGTGCCGGCGGGGGCGGATAAGTTCGTTTTCTTCCTGGCGCCGATGCTGAGCCTTGTGATGGCTATGATTGCCTGGGCGGTGATCCCGTTCAACGATGGTTGGGTTCTTTCGGACATCAACGTGGCGATCCTCTATGTCTTCGCGATTTCGTCGCTTGAGGTTTACGGCGTGATCATGGGGGGCTGGGCCAGTAACTCGAAATACCCGTTCCTTGGGAGCTTGCGCTCGGCGGCGCAGATGATTTCCTATGAGGTCAGCATTGGTCTGATCATCATCGGCGTGATCCTGTCCACGGGGTCGATGAACTTTGGCGATATCGTGCGCGCACAGGACGGCGCGGGGGCGCTCAGCTGGTATTGGCTGCCGCACTTCCCGATGGTGTTCTTGTTCCTGATCTCGGCGCTGGCCGAAACCAACCGGCCCCCGTTCGACTTGCCGGAGGCGGAATCCGAGCTGGTGGCGGGCTATCAGGTGGAATACTCCTCGACGCCGTTCCTGTTGTTCATGATCGGTGAATATGTCGCCATCGTGTTGATGTGCGCGCTGATTTCGCTCTTGTTCTTTGGTGGCTGGCTGTCGCCGATCCCGGGGTTGCCCGATGGCATTCTGTGGTTCTTTGCCAAGATCGTCTTCTTCTTCTTCATCTTCTCGATGGTGAAGGCAATTACGCCGCGCTATCGCTATGACCAGCTGATGCGGTTGGGTTGGAAAGTGTTCCTGCCGTTCTCGCTGTTCTGGGTCGTCTTCGTAGCGTTTGCTGCAAAATTCGAATGGTTCTGGGGCGTATACGCGCGCTGGGGCATGGGGGGCTGAGCATGGCTGATACCAACACCAAGATCGACTATAAACGCGCGGTTGGGTATTTTCTGCTGACCGACTTTTTCAAGGGCTTCGCTCTGGGGATGCGGTATTTCTTCGCGCCCAAGGCGACGCTGAACTATCCGCATGAGAAGGGGCCGCTTAGCCCGCGCTTTCGTGGTGAACATGCGCTGCGCCGCTATCCCAATGGGGAAGAACGCTGCATCGCGTGCAAGCTCTGTGAAGCGATCTGCCCGGCGCAGGCGATTACGATTGATGCCGAACCGCGTGACGACGGGTCGCGGCGCACCACGCGTTATGACATCGACATGACCAAGTGCATCTATTGCGGTTTCTGTCAGGAAGCCTGCCCGGTAGACGCCATCGTCGAGGGGCCGAATTTCGAATATGCGACCGAAACCCGTGAAGAGTTGTTCTATGACAAGGACAAGCTTCTGGCGAACGGTGATCGCTGGGAAGCCGAAATTGCCCGCAACCTCGAATTGGATGCACCGTACAGATGAGCGACGCAAAAACACCTTTCGAGTTGATGATGAAGCAGGCCCAGGAGATGGCGAAAGCCTTCAATCCTGCGCTTGAGAGCTTCTCGCCCAAGGGGTTTGAAAACCTTTGGCCGACCATGCCGAAAGAGGCGATGGAAATGTTTTTCGGCAAGGGTGTGTCGAAAGACGGGCTTGATGCGAAAACCCGGCTGTTGCTGACATTGGCGGGGCTGACCATGCAGGGCGCACAGGCGGAAACGCCTCTGCGCATGACCGTGCGCCACGCCATCGAGGCGGGCGCGACCAAGGAAGAGATTGCCGAAACCATCGCACAGATGTCGATGTTTGCCGGCATTCCCGCCATGACCAAGGCCATGGAACTGGCCAAATCGGTGATGACAGATATTGAGGATGACAAGACATGACAGTCGTAAGCCTGGCTTTTTACCTCTTTGCATTCAGTATGCTTATCGGCGGGTTTTTCACCGTAATGAGCCGTAATCCCGTGCATTCGGTGCTGTTTCTGATCCTGGCATTCATGTCGGCGGCGGGGCTGTTTGTTCTGCTGGGGGCCGAGTTTGTCGCGATGCTGTTGATCATCGTTTATGTCGGCGCGGTTATGGTTCTGTTCCTCTTCGTGGTGATGATGCTGGACGTGGATTTCGCCGAGTTGAAGGCCGGGATGGCGCAGTATTTGCCCATTGCGCTGGCTATTGGGGTGGTGCTCTTGATGCAGCTGGGTCTGGCCTTTGGCGATTGGCAAATTGCCGATGGCGCCGAAGCTGCACGGCGCGCCGTGACGCCTGAGGGGGTCGAAAACACTGCCGCTCTGGGGCTGCTGATTTATGATCAATACTTCCTCTTGTTCCAGTTGGCCGGGCTGATCCTTTTGGTGGCCATGATTGGTGCCATTGTTCTGACCCTGCGCCATCGCGATGGCATCAAGCGCCAGAACGTGCATCAACAGATGTGGCGCGATCCGGCCACGGCGATCGAGATGAAGGACGTCAAACCGGGGCAGGGGCTTTGATTTCACGCTCGTCCATATCGTTTGGCCTTGCTGCGCTGATTGCGTTTGGCGCGGTGGATGCGCGTGCCTTGACGCCGCGCCCACCATGTCTCAGCGAGACCGAGGGCAATATGGGCGTGCATGATGCCACAATATTTGGTCACGGCGGCAGCGGATACATTGTCGAGGATTACAGTTTCGTCGGTGGTCAGGATTTAACGAATTTTCCCAAAGCGTTGCAGAGGTTTCGCGGCGGGCGGGTTGTTGAATGCCGCACCGGAAAAATCGTGGCTGTGAACTACAAGCGCGGCGAAGAGCTCCATCATGCGCTGAGCGCGACGGAATTTCTGCGCGGTGCCGTGCAGAACAGTAAAAGCATCCGCTTTAATGATGTGCAACGCGCGGCGAAGGCCGTGTTTCCAGAAGATGTCATAGTGCTTCGCGAAACTGAAGAAACCTGTGGCTGTAACGCTTATTTTCCGGGGCTGCGACCGAGTTCGCTGGCACCGTACCAACAAGACTAACAAGGGCTGCTAAGCGCCCGACAAAGGAACCGAGGGACGACATGATCGGACTTGAACACTATCTGACGGTGGCGGCTGTGCTGTTTGTCATCGGCATTTTCGGGCTCTTCCTCAATCGGAAGAACGTGATCATTCTGTTGATGAGCATCGAATTGATGCTGCTCGCGGTCAATATCAACCTCGTGGCGTTTTCGTCTTTTGCGGGCGATCTGGTGGGGCAGGTGTTCACTCTGTTCGTTCTTACGGTTGCTGCTGCTGAGGCGGCGATCGGGCTTGCCATTCTCGTTGTCTTCTTCCGTAACCGCGGCACCATCGACGTCGAAGACGTCAACGTGATGAAAGGGTAAGTGACCATGGAAACCATTATCCTTTTCGCGCCATTGGTGGCTTCGATCATCGCGGGCTTTGGCTGGCGCATGATGGGCGAGACGGCGGCGCAATGGCTGACCACCGGGGTTCTGTTTCTCGCGTGCGGGCTGAGCTGGATCGTGTTTTTTGGCCATGACGGCACCACACAGCACATCGAGGTGCTGCGTTGGATTCAGTCGGGCAGTCTTGATACGTCCTGGGGCATTCGCGTGGACCGCATGACCGCGATCATGTTGATCGTTGTGACAACGGTTTCGGCGTTGGTTCACCTCTATTCCATGGGCTATATGGCGCATGATGAAAACTGGGGTGAGGGCGAGCATTACAAGGCGCGCTTCTTTGCTTACCTCAGCTTCTTCACCTTTGCGATGCTGGCTCTGGTGACGGCCGATAACCTGGTTCAGATGTTCTTTGGCTGGGAAGGTGTGGGCGTTGCCTCGTATCTTTTGATCGGTTTTTACTATAAAAAGCCGAGCGCCAATGCCGCCGCGATCAAGGCGTTTGTGGTCAACCGGGTCGGGGATTTCGGCTTTCTGCTGGGTATCTTCGGGCTGTTCTATCTGACCGATAGCATCTATCTTGACGATATCTTTGCCGCCGCTCCGACACTGGCGGAAACGCAGCTGAGCTTCCTGTGGACCGAATGGAACGCGGCGAACCTGCTGGCCTTCCTGCTGTTTATTGGCGCGATGGGCAAATCGGCGCAATTGTTCCTGCACACATGGCTGCCGGACGCGATGGAAGGTCCGACGCCTGTGTCGGCGCTGATCCACGCGGCAACCATGGTGACGGCGGGTGTGTTCCTTGTCAGCCGGATGTCGCCGCTGATGGAATATGCGCCGCAAGCCAAGATGTTCATCGTCTATATCGGTGCTTCGACCGCGTTTTTCGCGGCCACCGTGGGGTTGGTGCAGAACGATATCAAACGCGTCATCGCCTATTCGACCTGTAGCCAGTTGGGCTATATGTTCGTGGCTGCCGGTGTGGGGGTCTATTCGGTGGCGATGTTCCACCTTCTGACCCACGCATTCTTCAAGGCGATGTTGTTCCTCGGGGCCGGTTCGGTGATCCATTCGATGCATCACGAGCAGGACATGCGCAACTATGGCGGTCTGCGCAAGAAAATCCCCTATACTTTCTGGGCGATGATGATCGGCACGCTGGCGATTACCGGGGTGGGTATTCCGCTCACGGCGATCGGCTTTGCCGGGTTCCTGTCCAAGGATGCGGTGATTGAGAGCGCTTGGGCGGGCACGCAGGGTGGTTTTGCCTTCTGGTCGCTGGTTGTTGCGGCGCTGTTCACCAGCTTTTATAGCTGGCGGCTGATGTTCATGACCTTTTATGGCAAGCCGCGCGGCGACAAGCATACGCATGAGCATGCGCATGAAAGCCCGATGGTGATGCTTGTTCCGCTTGGTGTTCTGGCACTGGGGGCGATTTTCTCCGGGATGATCTGGTATGGGTCGTTCTTTGGTGACCACGCGCAGGTGAACAAGTTCTTTGGCATTCCGGCCCATGCCGAAGCGTCAGAAACCCATGGCGAGGATGCGGGCCAGGGCGAGGCCACCGCAACGGGAGCGGATGAGCAGCACGCGGCGACGGACATGGCGCAAGGCATGGCCCCCGAGGGTGCGATCTTCATTCACCCGGACAATCATGTGATGGACGACGCGCACCACGCGCCCGTCTGGGTCAAGGTGAGCCCGTTCATTGCGATGCTGATCGGGCTGGCGACGGCGTTCTGGTTCTATATCGTCAACCCGGAGATGCCCAAGCGGCTAGCCGAACATCAGCGCCCGCTCTATCTCTTCCTGCTTAACAAGTGGTATTTCGATGAGCTTTACGACTTCATCTTTATCAAGCCCGCGAAAGCGATTGGTCGCTTCTTGTGGAAAAAGGGCGATGGTGAGGTGATTGATGGCACGATCAACGGTGTCGCAATGGGGGCCGTTCCGTGGCTCACCCGTCTCGCCGGTCGCGCGCAAACGGGTTATATCTTTACCTATGCCTTTGCCATGGTGATCGGGGTTGTTGTTCTGATCACGTGGATGGTTATGTCCGGAGGAGCACGCTGATGGACAATCTTCTTTCCATTGTCACCTTTATTCCGGCTTTGGCCGCGCTGATCTTGGGCGTGTTCCTGCGTGGCGAGGACGAAGCGGCGCAGCGCAATGCCAAATGGGTGGCGTTGCTGGCCACGAGCCTGACCTTTCTGGTGTCGTTGTTCATTCTGGCAAAGTTCAACCCCGCCGACACCGGCTTTCAGATGGTGGAAGAGCGCGAATGGCTGCTGGGGCTGAAATACAAGATGGGTGTTGACGGGATCAGCGTTCTCTTTGTGTTGCTGACCACCTTCATGATGCCGCTTTCGATCTGGGCAAGCTGGGGTGTGAACTCCCGCGTCAAGGAATACATGATCGCCTTCCTGGTTCTGGAAACCCTGATGTTGGGCGTGTTCATGGCGCTTGATCTGGTGCTGTTCTATCTGTTCTTCGAGGCCGGGCTTATCCCGATGTTCCTGATCATCGGGATCTGGGGCGGCAAGGAACGGATTTACGCGAGCTTCAAGTTCTTCCTCTATACCTTCCTCGGCTCGGTTCTGATGCTGGTGGCGATGGTTGGGATGTTCTCGGATGCGGGCACAACCGATATTGCGCAGCTTCTGACGCATCAGTTTGGGTCTGAAACCTTCAGCCTGATGGGTATTCAGATTGTTGGCGGGATGCAGACGCTGCTCTGGCTGGCCTTCTTCGCCAGTTTCGCGGTTAAGATGCCGATGTGGCCGGTGCATACCTGGCTGCCGGATGCGCACGTGCAGGCGCCGACCGCCGGGTCGGTCGTTCTGGCGGCAATCCTCTTGAAGATGGGCGGCTATGGCTTCCTGCGCTTTTCGCTGCCGATGTTTCCGGTGGCGTCTGATCTGTTGGCACCGCTGGTGTTCTGGATGAGTGCGATTGCGATTGTCTATACCTCGCTGGTGGCCTTGGTGCAGACGGACATGAAGAAGCTGATTGCTTATTCGTCGGTTGCCCACATGGGCTATGTGACGATGGGTATATTTACGGCCAACCAACAAGGGGTTGATGGCGCCATCTTCCAGATGCTCTCGCACGGGTTCATCTCGGGCGCGCTGTTCCTCTGTGTTGGAGTGATCTATGACCGGATGCACACCCGCGAAATCGACGCCTATGGCGGGCTGGTCAATCGGATGCCGGCCTATGCGTTGATCTTTATGTTCTTCACCATGGCGAACGTTGGTTTGCCGGGGACTTCAGGCTTCATCGGCGAACTGCTTGTGCTGATCGGTATCTTCCAGGTCAACACCTGGGTGGCGCTGGTGGCGACATCGGGCGTGATCCTGAGTGCGTCTTATGCGCTCTGGCTTTATCGCCGGGTGGTATTGGGCGATCTGATCAAGGAGAGCCTGAAAACCATCAAGGATATGAGCAGCCGCGAGAAGGCGATCTTTGCGCCGCTGGTGGCAATGACCCTGTTGCTTGGGGTCTATCCGGCGCTCGTGACCGATATCATCAGCCCCTCGGTCGAGGCGTTGATTGGCAATTATGACACCGCGCTGGCGGATGCTCAGGCATCCAGCCAGGTCGCGGCCTCGCACTGACGGAGAGAGAGATGATCCAGGCTGATCTGAACATTATCCTGCCCGAGATTGTTCTTTCGCTTTATGCGATGGGCGCACTTCTGGGGGCGGTCTACACCGGCAAGGACAAGCTGGCCGGGCCTTTGATCTGGTCCACGGCGGCTTTGATGGCTGCATTGGGGATCTGGATCGGGATGACCGGGACGGGCACCAGGAACGCCTTTGGCGGCATGTTCATCGACGATGGCTTTGCGCGATTTGCCAAGGTGGTTATCCTGCTCAGCGCGGCGGCTGTTCTGGTGATGGGGCAGGATTTCATGGCCCGTCGCGGGATGTTGAAATTCGAATACCCGGTTCTTGTCACGCTGAGCGCCGTTGGCATGATGATGATGGTCTCGGCGGGCGATCTCATGGCGCTTTATATGGGGTTGGAGCTGCAATCTCTGGCGCTTTATGTGGTGGCGGCGATGCGGCGCGAAAGCGTGCGTTCGACCGAGGCGGGGCTTAAATACTTCGTGCTTGGCGCGCTCAGCTCTGGCTTGCTGCTCTATGGCGCATCGCTGACCTATGGCTATGCGGGAACGACGCTGTTTTCCGGGATTATCGCGGCGGCGGGTGACGGTCAGGCGTCAATCGGGCTGTTGTTCGGGCTTGTCTTTGTGATGGTGGGGTTGGCGTTCAAAGTGAGCGCGGTGCCGTTTCACATGTGGACGCCGGATGTCTATGAAGGCTCGCCAACGCAGGTTACGGCGTTCTTTGCCACCGCGCCGAAGATGGCGGCTATCGCTTTGCTGGCGCGGGTGTTGCACGATGCCTTTGGCGGGGTAAGCGCGGATTGGGGTCAGGTTCTGGCTCTGCTGTCGCTTCTGTCGATGTTCCTTGGCGCCGTTGCGGGTATTGGGCAAACCGATATCAAGCGGCTGATGGCTTATTCGTCGATCTCGCATATGGGCTTTGCCTTGATGGGGCTGGCGGCGGGCACGGCGTTTGGTGTGCAGGCGATGCTGATCTACATGGCGATCTATGTGACGATGAATATCGGCACCTTCGGCTTCATCCTGAGCATGGAGCGTGATGGTCAGCCGGTGACTGATATCAAGTCGCTGAACCAATATTCCAAGCGCGAGCCGGGGCGTGCGCTGGCGATGCTGATCTTGCTGTTTTCACTGGCCGGGGTGCCGCCGCTGGTGGGCTTTTTCGGCAAGCTTTATGTGCTGCGCGCCGCTTATGAGGGCGGGCTGGCGTGGCTGGCGGTGGCCGGTGTGATCGCGTCGGTGATCGGTGCGTTTTATTACCTGCGCATCGTCTATTACATGTATTTTGGCGAAGAAGGTGAGGCGCTGGACAAGGGCCGTGCCTCGGTCGCTTGGGTGTTCTTGATGGTCAGCGCGGCAATCATGCTGGTCGGGGTTGTGAACCTCTTTGGGGTCGAGACCATGGCGCAGGCGGCGGCGGCGGCGCTGGTCAACTGATCTGGGGAAAACCCCTTGGCAGGCGCCCGCTTTATCGGCGGGCGTTTTGCGTTTGTCGGGCGCAGGATTTGGATATTTTTGGCAAGATGAAGTTGGGGGACGGTGCATGAACGGCTGGCCTGACGGATATGGACGCCGGGTGCTTGATGAGGTGGACAGCACCATGGCCGAGGCGGCGCGGATTGCACCCGATCTGGCCGGGCCGGAATGGATTTTGGCGCGTCGGCAGGTGGCAGGGCGCGGGCGGCGCGGGCGGGCCTGGCGAGATCCGCAAGGCAACTTTGCCTCGACATTGGTGATGCAGCCGGATGAGGCGCCGGGGCAGGTGGCATTGCGCTCGTTCGTGGCGGCGCTGGCGCTGTTTGATGCTTGTGTGGCCGCGACGGGGCGCCCCGATGGGTTTGCGCTGAAATGGCCGAATGATGTGTTGTTGAATGGTGGCAAGCTGGCCGGGATCCTGCTGGAAAGCTCGGGTCAGGGGGGGGCGATCAGCCATCTGGCGATAGGCATCGGGGTCAACCTCTCGCATGTGCCCGAGGCGGTCGAGCAGGGGGCGGTGCGCCCGGTGTCGCTGAGGGGGGAGACCGGGGTGGTGATTGATCCTGAGGATTTTCTGGAGGTGTTGGCGGGTGCTTTTGCCAAGCGGGAAGCGGCGTTTCGCGCCCATGGGTTCAAGCCTGTGCGTGAGGCCTGGTTGGCGCGGGCGGCGCGCCTGGGCGAGGTGATCACGGCGCGCACCGTGCGCGATGAGGTGACCGGAAAGTTCGAAACGGTGGACGAGACGGGCAATCTTGTTCTATCCACCCCCAAAGGCCGTGTGGCGATTGCTGCGGCGGACATATTCTTTTGAAAGGTCACGCGCATGCTGTTGTGCATTGATTGCGGCAATACGAACACGGTGTTTTCGATTTGGGACGGGGAAAAGTTTCTCTGTACCTTGCGCACGTCGACCCACCATGGCCGCACGGCGGATGCCTATTTCACCTGGTTTTCAACGCTGATCAAACATTATGAGATCGAGGCGGACATCAGCGAAGTGATTATCTCGTCGACGGTGCCACGGGTGGTGTTTAACCTGCGGGTCTTTGCTGATCGCTTCTTTGGTGTGCGCGCGCTTGTTGTGGGCAAGTCCGACTGTCTGTTGCCGCATCCGCCGCAGGTGGATGCAGGCACGCAGGTCGGGCCTGACCGGCTGGTCAATACGGCGGCGGCGTTTGATCGCCATGGGGGCGATATCATCGTCGTGGATTTTGGCACGGCGACGACGTTTGACGTGGTGTCCAAGGATGGTAACTATGTTGGTGGGGTGATCGCGCCTGGTGTGAACCTGTCGCTTGAGGCATTGCATATGGCGGCCGCGGCCCTTCCGCATGTGGATATCACAACGCCGCAGAGTGTGATCGGAACCAACACCGTGGCCTGTATCCAATCGGGTATTTTCTGGGGGTATATAGGTCTGGTCAAAGAGATTTGTGCGCGCATCAAGGACGAACGCGCGCGCGACATGAAGATTATCGCTACTGGCGGGCTGGCGCCATTGTTCCAGCAATCCGAGGATCTGTTCGACGCGCTCGAAGAAGATCTGACCATGCATGGGCTGACCGTGATCCATGACTATAACAAAGAGCAGGGTGCCATATGAGTCGTGAACGTTTGATTTACCTCCCGCTGGGAGGCGCCGGTGAGATCGGCATGAATGCCTATGTCTATGGCTATGGTGCAGCGGGAAAGGAGCGGCTAATCTTGGTCGATCTGGGTATAACTTTTCCGGATATGGACAGCACTCCGGGGGTTGATCTGATCTTGCCGGATATGAGTTGGCTGATCGAGAACAAGCACCGGCTGGAAGCGATCTTTATCACGCATGCACATGAGGATCACATCGGGGCCGTCTCGCGGTTTCCCGACCTGCTGGATGTGCCCGTCTATGCGCGGGCTTTCACAGCGCATCTGGCGCGGATGAAGATGGAGGAGGCGGGGCAGGATCCGCGTAAGATCAAGACCGTCAGCGCGTGGCCCGAGACCGTGACGGCAGGGCCGTTTACGGTTGGTTTTGTGCCGCTGTCGCATTCGATTCCGGAAAGTGCAGGGCTGGTGATTGACAGTCCCGAAGGCCGCCTGGTGCACTCGGGCGATTTCAAGATCGACCACACGCCGGTGGTGGGAGAGCCGTTTGACGAGGATGTCTGGCGCGAGATTGCCAAGCCCGGGGTGCGCGCGTTGATGTGCGATTCAACCAACGTGTTTTCACCCAAGGAGGGGCGCTCGGAGGCCGAGCTTCCTGAGCAGATCGCCAAGCTGTTTTCCGAGGCCAAGGGCATGGTGGTCGCCACCACATTCGCCTCGAACGTGGCGCGGGTGAAAACGCTGGCAGAGGCGGCGGAGCGGGCAGGGCGCACGGTCTGCCTGATGGGGCGGGCGATGCTGCGGATGATCGATGCGGCGCTTGAAACCGGCGTTCTGAGCGGCTTTCCCCGGGTTATCACGCCCGAAGACGCGCTTGGGGTGCCGCGTGAGAACCTTTGTCTGCTGGTGACGGGCAGCCAAGGCGAACGTCGGGCGGCGAGCGCGCAATTGGCGCGGGGCAAGTTCAACGGGATCACCATGAAGGAGGGCGATCTGTTCCTGTTCTCGTCGAAAACCATCCCGGGCAACGAGCGCGGGGTAATCCGGGTGATGAACCAGTTTTCCGAGATGGGGGTTGATGTTGTTGATGAGAGCAACGGATTTTACCACGTTTCGGGCCATGCCAACCGGCCGGATCTGGCGAAGATGCATGATCTGGTCGACCCGCAGATGGTGATACCGATGCATGGCGAGCACCGGCATCTGCGCGAGCATGTAAAGCTGGCGAAATCGAAACGGCGGCAGGGTATCGTCGCGGTGAATGGCATGATGATCGACCTTTCGGGCAACGATCCGACGGTGGCCGAGTTTATCGAGACCGGGCGGACCTATCTGGATGGGTCAGTGCAGATCGGGGCGATGGATGGGGTCGTGCGCGACCGGATTCGCATGGCGCTTAACGGTCATGTGGTTGTGACGTTGATCCTTGATGAGAAGGATGAGCCGCTGGGCGATCCCTGGTGCGAGCTGATGGGGCTGACCGAGACCGGGCGGAGCCGTGTGCCGTTGGTCGAGATTCTGGAGGCTGACCTGGGGCAATATCTTGGCCGGGCGAGCGCCAAGACCCTGCGCGATGATGAAAAGCTTGAACAGGAACTCAAACGCATCGTGCGCAAGGTGAGCCAGAACGAGATCGGCAAGAAGCCGGAAGTGACGGTGGTGACCAGCCGGTTGACGTAAACCGAAGGGAGCAGGGGTGCACTTAATGCGCACCCTGTGTCAGTTCGCGGGAAACCAATGCGCGCCCGTCACGTTTGGCGGCGCAACCGCGCGGCAATGCTTAGCGCATCGTCGAAACGATGTGTAAGCATGGTTTTTCTCACAATTTTGGGAATGGCGCGGCAGCGGGTGCTGCCGAGCTGTTCACCGAATGGCGCATTTGCAGTTTGGCAAGTGCACGCTCGAAAACCCGGTCAGTTTGTGCGCCGGTCGTCGAAGCTTTTGGCGATGAAGCCGGGCATGTGATCGCCCATGCCTACGGTTTTGTTGCCGCCGCCCTGGTTGTTGTTGCCCTGTCTGTTGCTGGGCTGTCTTCCGCCCCGATCACCGCGGGATCTGCCTTTGGATTCAGCAGGTTGTTCCGGCTTTTCAGAGGCGCGGTTATCCGGCACGGTCTTTTCCGGTGCAGACTTCTCGGCGGCGGGTTTTTCAGACGCGGGCTTGTCGGATGCGTTTTTCTGCGACGCTTCAACCGGGGTTGAGCGCGAACGGCTGCGCGAACGGGATCTCGGTTTGGATTCGGTTTCGGCTCGGGGGGCCGCGTCGGCATCTGTCTCGGCCTGACGGGGTATGTCGGCTTGCGAGAACTCTTCGAGGCGCGGGATCTCTTTCTGGATCAGACGTTCGATATCGGCGAGGTTTTTCTCGTCACGCGGAACGCAGATCATCATCGCCTTGCCGGTGCGCCCGGCACGGCCGGTGCGTCCGATGCGATGGACGTAATCTTCGGCATGGGAGGGCACGTCAAAATTGAACACATGGCTGACCGCAGGCACATCGAGCCCGCGCGCCGCCACGTCAGAGGCGACGAGGAAGCGCAATTCGCCCGAGCGGAACAGATCGAGCGTGCGGGTGCGTTGGGATTGGTCGAGGTCGCCATGGATCGGGGCAGCATCGAGTCCGTATTTCTTCAACGATTTGGCGACGATATCAACATCCGACTTACGGTTGCAGAAGATGATCGCGTTGCTGCATTTATCACCCTCTGCCGCGATCATGTCGCGCAGCAGCTTGCGTTTTTCCGTCGCTTCGCGGTCGCGACGCGAGCCCTTGAACATCGCCACGCCCTGTTCGATCGTCTCAGATGCGGTGGCCTGGCGGGCAACTTCGATCCGCGCGGGATTGGACAGGAACGTGTTGGTGATCCGTTCGATCTCGGGCGCCATGGTGGCCGAGAAGAAAAGGGTCTGACGGGTGAAAGGTGTCAGGCCAAAAATGCGTTCGATATCGGGGATGAAGCCCATGTCGAGCATGCGGTCGGCCTCGTCGACGACCATGACCTTGACGTCAGAGAGGATCAGCTTGCCGCGCTCGAAATGATCGAGCAGGCGGCCGGGCGTGGCGATCAGGACGTCAACGCCCTTGTCGATCAGCAGATCCTGTTCCTTGAACGATACACCGCCGATCAGCAACGCCTTGGTCAGCTTGACGTGCTTGGAATATGTATCGAAATTCTCGGCCACCTGGGCGGCGAGTTCGCGTGTGGGGCAGAGGACCAACGAGCGCGGCATGCGCGCACGGGCGCGTCCACGTGCCAGCATGGTGATCATCGGCAGGACGAAACCTGCGGTCTTGCCAGTGCCGGTCTGGGCGATGCCCAAGACGTCGCGGCCTTCGAGCGCGGGGGGAATGGCGCCTTCCTGAATGGGAGTGGGCGATGTATAGCCTGCCTCTTCGACGGCTTTGAGAACCTTCGCGTGCAGTTTCAGGTCTGAAAATTTTGTCATGTGTATCCGCAATTTACGGACACGTCTGGCCCGTAGCGACTGATACGGGTCGGACCCGTATGGTCCTGTGGTTATCCACATGGATGACCCGCGCGCGATCAATAGGCAATATTCAGGGTGCGGTCAACTTAATGCTGTGAAGGGCGCTGTTTGCGGGCAGATTATTAACGAAACGGAAACAATCTCAGGCCAGGTCGGGGAAATGTTTCGCGCGCTTGCGGTCAAGGTCGAGCGCGTGGCAACGCAGGAGCCCGAAGGCCTTGAGGCGGGCGCGCAGATCGGGCGTGGCGCGGCAGACTTCGTTGTAGAACGCGATGAGGCCATCGCGACCGTTCTCGGCGATGATGGCCTGAAACAGTTCGTGCATGGTTAACCCGCCGTGCGTGCGTGCGCGGGTCGGGGCCAGCCCGGCGCGATAGGCGCCCTTTTCGAGGCGATATTCAAAACGGTTCAGCCACGCGTCGAGGGATGGGGCATGCAGATGGCAGAGCTCGGTGTCGAGCAGGTCCTGCTGACCCGGATTTTTCTGATCGCCGAGAAAGACGTTGTGGATGCGCGGGTTAAGTCCGTCGATGCCAGTGCGAAAGATCACCTTGCCGGCGACATGGCTAAGAAACCCCCCGTTGAGATGGGCGCCGAAGGTGGGAAAAATTTCGCTGGTTTGCCGGTGGCGAGTGCTGCGGTCGGGAGATGTCGCCTTGAAACAGGTCTGACCGGGGGGGATATCGCCACATCCATCAGAGGAAAGAGCTTCGATCGGGCGGATTCGCGCGGTGAGGCAATCTTGCGGAAGGGCTTTAAGTTGTTCCTCTAACGGTCTTGTAGGCCAGAGAAATTCATCAACATCGATATGCGCCAACCAGTCGAGATCGCGGGATCTGCGCTTGAGCGCATGGCGGGCATTGGCGGTCTGGCGCGGCTGGTGTTGTTCAGGGCGATTGGCGTTGCGCCAGTTGGCGGCGTCGGCCTTGAAGACACGCAGTTTGGGATGGGCGCTTAGGGCCAGAAAGGTTTCGGGAGCATCCTCGTCAAGATAGAGGATCAGCCGATGGGCGCCGAGTTCGAGGTGATAGGCGGCGAAATCAGCGATCTCGCGCAGCGGCGCCTTGACGGTGGAGACGATGCCCCATTTGGGAGGGTTATTCATAGGGGCAGGATGCGGATTGGCGCGGGTGCGTGCAAGCGCAGATGTGGAGGACCATCGAACGGCAGGAGCCTCCGGCGGGGATATTTCGGGTCAGAGGAAGCAACGGGGGGCGTTTACCTTGCGAGGCCGGGGGGATCAGACCATCATTTCCTTTGTCGCCGAGAGTGTGACATCGGGAAAGTCGCGTTCAATCCGGTCGATATCCCATTGCAAGCGGGTGAGGTAAGTGATGTCACCATCATTGTCGTAGGCGATGTGTTGTTTGTTGGAATTTATAAATTTATCAATAGCTTGCTTGTCTCCGCTAACCCAGCGGGCCGAGGTGAAATGCGACGGCTCGAAACGCACAGGCAGGCCGTATTCCAGCTCGATCCGGCTGGCCAACACCTCAAACTGCAATGCGCCGACGACGCCGACGATGAAGCCCGAACCCATGGCGGGTTTGAAGACCTTGGCAGCACCTTCTTCGGCAAATTGCATCAGGGCCTTTTCCAGATGCTTGGATTTCAGCGGATCGTTGGCGCGCACGGATTGCAGCAGTTCGGGCGCGAAGGAGGGGATGTTGCTAACACGCAAAGCTTCCCCTTCGGTTAACGTATCGCCAATGCGCAATTGGCCGTGGTTGGGGATGCCGATGATGTCGCCAGCCCAGGCCTCTTCGGCGAGTTCGCGATCTGAGGCGAGAAAGAGTACCGGGTTGGTGATCGTCATCGGTTTCTTGGTGCGCACATGGGTGAGTTTCATGCCGCGTTTGAAATGGCCCGAAGCAAGACGCAGAAAGGCGACACGGTCGCGGTGCTTGGGGTCCATGTTCGCCTGAACCTTGAAGACGAAGCCGGAAACCTTTGTTTCTTCAGGAAGAATTTGTCGAGGCTTGGCCGATTGCGGTTGGGGTTCGGGGCCGTAGGTGGCAATGCCTTGCATCAATTCCTTGACGCCGAATGAGTTGATGGCCGAGCCAAACCAGATCGGGGTCATATGGCCTTCGAGCACGGATTGGGGGTTGAGCGCGGGGAGCAGCTCGCGGGCCATTTCGACCTCTTCGATCAGCTTTTCCAACAGGTCAGCGGGCACGTGTTTGGCCAGAAGCGGATCATCCAGGCCCTTGATTTCAATGGTTTCTGCGATGCGGTTACGGTCGGCCCGGTCCATCAGTTCGAGGCGGTCATTGAGCATGTCGTAACAACCCAGGAAATCGCGGCCGACACCGATGGGCCAGCTGGCCGGGGTGACGTCGATCGCCAGCATTTCCTGAATTTCATCAATAATGTCAAAGGTATCGCGGCTTTCGCGGTCCATCTTGTTACAGAAGGTCAGGATCGGAAGGTCGCGCAGGCGGCAGACCTCAAAGAGCTTCTGGGTCTGGCTTTCAACGCCCTTGGCGCCGTCGATCACCATCACCGCCGCATCCACCGCCGTGAGCGTGCGATAGGTGTCTTCCGAGAAGTCGGAGTGACCGGGTGTGTCAACAAGATTGAAGCGGAAGGTTTTGAAATCAAACGACATTGCCGAGGCCGAGACGGAGATGCCGCGATCTTTTTCCATCTGCATGAAGTCGGACCGGGTGCGGCGGGCTTCGCCCTTGGCGCGGACCTGTCCGGCCATCTGAATCGCGCCGCCGAACAACAGGAATTTCTCGGTCAGCGTGGTTTTGCCCGCATCCGGGTGCGAGATGATCGCGAAAGTGCGGCGGCGGGCGATTTCAGCCGGCAGATCGGGGCGGTTTTGTGCGGTGTCCAACATGAGCGCGCGTATATGTAAGATTTGCCCGATGAGCAAGAAATTGCGGGGGTGACTTGCGGCTGACTTGCGGCTGCTGCCCGGCTGCCGTGCGCTGGCACCGGGGGGCGTTAACCTTTGGGCTCTAGAGGTTGCCTGGAGGTTAACTGAAGAGAGGAGGCCGGGATGGCCCCGAGCAAACAGGACGCACAGGCGCGGATGTATCGTGAGCTGCGCGATTTACAGAGCGATCTGGCCGAGCATTGGCTGGAACGCTCCTTGCCCGAGGATTGGCATGGGCTGGAGACGAGCCAGCCTTTGCGGCAGGTCAAGGAGCGGGTGACGATTCGGCTTGATGCCGACATGGTGCGTTGGTTTCGCCGTCTTGGGCCGGGCTATGGGCAGCGGATCAACCGGGTGCTCAGGCTTTATTGGATGGCGCTGCTTTCGGGGCGGGTGAAATCGCACTGGGACGAGGACGAATTGGCGCCGCCCTTCATGCAGGTGATCGAACAGGCGGCGGCGCGTCGGGGGCAGGAAGATGAGGCGTGAGGATGGCGCGTCGGCCCGTAGGTTGGTTTTCCGGCTCCGGTTCTCTCTCAGCGGGTTGAGGCGCGCCGCAGCAGGGCGGCGGCGTCGGGGCGGTCGAGCAGTTTGGCGCTGACTTCGAATTCGAGATGCGCCGCGTCGCCATGATTGCGCCCGGAGGACAGGAGCTTGTCGGCCAGCGCGCGGGGCAGGGCGGCATGGGTGCGCTGATCCGCCAGCAGGGTTTCGGCGGCGATGCCTTCGGCAAAGATGATCTGGTGGCGGTCAAACAGCAGTTGGAAGTAATCGACAAAGCCGCCCGGTTGGGCATGGATGGTATCGCCGTTGACCAGATGGCGGGCCTTGATCAGCAGTTCGGAGCGGCCCGCGCCGAAAGCGTCGGAGCGTTGATAAATGAACAGGCGGTGATCGGGAGAGACCAGAAGATCGCCGGCGTTGTGCAGCGCCCCGGCGGCGATACGGATCGGGGCGAATTCGCCCGAGGCGCGCATGGTGCTGTTGCCGATCCAGCGGATTTCCTGTGCGCCATCGTCGCGCGTCAGCACGCGGTCGCCGATTTGCAGCGATTCGATGGGGCGCTGCTGTCCGGTGGCCATGGTGATCTGGGTGCCGCGGGTGAAGGACACACAGGCCATCTGGGCCATGCGGGTTTTCGCGGCCTCGCGATCAATCCCGACCAGCAAATATTCGGCCTTGGCCTCTAGCGGGGCAAGTGGCAGGCCATAGATTGCACGGGCGTGGCCGGTTTCGTCGATTTCAACCAGTACCAGGAGTTCGACGACTTCGCTGGCGCGTGTCATCAATGTCAGGCAACTGTCGAGCACCACGGTGGCGCCGGGCGTGCCGGTGGCGGTGCCCTGGGCGATGACGAAATGGCCGTTTTCACCCGCCATGACAGCGAGGCGCACGGGCTCGGCGGCGTGGCGCAGCGCATAGCTGTCTTCGAGTTGCAGATCGTCGGCATGTGACAGCGGGTCGCCAAGATTGGCACCGTTCACCACGCTGAGCATGGCCGAGGTATAGACGGGCAGCGCATGGGCCGGGCGGGTATTGGATTGGGTCATGATGAGGCCACTTGAGGATTGCACGATCTCTGTCACGCCAGAGCTAGCTTAGAAATGTGGCGGTGCATGGTCAACGTCCCGGCGATTTTCTGGCAATGGGGAGCGCGATCGGGGATGATCCGCGCAAGACAGGGATTCGAACGAGGGAGAAACGCGATGGATCTGGGAATTTCGGGCAAAAGGGCGGTTGTCTGTGCGTCGTCAAAGGGGCTGGGGCGGGGCTGTGCCGAGGCGCTGGCCGAGGCCGGTGTCGACCTAGTGATGAATGCGCGCGGCGAGGAGGCGCTTCTTGCCGCAGCCGAGGAGATAAGAGCGGCTTATGGCGTGGAGGTCACGACGGTGGCGGCTGATATTTCGAGCGAGGCGGGGCGCGCAGCGGTGCTTGAGGCGGTCGGGGCGGCGGATATTCTGGTGAACAACGCGGGCGGGCCGCCGCCGGGCATGTGGTATGACTGGGAGCGCGAGGATTTCATCAAGGCGCTGGATGCCAACATGTTGGCGCCCATCGCGATGATGAAGGCGCTCTTGCCGGGGATGATGGAGCGCGGCTGGGGCCGGGTGGTGAACATCACCTCGCAATCGGTAAAGGCGCCGATTGCCGTGCTGGGGCTGAGCAATTCGGCGCGTGCGGGGTTGACGGGCTATGTCGCCGGGACGGCGCGGCAGGTGGCGGGATCGGGTGTGACGATCAACAATCTGTTGCCGGGGATTCATGCCACGGATCGCGCCATCGCGCTTGACGGCAAGGTGGTGCAGGAGCAGGGCATTACCATGGAGGAGGCGCAGGCGGCGCGCGCGGCCAGTATTCCTGCCGGGCGCTATGGCACGCGCGAGGAATTCGGCGCGGCCTGTGCGTTTTTATGCTCAAAGCATGCCGGGTTCATCGTGGGGCAGAACATCCTTCTGGATGGTGGCGGTGTGAACGCGACGTTGTGATGGGGAGTGGTTTTTCGCAAGGGTTACTGTGCCGGTTGAAACCCTTCGATCAGCTGGCGCAGGCCGATGCCTGCTCCGATGAAGATGGCAAGGAAGGTGACAGGGGCCGAGAAGCTGAGCAACGAGAAGGCCGAGATGCCCTGGCCCACGGTGCAGCCCATGGCGATCACCGCGCCCGCCCCCATCAGGGCGGCGCCGATGATCTGGCGGCGCAGCTCGCGTGGGTCTTCGCAGGCTTCCCAGCGGAAATGCCCCTTGATCAGGGACCCTGCGAAGGCGCCGAGGGCCACGCCGAGGATCGAGCCGACGGCAAAGCTTGGCACCCGCGCCGAGGAGGTCATGGCGTAGAGCAGGGTTTCGCCCACCGGCGCGGCAAAGGAGTGTGAGACCAGCGGCACCGGCGCGTAGCCGTGGCTGACCACATAGGCCGATCCGGCCCAGCCCGAGATGACGGCAAGCCCCACCATCACGGCCCAGAACACCGCAGCGGGGCGTGCCAGCAACGGGCGCGAGGCCAGGGCGGCGAGGCTGATTGCGGCACCGATGGTGACGCCGATGGTTGAGAGCGGCCAGCCGGTCCAGGCCGCCAGAGCATGGGCGAAGCCGGGGGGCGTGTCGTTGGTGACATCCTGTTGAAAGAACAGCCAGTTGCGCAGGCCTGCAAAGGGACCGGAGAGCACCATATAGGCCGAGAGGCCCATCACCAGCACAATCACGAAGGCGCGCATGTCGCCGCCGCCAAGCCGCGCGATCGAGCCGTAGCCGCAATTGCCCGCCAATGCCATGCCATAGCCAAACATCAGCCCGCCGAGGATCGAGGCCAGCGGCATCCAGCGGATCGAGAGGTAGAAGCTTTGTTCCGGTGCAAGCCAGCCGAGGCCGGTGAGGGTGAAGCTGCCCATGATTGCGACGCCGATCGCCAGTATCCACATGCGCATGCGGATATCCGAGCCGCCATAAAGCAGGTCTTCGATGGCGCCCATGGTGCAGAACCGCCCGAGGCGCGCGGCCAGCCCAAGAATGACGCCGCCCAGAAGGCCGACGAGCGCCACGAAGGTGTTGTCCCCCACTAGATCAAGCATCGCGCCTCTGATCCTCCCCGATCAGATTGCTTTTGGCCCAAGCCGACTTGTGCGCGGCCGAGAAACCGTTGGAGACCGGCTTGTGGACCAGCCTGCCGATTATTTGTCGTCAGCGTCGCAGAACAACTCGTAAACCAGTTCCAGGATACGCTTGGGGCGGTCATCGGCCAAGCGGTAATAGATTGCCTTGCCGTCGCGCCGCGGGATCACCAGCCCTTCGAGGCGCAGACGCGAGAGCTGTTGGCTGACCGCTGCCTGACGGGCCGAAAGCAGTTCTTCGAGTTCGGTCACGGATTTTTCGCCCGAGACCAGATGGCACAGGATCATCAACCGGCCTTCGTGGCTCACGGTTTTGAGAAAGTTCGATGCCTCTGTGGCATTGGCGACGAAGCGGTCAAGCTCTGCCTCGGTCAGGTCATCGTCAAAGACGGGTAGCCCCATGTTCGTTAGCCTTTGCAATTGGCGCGTTAGGTGCACCTTGTTCGTTTTGGGTTCGGTTTGGATGTTATCGCGCGATTTCGTGCAATGTTTTGATGCAATTACGCGTGACGGTCAACCATTGCTGTTTTGCGCGCCTGTTGCAGTGCCGCCCTCGTAACTGGTTTTGGTTTTGAGCATCATGCCCAGCAGACCCCAGAAGAAATCTTCGCCCGGGTAGCCTTCGATTCGGGCCACTTCGGTGCCGTTTTCGATCAGGATGAAAGTGGGGGTATAGACCACCTTGCGCGCGAAAGTGAGGTCAGCGGGCACAGGATCGTCGATGTCGATCATGCGCAGGGGGGCAAAAATGCCCTCGTCTGTTTTGGGGTAAATCGGGCCGATTTCACGCTTCCAGGTGATGCAATAGGCGCATCCCTGTTGCTCGACCATAACCAGTTCACCAGCGGTGAGCGGCCCTGCAAATACCAGCGGTAGCAAGAGAAAAAGCGAAAGGGCGGCGCGTTTGAGCATTTGTAACCCGATTGACCAAAGTTCATTCTCAAGTATAATTTGAATATGTGAATTTCTCAAGAGACGAGACGCCGCACTATGTTTGATATCACCTATTTCGGCGCTCTTTTTGCAGGGTTTGCCGCTTTTTTCACCCCCTGTATCCTGCCGATGGTGCCTTTCTATCTGAGCTATATGGCGGGGATCAGCATGGCGGAGTTGAGGGGGGATGGCGAAATTGCCCCCGGAGCGGCGCGCAGGTTGGTTATTTCGGCGCTGATGTTCGCGCTGGGGGTGACGACGATCTTCATGCTGATGGGAATGGGCGCGACGGCCCTTGGGCAGACTTTTGCGCAGTGGAAAGATTGGTTGGCGTATATCGCGGCGGCGGTGATCTTTGTCTTTGGGTTGCATTTTCTGGGCGTGATCCGCATCGGGTTCTTGATGCGAGAGGCACGAATGGAGAGCAAGGCAGACCCGAGCACGGTGTTTGGGGCCTACCTTATGGGGCTTGCGTTTGGCTTTGGCTGGACCGCCTGCGTCGGGCCGGTTCTGGCGTCGATTCTGATGATTGCCAGCGGTATGGGCGATATCAGCAAGGGGGCGTTACTGCTGGCCGCGTTCGGGCTGGGCATGACTGCGCCGTTTGTTGTGGCGGCGATGTTTGCGCGCCCGTTTCTGGGATGGTTGGCGCGGCACCGTGCGAAGATGGCCTACGTTGAGAAGGCGATGGGGGTGATGCTGATCGTGTTTGCCATTCTGATCGCAACCGATACGGTGAACGTGATTTCGAATTGGATGATTGAGACATTCCCGAGCTTTGGCAAGCTTGGGTAACGGGAGGAGAAGACATGAAGAGAATCGTTTTGGCGGTTGCGCTGTTGCTCGGGTTTGTCGGGGCGGGATTTGGCGCAGAGATGGGCGATGACGGGCTACACAAGGCGCCGTGGATGCGCGACACGTTCAAGGATCTGCGCGAGGATCTGGAGGAGGCCACCGCCGAGGGCAAGCGGCTGGTGGTGTTGATCGAGCAGCGCGGCTGTATCTATTGCGCCAAGATGCATGAGGAGGTCTTTTCCGACCCGGCGTTGAGCCAATACATCGAGGATAACTATTTTGTGGTGCAGATGAACCTGCACGGCAATGATGCGGCGGTGGATTTTGACGGCGAGGAGGCCGAGCAATCGGCCCTGATGCGCAAGTGGGGGATTCTGTTTACCCCGACGCTGATGTTCTTTCCCGAGGAGGTGCCCGAGGGGGTGACGGCCAATGGGGCAACCGTGGCGGTGATGCCCGGTGCGTTTGGTATTCAGACCACGACGGACATGTTCACCTGGGTCAACGAAAAACGCTATGAGCTTGATGATGGGGAAGATTTCCAACGTTATCACGCCAGAATGATTAAGGAACGACAAGCCAGGGGCGGAAATTGAGCAAGAAAGTTACGTGAGTAACTTATTTGAAAATTCAGATTTATGAATTTGTTGTTGCGTTTTCGTGATCATGTAAACTACAAAGTATAGAGAGCTAACCTGAAAAAAATAAGAAGGTAGCGAAGGGAGGAAACATGAGGTTAACCACACTGACAATCGCGGCTGTGCTGAGCGCTGGTGCCGCATTTGCCGCAGATGTTGCGCCGGGGGATGTTGTCTTTGATGAAGGCAGCGTCGCAGCGTCGCTGACTGGCACGCCGGGCGATCCGGCAATGGGCGAAAAGGTCTATGCCTCCAAGAAAATGGGTAATTGCGTGGCCTGCCATCTGATCTCGTCGGTCGATGTGGCGTTTCCAGGCAATGTTGGCCCGGAGCTTGACGGGGTCGGCGACCGCTATGACGAAGCTAGGCTGCGCGGCATCCTGGCAAACTCGAAGATGACGTTCGAGGGCACTGTCATGCCAGCCTATTACAAGGTGGACGGTTTCATTCGTCCGGGCAATGCTTATAGCGGCAAGGCGGCAGACGACACGTTTGCGCCACTGCTGGAGGCCCAGCAAATCGAAGATCTGGTGGCGTTTTTGAGCACGCTCAAAGAGTGAGCGGTGCGCGGTGCGCCACCCCGATGAGACTATTGAGCTTAAGGAGAGATACATGAGCTTCTCACGACGCGATACGCTGGCGCTCGGAGCCGGTGCTGTTGCCCTGACCATGCTGCCGATGCGCGCGGCCTTTGCGGCGGCGACAGCCGATGAGGTGATTGCCGGCTTCACCGGTGGGGCAGATATTGGCGAGGGCGGTGTGACGCTGTCTGCGCCGGAAATTGCCGAGAATGGCAACACCGTTCCGGTGGGTTTTGATGCGCCGGGGGCCGTTTCGGTTCTGATCATTGCGGCGGGCAATCCCAATCCGAATGTGGCCACCTTCAATTTTGGTGAGCTGGCAGGGAGCCAATCGGCCTCGACGCGGATCCGGCTTGCGGGGACGCAGGATGTTATGGCGATTGCCAAGATGGCGGACGGCAGCTTTGCCAAGGCCGCGCAAACCGTAAAAGTCACCATTGGCGGCTGCGGCGGCTAAAGCGAGAGGATTCAAGACATGGCAGATGGTGTAAAACCCCGCGTGAAAGCGCCCAAATCAGCCGCCGCCGGTGAGGTGGTTACGCTGAAAACCCTGATCAGCCACACGATGGAATCGGGCCAGCGCAAGGATAAGGACGGGAATGTGATCCCTCGGTCGATCATCAACCGCTTTACCTGTGACTTTAACGGCAAGAACATCATTGATGTGGCGATGGAGCCGTCGATTTCGACCAACCCGTATTTCGAATTCGAAGCGGTGGTGCCGGAAGCGGGAGACTTCAAGTTCGCCTGGTATGACGACGATGGGTCGGTTTACGAGGAAAGCAAGTCGGTCAAGATCGGCTGAGTGCTGCGCGAATGGATGCGCGCCCCGCCAAAGAAGGGCGCGCCACCGCGAAACAGGGAGGAAAACGTTATGAATATCAAGACAGTATCTTTCATCACTGCCCTCGCCATGGCTTTGCCGACTCTTGGGGCTGCGGACCCGGACGATGACAAGCTGGTGATCAATGAAGAGATCGAGATGGTCACCAAGACCAAAGCGCCAGAACATCTTGAGGGGGCGCTCGACGAGGTGATGTCGGGGTGGCATTTCCGTTCGGATGAAACGCAGGCGATGGAAATGGACGATTTCGACAATCCTGGCATGATTGATGTCGAGAAAGCGATCAAGACCTGGAACACCGCCGAGGGGTCGGAGGGGAAATCCTGTGCCGATTGTCATGGCGCGCCCGAGGACATGGCCGGGGTGAAGCCGACATATCCCAAGTGGAATGAGGCGGCCGGTGAAGTTTTCACCTTGCAGATGCAGGTTGATGATTGCCGGGTGAACCGGATGGGTGCCGAGGCCTGGAAAACCGACAAGGGTGGGTCGATCGCAATGGAGGCTCTGTTGAGTTCGGTGTCGCGTGGGTTGCCGATGAATGTGGCAATAGACGGACCGGGGCGCGAAACCTGGGAGAAGGGTAAGGAAATCTATTATACCCGTTTTGGTCAGCTGGAATTGAGCTGTGCCAATTGTCATGAAGACAACAATGGCAATATGATCCGGGCGGACCATCTGAGCCAGGGTCAGATCAACGGTTTTCCCACCTACCGGTTGAAGAACACCAAGCTGAACGGCGCACATTCGCGGTTCAAGGGCTGCATTCGTGACACGCGGGCCGAGACGTTCAATCCGGGCAGCCCCGAGTTTGTGGCGCTGGAGATGTATGTCGCGTCGCGCGGTAACGGGCTTTCGGTTGAAGGGCCTTCGGTGCGTAACTAACAATGGATCGGGCTGCTTTGGGTGGCCCGACAGGTCACAAGACATTTTGGGTCTTGTGACAAACTCGATCAAGGCGGGGGGCGCTGCCCCCCGGTCACAAAACTCAAAGATTTTTGTGACACCCCCCGGGATATTTTCAGCAAGATGAAGAGGGGCGCCGGGTTTGGGCCTTGGCGTCTTTCGTGCAATGTGGAGAAGTGACATGATTTCACGGCGAGATTTTCTTCAGGTGTCGATGGCGGCATCGGCGCTCTTGGGGTCGTCGGGGTTCAGCAATTGGGCGCGGCTGGCGGCGCAGCAGGCGCTGACGCAGGACCAGTTGTTGGAATTTGACACGTTCGGAAACCTGAGCCTGATCCATGTCACTGATATCCATGCGCAGTTGAAGCCGATCTATTTCCGCGAGCCCCAGATCAATCTGGGGGTGGGGGCCGCCAAAGGGCAGGTGCCGCATGTCACGGGGGCCGATTTTCGCAAGTTGTATGGGATCGAGGATGGCTCGGCGGCGGCTTATGCGTTGAGTTATGAGGATTTTGAGGCGCTGGCGAAGAGTTATGGCCGGGTTGGCGGGTTGGATCGGGTGGCCACCGTGGTCAATGCCATTCGGGCGGATCGGCCTGATGCGTTGCTGCTGGATGGGGGTGATACATGGCATGGGTCGTATACCTGTCATCACACCCAAGGGCAGGACATGGTCAATGTGATGAATGCCTTGAAGCCCGATGCGATGACGTTCCATTGGGAATTCACGCTGGGCTCAGAGCGGGTGAACGAGATTGTTCAGGGGCTGCCGTTTGCGGCGCTGGGGCAGAATATTTTCGATGCGGAGTGGGATGAGCCGGCGGAGCTGTTCAAGCCTTATAAGTTCTTTGAGCGGGGCGGCGTGAAGGTTGCCGTGATCGGGCAGGCGTTTCCTTATATGCCGATTGCCAATCCGCGCTGGATGTTTCCCGAGTATTCCTTTGGCATCCGCGAAGCGAATATGCAGGCGATGGTGGATGAGGTGCGCGCGCAGGGGGCGGAATGTGTGGTTTTGCTGTCCCACAACGGGTTTGACGTGGACAAGCAGATGGCCGCGCGGGTGCAGGGCATCGACGTGATCCTGAGCGGGCATACCCATGATGCATTGCCCGAGCCTGTGCAGGTGGGGCAGACCTATGTGATTGCGTCGGGCAGCAACGGCAAATTTGTCAGTCGCATTGATCTGGATGTGCGTGACGGGCGGATGATGGGCATTCGACACAAGCTGATCCCGATTTTTGCCGATGTGATCACGCCGGATTCCGAGGTGGCCAAGGTGATTGACGCACAGCGCGCGCCTTATGAGGACAAGCTTACTGAAGTGATAGGCACCACCGACGAGGTGCTTTATCGGCGCGGCAATTTCAATGGGACGTGGGATGATCTGATTTGTAATGCGCTGATTTCCGAGCGCGAGGCGGATATTGCGATGAGCCCCGGTGTGCGCTGGGGGCCGAGCCTGTTGCCGGGGGATGACATCACCCGCGAAGATATCTGGAACGTGTGTTCGATGAGCTATGGTGAGGCCTATCGCAGTGAGATGACGGGTGAGTTTATCCATGTGATCCTGGAAGATGTGGCCGACAATCTGTTCAACCCGGACCCTTATTATCAGCAGGGGGGGGATATGGTGCGCGTTGGCGGGCTTGGCTATCGGATTGATGTTACCAAGCCGCAGGGGGAGAGGATCAGCGATCTGACGCTTTTGAAGACCGGTGAGAAGATCGACGCAGCCAAGAGTTATGTTGTGGCCGGGTGGGCCTCGGTGAATGAGGGCACTGAGGGGCCGCAGATCTGGGATGTGATTGAAAACCATATTTCCAAGCTGGGCACTGTGACGCTGGAACCGAATAACTCGGTGCAGGTTGTTGGCGGGTAAGTGTTGCAGGTCGGGGTGATCCGAGCCTTTGAAGGATAGACAAGCGGCCCTCCGGAGTATTGGGGGGCCTTTTTCATCTTGAGGGTTTGTGAGAACTTGGAACTGCGAGACAATCGGGACGGTTTGCGCCAAACTCGATCGCGGAAATGCGAGAGATTTTTTTGACGGAGGCATAGAATGAGACATTTGATTGCAGGGTTTGTTGGTTTTTTGGGGGTCGCATTGATGCCCGCAGCATCGGGCGCAAATTCACTTCAACTTGAGGACCTGGTGGAGAAGGAACATGGCGCGACCGCGTGCTGGCAGCGGGTGTATTCGGATGAGCATCTGGCGGCGCACCCGGATCAGAAGGTGCGCGAGCTTCGGCTTTCGGTGTCCTATCACGTTTATGATGATCCGAACGGCCAATACAGCTTTGGCTATGACGCCCTGCGCCGGGGAGAGGGCGAAATGGGCGGGGAGGCCGGTGTCTGCTGGAACAAGCCCGAGGGCGTGGCCTGTCATGTCGAATGCGATGGGGGCGGCTTTATGCTGCGCCGGGCGCGCAACAAGGGTGATGTTCTGTTTGATCTTGAATACGTTGGATTTCTGGCGATGCGGGGGTGCGGCGATTTTGACGGGGAAGGCGGCGAGATGGAGCCCTTGGTTCCGGGGCTTGATGACAAGTTGTTCCTGCTGCATCCGGCCAATTGTGCGGCGCTTTTTGGCGAAGACTGACGCGCGATAGGCGGTGGACCGTGGCGTGGTGAGATTGCTCTGAATATTGCATTCATGTCGTAGGCGACGTGCGCGGGTGTCTTGTGCGCCGGTGGCTGTAATTGTGTGAAGTCGCGACGGGGCGCGCAACACGAATTTTTTATTCGTTAACGTGAATATGAAGGTTTTCTTTCCATGTTAAATTCAATAGCATGAATTTGTTAAAGCGTGAGGAGGGGAATTACCAATGACAACCGAGCTGAAGGGCGCAAAGCCCTCAAGGCGCGCGTTTTTGAAGGGCGCGGCGGCCGCAGGTGGCACGTTGGCGGGGGCTGGCGTTGCGGCGGCGCGTGCGGCGGGTGATCCGCTGATTACGCAAGTGCAGCCTTGGACCAGTGAGCTGGGAGATGGTGTGGACGCGGCCCCCTATGGCAGCCCGTCGCAGTATGAGGCGCATGTGAAGCGGCGCACGGTGGATTGGCTGACCGCTGATCCGATCAGTTCGATCAATTTCACGCCGCTGCATGAGTTGGATGGGATTATTACGCCCAATGGTTTGTGTTTTGAGCGTCATCACGGCGGGGCGGCGCAGATTGCGCCGGGTGATCATCGCTTGATGATTCACGGGCTGGTCGATCAGCCGCTGGTGTTTACGATGGAGGATCTGATGCGGTTTCCGCGTGAGAACCAGGTATTCTTCCTCGAATGTGCGGCCAATACGGGCATGGAATGGCGCGGAAGCCAGCTGAATGGCTGTCAGTTCACCCACGGGATGATCCACAACGTGATGTATACTGGCGTGAAGCTGCGCCATCTGCTGGACGAGGCCGGTGTGAAGCCGAGCGGCAAATGGTTGTTGGCGGAAGGCGCGGATGCCAGCGCGATGACGCGTTCGATTCCGATGGAAAAGGCGCTGGATGATTGTCTTGTGGCCTGGAAAATGAACGGCGAGGCGTTGCGCCCTGAGCAGGGGTATCCTGTGCGGTTGGTCGTTCCCGGTTGGGAAGGCAACATGTGGATCAAGTGGTTGCGCCGCCTTGAGGTGGGGGATCAGCCTTGGCAGCAGCGCGAGGAGACCAGTAAATATACTGATCTGTTGGAAAATGGAAAAGCGCGACGCTTTACCTGGGAGATGGATGCCAAATCGGTCATCACCAACCCGAGCCCGCAAGCGCCGATCACGCATGGGTCGGGGCCGACGGTTCTGACGGGTGTGGCGTGGAGCGGGCGGGGCACGATCCCGCAGGTGGATGTGACGCTCGATGGTGGTGTGAATTGGCATAAGGCGCGCATCAGTGGGCCGTCTTTGGATAAGGCGATGCACCGGTTTTATTTCGAGTTTGAGTGGGACGGGAAACCGTTACTGCTGCAAAGTCGTGCACATGACAGCACTGGGTATGTGCAGCCCACCAAGGAGGCGTTGCGCAAGTTTCGCGGCAGCAATTCGATCTATCACAACAACGGGATTCAGACCTGGGCCGTCAACAGCCATGGGGAGGCGGAAAATGTCGAGATTTCTTAATGTTTTAGCTGTGTCCGCGGTGGTTTTGAGCGTTGCATCGCCAGTTCTGGCGGGGCCGTTGGGGCTTGGCCGGGCGGCGACGCCTGACGAGATTGCGGCGTGGGATATTGATGTGCGCCCGGATGGGATGGGCCTGCCGGAGGGCGAGGGATCGGTTCTGGACGGCGAAGAGATTTTTGCCGAGAAATGCGCCGTCTGTCATGGCGATTTTGGCGAGGCGGTGGACCGGTGGCCGGTTCTGGCCGGGGGGCAAGGCACCTTGGAGGATATGCGCCCGGTCAAGACGATTGGGTCATATTGGCCCTATCTGAGCACGGTTTTTGACTACGTGCATCGCGCCATGCCGTTTGGTGAGGCGCAGAGCCTTGAGGCGGATGAGACCTATGCGATTGTTGCGTATCTTTTGTATGTCAACGATCTGGTTGACGAGGATTTCGTGCTGAGCCGCGCGAATTTTACCGACCAAAAGCTACCCAATGAGGAGAACTTCTTTCTCGATGATCGTGGGGCTGACGGGGGCGAGTTGGAGAGTTTCACCGCGCCCGAGATTTGCATGCAGAATTGCAAGGCCGACGTGAAGATTACGGCGCGGGCCGCGATAATTGACGTCACACCCGAGGACGGGGAAGCCCGCAAGGCGCGTGAAGCCAAACTGGCGACCGAAGAGGCTGGCGAGCAGCCGGAGGCAAGCGAGGCTGAGACCGCGCCGGAGCCTGAGGTTGCGCAGGAGACGGCGTTGGACCCTGAGTTGGTGAAGGCGGGTGAGAAGGTCTTCAAGAAGTGCAAAGCCTGTCATCAGGTGGGAGAGGGGGCCAAAAACCGCACCGGGCCAGAACTGAACGGCGTGATTGGCCGCGACATGGCGTCTATTGACGGTTTCAAATATTCAGCGACACTAAGGACGATGGCGGAAGACGGGACGATCTGGGACGAAGGCAATATGGCCGAATTTCTTAGAAAACCACGCGATTTCGTCAAAAAGACCAAGATGTCGTTTGTTGGATTGAAAAAGGATGAAGATATTCAAGCCGTGACAGAATATCTGAAGTCCTTTCCCGAGTAGGGGAAGGCGCGAATATAACAAAGCGCGCGCTTCCGTTTTGCCATGATGGGGAGTCATGGCATGAAAAGGGAGGATGGCGTATGGCGCGTGTGCGTCGCGAAGCGTTGAAGGGCGTAGGGGGGACGGAGACGTTTGCCCTATCAGACTGCGGCATCCCGGCCCATCTTCTCCAAACACGGCGTCGCATTGTGAGCGGGGCGAAGCGGCGGATTGCTGCCAGCGCGTTGCGGGCAGTGATGTTGCTGGCGGCTAGTTTGCTTGTCGCGTCGGGTGCAAGGGCGGATGCAAAAGCCACGCCGATTGGAGATGCGCAAGCGGGTGAGATTCTGTTTGAGATTTGCGCAGCCTGTCATGAGGTGGGCGCGGGGGCCGAGAATGCGATTGGGCCGCATCTTAACGGTATTTTCGGTCGTAGGGCGGGATCGGTTGAAGATTTCAGCTATTCCCGCGGGTTGATCCGTGAAGGCAATTTCGGGCTTGTCTGGCAACTCGACAAGCTGGATGCCTATCTGGAAAATCCCAAAGCTCTGGTCAGCGATACGCGGATGAATTTTGACGGGATGGCAGACAAGGATGAGCGCGACGATGTGCTGGCCTATCTGCGCCGCTTTTCCGACAGTCCACAAAACATCCCCGAGGCGTCGCCGACCGCGCGCAAGCGAGAGGTGGAATTGCCGCCTGAAATTCTGAAGTTGGTGGGTGATCCGGAGTATGGCGAATACTTGGCCAATGAATGCACCACCTGTCATCAGCGGGACGGTGAATATGATGGAATTCCGTCGATTATTTCTTGGCCCGAGGAAGATTTCATCATCGCGCTGCACGCTTACAAGACAAAGGTTCGCCCGCATCCGGTCATGCAGATGATGGCCGGGCGCTTGACGGACGAAGAGATCGCAGCCTTGGCCGCGTATTTTGGGAGGCTGGAGTGATCCGGCGCAGGACGTAACGAAAACCCGAAGGGAGGAAATGACATGACATTGAACAGACGAGCCTTTATTGGCACCGGGGCTGCGGCGGCAGCTGTGCTGAGTGCGCCGCATGTGCGCGCGGCAAGCGATGGTAAGCCACGCGTCATAGTGATCGGCGGCGGTGCTGGCGGGGCCACGGCGGCGCGCTATATCGCCAAGGACAGCAACACCGAGATTGATGTGACGCTGATCGAGCCGACGCGGATGTATTACACCTGCTTCTTCTCAAACCTCTATATCGGGGGCTTCCGCGAGATCAGCTCGCTTGGGCATTCCTATGGTGCGTTGGCCAAACAGGGCGTGAACGTCGTGCATGACTGGGCCGTGGGGGTGGACCGCGCGGCGCGCACCGTGACGTTGGCGGGGGGGGCAGTACTGCCCTATGATCGGTTGGTTCTGAGCCCGGGGATTGATTTTGTCGATGGCGCCGTGCCGGGATGGGACGTGAGCGCGCAAAACAAGATGCCACATGCTTATAAGGCAGGGTCGCAATCAGAACTGCTGAAGGCGCAGGTCGAGGCGATGCCGGAGGGGGGTACCTTCTGCATGGTGGCGCCGCCCAATCCGTATCGCTGTCCTCCGGGGCCATATGAGCGGGTTTCGATGGTGGCGCATCGCCTCAAGGAGATAAATCCGACGGCGAAGATTCTGGTGGCCGATCCCAAGCCCAAATTCTCGAAAGAGGGGCTGTTTCGCGAGGCCTGGGACACGCATTACGCTGGCATGGTTGAATGGTTAGGCCCGGATTTCGGCGGTGACAAGGTAAGTGTGAACGCCGATGACATGACGGTGGATATCGACGGCGAGGTTGTGCATGTCGATGTTTGCAATGTGATCCCGGCACAAAAAGCGGGGCGGATCTGTGAACTGGCCGGCGTTAACGAAGGCAATTGGGCACCTGTTGACGGGCACACGATGCAGAGCCGTGTGGATGAGAATGTCCATGTTCTGGGCGATTCCTCTAATCAGGGCGACATGCCGAAATCGGGCTTCTCGGCCAACAGCCAGGCCAAGGTTTGCGCCATGGCAGTGCGCGGCGCGCTGACCGGGTCGAAAGTGTTTCCGGCCAAGTTCTCAAACACTTGCTGGAGCCTTCTCGGGAGCGAGAATGGCGTCAAGGTGGGCGCGACCTATGAGGCAATGGACGACAAGATCGCCGAGGTGGAAGGCTTTATCAGCGCGGTCGGCGAAGATGCGGCGATGCGCAAGGCCACCTATGAGGAATCACTGGGTTGGTATGAGGGGATCACCAGCGACATCTTCGGCTGATCGGAGTGTTATAGGCAGGAATGGGGAGGGCGGTGCGTAGGTGCCGCCCTTTATCGTGGGGGGGGTGGGGAATGGCGGGTTTGAGCCCAAAGTGCCAGATGCTGCGATCTGCATGAATGTCTGTTTTTGGTACGCCGCTACCGCTCATTTGGCTCTACCCGCGCGATGCCGCGCCATACCAGATCGAACACGCGGTTCAATTCGCACCTTTCCATTTGCGCACCACCTGTCGAGGCCCGACGGGCAAGTGTGATGGCAGGGGAGGCGAGAATGATCTCAAGGGTTTTGACGGGCGCTTGGACCAGCACTTGGCTGTCTATCCCCATTTGGATCTCGGCAAGAATCTCGCTTCCCATTTTGTTAAGCAGCATATCCTCCTGAAAGGCGGTGCGAATTTCGGCGGACATCATTTCAGTAAACTGGAAGTCTTTGGGGACAGTGAGGCCATACTCCACTAGTGCAAACCACATCGCGCGCAAACGTTCGGTTGCCCCGTCCTTCTCGCGCGCCGCTGTCATCATCGCATCGTGGATATCTGATTTCACCTGCTTGTAGACCCAAAACAGCAAATCATCCTTTGTTTCATGGTACCGGTAGAGCGTTCCAACAGACAGTTTCGCCCGTTTTGCGATTTTATTGACAGAGACGGCGGTTGAGCCAACTTTCGCGACCTCTTCAATTGTCGCCGCGCGTATGGCCTTTGGTTTGTCGCCGGATTTTGTTCGCGCCAAGGGGCTCTCCATCTCTGATTGGGTCTTGGCCAAGTTAACCTAAGCTCGCGGGAATTGACAATGAGCATGTGCTCATTATATCGAAGTGAGCACATGCTCATTTATAACCCAAACGAAGGGAATGTCCCACATGTCTAAAGTCGTCCTCATCACCGGCACCTCAACCGGCCTTGGTATCAGCCTTGCGGTTCAGGCCGCGCAAGCGGGTCACACAGTTTATGCGACTATGCGCAATCTCGCCAAGAAAGACGGCCTTGAAGCCGCTGCCTCTAAGGCTGGCGTTTCGGTGCGTATTTTGCAGCTCGACGTGCAGGACGCTGCCTCCGTTAATGCCGCTGTGGACACCGTCATCGACGCAGAGGGCCGCATCGACACGCTGGTCAACAATGCGGGCGCGGGTTTTGTACGCACGACCGAGCAAGCTAGCGAAGACGAAATTGACTGGGTGATGGACGTGAACTTTATGGGCGTAGTGCGGTGCACCAAGGCGGTCATACCCCATATGCGCAAAGCGCGCTCTGGCCATGTCATCACGATATCCTCCGTTGGTGGTTTGGTCGGGCAGCCGTTCAACGAGATCTATTGCGCCGCCAAATTCGCCGTTGAGGGATATTCCGAGGCGTTGGCGTCTTATGTTACGCCAAATTTCGGGATCAACTTTACCACCGTTGAACCCGGCGGCATCCAGTCCGAATTCGCCAACAACGTGTTGAAACAGGTGGAGGACACTGGCGGCATGCTGGAGGACGAGTATTTGCCCATCCTGCAAAAATACATCGGCGGCGCTCAGAACCGTCAGGGCGGGGAGGACATCTACCAGACTGCCGACGAAGTTGCCGCAGTGGTGATGCAGTGTATGGAAGCTGAAACCCCGCCGATCCGCACCCGCACGTCAAAATGGGGCGAGGACTTTACCCGTCTCAAGACCGGGCTTGATCCGAAGGGCGAACGGCAGCAAGCAGCGGTGATAGAACAGTTTCTGAGCTGAAGTGGCCCCTATAGGAGCTGGCCCAAAGACAGAGCCGAACAACGAGACCAGCCTTTCGGACAGAGCGCAGCGAAAGGGCGCTTTGTCCGCATACCCGACCGCCACTCCTCCCCTACCAACGCAGAATTCTGCGTTGGCAGCTTTCCAGCCACGGGGGTGTTTCAGCGTATCCATCAGAGAGACCTGCGGTGCGATACCCTCAATTCAAGCCCAAAAGCTGCGGAATTGGTGGGGTGGGTGGCCGTATTTCTTGCGGAAGCGCCGCGCGAGGTGGCTGGAGGTGGAAAAGCCGGTGGCGACGGCGATTTGCATCACGCTCATGTTGGTTTCGCGCAGAAGGGCAAAGGCGCGTGACAGGCGGATGTCGAGATAGCAATTCATCGGGCTTTGACGCATGTAGCGTTTGAAAAGCCGCTCAAGCTGACGGCGCGAAACGGCAAGTTCTTCGCAGAGTTGTTCGATGGATCGCGGCTCTTCGATTTCTTTGTGCATCAGGGTGAGGGCCGAGAGCAGATGCGGGTTGCGCGAGCCGATGGCGATGGAATGGGCGGATTTCTGGGGAGAGGAGGCGCCGATCGAGCGCATGTGCAGGCACATGTCGGCAACCAGGATGGCAAGCTCGGGGCCGTGGGATTTCTCGATCAGGGCCAGCATCATGTCGATGGCAGCATTGCCGCCACCGCAGGTCAGGATGGGGCCGTCGATTTCGAAAAGGTTGGGGGTGGGGGTGAGCATCGGGAAATGCTCGCAAAACCCGTCCTGATTTTCCCAGTGCAGGGTGAAACGGCGATTGCGCAGCAAACCGGCTTCGGCCAGCGCATAGCTGCCGGTGCAAATACCGCCGAGGTGACGCCCGAAGCGGTTCTCGCGTCTGATCCAGGCCAACACGCCGGGCGAGGCGGCGCGTTCCGGCTCGACCCCGGAGCAGACAAAGCCGATTGCCTCGGCCGGGAGGGCGCTGAGGGCTTGATCGGGGGTCACGCTCAGCCCGTTCGAGCAGACGACGGGGGCGTTGTCTTCGGTCATTGTGAACCAGCGATAGAGTTGTTGGCCGGTGAGTTGATTGGCGATGCGCAACGGTTCAATGGCGGCGGCCAGTGCCAGCATCGTGACCTTGGGGAGCAACAGGAAGTGAAATTCCTGAGGCGGGCCGGCGTAACCGATTTCGAGATGCGCCGATCCGCCTTTTTCAATGAAGCTGCGCGATGGCATTGTGATCTCCGAATATTGGGTGCGTTCCGCCGGGTGATCGGGTGGATTGATGAGCGGGCGTCGCGAAGCACATTGAGAATGGCGCATTCTAAGCGTTAATCAGCCCTGAGGAAGGTGCCAGATCAGAAAGCGGCATGTAATGCGACATTTGCGGCGGTTTATTCATTGGACGGAATAATCCTGAGGCGGGCGAAATCAACCGCACGCCCTTGCGGCTCCCGGAGCGCATGACTAAGACTCCCTTAGCAACTCGGCGTTATTGATCAGATTGAAGCAGCAGGCAGGACCAGATGAAAGATCCGTTGGACATATATATGAACACGCTCGTGCCCATGGTGGTCGAGCAGACCAGCCGCGGCGAACGCGCCTATGACATTTTCTCGCGCCTTTTGAAGGAGCGGATCATTTTCCTTTCGGGGCCGGTGCATGATGGTATGTCGAGCCTTATCGTGGCGCAGCTCTTGCACCTTGAGGCAGAGAATCCGAGCAAGGAAATCTCGATGTACATCAACTCGCCCGGTGGCGTGGTGACAAGCGGGCTGTCGATCTATGACACGATGCAATACATCAAGCCGAAGGTTTCGACGCTTGTTGTCGGTCAGGCCGCCTCGATGGGGTCGCTTTTGCTGACGGCGGGTGAGCCGGGGATGCGGTTCAGCTTGCCCAACAGCCGGATCATGGTGCACCAGCCGAGCGGCGGGTATCAGGGGCAGGCGACGGATATCATGATTCACGCTGAAGAGACGTTGAAACTGAAAAAGCGGCTCAACGAAATTTATGTGAAACATACGGGCCGCAAGCTCAAAGAAGTGGAAAATGCGCTGGAACGCGACAATTTCATGGACCCGGTCGAGGCCAAGGCCTGGGGCCTGATCGACGAGATCGTGGAAAGCCGCGCCAAGGGCGACGAGGACTGAGAGCATGTCGCCCCGTCATCAAGCGGGGCGGCGTTTTTGAGATTGTGACCTGCTTTGGCATGGCATAAGCTTGGCGTCACACGGGAAAGATACTCCAGGGGCTCGCCGCTGGGTGAGCGCGAGACAGGCCTGAAAGGACGATCATGTCGACAAATTCCGGCAACGGTGACAGCAAAAACACACTTTATTGCAGCTTTTGCGGTAAAAGCCAGCATGAGGTGCGCAAGCTGATTGCGGGGCCGACCGTGTTCATATGCGACGAATGTGTCGAGTTGTGCATGGATATCATTCGCGAGGAAACCAAGAGCGCCGGGCTGAAATCCAGCGAAGGCGTACCCACGCCGATGGATATCTGCGAAGTCCTTGACGACTATGTGATCGGTCAGGCGATGGCCAAGAGGGTTCTCTCGGTCGCGGTGCATAACCACTACAAGCGGCTTAATCATTCGCAAAAGGGTTCGGACATCGAGCTGGCGAAATCCAACATTCTGCTGATCGGTCCGACCGGCTGTGGCAAGACGTTGCTGGCGCAGACGCTGGCGCGGATTCTGGACGTGCCGTTTACCATGGCGGATGCGACCACACTGACCGAGGCGGGGTATGTTGGCGAGGATGTGGAAAATATCATCCTCAAGCTGCTGCAATCGAGCGAATACAACGTCGATCGCGCACAGCGCGGCATCGTCTATATCGACGAGGTCGACAAGATCACCCGCAAGAGCGAAAATCCCAGCATCACCCGCGATGTGAGCGGAGAAGGTGTGCAGCAGGCTTTGCTGAAGCTGATGGAGGGCACTGTGGCCTCTGTTCCGCCGCAGGGCGGGCGCAAGCATCCGCAGCAGGAATTCCTTCAGGTGGATACGACCAACATCCTGTTCATCTGTGGCGGTGCCTTTTCGGGGCTCGACAAGATTATCGCGCAGCGCGGCAAGGGGTCGGCCATGGGCTTTGGCGCCGATGTGCGCGAACAGGATGCGCGCGGCGTCGGCGAAGTGTTCAAGGATCTTGAGCCGGAAGACCTTTTGAAATTCGGGCTGATCCCGGAATTTGTCGGGCGTCTGCCGGTGATCGCGACGCTGGAAGATCTGGATGAGGATGCGCTTGTCACCATTCTGACCAAGCCGAAAAACGCGCTGATCAAGCAGTATCAGCGCCTGTTCGAGCTGGAAGATGCCAAGCTGACGTTCACGGATGATGCGCTGAGCGCGATTGCCAAGCGGGCAATTGAACGCAAGACCGGCGCGCGCGGTCTGCGATCGATCCTTGAAGAGGTGCTTTTGGATACGATGTTTGAATTGCCCGGCATGGAGAACGTCGAAGAGGTGGTGGTGAACGAGGAAGCGGTTGTGCATGCCGAAGCCAGACCGCTTATCATTTATGCCGAAGCCAAGAAGACCAAAGAAGGTGCCAGCGCGGGCTGAGACGCCGACTAAATGAACCGAGAATAATGAGAGGGCGACCTGTGAGGGCCGCCCTTTTTTCTGGCTTGGCGGTGTTGGTCTTTGAAGCGCATAATATTGCAGGCATTAAGCGCAGGCATGCCGTCCGGCAGTTTTGCGCAAATCCCAACAGCCCCGCGCGATTCCCTATTCGCGGCGCTGGACCTTTGGCACGGGATGGGGCATAGGAAAGGAAATAGCGGAGGCACGCCATGGGCATTCTCAAATCCATTCTGCGCGCGGTTACCTGGTGGGACGGCAGCACACTCAACACCCAGCTCTACACCTGGCGCAAAGGTGTGAAGGTTGGCGAAGATGAGCAGGGCAATGTCTTTTATCGCTCGCGTCAGGGTGATCGGCGCTGGGTGATCTATAACGGCGAAACCGAAGCCACACGGATCAGCGCCGATTGGCATGGCTGGCTGCATCATACATTTGACGAGATGCCCTCCGAGACGCCGCTTGTGCACAAGGCCTGGGAAAAGCCGCATCGCGAAAATCCGACCGGCTCGTTGCTGGCCTATGCTCCTGCGGGGTCGATCCGCATGGGCGAGCCCAAGAAACGCAGCGATTACGAGGCGTGGACGCCTGAATAGGGGCGGACAGTTATGGGCGAAAACACCACAGAAGTACTGGTTGGCGGGGCGGTTTTGGCCGCAGCACTTGGATTCGTGATCTATGCGGGGCAGGCGACGGGCTTTGGCGCCACTTCGGGCGGATATGGGTTGAATGCGTCTTTCCGCTCGGTCGAGGGTGTGACCGTGGGCACGGATGTGCGGCTGGCGGGTGTGAAGATCGGCACGGTGACCGGTGTGGAGTTGAATTCCGAGACATTCCGCGCCGATACGACATTCTCGGTGCTTCAAGGAATTCAGATCCCCGATGACAGCGCGGTCGTGGTCTCCTCCGAGGGGCTTCTGGGTGGTAATTTCGTGGAAATCTTCCCTGGTGGGTCGCCGTTTTACTATGAGCCGGGAAGCGAGATCGAGGATACCCAGGGATCGGTTTCTCTGATCAACCTGCTGCTGAAATATGTTGGCAGTGGTGGGGCGGAGGACGCCGGAGCGACGCAATGACGCGCCTCTTGGCCCTAATTGCGGCGCTGGTTGTGGCTGGTGTTCAGGCGCAGGCCGAGGATGTGGTTGTGGGCCGGGGCGCGATTTTGCGCGGACTCGACAGGATCACGGGCGACGTCGCTGACATCACGCTGATGAATGGCGATGTGGTGCGGATGGGGCGGTTGATGATCGCGCTGGGGGAATGCCGCTATCCCGAAAGCAACCCAACGGGCGAGGCCTATGCCTATCTCGCGATTGGCGAAGATTCGGAAGAAGAGCCTGTGTTTACCGGTTGGATGATCGCTTCGTCACCGGCGCTCAACGCGATGCAGCATCGCCGTTATGACGTTTGGGTGCTGCGCTGTATTATCGAGTGAGTGTCTAAACAGAGCGACGTTTCTAGCAGGCGACCAGTGCTGCAAAGCGCTTCCTCAAGGCGGTGGTGATAGGCCGCCCGGGAGATTTCGATCGCGCCGAGACTGGCCAGATGCGGCGTGATGAATTGAGTATCAAAGAGCGTAAACCCGGCGCGGCGTAGATGATCGACCAGATGGGCCAGCGCGAGTTTTGAGCCATCGCGGCGCAGGCTGACCATGCTTTCCCCGAAAAACGCGGCGCCAAGGGTGAGGCCGAAAACCGCGCCCCAGAGCGCGCCGTCATCGCCTCGTATCTCGAAGGAATGGGCGCGTCCCGTGGTGTTGAGCAGGCCGTAAAGGCGCGTCAGTTCCGGGTTGATCCAGGTTTCGTCACGCGCCGCACACGCCTGAACGACACCCTTGAAATCTTGATTTATAACAGGGTGGTATCCGCCGGACTTCATCTTTCGCATGAGCGATCGAGAGAGATGAAAACCATCCAGCGGGAAGATGCCGCGGCGTTTCGGGTCGACCCAGAAAAGTTCGGGATCGTCGCGGTGCTCGGCCATCGGGAAGATGCCGCGGGCATAGCCGTGCAACAGCAGTTCCGGCGTCAGGCGCATGGCACAAGAAGTCGCCCGGCGCCGACCTGCATCAGGCCGCGCCCAACTTGGCCTCGAGCCAGCGTTCGAGCCAATGGATGTTATAGTTGCCGTCGAGGATGTCTTGTTCTTCCAGCAGGGCGGCAAAGAGCGGCACCGTGGTATCCACCCCGTCAACGATCAGCTCGCCAAGGGCGCGGTTGAGCCGCGCCAGAGCCTCGGGGCGATCACGGCCATGCACGATCAGCTTGCCGATGAGCGAATCGTAATAGGGCGGGATCGAGTAGCCGTCATAAAGCGCGCTATCCATGCGCACGCCAAGGCCGCCGGGCGCATGGTATTGGGTGATGCGGCCGGGACAGGGCGAGAAATTCGGCAGCTTCTCGGCGTTGATGCGCACTTCGATGGCGTGGCCGTTGATGCTGAGATCATCCTGGGTGAACGACATCGGCAGGCCTTCGGCGACGCGAATTTGTTCGCGCACCAGATCGACGCCGAAAATCGCTTCGGTCACGGGATGTTCGACCTGAAGGCGGGTGTTCATTTCGATGAAGAAAAATTCACCATCCTCATAGAGAAATTCGATAGTGCCGGCACCGATATAGTTGATCCGGGCCACGGCATCGGCGCAGATCTTGCCGATGCGGTCGCGCTCTTCGGCGCTGATTGCGGGGCCGGGGGCTTCTTCGAACACCTTCTGGTGGCGGCGTTGCAGAGAGCAGTCACGCTCGCCCAGATGCACGGCGCTGCCCTTGCCGTCGCCAAACACCTGAATCTCGATATGGCGCGGTTTTTGCAGGTATTTCTCGATGTAGACTTCATCGTTGCCGAAGTTCGATTTGCCCTCGGCGCGGGCGGTCATGAAGGCGCGCTCCATGTCAGCGGCGGTTTGGGCCACTTTCATGCCCTTGCCGCCGCCACCGGCGGTTGCCTTGATGATGACGGGATAGCCCATCTCTTCGCCAAGGCGTTTGGCCTCGGCCAGATCGGCGACGCCGCCCTCGGAGCCGGGCACGCAAGGCACGCCGAGCGCCTTCATCGTGTCCTTGGCCGTGATCTTGTCGCCCATGATGCGGATATGTTCGGCGGTGGGGCCGATGAAAGTGAGGCCGTGATCTTCGAGCACCTGCACGAAATTGGCATTCTCGGAAAGGAAGCCATAGCCGGGATGGATCGCCTGTGCGCCCGTGATCTCGCAAGCCGCAATGATTGCGGGGATCGACAGATAGCTCTCGGAGCTGGGTGCGGGACCGATGCAGACCGATTCATCAGCCATGCGCACATGCATCGCGTCGGTGTCGGCAGTGGAATGCACGGCGACGGAACGAATGCCCATTTCGCGGGCAGCGCGGATCACCCGGAGGGCAATTTCGCCGCGATTGGCAATCAGGATTTTATCAATCATTGTCAGGGCCTTGTTGATCTGGGCCTTTGAGGGCAAAGCTTATTCGATGATCGCCAGCGGGGTGCCATATTCGACGGCATCGCCATCGGCCACCAGGATACGCTTGACGGTGCCGGCGCGGGGCGCGGGAATGTGGTTCATCGTTTTCATGGCCTCGACAATCAAAAGCGTGTCACCCTCGGCAACCTGGGTGCCGACGCTGATAAACGCGGGCGCGCCCGGTTCGGCCTGAAGATAGACGGTGCCGACCATTGGCGAGGCAACGGCGCCGGGGTGGCTGGCAGGATCTTCGGCTGTGCTGGCGGCGGGTGCGCTATCGGAGGGCGCGAAAGCGGGAGCGGCGGGCGTTGGGGCTGCGGGCGCTGTCTGAACCTGGGTCACCACTTCGGCGCGACGGCTGACGCGGACATTCAGGCTGTCATCATCGCCATATTCGCGCTTCACGCTCAGCTCGGTAAGATCGTTGTCGTTCAGGATTTCGGCCAGCGCCTTGATGAATGCTACGTCTGCGTCATTGCTGTTGGTCTGTTTCGTCATGTTCATCCTCGACCGGTCTGGCCCCGCATCGAATGGGGCGTCATGTGTTTGAGCGCCTTATAGGGCAAGGCGGCGTGGCTGAAAAGCGGGATCGCTTTGCTATCAAAATGGTGCTTCGTGCGGCGGATTGCGAGGGGAAAGTCACGCTCAGAGCGGCACGCCTGACAGCTTGGCCACCAGTTCGGACAATTTGCGGGCGCCAAATTTCTGCAACAGGCGGGCGCGGTAAACCTCGACCGTGCGGTAAGAGAGGCCGAGATCGCGGCCGATTTCCTTGGACGTGAGGCCGCGACAGGTGAGAATCGCAACATCACGCTCGCGTGGGGTGAGCGCAACGAGGGGCCGCTCGTGAGACAGATCGGAGAACGACCAGATGCCATGAGCGAAGGGGGTGTCGGGGGTAAGCGAGCGACCCTGCACCCGACACCAGAACAGCTCGCCGGAGAGGCGCCGCATGATGCGTTCGTCTTTGTAGTGGCCCGTCTGTTGCATCACGGCGAGACCGCGCGCGCCGATACTCTCGAACTCGCCCATGCTTGGATAGAGTTTGGCCATCGGGGTGCCGAGGAATGCGGCAGGCGAATCGCCGAAAATCTCACCAAATTGCAGGTTACAGCGCTGAATGATCCGGTCTTCCAGAACGGCAAGACCGATTGGCGCGTGAGTGAAAGCTAAGCTGGTGACGTTCATGGGGCGCAGTTTCGGCTCTTTCGGGGGCGATGCCAAGGCTTGCGTAGTACTGCGTAATTGCCCGATGCGGCGGCGAATGCTTTGATAATGTCATGGGTACGGGGAGTGAGGCATGAATATCGGCTTGTGGTTGCAGCGGATCGCGCAAGTGCGCGGGGAAAGCCCGGCGCTTTTCCTTGGTCGCGAGAAAGTGGCGGATTATGCCGGGTTTTATGACACTGCGATGCGGATGGCGGCGGGGCTGACCAGGCGCGGGATTGCGCCGGGGGATCGGGTGGCGATTTTCATGAAGAATCTGCCGGAGTATCTGATCGTGCAGTATGGCGTGTGGCTGGCGGGGGCCGTGGTGGTGCCGATCAATGCCAAGCTGCATGGCCGCGAGGCGGCCTGGATCATTGAGAATGCCGGGGTCGGGCTGACCCTGTCTTCGCCGGGATTGGCGGAGTCATTGGGCGAGGCGGGCGTGACGGGGGAGGTGATTTGTGTATCCTCGCCCGCATACGGCGCGCTGAAGGCGGGCGAGCCGCTGGCTCTGCCGGTGGCGCGCGCGGCGCAGGATCTGGCTTGGCTGTTTTATACTTCGGGGACAACGGGGCGGCCCAAGGGCGTGATGATCACGCATCGGATGCTGGGCGCGATGGCACTCAGCTACTTTGTGGATGTGGATAGCGTGAGCGGTGAGGATTGTGCGATCTATGCCGCGCCGCTGAGCCATGGTGCGGGGATCTACAATCTGATGCATGTGATGAAAGGCGCGCGCCATGTCTGTCCGCCCTCGGGAGGATTTGACGCGGCGGAAATATTCGATCTGGCGCGGCATTTCGGGCGGGCGCATATGTTTGCCGCGCCAACCATGGTGAAACGGCTGGTTGACGCGGCCAAGGAAAGTGGGACGCGCGGCGAAGGGCTGCGGAGCGTGATCTATGGCGGTGGGCCGATGTATATTGCCGATATTGTCGAGGCGGTGGATCTTTTCGGGCCGATCTTTGTGCAGATCTATGGGCAGGGCGAGAGTCCGATGGCGATCACCGCACTGAGCCGGGACGATGTGGCAGATCGCAGCCATCCGAGATGGCGCGCGCGGTTGGGGTCTGTCGGGCGGGCGCAATCGGTGGTCGAGGTGCAGATCGGTGATGAGAACGGCCACCCGGTTGCGCCGGATCAGCCGGGCGAGATCATGGTGCGCGGCGACACGGTGATGCCGGGCTATTGGCAGAACCCGGAGGCGAGCGCCAAGGCGCTGGTGGATGGCTGGTTGATGACCGGAGATATCGGTTCGATGGACAGCGACGGCTATGTGACCATGCGGGACCGCTCGAAGGATATGATCATCTCGGGCGGGACCAACATCTATCCCCGCGAGGTCGAGGAAGTTCTGTTGGAACATGATGATATCGAGGAGGCGAGCGTGGTCGGGCGGGCGCATCCCGAGTGGGGCGAGGATGTGGTGGCCTTCGTGGTGTTGCGCGCGGGAGGCGCGCTGAACGAGGCGGCACTGGACCGGCATTGCCTCGACAATATTGCGCGGTTCAAGCGGCCCAAGGCCTATTTTGCGCTCGAGTCGTTGCCCAAGAACAATTACGGCAAGGTATTGAAGACCGAGCTGCGAGAGATGCTAAAGGAGAAGGCAAGTGATTGACCTTAAAGGGAAAGCGGCGCTGGTGACGGGCTCGGTGCAGGGCATCGGGCTGGCCGTGGCCGAGGCATTGGCCGGGGCGGGCGCGCGCATTGCGGTGCATGGGTTGGCGAGCGCAAAGGAAGCGGCGCAGGTCTGTGCAGGGTTGAAGGCGAAAGGCGCGCCCGAGGCTGTGTTCTTCGCAGGAGACCTGCGCGATCCCGACGCGATCGAGGCGATGTTGGCAGAGGTCGCGGCGTGGGGACCGGTGGATATTCTGGTCAACAATGCCGGGATCCAGCGCACTGCGCCGCTGGACGCGGTAACGCGCGACATTTGGGATTCGATCATCGCGGTGAACCTGTCGGCGGCCTTTCACACGATGCACGCGATCATGCCGGGCATGGCGACGCGCGGCTTTGGCCGGGTGATTAATATTGCGTCGGTGCATGGGATCGTGGCCAGCAAGAACAAGGTGCCTTATGTGGCGTCGAAATTCGGGCTGGTGGGGATGAGCAAGGTGGCGGCGCTGGAATATGCCGATGCAGGGAGCAGAGAGACGGGCGGTGTGACGGTGAACTGTATCGCGCCGGGCTGGACCGAGACGGCGATCATTGCGCCACAGGTGGCCGAGCGGGCAGAGGCCTTTGGCGGCGACCGCGACAGGGGCATTGCGGATCTGTTGAGTGAAAAGCAACCCAGCAAGCGGATGAGCGATCCTGCCGAGATCGGGGCGCTGGTGCTGTGGCTCTGTGCCGACGTGGCGCATAACATCACAGGCACCGTGATTCCGGTTGATGGCGGGTGGACCGCGCAGTAGAGCGCAGCTCCTCGCACAGTGGGGAGCGGTGAATCAGGGGCGTTTGGAGTTCATTTCGTCTTGGATATCGGCCAGTTCTTGTTGCAGGCGCAACTCGTGAAGCAGAATCGCCGTCATCGGTTGGGCATGAGCCGGGTCTGGCCGGTTCAAAGCGGTGGGCGCGGATGCGTCGGTTTGCGGCGCTGGGTCGGATGACCCCGGCGCGAACGGCGCGGTAGACTCGCGCGCTGGTTGCTGCGCGCGTGGAAATTCGGGCATGATCCGCGTTTCGTCGCTGGTCTGCACCTGTGCAATGGCGTGCGTGGTTTCAACCGGGGCAGCGGCGGCCGCTGTGGTGACGCCTTGAATATCCTGAGCTTTTTGAGCACCAGATCGCGCCGCATGTGCGCCTTGGCTGGTATGTGGCGAGCCACGCGCAAGCGTGCCAGCGCCTGTCGGTTCAATTGGAAACATCCCCTCGGCCCCTCTATTCGGGAGCCCCCACCACGCAAGAGCATGGCGGCAGGACGTTAACGGCGGGTTAACGTGGTCAGGCGGAATGAATTGCATTTGAACGGTTTTTAATCAGCCCGAAAGGGAATGACCCCGGATGGAGTGGGCCATCCGGGGTCATTCGTGGTTCAGTCATGCCGCTATTGGCATCGGCCGTGCATCAGGGGCAGGGGCCGGTGCGATAGGTGCCGTCACCGTTGGAATAGGCGCAATCGCCGGTCTGTTGGTTGCGCGCGACCATCACGCCAGCGGCGGCGCCGCCAAGGGTTGTCAGAACGGTCCAGTTGGTGTTGGCGCCGAGTGCCTTGGCAGTGATCAGGCCAACCGTGCCGCCGACAAGTGCGCCGCCGAGATCGTTTTGTTCCGATGTCGACATGCAGCCGGACAGGCCAAAGCTTGCTGCCAGGGCCAAGGGGATAAGGGGTTTGAACATTATTACCTCCAGTTCAGTTTGCGCCCACGATAGGCCCCGTTTTGGGAACGGAAAGGCCCGTTTTGATGTTACGCGGCGTGGAGGCGGTTTTCCGCCTGCGCCGCGCCGCAAGACGCGATTGTAGGCAGACAACGCGCCAGCGCTGCTTGTGTTCCTTCCTGCGCGAAAAAGCCGCGGATCAGCCGCCTTCGCGGTTTGCAATCAGGTCTTCAACCACCGACGGATCGGCGAGTGTCGAGGTATCACCCAGAGCGCCGTAGTCGTTCTCGGCGATCTTGCGTAAGATTCGGCGCATGATCTTGCCGGAGCGGGTTTTCGGCAGGCCCGGCGCCCATTGAATCGCATCGGGAGAGGCGATGGGGCCGATCTCTTTGCGCACCCAGTTGCGCAGCTCGATCTTGAGGTCGTCGGTATATTCCTCGCCCGCCATCAGGGTGACATAGCAATAGATGCCCTGGCCCTTGATATCATGCGGGAATCCAACCACGGCGGCCTCGGAGACTGCGGGGTGGGCGACCAGCGCGCTTTCGACTTCGGCAGTCCCCATCCGGTGGCCCGAGACGTTGATCACATCATCGACCCGACCGGTTATCCAATAGTCGCCGTCACCATCGCGTTTGCAGCCATCGCCGGCGAAATAGTAGCCTTTGTAATCGGAGAAATAGGTTTTCACGAAGCGGTCGTGATCGCCGAAGATCGTACGCATCTGGCCGGGCCAGCTGTCCTTGATGCAGAGCACGCCCTCGGCGGGGTTGCCTTCGATTTCGATGCCGGTCGTGGCGTCGAGAACAACGGGCTGCACCCCGAAATAGGGCTTCATGGCCGCGCCGGGTTTGGTGGCGTGGGCGCCGGGCAGGGGGGTCATCATGTGGCCGCCGGTTTCGGTCTGCCACCAGGTATCGACAATCGGACGGGTGCCCTTGCCGACAACTTCGTTGTACCAGTTCCATGCCTCGGGGTTGATCGGTTCGCCGACGGTGCCGAGCACCTTGATCGACGAGAGGTCATGTTTTTCAACCGGCTCGGAGCCATGCGACATCAGGGCGCGCAGGGCTGTCGGAGCGGTGTAGAACTGATTGACCTTGTGCTTTTCACACACGGCCCAGAAGCGGCTTACATCCGGGTAGGTCGGCACGCCCTCGAACATCAGGGTGGTGGCGCCATTGGCCAGCGGACCATACACGATATAGCTGTGGCCTGTGACCCAGCCGACATCGGCGGTGCACCAGAAGACATCGCCATCGTGATAGTCAAACGTATGTTCGTGGGTCATCGCGGCATAAAGCAGATAGCCGCCGGTGGTGTGCTGCACGCCTTTCGGCGCGCCGGTGGAGCCGGAGGTGTAGAGGATGAAGAGCGGGTCTTCGGCATTCATCACCTCGGGCGCGCATTCGCTCGAAGCATCGGCCATGCGTGCCTTATAGGAATGGTCGCGCCCCTCTGTCATCGGGGTGTCGGCGCCGGTGCGTTCGACCACCAGGACCTGGGTATCACCGCAGATTGCAAGCGCCTTGTCGACATTGGACTTGAGGGGGGTGGCGCGCCCACCACGCGGCGCTTCGTCGGCGGTGACGATGAGTGCTGCTTCGCAGCCCCCCACGCGCGCCGCCAGAGCCTCGGGCGAGAACCCTGCAAAGACGATGGAGTGCACCGCACCGATGCGCGCACAGGCCAGCATGGCATAGGCCGCTTCGGGGATCATCGGCATGTAGAGCACGACGCGGTCGCCCTTGGAGATGCCGAGATCCTTCATCACATTGGCCAGCTTGTTCACCTGCTGGGACATTTCGCGATAAGTGATATTCTTGGAAACGTTGGGATCATCGCTTTCCCAGATGATCGCGGTCTGATCGCCGCGTGTCTCAAGGTGGCGGTCGATGCAATTGGCCGCGACATTCAACGTGCCATCCTCGAACCATTTGATCGAGACATCGGGGTAGGCGAATGTGGTGTTCTTGATCTTGGTCGGGGCTTTGATCCAGTTGAGCCGCTCGGCCTGCTTTGCCCAGAAACCTTCGGGGTTCTTGATCGAATCCTCGTACATCGTGCGATAGGTGTCGCGGTCGATATGGGCGTTCTTTACGAAATCGTCGGTTGGGGCGTAGGTTTTGATTTCACTCATGGGTCGGCCTTATCAGTTGAATGTCGCGGGCCAGATTAGGCACCCGCCCCGCGACATTCAACATCAGAAGAAAGGCGGGTGCCCCGGTTCAGACAGCGGATCGGAAAGCGTGATGGTCTACAACACTTTTCATCTGTGCGGTTCACTTTCCTGGTTGTCCTGATCCGCCTAAAGCGTTTCTACTTAAGCCTGAGACAGGGTTAAGTGGAAACGCAGCGCAACGTATCCATCTTGCGGGCGTTCCGAGACAAACTTGTGATTCAAGTTTATCTCGAAACGCTTTAGATCGCCAAGTATTCGGCGCGAAGAGTTTCGTTTTCAAGTACTTCGGCGGCAGAGCCGTCAAACACGATGCTGCCGGATTCAAGGATGACCGCGCGGTCGGCAAGTTCCAGCGCGCGCACGGCGTTCTGTTCGACAATCACCGTGGTCATCCCCTGTTCCTTGATCAGGCGCAGGGTTTTTTCGATTTCGTCGACGATCACGGGTGCCAGCCCCTCGTAGGGTTCGTCAAGCAACAACACCTTGATGTCGCGCGCCAGGGCACGGCCGATCGCAAGCATCTGTTGTTCGCCGCCCGAAAGGGTGACGCCTTCTTGCTTGCGACGTTCGCCAAGGCGCGGGAAGAGTTCGTAAATCCGTTCCAGCGACCAGCCAATGGGCGGGGCGATCTGGGCGAGTTGGATGTTTTCCTCGACGGTGAGACCGGGAATGATGCTGCGATCTTCCGGCACGAGGCCAATGCCCGCCTGCGCCGCCTCATAGCTTTTCATGCTGTGCAGCGGTTGGTGATCGAGCCAGATTTCGCCGTTGGTAACCTGCGGCGAATCCATTCGGGCGATTGAGCGCAGGGTTGAGGTTTTGCCCGCGCCGTTACGCCCCAGAAGGGCAAGGATTTCGCCTTCGTGCACGTTGAAGCTGATGTTTTGAACGATGTAGCTTTCGCCGTAATAGCTCTCCATGTTCCACACGGAGAGATAGGCCGGGGCGGTTTCGGCGTAGTTGTGGCCTTTGGAAAAGTCGGGTTTGACATTCATGGCTCGGGCTCTCCTTACGCGGCTTCGCCAAGATACGCTTCGCGCACCTTGGGATGGCCCTTGATGTTTTCGGGACTGTCTTCGACCAGCGGCGAACCCTGGGCCAGAACGGTGATCCGGTCCGCCAGAGAGAACACCACATGCATGTCGTGTTCGATGATCGCGATGGTGATGTCGCGCTCGTCCTTGATCTGCTTGAGGAGGTCGATCGTGTTGTTGGTGTCGGCGCGCGCCATGCCGGCCGTCGGCTCGTCAAGCAGCAAGAGGCGAGGCTCCTGCGCGAGGCACATGGCGATTTCGAGCCGCCGTTTGTTGCCACGCGACATTGAGGCGGAATGATCGTTGCGCTGATCGGCCATACCCATTTCCTCGAGCATGCGTTCGGCCTTTTCGACGATGTCCTTCTCGTTATGCATGTTGCCAATGGCATGCATGCGGAACGCCCCGTCGCGCTTGGCGAAACAGGGAATCATCATGTTTTCCAGCACCGTCAGATCGCCAAAAATCTCGGGCGTCTGGAACACGCGCGAAATACCCATCTGGTTGATCTCATAGGGCGTGCGGCCCAGCACCGATTGGCCGTCAAACATGACAGAACCGGTATCGGGGATAAGCTTGCCCACGAAACAGTTGAGCAGGGTGGATTTGCCCGCGCCGTTCGGGCCGATGATCGCGTGGCAGGTGTTTTCCGCCACGCTCAGGTTCACGTCGCCCAGGGCCTGAAGGCCACCAAAGCGCTTGTTGACGTTCTTGACTTCAAGAATACTCATGAGAGCGCTCCTTATTCCGCAGGTTTGGTTTTGGCGGCGTCAGTGTCGTCAGCCGGTTTCTTGCGACGCAAACGTGCCGCGATTTTCTGACCACCTTCGACAAGTCCGCCTGGCAGGAAGATGATGACCAGCATGAACAGCGCACCAAGCGTCAGATGCCAGCCTTCGCCGGTGAACTTGGAGATCACCCAGACCAGTGTTTCCTGGAGCCAGTGGGGCAGGAAGGCAAACCAGCTTTCCAGCAGTGTCTCGTTCATCTTGGAAAAGACGTTTTCGAGATACTTGATGGCACCCGCGCCCAGGATCGGGCCGATCAATGTGCCTGCACCGCCGAGAATGGCCATGATGACCACTTCGCCAGAGGCGGTCCATTGCATGCGCTCGGCACCGGCAAGCGGGTCCATTGCCGCCAGAAGGCCACCAGCGAGCCCGGCATACATGCCCGAAATCACGAAGGCCGCGAGCGTGTAGGGTTTGGGGTTGAGGCCGGTATAGCTCATCCGGGTCTGGTTGGATTTGATCGCGCGCAGCATCATGCCGAAGGGCGAGCGGAAGATGCGGATCGAGAGATAGAAGCTGAGAAGCATCAGGATCGCGCAGAGATAATAGCCGACCGGGAAGGTAAATTCCCAGGGGCCGACATCGACCACCGCGCGTGAGCGCATTTCCAGCCCGAAGAGATGTGGCACAGTGGGGCCGTTGCCGAGCAGGATTTGCGGATCGTCGTTATAGACCTGCAACCCGGTTTCACCATTGGTCAGCGGCGTGAGCACCGAATAGGCCAGCCGGAACGACATTTCGGCAAAGGCGAGAGTGAGGATCGAGAAGTAGATCCCTGAACGGCGCAGAGATATCCAGCCGATCACCACCGAAAACAGACCGGCCACGATGATCGAAAGCAGGATCGCGGGCACAATGTTGTAGTTCAGAAGCTTGAACATCCAGACCGCGGCATAGGAACCGACACCGAGAAAGGCGGCGTGTCCGAAGCTGAGATAGCCGGTAAGGCCAAACAGGATGTTGAACCCGATTGCGAAGATCCCGAAGATCACGAAACGCTGCATCAGGTCAGGATAGCCGCTGTTGAAGAAGGCCATCTTGGAGTCTGCAGGGAAGATATTGAAGATAACCGGGGCCGCCAGAGCGAGTATGGCCACGATGATCAGGAGGGTGGTGTCTTTGCGGTTGAGACCGAGCATGGGTTAGTCCTCCATCACGCCTTTTTTGCCCAGCAGGCCACGGGGCCGTGCGAGCAAAATGACAATGGCCACGAGATAAATGATGATCTGGTCGATCCCGGGCAACAGGTTCTTGACAACGTTCATCGAGGCGAAGCTTTCAAGAATGCCGAGCAGGAAACCGGCGGCGACAGCACCGGGCAACGACCCCATGCCGCCGACGACCACCACCACGAAACTTAGCACGAGGAAATCCATCCCCATGTGATAGTTGGGCGAGTTGATCGGGGCATACATCACCCCCGCAACACCGGCCACGGCGGCGGCAAGGCCGAACATGAAGGTGAAGCGTTTGTCGATGTTGATGCCCAAGAGGCCTACGGTTTCACGATCTGCCATGCCGGCGCGCACCACCATGCCGAAGGTGGTAAATTGCAGGAAGGCGAAAACCGCACCGATAATGACGGCCGAGAAGGCGAAATAGACCATACGCCAGTAAGGGTAGATGATGACGTTGGGATCAAAGCCGAGCATGACGCCGAAATCGAAGCTGCCCTTGAAGGCCTCGGGGGCGGGCGACTGGATCGGGTTGGCGCCGAAATAGCTGCGGATCAATTCCTGCAACACGATGGCAAGGCCGAAGGTGACGAGGATCTGATCAGCGTGGGGACGCTTGTAGAAGTGCTTGATCAACCCGCGTTCCATTATGAAACCGATCGCAACCATCACCGGGATGGCCAGCAAAATGGCAAGCGGCACCGACCAGTCGATGATGGCCGATCCCGTTTCCGGGCCGAACCAGCTTTCCAGATAGGGAGTTTGAACTTTGAGCGGATTGCCGAGGAAGTCTTTCTGGGTCGGGTCTTCGGTCACGAAGGATGTGCCGAGAATGCGTTGTAGCGCGACCGCGCAGAAGGCGCCGATCATGAACAGCGCGCCATGCGCGAAATTCACCACGCCAAGGGTGCCGAAAATCAGCGTCAGACCCAGCGCGATCAGCGCATAGGCCGAGCCTTTGTCGAGTCCGTTCAGAAGTTGCAGGATGATTGCGTCCATTGTCCCCACCTGTAAATGGATGAAAAGAGCCGCGAGGGGTCGCGCTCTGTCGGGTGGTTGGCTTGTAGGGCGGGGTTTTCCCGCCCTACGTAGGCATCAGGGGCTTACGCGCCCGAGTTGCACTTGCCGAGATCTCCACCAGCGAACATTGGGTGATCGGGGGCATATTCGACCTGAGCACGCGGCGTCACTTCGACGATTTCCAGCGTGTCATATTCGTTGGTCGGGTTTTCTTTACCCTTCATGACCAGCACGTCTTTGAAGCACTGGTGATCGTCGGCGCGATAAAGTGTCGGGCCGTTGCCAAGACCGTCGAACTCGAAGCCTTCGAGCGCTGCGGCGACGCCGCAAGGATCGAATGTGCCGGCACGTTCGCAGGCATCGGCATAGAGCATGACTTGCGCATAGCAGGTCTGGGCCGAGTTTGACGGCGGACGGCCGTATTTCTCGCCGAAGGACTTAACGAAGGCTTTGGAGCCTTCATCCTGCAACTGCCAGTTCCAGTTCATCGAACCGAACACGCCTTGCACGTTGGCGCCAGCACCGGCGGCCATCAGCTCGGAGTAGAGCGGTACGACGATTTCGAACTGCTTGCCGTTGACCATCTTGTCACGCAGGCCGAACTGAACCGCGTTGGTCAGCGAGTTCACCATGTTCCCGCCGTAGTGGTTCAGAACCAGCACATCGGCACCCGAGTTCAGAACGGGGGCGATGTAGGACGAGAAGTCGGTGCTTGCCAGCGGCGTCAGCACGTTGTTGACGGTTTCCCAGCCCATGGCTTCGGTTGCAGCCTGAATCGACTCCTGCTGGGTCCAGCCCCAGGTGTAGTCGGCGGTCAGGTGATAGGCGCGGCGGTCATTGCCATATTCCTTGGCCAGCACCGGTGCCAGAGCGGCACCCGACATGTAGGCATTGAAGAAGTGACGGAAGCCGTTGGCCTTCTTGTCCTTGCCAGTGGTGTCGTTGGAGTGGGTGAGGCCGGCCATGAAGATCACGCCAGCTTCCTGGCAGAGACCTTGAACAGCCACGGCCACGCCGGAGGACGAGCCGCCGTTGATCATGACAGCGCCGTCTTTTTCGATCATCGACTTGGCCGATGCGCGTGCCGCATCCGATTTGGTCTGGGTATCGCCGGTTACAAACTGGACCTTTTTGCCCAGAATACCGTTGCCCTTCAGCGCTTTCGAGCTGAACGTGTTCATCATGCCGCTGTCGCCCTCACCGTTGAGGTGTTGGACCGCGAGTTCCTGTGCGCGCAGCTCGTCAAGACCTTCTTCGGCATAAGGGCCGGTTTGGGGCACATTGAAGCCGAGGGTCACAGTGCCGCCGGTGGGTTCATTGGTGTAGGCGCGCGCAGAGCTGGCCGTAAAGATCGTCGGCAGCGCCACACCCGCACCGGCGATAGCGCCGGTTTTGAGCATGCCGCGACGCGTGAAATTGGATTTCGTCATCGAGTTCCTCCCGTTACATTCGAGTGTGGGGGGACCTCCTCTTATGCCTCCCCACGGGCACAATTGTGCAAAGCCAGTATCCGGCCATTTATGAAAACCATGCAACAACAGCTTGGGCCTCAACGATAATTTTGTAAAAAACTAGACAAGGTGACGTTGGGTCTAGTAAAGAAAGTTATATTGCAGCGCAGAAACATGTTGAAAATGGGGAATAATTTCAATGTCGCAATCAAGGCTGGCGGGGAGCCGTATTCGTGAAAGACGGCTGTTGCAGCAGATGCGACAGTCGGATTTGGCCGAGCGGGTTGGAATCTCGCCCTCCTATCTCAATTTGATCGAGCACAACCGACGCAGAATCGGCGGGAAGTTGCTCATCAACATCGCGGGGGCGCTGAATGTCGAACCTTCGCTTCTGGCTGAGGGCGCTGAGGCGGCGCTGATCGAGCGGCTGCGCCAAGCGGCGGCAGAGGCAGGCGAAGAGGGCGCCGAGCTTGAACAGGTGGAAGAATATGCCGGGCGTTTTCCGGGCTGGGCGCGCCTGATGGTGGCGCAGCGACGCCGCATTGCGGGGTTGGAGCGCGCGGTTGAGACATTGAACGACCGGCTGACTCATGATCCGCATCTGGCGGCGACGCTGCATGAGGTACTTGATACCGCGACTGCGATCCGCTCGACCGCGTCGATCCTTGTGGAAACCCGCGAAATCGAACCGGAATGGCGCGACCGCTTTCATCGCAACATCAACGAGGATGCGCAGCGGCTGGCAGATGGGGCGCGATCACTCGCCGGGTTTCTGGATGCTGCGGATGAGGGCGAGGGCGAGCCTGGGTCGCCCCAGGATGAAGTTGAGGCGTTCTTCACGGCAAGGCGCGGGCATTTTCAACAGTTGGAAGCGGAATCCGGCAAGGCGACGCTGGCAATTCCAAGCGACATAGTCGCGCAGGCGCCAGAACTGATTTCAGCGAGCGCACAAGTGCAGGCGTTGAGTGCGCTTAACCGCTATCAAGGGGATGCGAAAGCGATGCCTCTGAAGGAGGTGCAGGAGGTGGTTGCCGCGTCGGGGCCTGATCCGCTGATGTTGGTGGCGCATTTTGGGGTCAGTCTGGGCCGTGCCTTGCGTCGGATTGCCAGCCTGCCGGATATTCAGGCGGGGTTGGTGATCTGTGATGGATCGGGCACCATCACGTTTCGCCAACCTGTTGAGGGATTCGTCTTGCCGCGGTATGGGTCGGCCTGTCCGCTTTGGCCTCTGTTTCGCGCGTTGAGCCGGCCTATGGTTCCCCTGTTTGACTATCTGCACCAGCCAAGCCGCATTGACGAACCAACGCAACGTCGCGATTTTGCTGCCTTCGCGGTGGCCGAACCCTGTGGTGCGCCCGGTCTCAACCGCGAGCCGCTTTACGAGGCGCATATGCTCCTTTTGCCGCAAAATGGCGTGGTGCGAGAAGCCAGCGCGGCGGTGGGCGCGAATTGCCGGATCTGCGCTGTGTCGGCCTGTCCGTCGCGGCGCGAACCGTCGATCATGTCCGATGGGTTTTGACTTGGGCGTCGTGATTGGAGATAACGAAGGAAGGTGAGGTCAGGAGGGGCCGATCCAGGGGAGGAAATATACGCATGGGCAAACATGTCCTGTTGATTGAGGACGAGCCAAACATCATCGAGGCGATCAGTTTTATTCTGTCGCGGGATGGTTGGAAGGTGGACACCCATTCCAATGGCCAGACGGCGATTGAGACGGTGCGCGCGAAACGCCCGGACCTTGTGATTTTGGATGTGATGCTGCCGGGGATGAGCGGCTATGACATTCTGCGCGGGCTACGTGACACGGGTGATACTGTGGATTTGCCGGTCTTGATGCTAACTGCGCGAGGCCAGACCAAGGATCGCGAGATGGCCGAAAAGATTGGCGCCAATCGATTCATGACCAAGCCGTTCTCCAATGCCGAGGTGCTCGACGCTGTGCGCGCGCTGGTGAGCGGGTGAGTCGGTGAAGGGCGTGCCGCCCAGATCCAGCGAGGAGCGCGAGCCTGACATCGCAGCTGACCCGTCGGCGCGCGGGGCGCGTTCCGGGGTCTATTCTGCCGGGCGGTCGACAGAGCGACCGGCGCGGACAGGCCCGATCTTTCTGGAACGGTCCAACTATCGCTATCGTCGGCTGACTGATGCCGTTCGGTTCTTGCCTGTCATGGGCGCAATACTCTGGATGGTGCCGCTTTTGTGGACCCGCGGGGAAACCATGAATTCGGCGGCGTTGCTCTATGTCTTCGGCATTTGGCTGGTGTTGGTGGTGGTGGCGGCGTTGCTGGCGCGGGGGTTAGGCCCGGCGGGCTGGAGCGACGAACCGACCGACCCCCGGTTGGGGCAGCGCGCGGAGATCTCGCCCGGCGCTCCCAAAGCCGAGTCGCTTGGCACCAGGGGGGGCTGATGACAGCGCTCAACAGTCTTGTCGCGGTTTGCCTGACCTACGTAGTATTTCTTTTCCTGGTGGCCTTCATGGCGGATCGGGCCGCAATGCGCGGACGCGCGCGCTGGCTACGCTCGCCTGTGGTTTATACGCTGTCGCTGTCGATCTATTGCACCGCCTGGACGTTTTACGGTGCAGTGGGATATGCGGCGCGCTCGGGCCTTGAATATGTCACCATCTATATCGGCCCGACCCTTGTGATGGTGGGCTGGTGGTGGGGGTTGCGCAAGTTGGTGCGGGTCGGTCGTGCGCAACGCGTAACCTCGATTGCTGACCTGATTTCAAGTCGCTATGGAAAATCGACATGGCTGGCTGTGATGGTGACGACGATGGCCGTGCTGGGCTCGACGCCCTACATAGCACTTCAGTTGCAATCGGTGACGATCTCTTTCGCGGCCTTCGCCCAGTCCGGGAATCAGGCTGAGATGGCGCTCACAGCGAATGATATTCAGTCGACCGGCCTGTGGGTGGCGGCAGGGCTGGCGCTGTTTACCGTGCTGTTCGGTACCCGCAACCTTGATGCCAACGAACGCCACAGCGGCGTGGTGATGGCAATTGCGCTTGAGGCGGTGGTCAAGCTTTTTGCGCTGATGGCGGTCGGGGTTTTCGTCGTCTGGGGGCTGGGCGGTGGTGTGAATGAAACGCTGGCACGGATTGACCAGAGCGAGATTGGCCAATGGGAGGTTGCAGGCGGGCGCTGGGCCGGGCTGATCTTTTTGTCGGCGGCGGCGTTTTTGACCCTGCCACGCATGTTTCAGGTTCTGGTGGTGGAAAACGAGGATGAGGGCCACCTCAGGCTCGCGAGTTGGATGTTTCCCACCTACATGATGCTGATGAGCCTTTTTGTGCTGCCGATTGCGGTGATGGGGCTCGACCTTCTTCCCGCAGGATCGAACCCGGATCTGTTCGTTCTGACTGTTCCGCTGTCGCAGGGGCAGACCGGGCTGGCGATGCTGTCGTTCCTGGGCGGCTTCTCATCGGCCACGTCGATGGTGATCGTGGCGTCGATTGCGCTTTCTACCATGGTGTCGAACCATATTGTCGTGCCGATCTGGCTGCGGCTCGCGCATGGCGGGGCGATGGTTTCGGGCGATGTGCGCTCGCTCGTGTTGTTGTCGCGGCGGCTCTCGATTGCCGGGGTGTTGCTGCTTGGCTATCTCTATTATCGGTTTTCCGGCGGTGGTGCGGCGCTGGCGGCGATCGGGTTGATTTCCTTTGCCGGTGTGGCGCAGTTTTTGCCGGCCATGCTGGGCGGGCTCTATTGGCGCGGTGCGACGCGGGCCGGGGCGCTGATGGGGCTGGCTGTGGGCTTTGCCGTCTGGGCCTGGTCGATGCTGCTGCCGAGTTTTGGCATCGGGGTGGTGCTGAGCGAGGCGGTATGGATGCACGGCCCGTTCGGCATCGGATGGCTGCGCCCTCAGGCGCTGTTCGGGATCTCGGGGCTTGATCCGCTGGTGCATGCAATCCTGTGGTCGATGCTGCTGAACACGTTGGTTTTCGTAGTCGTTTCGCTGATGGCCTTTCCGTCGCCGCTGGAACGGTTGCAGGGGGCGCAATTCGTCGACGTGTTTCAACATTCGGCCCGGCGCCAGAGCTGGACCGGGGGCATGGCGCAGAGCGAGGATCTGCTGATCATGGCGCAGCGCATCATTGGACCCGGCGAGGCGCAGGCGCTGTTTCAGCGTGAGGCGCAACGCCATGGGCTGGCGGGATATCTGCCCGAACCCAGCCCTGATTTTCTCAACGTGCTGGAACGCGAACTGAGCGGATCGGTGGGCGCGGCGACGGCACATGCCATGGTGGGCCAGATCGTTGGCGGCGCGAGCGTCACGGTGGAAGACCTGATGGCGGTGGCCGATGAGACCGCGCAGATGATGGAATACTCCAGCCAGCTGGAGGCGAAATCGGACGAGTTAAGCCGCACCGCGCGGCAATTGCGCGAAGCCAACGAGAAGCTGACCCAGCTTAGTGTGCAAAAGGACGCGTTTTTGAGCCAGATCAGCCATGAACTCAGAACGCCGATGACCTCGATCCGTGCATTTTCGGAAATTCTGCGTGATACCAGAGGATTGGCAGAGGAAGAGAAGGGGAAATACTCTTCGATCATCCATGATGAAACGCTCCGTTTGACCCGCCTTCTGGACGATCTTCTCGATCTGAGCGTGTTGGAAAACGGGCAGGTCACCATGAATGTGCGACGCGGCAGCCTGTTGGGCGTAATTGATCACGCGGTGGCGGCGTCGGGGACCGGGCGGGGGCTGACGATCCGGCGCAATCGCGAGGCCGAGGCGGCGATGATCGAGACCGATCTCGACCGATTGGCGCAGGTGTTCATCAACCTGATCGCCAACGCGCAGAAATATTGCGATGCCGACGTTCCCGAGTTGACCGTTCTGATCAACCGGGGGGAATCCGGGCTTACCGTTGATTTCATCGACAATGGCAGCGGTGTTCCGAGGGATGCGCAAGGGATTGTTTTTGAAAAGTTCTTTCGCGTCAACGACCAGAAGGCCGGCGGTGCCGGGCTTGGTCTGGCGATCTGCCGTGAGATCATGGCGCGCCTGGGCGGCTCGATTTCCTACCTTCCGGGGCAGGGTGGCGCTGCGTTCCGTGTGAGCCTGCCCGAGAACGCGATGCGGGCTGTGCAATAGGGATGGTTGCGCCCTTTGCGCCCAGAGGCGCACAGATGAGACAGGCATATCTGCATGATGCAAAGGTTGGAGGGGGTGGTTCTTATGACCTTCCAACTGCTGAATGATATTGGCGCGATTGTCGTCCGAATGCGCGTTTTAAGCTGCGGCGATAAGGAATTGGAAACCTTTTGTCATCTAAGCTGATCCAACAGACCCGCAGAAGGCGGTGGCGGAGGCTATGGGCGAAACCGATCGATCAGACGTATTGCGGCGCAAGGCGCGCAGCGGGCGAGACGTGCATCAGGCGAGAGTGATGTCGCCGCAAAGGGCGTTGCGCCTTGCGATGGCGCGTGCCGCGGATGAACTTTTCGAGTTGGCATTGTCGGTAAACATGATCCAGCTTGAAAAGGTGACGCAGGCCGAGGCGGTGGCGGGGTTTCGCGATGATACCCTGTTGATGGTTCTTGACGGGCCGGACGGTGCGATAGGCGCGGCTTCGGTCGAGGTGTCGATCCTTGCCGGATTGATCGAAATGCAGACCATGGGGCAGGTCCTGTCGGGTGAGGCCGGTTCGCGCGCGCCGACGCAGACGGATGCGGCGCTGGTTGCGCCTTTGCTCGATGCGAGCCTTGAGGGGTTTACCGAGAATCTCGGCGGCGAGGCCGAGGCGCGTTGGGCAGACGGGGTGCGTTTTGGCGCACGTGTGGAAAGCGCGCGGATGCTGTCTCTGCTGGTCGAGGCGGCAGATTTCCATCTTTTCCGCTTGAATGTCACGTTGGGCGAAGAGGCCAGGGAGGGCGAGATCATGATCGCGCTTCCGGTGCTTTTGCCAGTCGAGCCAGAAGGGCCTTGTGAGGATGCGGCGACGTGTGAGGGAAAGCTGATGTTGGGGCAGGGCGCCCTGTTGAGTGCCGAGGCACCGCTCAACGCGGTTTTGCATCGGATCAGACTGCCGCTGGCCGAGGTATCAAAGCTGAAACCAGGCCATCAGCTTTTGGTCCCGCGCGAGGCGCTGAACGATACGCGGCTTGAGGCGGGACCGAAAAGTGTGGTGCGCAAATGTCGTCTGGGACAGATCAACAGCTTTCGTGCTGTGCGGTTGATCTCGGGCGCTGAAACCGTGCGACAAGGTAACGAGAACGACCCCCAGATGGAGGAGACGGATTGGGAGCACAGTGGTCTGGTTTCTTCGACAGGTTCGCCGGGGCGACTGAGCGATGTTTCGGGTGCGCAGAAGACGCGGAGTGTGGGCGCTGTGGCAGGGACCAAGCCCGCGTTGCCTTTACCGGATGAGTCGCATGTAACTGGCAAAACCGGTGCGATTGTCGATCAGTCTGATGCCTTGCCCGACCTGGCTGACCTGCCGGATTTGGGAGACTTGGGCGATCTGGTGGATCTGCCTGAGTTGGCGCTGGATGAATAGGGCTGGAAGGGCTGTAGCGCGAGAAGATTGAGCTTCAGCCCCAGTGCGGGGCGCTCGCCGGATTTGACGGCGACCTCGGGGGGAATGTCACCTGGGTGTTTGCTGCAGGGGTGTCCGATGCTGGGTCTGATCCGGCATTCGATTTTGAAGGGGCATCGAGGGCGCGAGTCAGGCGGTGATCTTTTGTGACAGATAGGGCGACAGCCCGCTGACGTCATACCCGGCTGCGGATGCAGCGGCGATGATGCTGTCGGGGTCCATCTCGCCTGCCTGGCCCAGTGCCCAAGCATTGGTGCAGCGCGTGCCGGTGCGGCAATAAGCCAGCACCGGTGCCTCGGCCGCGGCGATCATATCGCGCAGTTGCACGATGACTTGCGGTGTCATGGTGCTGCCATCGAAGGGAAGGTCGAGAAAGGTGATGCCTTCCTTTTCGAGCGCCACGCGCAGTTGCGCCGCATGAAGTTCAGGCGGGTTTTCGCCATCAGGGCGATTGCAGATCACGGTGCGAAACCCGGCGGCTGCGATCGCCGACGCGTCTTGTGGGGTGATCTGGGGGGCGACCGAGAGGTCCGCGGTAAGTTTGCGTATATCCATGAGGCACGGATTTAGAGCGCCGGGCGCAGTCTGTCCAGCGTTTCGATTTGCAAGAGACGCGCCGATCAGAGCTTGTTGACCGGCACTTTGAGGAAAACGTCACCCTTGTCATCGGGCGGCGGCATCTGGCCTGCACGCATGTTGACCTGCAACGAGGGCAAGATCAGCTTTGGCATGCCAAGCTTGGCATCGCGGGCATCACGCATGGCGGTAAACTCTTCCTTGGACGTGCCGCCGCCGATATGGATGTTCTTGGCCTTTTCCTCGCCCACCGTGGTTTCCCATGCGAATTCATCGCGACCGGGTGCCTTGTAGTCATGGCAGACGAAAATCCGGGTTTCATCGGGCAGAGCGAGAATTTTCTGCATCGAATCATAGAGTGTTGCCGAGGAGCCGCCGGGAAAATCGCAGCGCGCGGTGCCGTAGTCTGGCATGAAAAGCGTATCGCCGACAAACGCAGAATCGCCGGCAACATAGGTGAGGCAGGCTGGTGTGTGGCCCGGCGTATGCAGGATATCGACGCGCAATTGCCCGATCATCACGCTGTCGCCTTCGACAAAGAGTCGGTCGAATTGTGAGCCGTCGCGTTGGAATTCGCTGCCTTCGTTGAACACCTTGCCGAAGGTATCCTGAACCACGGTGATCCGCTCACCGATACCGATCTGGCCGCCGAGGCGCTCTTGAATGTAGGGCGCGGCCGACAGGTGATCGGCATGGACATGGGTTTCGAGCAGCCACTCAAGGGTCAAGCCTTCGGCCTGGATATGGGCGATGATCGCATCGGCCGAGGCGGTGTCGGTGCGCCCTGAGGCGTAATCGAAATCGAGCACGGAATCGATGATTGCACAGGATGTACCACCCGGATCGCGCAGAACATAAGAAACGGTGTTTGTGGCTTCGTCAAAGAAGGCGGTGACACTTGGCGTCATTTTGGCAGTCCTCTCTGAGGTGATCGTTTGGCTCTGGTTGCTAGAGTCTGACATATGTTGTCTGCTGCATGTGTTTCAACCCCGCCGCGCGGAGACCTGACATTTGACCTGTATCAAGGCTGCAACAGCTTAGCTGTGAAACCATCCGAGTGCTGAATGGGAGAAACCGAATGAAACAGATCGCTGAGCGCCGCGCCCAACTTCTCAATCGGCTCGCTGAACTGGATGAGCGGTTACACGATATCGAAAACGAATTCGACACCCACCAGTCGAAAGACTGGGAGGAGATGGCGACAGAACGTGAAGATGAAGAGGTTCTCGAAGGGCTCGGGCTGCGGGGGCAGGAGGAAATCACCCGCATTCGCGCCGCGCTCAAACGGATGCGCGACGGGGAATATGGTGCCTGTACGGTCTGTGGAGACGAAATTTCCGAGGCCCGGCTCGATGTTGTGCCCGATACGCCATTCTGCAAGTCCTGCGCTGCCAAACTCTGATGCAGGACCATTTGGTTTGCGCTGGCTGAGCGACCGGGCGCAAATCCGGCGCAAGGCACAGGGCCGAAAACCATGATGAGAGGGAGAAGACCATGACAGAAGACGAGTTTGCACTGGCGTTTGATGCACTTTGCTGCCGGATCGAGGCCGCCCCGGAGGAGCGTCGGCATCTTTTCCAGAGTGATCTGCATGCTTTGGTTGAACGGGCACTGCGGGGGGGTATGGCATTGCCTCCGAAGGTGCGGGAACTGGACGAGCAGTTGACCGAGGCCGCAATCGAGGCGCAGTTTGACAATATGCCGGTGTGATCGGGTCAGGTTGACCCATCACGTTGGCCTGATGCCGCTCGGTTCGAGCACTTGCGCAGCACCCGACTTTGACCGACACTTGATTCCAAGGACATGTGATGTGTTTTTTGGTTGAGGCGGGCCGGGTTGGCGGACGGAATTTTATATCAGATAGACGATGGCATTGCCGTATTGTCGGTGCCTGCCGGGGCGGATGGTGCGCCCGGGGCGCTTGGTCTTGCGACGCGGTGCGCGCTTGTCGATGCTCTGGGCCAGGCCGAACACGACAACGCAGTGACGGGCATTGTGATCACCGGGTCGGGGCATGGGTTTCCCGGACCGATCCCGATGGAGGAAATCGCCCGCGGCGAGGCGACGCCGACGCTGGCAGAGGTTTGTGGGCAAATTGCCCAATCCACCAAGCCGATTGTGGCGGCGGTGCGGGGTGAAGTGTACGATGGTGGGTTTGAGTTGGCATTGGCAGCGCAGGCGCGGCTGGCTGTGGCGGGCACGCGATTGCGTCTTGGTAATATCCGCATGGGGCTGATCCCTGGCGCCGGTGGCACGCAACGCTTGCCAAGGCTGATTGGTGCGGGCATTGCGCTTGACCTGATGCTTGGCGGGCGGGTTATTGGCGTCGAATCCGGTGCGTTGCGAGGGCTGTTTCGCAAGGTTGTTGGCAAGAACGTGGTGGGCGAGGCGGTTCAGGCGGCGCGTGCAATGCAGGGTGATCCGGTGTCGGATGCGGCGCCCGGGTTCGCCGACCCGGTCGGCTATCAGGCCGATCTGGCCGAGCGCCGTGCGAAGGCGGGGCAACTGCCACCCGAAGCTGTGGCGCTTTTTGACCTGGTCGAGGCAGCGCAGCTCTTGCCGATCGAGGCAGGGTTGGCGATGGAAGATGTGCGCCGCGCCGATCTGTGGGGCAGCGTGCGGGCGAAAGGGTTGGTCCATACCGTCGCTCTGGAGAACCGGCAGGCGCGCATGGCGACCATTGCGCTTCCTGAGCGTGTTACCGTGCTGGGCGACGGACCTCTGGCTTTCGGTTTGGTGCAGCGGTTGTTGGCGGCGGGGTTCTCTGTGCATCTGGCCGAACGGCGCGAAGGGGGCGCTGCGCAACTGATCCGCCAGATTGGTGTGGCGTTTCAGTCCGAGGTGGATCGCGGCAGGCTGGCGCAGGATCTGGTGCGGAGCCGGATGCGTGATCTCGTGGGCGGAGAATCGTCGGGGTATCTGCGACAGGCAGAATTTGTCATCGAGGCTTGCGAAGCGGGCAGCGCGGCGGTGCCTGCTTTGGTCGACCTTGTGGAGGGCGCGACCGGGCCTCAGGTGCCGGTTGTGATAACTTCGGGTATGACATTGGCGGCGGGAGATCACGCGGCGCGGCTTGGCGGTCGTATCTTGGGGCTTGCCCTGCATGCGGCGGCGCAGCAACCGGGCTTGGCCGAATTGGTTGCGCCTGATGGCGAGGCCGACGCGGTGGCGCAGGCAGCGGCTTTGATGCATCGGATGGAGCGACAGGTAGTGCGCTGCCTGCCGGAAAACGGCCTGATCGTCGGGCGGTTGAAGGCTGCGATGCTGGGCGCGGCGATCTGGTGTGTGCGACAGGGGGCTACGCCTGATGCGGTGGACCGGGCGCTGGGCTGGCCGAGGGGAGCGTTTCAGATGGCCGATGCCGAAGGTCTGCCGCGCCAGCGTGCAAGGTTCGAGACGCTGGGCATGGACCGGGTGTATGGCGGGTTTGTCGAGGCGTTTCTGGCGCAGGGCTATGAGGGTCGTGTAACCGGGCGCGGCGTGTTGAGCTATGGTGAACACGGCGCGGTGGGGGATTATGACGCCACGGCGAGCGCTATCGTTGACCGTTGGCGGAGGCCCGCGGCGGATGCGGCGCTGACGTCCGAGGCCATCCGGCGGCGGGTATGGTCGGCGCTGTTGAGTGCGGGGGTGCAGTTGATCGAGCGGGGCGTCGTGCACGATGCAGGCGATATTGATCTGGCGGCGCTGGTGGTGTTGGGTCTGCCGCGTGCCTCCGGGGGGCCGATGAAGGCGGCAGAGCTGCGCGGGCTATTGCTGGTGAAGGGCGAGCTTGGGCGCTGGCAATCCGAAGAGCCAGCGCTTTGGCAGCAGTCGGAACTGCTGAGCGAGATGGTGAAAAACGGGCACGGATTCGGGCTTTAGGGCGGATTGCCTCAGCGCAACACGATGCCGATCACCACCATCATCAGCCCGATAGCGGAGATGAAAAGCGCAGCGAGGTTGATGGGCAGTAGTTTTTGAATGCGGGCCTTGAGGGCTTCATCATCCGAGGTTTCGCGGCGCGCAGAGGCCACTTTTACGCCGACAAAGAGCAGCCCGGCAACGCCGAGAAGCGTGATTACTGCGCCGCTCCAGATCAGAAATTGCATGCGAAACCTCCGTAGCAGATGACGTCTGAGCGCCCGGCTATCGTATGAGCGCTCAAAGGGCAAGCCGCGCGCAGGCGGCGGAGCGCCGCGCCCTGGCCTGTGTTTGAGACTTGCGAGCCGGGGGACGGGGCGCTAGTTGAGGGGATCAGTCAAACAGAGTCATGCAGGAGGCCAGCAACATGGACAGCGACACCGATACCAGCGGTATTGAAACGGGCGGGCCGGATGCAAGCTATCGCGTCACGGCGGGGGAGTTGCGCCAGTTTGTGGAGCGCTACGAGCGGTTGGAAGCCGAGAAGAAAGACATCGCCGAGCAACAAAAAGAGGTGATGGCCGAAGCCAAGGGGCGTGGTTATGACACCCGCGTGCTGCGCAAGGTTATCGCTCTGCGCAAACGCGACGCCGACGATATCGCCGAGGAAGAGGCGGTGTTGGAGATGTATAAAGAGGCCTTGGGGATGTGATTGCTGTGGGCCGGGGTGAACCCCGACCTACGAAAGCCCGCGAGAGGAGTCAGGGTGCGATGAAATTCACCCCGGGAATACGGGCAATTTCAAAGACATCCTCGTCATAGGCCTCGGTGAGTTCCTCGACCAGCTCTTCGCTCCAGCCTTCGACATCAAGCTCTTCCTCGATAGCTTCGGGGCGCGCGAACTTATCCAGAAACGCCACCATGACCCGGCGTTTCTGAATTTCGGTCATTACGGGATGCTTGGCCAGATAGGCGCGGAAGCGTTTCATGCCTTCGCGTGTCATGATCTCGGACAAGAGATCAAACCCGCCCTTGATCTTGGTGCCTGGATTAAGCCCGGCCATTTCGCGAATAATCTGCCCCCAGATCAGTGGCGAATCCTCGTTGCACCAGACAGTGATAGGGATATCGGGATGAGCATTGCGCAGCCGCAAGATCAACTCGGACCAGAAAAGATCACGCGGATCAGTGCCTTGCAGCAATTCCAGCAGATCACTGGCCGCTGCTTTTTCGTATAGCGCGGGCAGAAAGGTGGCAGGATTGCGGATCGAGAGAAAAAGCTCGATCTGGTCTCCTGCAAACAGCCGCTTGAATTCGTTTAGACGACTGTCGGCTTTTTGATAGAAAGTCGCGCCGCGCACGGCGAAGGTGGCCATGCAGAACAGGTTGCGTTCTGACAATAGCATTCTGTCGGCAGTTTCGCCGTCCAGAATAGTTTCGATCAGAAGATCGCGCGCATCGGGGGCCGGATCGGATTTTTCCAGCGCCTGAACCGTCTTGCGCAACAGACGCCGATAGCGCCCGGGCGGCGGCACCGCAGTGCCAATTTCGGCGAATTCGCCCCGATTTTTCAGAAGGCACTTTAGAATGCGGTCTTCATCGGTACAATGTGCGCCCGCGTGAAGAACAACCTGCATGTTTTTGCCCTGCTTCGGATTTGCTTGCGTATTGCGGTGCAGTATAAGCCCTTTTCCGGGCTAGGAAACCGCATTAAGCAAGGGCGCGGAACGATGGCGAGCATCCGAGGGCGAAAATGAGCGATCATACAGCGATAGGGCAGACGCCACGTGAGCGACCAAGACGAGCCGCCCGGTTTGATCCGTGGTCCGTTGGGGCAGTCTTGATTGCTTTGATTGTGCTGGCTCCAATCGTCGCCGTTCTTGGCATCGCTTTGTTCCCAAAGGATAATATTTGGCCTCACCTATTGTCGACCACTCTGCCGCGCTACATGCGCAACACGCTTGTCCTGATGGGTTCGGTGGGGCTTCTGACGGCGATGGTAGGCACAGGAGCGGCCTGGATCGTGGCACGTTACCGCTTCCCGATGTCGCGCTGGATTGAATGGCTGTTGCTCTTGCCGCTGGCAGTACCGGGCTATGTCGGTGCCTATGCATTGGTCGAGTTGTTGGAATATGCCGGGCCAGTGCAGGGTGGGATGCGGGCAATTTTCGGCTGGCAGAACGCGCGCGACTACTGGTTTCCCGAAATCCGCTCGATGGGGGCGGCGATTTTGGTGCTGTCGGCGTCGCTCTATCCTTATGTTTACTTGCTGAGCCGGGCGGCATTTCGCGAGCAATCGGGCAGCTCGGAAGAGGTGGCGATGTCGCTGGGGGCAGGGGCGTTCTCGCGCTTCCGCCGCGTCGGTCTGCCGCTGGCGCGACCTGCCATTGCCGCCGGTGTGGCGATTGTGATGATGGAGACGGTGAATGATTTCGGTACGGTCGATTTCTTTGCGGTCCAAACCCTGACTACGGGCATTTTCAGCGTCTGGCTTGAAAGCAACAATGCGGGCGGTGCGGCACAGATCGCCAGCGTTGTGCTGGCCCTCGTGATCCTGTTGGTAACGTTGGAAAAGCTGTCGCGCCGTAAGGTGCGCTTCTTTAATCTGTCACGTCAGCATCGCCCGGTCGAGCGCAAGCGGCTTTCGGGCTGGGCCGGGGCGCTGGCGCTGGGGCTGTGTTTGGTGCCGTTCTCTTTCGGCTTCATTTTGCCTGCCGGGGTGATTGCAACGCATGCGCTCAAACACCCCGAAGCGTGGAGCGATCGTGGGCTTCTGGATGCGCTGTGGAATACCGTGAGTATTGGCGGAATCGCGGCGTTTCTGACCGTTCTGGCCGGTGTTTTCATGGTTTATGGTGCACGGCTCTCCGGGCGTGGGCTGCCCCGGATGCTGATGCCGATCACGACAATCGGTTATGCCGCGCCGGGCGCGGTTTTGGCGGTGGGCATCCTGATCCCCTTGGCGGTTTTGGATCACTGGGCCGCTGATGGCATCGAGGCGCTGACCGGCAGGGATATCGGGTTGATCATGACCGGCACGGGTTTCGCGCTGGTGCTGGCTTACGGCGTGCGGTTCTTTGCTATCGCCCAGGGGGCAGCGGACGCGGCGATGGGGCGGGTGTCACCCTCATTGCCACATGCGGCGCGTTCGTTGGGGCGCACCCAGGGGCAGACGCTGGCCGAGGTCTACTACCCGCTCATTCGCGGCTCGGTCGCTTCGGCGCTGTTGCTGGTGTTTGTCGATTGCGTCAAGGAGTTGCCGGCGACTCTGCTTTTGCGGCCACCCTTTGGTTTTGACACGCTGGCCACACGGGTCCATGAGCAGGCCAGCCTTGAAAACCTGGCGGGGGCTGCGCCGGGTGCCGTGCTGATCATCGGTGTCGGTCTGGTGGCTGTGGCACTTCTGGCACGGGCCAACAGATGAGAAGTGGATTCACGCTTGCAAGGTCGCGGCGCGCCGCTTAAACCGACGCCCGAGTGCCCCTATAGCTCAGCTGGTAGAGCAACTGATTTGTAATCAGTAGGTCCGCGGTTCGAGTCCGTGTGGGGGCACCATTTAACCACTTGAAAGTTAATGGAAAAATCATGATCTCCGTTCTCGGCGTTACGATATTTTCAAACGTTTTTCAAACGTGGGCGTGATTTCAAACTCATTGATTCTGTTAACGCTTTGGTAACCTCAATTGGTGGACGATTGATGAAGAAGTTCGTTTAATCGTTTCGCCTCAGAGGCTTGCCAATCGCGACCATGTTGCAGACGTTCGAAAATACGCGACCATATGCTCAACCCCTCTCGCCCATCGAAGCCAAGGGTAAACGCTATGCGCTGCCGCCGGACTTTGTGAACGGCCTCGCCGTCTTGCGACCACTGTTATCGACTAAGGGTCAACGGCTCGATACGCAAGTTCACTTACTCAAGGGCAGGCGATGCGCGATCCTTGGAAATAGTGCGAAACCGCGACAGGTCCAAGACGGGACGCTGCTCTCTCCGAGTGGCGTGGTCTCGGCGCGGCGTAGGGATAGCCTTACTGTACTCGAAGAGACGAGTTCGAATTCATCTGACAGTACCCTGTGGCGGGCGTAGGATATTTTGCTCACCAAAAAATTACCTATCAGTGAGCCGTTCGTCGAGTTGACGTGACGATGCCTCTTTAGGTTAGCAACTGTTAAGTGGCCATTTTCGGATTTCATTCCATGAGACTGCGCACGCGTGACGCATAGGCGTGTTCGCTGTAGTTGCAAACCGCGGAGACGGGGAGGGAAGCGGCGGTTTTTCTTGTTGAAATACAGCCCGGGCGCGGTTGTGAGGATGTTGCGGTGCTTCGTTTGGGTCGAGAACCGGAGCTATACAAACGTCGGTTCCCTCGAAAAGAGCACACCACTCGTCGCGCGACTTGCTAAGGAAAATTTCTGCGAATTCCTTGCGGCGCTTGGGCCAAACCGTCTTGTCGTTGCGATCGGGATAGAAATCCTCTGGCAGGCCAAGCAGCGATCGGAACTGGTCAAAAAATTGCGGCTCAAGTGGCGCCAGCGAGATCCAGCGCGCATCGGCGCATTCATAGACCCCATAGTAGGGCGCACCACCATCAAGCCGGTTTGACTGACGTTCAACGTCCCAGTCGCCCTTGTTCATCTTGTCATAGAACATGGTCATCAACAGGGCTGAGCCATCGCATATGGCGGCGTCGATGACATCGCCTTGTCCGGTACGGGTTGCGGCCAATAGCCCGGCCAGCATTCCCGCAACGAGAAACATTGCGCCCCCACCATAATCCCCAAGCAGATTGAGCGGAGCAACGGGCTTTCTGCCCGCTTCGCCGGTGGACCAGAGTGCGCCGGAAAGGGCAATGTAGTTGATGTCATGCCCTGCCGATTGCGCCAATGGACCATATTGGCCCCAACCTGTCATCCGGCCATAGACCAGACGCGGATTGAGCTTGTGGCATTCAGTGGGGCCAAGTGAAAGGCGTTCCATCACGCCGGGACGAAACCCTTCGATCAGCCCGTCTGCCTTTGAGATCAGCTCTAGTGCCGCGGTCACACCTTCGGAAGACTTCAGGTCAAGTTCTAGTATTCGCCGTCCTCGGAGTATGGGGTCTTGTGCCTTGGTTTCAGCACGGGCGGCGCCCGGACGGGTGATGCGTATAATATCTGCGCCCATGTCCGCCAACATCATTGCGGCGAACGGACCCGGACCGATACCGGCAAACTCGACGATCCGAAGGCCAGCCAGGGGACCGCCGATCATGACTCGGTGGCTTTGTTCGAACCGGCGCCGGAGTTCGTGCGAGCGTCGGGCGCAAGGTCTTGTTCAAGGCCGACCCGCAGATTTTCGCGGATCTTGAACATGGTGGCAAACATAGCGTCGAGCTCTGCTTCATCTATGCCGCTATAGGTGATGTCATTCACCAGTTTTTCGCAGCGCCGCATTGCGCGACCAATTGGCAGGGCGGCTTCAGTCAGGCCAATGCGTTTGGCCCGCTTGTCCTGACTGTCGGTGGTTCGGGTCACAAGACCTTGCGCTTCAAGGCGGTTGATCGTGCCGCCGACGGCAACGGTTCCAACATGCATGCGCGTGGCGAGTTCGGACTGTGTAAGGTTGTCTTCTATGAAGAGTTGCGTGAGCAGCCACGCCTGTGACATGGTGATGCCTTTTGGTGCAATTAGCCGGTCAAATAGCATGCCGCGCAACCGTGAGACATCGTTAAAGGCAGATCTTCTGGCGTGGTGTTCGTGATTCATTTTTCATACGCCTGAGTTAATTCGGCGCGACCATTGTCGAGCACCGTTATGTTCCGGTCAACAACACGTGCGCGGAATGAGACAATATCACCATCACGCCACATCTGGGTGCGGATCGTTTCGCCGGGGTAAACCGGGCTGGAAAAACGCAGCTTGAAAGCCTTGAGGCGCGAGGCATCATAGTCACAATATGCCCGTAGAACCGCATGACCAGCGATGCCCAGAGTGCAGAGCCCATGCAGAATGGGCGCTTTGAACCCTGCACCAGCCGCAACCGAAGGATCGGCGTGTAGTGGGTTGAGATCCCCCGATAGCCTGTAAATGAGTCCCGCCTGTGGAACCGTGGGCAAATCAATCTCGATGTCCGGTGCGCGATCGGGGATTGGGTGGGGCGCCGGTTGAGGCCCGGCTTGACCGCCAAACCCTCCGTTGCCGCGTGCAAAGGTCGTAGAGGTCAGCGTGGCAAGCTTTTCGTTTGTTGCTACGTCGATCAGATCCCGTTCTACATAGATCAGTGCGCCTTTTCCGGCCCCCTTGTCGAGTACGCGCACCACACGGGAGCGCGCACGAACATGACCGGATGCGGGCAGGGGGCGAAAGAGCTCCATCCCCTGTTCGCCGTGCAAAACCTTCTGCCATTCGATACCCGATTGCGGATCGCGGGCCCAGAAACCGGGGGCGGCCAGAACCACTGCCATAGTCGGCACAGCAGAAAAGCCGGGGGCTTCCTCAAACACGAATGGGAGTTGATTGGCATCCAGGGGGTCATAGCCAAACCCGAGACCCAATGCGTAAAGGATCGAATCTTTCTCAGTCCATTTATGTTCGATTTCAGTAAATGGAAAATTCTCGAGCCGCTTTTCAAACTCTGTATTCATTGGCTTAGACCGGATCCCAGCAGAACACATCGGGTGAGCGCTCCATCGGCGTGAGCGAACTCTCGAATGCCGGGAAGGCGTGTTCGATCAGGGTTTGCGGTGTCCAGCCTTCGGAGCGGGCCATCGAGCGGACAGGACGAGGTTGATTGAACAGTAGAACTTCGTTGGAGCGCGCTACGAAAATCTGGCCGCTGATATGCTGGGCTGCATCTGAGGCCAGCGCGACGACAAGGGGTGCGATTTTGGCCGGGGTCATACGCTGCATACGTTCTACGCGCACTTTGTCTGCTTCGGAATTTACCGGGATTGTGCCAATCAGGCGGCTCCAGGCAAACGGACCGATGCAATTTGAAGTAACGTTGTAGCGTGCCATGTCGAAGGCAATAGAGCGTGACAGCGCAGCAATGCCAAGTTTGGCGGCAGCGTAGTTGGCCTGACCAAGATTGCCGATCAGACCCGAGGTTGAAGTCATGTGGATCATCCGGCCGGATTTCTGTTCGCGAAACACTTGTGCCGCAGCGCTGGAGATGTTGAACGCGCCTTTAAGGTGAACAGAGATCACGGAATCCCAGTCTTCTTCAGTCATCTTGTGAAAAATCGCATCGCGCAGGATGCCTGCGTTGTTCACGACGATATCGAGCCGCCCGAAACTATCTATCGCCTGGGCAACCATGTCTCGCGCAGCACTGTGGCTGGCGACACTGTCGCTGTTTGCAACGGCTTTGCCGCCCGCTTGCTCGATTTCAGCTACGACTTCGGCTGCTGGCCCGTTGCTCTGTCCTTCACCGCTCGCGGCTCCGCCCAGATCGTTTACGACGATGCTCGCGCCCGCCGCCGCCAGTTGCAATGCAATATCGCGTCCAAGCCCGCGCCCCCCGCCTGTTACAATAGCGACGCGACCTTCCAGTAGCTTTTCAGTATCCAAGTTTGACATGTTTTATCCTTCGTTTTAGGGGCGCGAAATGGCGCCTGTTGAATGCGTTCTAATATAGATCTAGACAAAAGTAAACTAGTGCATTATAAGCTAGCTTATTAAATTTATGATGATGCGTCGAGCCAACGTAGACACGACGAATCAAATGGGAGGACATCAATGATCGAGCGCACGCTTTTCTCTGAAACCCATGAGGCGTTCCGTGATTCGGTCCGGAAGTTCATTGCCCAGAACGTGACGCCGTATCACGCTCAATGGGAAGAAGAGGGGCTTGTCAGCCGTGAGGTCTGGCAGCAAGCCGGCGCGCAGGGATTGTTGGGGTGTAATGTTCCTGAAGAGTATGGTGGGCCGGGTGGCGACTTCCTGTTCAGTGTGATCGTGATGGAGGAGTTTGCCCGGGCAAGTGCCTTTGGTCCGGGGTTTTCGCTTCATTCTGATATCGTGCTGCCCTATCTGATCCGGTATGGCACGGAAGAACTGAAGGCGCGCTGGGTTCCGCGTATGGTCGCAGGTGAGGTGATCGGTGCGATTGCAATGACGGAACCATCTGGCGGGTCTGATCTGCAAAATATCAAGACCACGGCGGTGCGCGATGGTGATGACTATGTGATCAGTGGTCAGAAGGTTTTTATCTCAAACGGGCAAATGGCCGATCTGGTGTTGGTGGCTTGCAAGACCGACAAGGTTGCGGGTGCCAAGGGCATCAGCCTGATCCTGGTTGAGACGGATCGTGATGGTTTTGCGCGCGGTAAGAATCTCGAAAAATTGGGATGGAAGGCGCAGGACACGTCCGAGCTTTTCTTTGATAATGTAAGGGTTCCCGCGGGCAACTTGATTGGTGAGAGCGAGGGGCGCGGATTTTATCAGATGATGGAGCAGCTCCCGCAGGAGCGGCTGATGCAGGCGGTGCGTGCGACGGCCAATCTTGAGGCTGCGCTGGAGTGGACGGTAGACTATGTCACCGACCGCAAGGCTTTTGGGCGCACGATTTCGGGATTTCAAAATACCCGCTTCAAGCTGGCGGATGTAAAGACAGAGGCGGTTACGCTGCGGGTGTTTACCGATCGCTGCATTGCATTGCACCTTGAAGGCAAGCTGGATGCAACGGACGCGGCCATGGTCAAGATGGCAACGTCTGAAGCGCTGGGTAAATGTCTCGATGAATGTCTGCAGCTCTTTGGGGGCTACGGCTACATGTCAGAATACCCGATCGCCCGGGCATGGGTCGATGCACGTATGGCACGTATTGCGGGCGGGACGTGTGAAATCATGCGCGAGATTATCGGGCGTAGCATTGTGGGGCGTAACTGATGATCCGGCTGGGAGATATGATCACGCGTTCGGCGCGACAATACGGTAGTGCCCCCGCGCTGACATGTGGTTCACAACGGTTGACGTGGCGGGATGTTGAAACGCGTGCCTGGCGGATGGCAAGGGCGCTGGCGGACCTCGGCGTTGAGGTGGGCGATAGGGTTGCCTATTACGGTGTCAATTCAAGCCGCTTTTTCGAAATGTACTATGTGCCATCACGGATTGGCGCAATCTCTGTGCCATTGAATTTTCGATTGGCGCAGGCTGAACTTGTTGAGTTGCTGCAAGATTGCACTCCTAAGGTTCTCATCGCTGACTCGCTATATTTCGAGCAGGCGCAGGCTTTGCAGAAGTTGGTGCCTGAGATTGAGCACCTGATCTGGGCGGACGATCTTCCTGCACCGGATGGCGTGGAAAGTTACGAAGACCTGGTAACCGGTGAGGAGCCGGATGATGGTGAGGGGCTCGAAAAGCTTGGTACTTCTGACAACGACACGGCAATAATTTTTTACACCGGAGGCACAACAGGCCGTGGCAAAGGTGTAATGCTGAGCCATTCCAACTTTTACGTAAACACATCGACAGCGGTGCCAACTTATGGGTTCCGCCCTCATGAAACACAGCTTCTGTCTGGGCCGATGTTTCACCTCGGCTCCGGGACGCGGGTGTTCACAGCGGCTTTGCTCTCGTCCCATACGGTGATTGTGCCGAAATTCGAGCCGGTTGCAGCGATGGAAGCGATTGAGACTCACAAAGTTGCCTCGATCCAACTCGTGCCGACAATGGTGGGGATGTTGCTGGATCACCCGAGATTTTCGGAGTTCGATTTGTCGAGCGTTCGCCTGATCACCTATGGCGCGGCAGCGATGCCGCCGGAACTGTTGCGTCGTGCGCTGAGGACACTTCCGAATGCGGGGTTTGTTCAGGCCTATGGGATGACCGAAGCCTCGCCGGTCGTCACCATTCTTACACCCGAGCAACACAACCCGGATTCAGACAAGCTCGAATCTGTTGGACAGCCGACATACCATGCGGATCTGCGCATTGTGGACGAAGAAGACAACGACGTGCCGGTTGGCACGACAGGTCAAATTCTGACGCGTGGACCGCATGTCATGAATGGCTATTGGAATCAGCCTGAAACCACTGCGCATGCATTGCGGGGGGGGTGGTATCATACCGGTGATGCCGGTTGGATGGATGCCGATGGGTTTCTATACATCGCGGGTCGCACGGCTGAGATGATCGTGAGCGGTGGCGAAAACATCTATCCTATTGAGATCGAGAACGCGTTGACGCTGCATCCGGCAGTTGCAGCTGCGGCGGTGATCGGAGTGCCGGATGACCATTGGGGATCTTCGGTGCATGCTCTCGTCACCTTCAAGCCGGGGCATGAGGCGTCATCAACTGAATTGATCGCGCACTGCCGAACACTGATCGCGGGCTACAAATGCCCCCGTGGGCTGACGGTTTGGCAGGGGCCATTGCCGCAAACCAATGTCGGAAAACTCGACAAGAAAGCGATGCGTGCTGCGGTTCTAGATGCGCGCGAGGCGGCGAAAAAATCTTGAAACATACACCCCCGGCCTTTGCGCTTACTGGCGCAGAGGATGGGTTTTCGAATGCAAAGAATACGAAGAAGGATCGTCGAATATGGAACTAGGATTGCTGGCTTACGGGGCATACTTGCCGGTCAGGCGGATGCAACGTGAAGCTGTGGCTTCAACTCATGCCTGGTTCAATCCGGGTCTTAAGGGCTTGGGCAAGGGTGAGCGCACGATCGCGAATTGGGATGAAGATGCTGTGACGATGGCAGTTGAAGCGTCACGCTCGGTTCTTGAGGGGCAGGATCGAGATTCAATCTCCGCCTTGTGGCTTGCCTCGACCAGTCTGCCATTTCAGGACCGTCAGAACGCTGGCATTGTCGGCGATGCGCTGAGGTTGGAACCTTCGGCTATGACGCTGGACGTGGCTTCATCACAGCGTGCGGGCACGACAGCATTGATGGCGGCGCTAGGTGGAAACGGTGAAGGTGCATCCCTTGTGGTTGCCTCGGAACGACGTGCGACCAAAGCGGGCAGCACGCAGGAAATGACCTATGGCGATGGCGCTGCGGCATTGCTCGTCGGGCAGGGTGATGTTGTCGCGCGGTTGATTGGTGCGCGCACTGAAGCGGTGGATTTTGTTGATCACTATCGTGGCGCTGATGGTGAGTTTGACTACGCTTGGGAGGAACGCTGGGTTCGCGATGAAGGCCACATGAAGATCGCGCCGCGCGCGATTGCTGCGCTTCTCGAAAATACCGGTGTCGCGGCGAACAGTATCACCAAGTTTTGCTATCCGGCGGCGGCGCGCGGTGTAGCGGCGAAGGTTGCCCAAGCGGCCGGCCTGCCCAACGAGTCGGTGGCTGACACCTTGCAATCGGTTGTTGGAGAAACCGGTGCGGCGCATCCGCTATTGATGCTGGCGCTGGCGCTGGAAACAGCAGAGCCGGGTGATCGGATTCTCGTGGCCAGCTTTGGTCAGGGGTGTGATGTTCTTCTTTTTGAGGCGACAGATGCCATTCGCACGAAACGCCCCGTGCACGGGATCGCTGAGCAAATAGACAAGGGGCGGAAGGATGAAAACTACGCTCGCTTTCTGACGCTGAACGGTCTTGTTACGGTAGAGCAGGGTATTCGCGCCGAACTCGACAAGGCGACCGCGCTCAGCACCCATTGGCGCAACCGGGAAATGACCCAAAGGATGATGGGCGGTCATTGCACCGCTTGTGGCACCAACCAGTTCCCCAAGAGCCGGATCTGCGTGAATCCTGAATGTGGAGCTGTTGATACGCAACGGGATGAAGCGTTTTCCGACAAGATTGGCAAGCTCAACAGCTTTACTGCCGACCGGCTGACCTATTCGCCCGATCCGCCCGCTTATTATGGGATGGTTCAGTTTGAAAGCGGCGGGCGTTTGATGTGTGATTTCACCGACATAGACCCCGATCGTCAGCCCGAAGTGGGTATGGCTATGCGCATGATGTTCCGCGTCAAGGACTATGATTCAAAACGCGGCTTTCGCCGATATTTCTGGAAGGCCATGCCGACCAAAACCGAGGAGATTTGAGAGATGCCAACAGGAATTCGTGACAAGGTAGCCATTCTGGGCATGGGGTGTTCTCGGTTTGGTGAACGCTGGGAAGACAGCGCCGATGACTTGATGGTTGAAGCGTTTGTCGAAGCGTTGGCGGACGCTGGCATCGACAAGAGCCAGATTGATGCTGCTTGGTTTGGAACCGGTATCGAAGAACAGCATGTTGGAAAGTCGTCGGTTCCGCTGGCGATGGCATTGCGGCTTCAGAATATCCCCGTGACCCGTGTGGAGAACTATTGCGCAAGCGGGACCGAGGCGTTTCGCGGTGCTGTTTATGCTGTGGCGTCTGGGGCCTGCGATATTGCATTGGCGCAGGGTGTCGAAAAGCTCAAGGATACGGGGTATGGAGGTCTGCCGCAGAGGACACGCGGCACGGCCAATGATCTCTTTTGGCCAAACGCCTCGGCGCCGGGGTCGTTTGCGCAATTGGCCTCGGCCTATCAGGCAAAGCACGATATCAACCCCGATGATATGAAGCGCGCGATGGCGCATATTTCGGTCAAGAGCCATGACAACGGAGCGCGAAACCCCAAGGCGCACCTGCGCAAGAAGATCACCATGGATCAGGTGCTTAACGCGCCGATCGTAGCCGAACCTTTGGGGCTTTTTGACTGTTGCGGTGTTTCAGATGGATCGGCGGCGGCGATTGTCACCACGCCGGAGATCGCCCGCGCATTGGGCAAGAAGGATCTGATCACAGTCAAGGCGTTGCAACTGGCGGTTTCGAGCGGATCAGAGGCGCAGCACAACTCATGGGATGGAAGCTATTTTCAGACCACACGCGCGGCGGCCGCGCGAGCTTACAAGGAAGCCGATATTGAAAAGCCACGTGATCAGGTCAGCCTGTTCGAGGTGCATGACTGTTTCTCGGTGACCGAACTGGTCACGATGGAGGATTTGTTCATCTCACCAGAGGGTGGTGCACTCAAGGATATCATGGATGGCTTCTATGATGCCGACGGTAAAGTCCCCTGCCAGATTGATGGCGGCCTGAAGTGCTTTGGTCATCCGATCGGCGCATCGGGGCTGCGGATGATTTATGAGATGTATCTGCAAATGCAGGGTCGCGCGGGAGAACGCCAGCGCCAAGAAGATCCGTCAATTGGCATGACGCATAATCTGGGCGGGTTTCCTCATCAAAACGTCTGTTCGATCACGATCGTTGGACGCGAAGGGGCCTGAGATGCCAAAGCAAACCCAAGATGATCAGTTGCTCGTGACGCGCGAGGGGGATGTGTTGCACATCCGTCTGAACCGGCCGGATCAGTTAAACGCGCTGTCGGCGCGAATGCGCGACGGCTTGGTTGAAGTGTTTCGCCAACAAGTTGAAGCACCACGCGAAGGTGCGGCGCGTGCCATTCTGATCACTGCTGCGGGGCGCGGATTTTGTTCGGGGACTGATATTGACCCTGAAGTGATCCTTGCCCGTCGCCCTACGATTCAGAAGGAAATGGAAGCCGGGATCAACCCGCTGGTGCAGTATATGCGAAGCGTTCCGGTGCCTGTAATCGCCGCGGTTCAGGGACCAGCCGCAGGCGTTGGCTTTAGCCTTGCGATCTGTGCCGATCTGTTGCTGGTGTCACCTTCAACCAAGTTGGCAATGACATTTTCGCGCATCGGGGCGGTGATGGACGGCGGCGCGAGCCATATCCTTCCGCGCAAGATCGGCGCGGCGCGGGCGGCTGCACTTGCGATGTTGGCACAGACAATTGACGCGGATCAGGCCGTTAGCCTGGGTCTCGCGCTCAAGCAATGCGAAGAAGACGCGTTGCAGGGAGAAGCCGAAAAGCTTGCCCAAAAGCTGGCATCGGGTCCGACACGGGCGTTGGGTCTTATTAAAGAAGAGTTGGAATTTGCCCAATCCGCGAGCCTTGCAGACGCGTTGGCATTTGAAGCCAGCGTTCAAGCAAAAGCTTTTGCCAGTGAGGATTTCGAAGAGGGCATTACTGCATTTTCGCAAAAACGCAAACCGCAATTTCGCGGGATGTGAACTGTAACGCCAACCCCGGCAGAGATGCCGGGCAACATCTAAATGGGAGGAAATTTGATGTTCAACAAACTGAAAACGACGGCTGTGGCGGCCGCACTGGCGGTAGGGACAGCTTCGGTTGGTCTGGCCGAAACCGTGCTGATCTATTCCGAAGGTGGCCCGAACCGGGGCACGCGCGCGGCGGCGCTTGAAAGCTTCGCTCAAAATGTGGCGGAATTTTCGAACGGTGACATGGCGATTGATATTCATTGGGCTGGCGCGCTGATGAAGCTGACCGCCACTTTGGGTGGTGTTCGTGATGGTGCTGCTGACTTGGGCACGGTTCTGACCGCCTATGAACCCAAGCGTCTGATGGCGTTTGGAATTGGCGATTTGCCGCTAACCTCGTCTGACCCTTGGGTTGGTATGCGCGCAATGTATGAGCTGATGACCACCAATGAGCAGATGGTTGAGTCACTTGCCAAGGAGAATGTGGTTTACGTGTCAAACTATACCTCCTCGGGTGTTAATCTCAATTGCGGCGGTGACAATGAGATCAATACGATCGAGGATATTCCGGGCAAGAAAATCCGCGCGAGCGGAACGTTTGGCAAGGTGCTAAATGACTTGGGCGCCAATACCGTCAATATGAGCTACACCGAAGTCTATCAGGCTCTCGATTCCGGGTTGATTGATTGCGAAGCCGGATATCTTTACACGATCGAGGGATATAAGCTTTACGAGGTGTTGAACCACGTCGCATTGGCGAATTGGGGACAGATCACCGCCTTTGGTATCGTGATCAACAAAGACGTCTATGATGGGCTTGCCGCGGATCAGCGCGATGTTCTGGCGAAATCCGGCGACAAGATGGTCGATGATTTTGCGCGTGCACAAATTGAACAGATGGATGTGATTACCGCAGGTCTCAAATCCGGTGAGATCGGTCGCAAGGTTGAGGTCGTCGATTTCCAGGGCCGCGAGCAACTTCTTGAAGCGTCGATGAAATATCGCGACGAATGGGTCAAGAATGTTTCAGCCATGGGCATGGACGGTGAAGCCATTTGGGCTGAATATCTGAGCTTGATCGCCAAATACGAAACAGAGCGTGACACCAAGGGATATCCATGGAACCGCTGAACAACAGCAATGGAGCGGCCCCTGAGGACCGCTCCAATACCAAACCAGTGCTGACCGTTTTGGGGCATGTCGAGAGCGCGATGACCGCGCTTGCGGCGCTGGCCATTTTCTCGATGGCTTGCTTCATTTGTTATGGTGTCATCGCGCGCAATATTTTGAATATTTCCGTGAGCGATGAGACGGTGATTGTCGGTGACATGATGATCGTGGCGCTGGTGCTACCTTTGGCGCGGGTCGCCGCGGAACGTGGATTTATTGTCGTGGAACTGCTCACGCAGCGGTTCAGCAAACGGCATGCGCGGGTATTGGCGATACTGACAGGAGCGGTCGGCCTGATAGCGACCTTGCCGATCACCTATGCAGGGCTGCGCGCTTTTGGCGATGCCTGGCAAAGCGGTAATTTCTATTTTGGCGTTTTGAACTGGCCGGAATGGCCAGGCAAACTCGCCTTCCTGTTGGGCTATGCGATGTTTCTTCTGAGGCTTGTGATCCTCTTGCTGTCCGATGCTACATCCCGCTCTTTGGATAGGGAGACAGCCTGATGGATCCTACACTCATTGGCACATTTGGGCTGATTGCCGTTCTGGTTCTTCTTGTACTACGCGTACCCATCGGGTTCGTGTTGGCCAGTGTCGCGACGATCTGTACCTTTTTCTATTATGCGTTCCGTTCTGGGCGCGGCTTTGATTTTGATCGCGGGTTGAATCCGACACTGTCGCTGGTTCAGTCGAACGCATTTGAATTCATGCACTCGTATTCGCTCAGCATGGTGCCGATGTTTATTGCGGCAGGTCATCTGGCGTATCATTCGCGTATTTCGACGGATATCTATGCGGCGATGCGCGTCTGGATTTCGCGTGTGCCGGGCGGTCTTGCCATTGCGTCATTGTTCGGATGTACCGGTTTTTCCGCTATTACAGGCTCCAGTATGGCCTGCGCCTCTTCTATGGGGCGCATCTGCATTCCCGAAATGCGCCGCTGGAATTATGATCCGCGGCTGGCTGCGTCGACCGTTGCCATGGGCGGCACGCTTGGCGCTTTGATTCCGCCAAGCGTTTTGTTCATCATCTATGGTTTGTTTACAGAAACATCTGTCAGCAAGCTGTTTCTCGCAGGCATTTTACCGGGTTTGTTGAGCTTGCTCGGCTTCGTGTTGACCGTGATGATTTGGGTCTGGTTCCGCCCCGAGGTTGCCCCGCGTGCAGAGGGCGGCACTACTGCTCGCGAAAAACTCCAAGCAGCTTGGTTGGCGTGGCCCGCGATGATGTTGATGTTTATCATCATTGGCGGCATCTATGGTGGCTATCTGACGGCTACTGAAGCTGCGGCAATATCATTGGTGTTCGTGTTGGGTTTTGGCATTCTAGCGCGTCGGCTGAGTTGGGCGGACATAAAGACGTCCTTTATTCAGACCGCAAGCCAATCCGCCGCCCTTTTCTTTATCGCGGCAGGCGCCAAGATTTTTGTCTCATTCATTTCACTAACGGGTGTCACCCATGCGTTTGTTGATCTGGTTTCTGCAGCCGACTTGCAGACCTGGCAATTGCTGGCTGTGATTGCCATTATGTATCTGATATTGGGAATGTTTCTCGACCCGCTTGGAACTATGCTGCTGACGTTGCCCTTTGTGATCCCGCTGATCGAAGGCTTGGGAATGGACCTGATCTGGTTCGGGGTGATCGTGATAAAGCTTCTGGAGATCGGGTTGGTCACGCCACCGATGGGGTTGAACGTGTTTGTCATTGCCTCGGTTGGAGGCAAGGAAAGCGATGCGACCACGACATTCAAAGGGGTAGCGCGGTTCCTGATCCTGGATATCGTCGTCCTGATCCTGCTGCTGGCATTTCCCGCAATTGCGCTCATAATTCCCAACTCAATGGGATAAGCCGCTCGGCACTGTCAAAAGGAACCAGCTTGAGTCGGGCAGGGGTCTTTCGTAACCTTTGGTCATGACGAAACGATGGCTCTTTCGGTACTTCTGGTCGAGCACTGAGATACTCGGCATGGCGGTGATGCTCTACGTTCGCTTCCCGCTTTCATTGCGCCCTTTGACGCTTGCCGCGGCCATGTGAACCCGCATGTAGGCTATCACTACCACGCGGTCACCGATTGCCTGTCCGGTGCGCCGACGACGTCAGGCGCGACCGAGGCGGTTAAAAAGCATGGTGGTCAGATCGGAATCGCGATGGATGGCTATGCGATCTTTGCCAACTTTCTGGCTGACGGGCAGGCCCCCGAAGGGCTGGATGCCTGCCACGGGCATGAGGCCGAAGGCCTACTTTATCACTACCATGCCGGATCCGCAGGCTCGAACCAGATTCTTGGCTGCCTCGCGGCGGAAACCGGCTGCACCCTCGTAAAAGGACAGACGGTCTGCGAGCCGAGTGCCCGACCGCCGCGTCCGTGACCTGTTGACCCAGCGATTTGAGAAAGGCCCCGAAACCAAGTGGGGAATAGGCCAAACAATGATCTTGCCTGCCCAAACTGAAACATCGGCAGTCGCGACGGCAGATGCGGGATCTCCTTGGCAGGTGGCGCGGGCGGTCGGGATCGTGGCCCTGCTCTGGGTGGTATCCAGTCAGGGGTATTATGCGCTGGTCGCGGCGCTCGGGCTGGAGAGCGGATATGACGAGGCGCCGGTACTGTTCACCACCTATTATCTTGGCTGGGCGGCGTTGGCCCTGTGGTTGTTCCGGTCCCTGATCACCGAGTCGCTCGACCCTGGCAGGCTTGCGCGTGAGGGGCTGGTGATGATGCTGATCCTCGTGGGCTTTGCCCTGTTCGTGATCTACGCCCTGCCACTGTTGCCGAAGGTCTCGGAATTGCGCGCGCCCTCCGAGCCGCCCGAATTCATGTTCGCCTCTGCCTGGTACTACCTGCCGAAATCGGCCGATATCCTGTTCCAACAGGTGCTGGCGGCGGCTATGATCCTGACGGCGGCGCGGGCGGGCTATGGATTGCGCTGCATCGCGGTCGGTATGGCCCTGGCGTTCGGCGGTTTCCACCTGCTCTTGGTGCTCGACGGCTTCACACCGACCTATGTCACCCGCTTTACCCTTTCTGCGATCTTGTTCGGGGCGCTGCTCCCTTATCTTTACCTGCGCCTGCGCACAGGGTTTCGCTGGGCTTACGGGTTGCATTGGGGCTTTTATGCCCTCGACGCGACGCTCACCCATCTCATCCTTGCCGCGCCGCCGTGGGCCTGACGCCATACCATGATTGCACCCAACACATGACCATCAAGGGCGTCAAGGGCGGCACCGGCTGCGAGAAATGCGTGAGACCCTGAGGTAGATGTTGTGAACTGGCGTACATGGATCAATATCGCTCAGGGCCGCTATTCTCTGAACCTGTTGTCTGCGCGGTTGGCGGCATGTCCCTCGACCGTGGAATACCAGAGTCCTGACGGGAGAGTCTGAGAAACCGGCTTTGTTGCCGGACAGATCAGCCGTTGTCGAGATGATCGCCGACTATGCGGCCATGCGGCGTCAGGCCCGGGCGTGCGGGTTATTTGGGGAACCATACATACCGGTGCAATCGTCAAACCTGATGGCCAGGTTCCGATCGTGATTGCCGCAGGGCGAGGCGCATCTGCTTTTCCGTCTCGATCAGTGCGAAGAAAATGGCGCCGATGCTGACGATGATTATGCCGTCCAATAGCGGCACGGCCTGTGTTCCGAAAACTGCCTGGAGGGGGGGCAGGTAGGTGATAGCGAACTGTGCGGCGGTGACGGCGATCACGCAGGTCCAGATAATGGGTGTGCCGCGTGCCGCCGCCCAGGTCAGCGATGTGCTGTAGATGTTGCGAATGAAAAACAGGTGGAAGATTTCAAGCACCACCAGCGTGTTCATCGCGATTGTCTGGGCCAGTGCCGCCGGATAGCCACGGTCGATCGCATAAAAATACATGCCGAACACCGCCGACAGGAACAGGGACGACACGAGAACGATGTGCCAGACAAGTTCGCCCGTCAGCAAGGGCTGGCTGCGGGGGCGGGGCGGGCGGCGCATGGTTCCCGGCTCGGACGGTTCGAAGGCAAGAGCGAGCCCCAGCGTGACGGCGGTAATGAGGTTGACCCAGAGGATCTGCACCGCGGTGATTGGCAGCGCCATGCCTGCGAAAAGCGCGACGACGATCGTCATAGCCTCGCCCGCATTCGTTGGCAGCGTCCAGCTGATCACCTTCTTGATGTTGTCGTAGACTGTGCGGCCTTCGCGGACCGCGGCGGCGATGGAGGCGAAGTTGTCATCGGCGAGCACGAATTCGGCGGCCTCCTTCGCAGCTTCACTGCCCTTCAGGCCCATCGCGATCCCCGCGTCGGCGCGTTTCAGCGCCGGTGCGTCGTTCACCCCGTCGCCGGTCATCGCAACCGTCAGTCCGTGCGACTGAAGCGCTGTCACCAGGCGCAGCTTGTGAGCGGGCGAAGTGCGCGCGAATATGTCGGTTTCCATTACCGCCCCGGCGAGCGTGGTATCGTCCATTGCTTCGAGATCGGCGCCAGTCAGAACGCTGTCGTGGTTCTTCAGCCCGATCTGCCCTGCGATTGCGCGCGCGGTGGCGCCATGATCGCCGGTGATCATCTTCACCCGGATTCCCGCCGCATGGCAGTCGGCCACCGCCTCAATGGCCTCGGCGCGCGGCGGGTCGATCAGCCCGACCAGCCCGATCAGCGTAAGTTTTCCCTTCAGGTCGCTGGCGGTCAGGGTTGTGTGGTCCTGCGGCACGGCCCGGGCGGCGAGAGCGATCACCCGCTGGCCATCGGCGGCGAGGGTCTCGACCATCTCGAACCAGTGCTCGGTGTCGAGTGGCTCGGCATTCCCATCGGCGCCGCGCTGGTCGGCACATAGGGCGAGCACGGTTTCGGGCGCGCCCTTGACAAGAATGCTGGTGTGGTCCGCGTCGTCATGATGCAAGGTGGCCATATAGCGATGCGCCGCGTCGAACGGGATCACGTCTGTGCGGGTCCATTCACCGAAAGGCGCGGGACCGGTGCGGGTAATCTTACCCGCAAGTGCCATCAGGGCGCCTTCCATCGGGTCGCCTTCGACGCGCCAGTCGTCGTTTGCACTGTGCAGAACCGCGTCGTTGCACAGCGCCGCAGCGCGTGCGAATTCCGTCAGTATCGCGTGTTCGTCGGGGTGAATGTCGGCGTCGCGCCAACGCACCGCGCCTTCGGGCGCGTAACCCGTGCCTTGCACCGAATAGACCTGCCCGGCAGTGGCAATTGAGGCGGCCAACATTTCGTTTCGGGTGAGCGTGCCGGTCTTGTCCGAGCAGATCACCGAGACCGACCCGAGCGTCTCGATCGCGGGCAGGCGGCGCACGATGGCGTTTCGCCGCGCCATGGCGCGCACGCCCACGGCGAGCGTGATCGTCAACACGGCCGGCAACCCTTCGGGGATAGCGGCGACCGACAGGCCCACGACGGACATGAACAGATCCGAGAAGGGCAGGTGGTCAACGAAAGAGCCATAGGCCAGCAACCCGCCGGCGACGATCAGGATGAAGACGGTCAGCCAGCGGGCGAAGCGGTCCATCTGCTCGACGAGTGGAGTTGTCATGGTCTCTACCCGGGCGAGCATACCGCTGATCGTGCCGATCTGGGTGTCCGGCCCGGTGGCGGTGACAACGCCGCGCCCTGTGCCTGCGGCGATCAGCGTGCCGGAAAAGAGCATCGAAGTACGGTCGCCGAGATCTGCGTTTTCCGCCACGGGGGCCGTGCCCTTTTCGACGGCCACGGATTCGCCCGTCAGGATCGCTTCCTCGACTTTCAGGCCACGTGCATCGATCAGCCGCAGATCGGCGGGCACCCGGTCGCCGGCTTCGACCAGCACGATGTCGCCGGGGACGAGATTGCAGGCCTCCACAGTGATCCGTTGCCGGTCGCGCAGCACGGCCGAGTGCGGTGCCAGCATGCTTCGGATCGCATCCATGGCCTGTTCTGCCCGACCTTCCTGAATGTAACCGATCACTGCATTGACGATGACCACGGCAAGGATCACGCCGGTGTCGACCCAGTGCTGCAGCGCCGCAGTAACCGCCGCAGAAGCGATCAGCACGTAGATGAGAACGTTGTGGAAATGCGACAGAAACCGCAGCAGCGGGCTGGGCTTCGGCGGTTCGGGCAGGAGGTTCGGCCCGATCGTGGCCAGGCGGCGGCTGGCTTCGTCAGAGCCAAGCCCTCCTGGCTGCGTCTGAAATGCCTCAAGCGCGGCGTCTTGCGTCATGGCGTGCGGGTCGGTGTTTTTCGTCATTTGCTCAACCTCAGCCTTTTTTGCCGGTGCGCGCGACCAACAGCTTGTCGATTCGCAAACCGTCGATATCCACGATCTCGATGCGCCAGCCGTCGATCAGGAGGCTTTGTCCGATTTCGGGAACCTCTCCGATACGTTCAAGAACCAGCCCCGCCACCGTGTCATAAGATGGCGCGCCGTCGAGAACGAGATCGAGGCGCTCGGTGAATTCGTCGATTGGCATCCTGCCTGCAACCAGCAGGGATCCGTCCTTGCGCATGACGAATTTCGGATCATCCGACTCGGTTTCGTCAAACCCGCCCGCGATAGCGCCCAGGATATCCATCGGCGTGATGATTCCCTCGAAATGTCCGTATTCGTCGTAGACCAGAAGCATGTGACACGGGGAATTGCGCAAACGCTCGATCACGTCGAGCGCCGGCAGGTTATCCTGGATTACCGGCGCGGGACGTGTCAGCGCCATTGCATCGAAGTCGTCACCCGTTGTCGCCAGAAGGTCGCGGCTGTGAATGACGCCGACAATATCATCCGGGCCACCCTGGCGCAGCGGAAGACGGGAGTGACCCGACATGTCGAACCGCGCCATAACCTCTGTGCGGGTTTCGCCTGCCTTTGCGATCTCGACATCATGGCGCGGTGTCATCAGGCCACGGGCGCGCCGATCCGAGAAGCGCATCACGCCGCCGATCAATTCCCTTTCGGCCCGGTGAATGACGCCAGCCCCGGCCGCTTCGGAGAGTATCATCCGGATATCTTCATCGCTGACCGAAGTGTCCTTCTGTCCCGACTGACCGAGCAGGCGCAGCACGATCTTGCCTGAGCGGTCCAGTATCCAGACCACCGGCGCGGCGATCCTTGACAGCGCCAGCATCATCGGGGCCACGCGCGCGGCCACACGTTCAGGTGCGGCCAGCGCGATCTGCTTGGGCACCAGTTCCCCTACGATCAGCGACAGATAGGTGATGACGATCACGACAAGCCCGACGCCGACCTCGTGCGCCAGCCTCTCGGGCACCCCGAATTCGGGTAGGGCAACGGCCAGCCGCGCGCCGATGGTGGCACCGGAAAACGCCCCCGCCAGAACGCCCACCAGCGTGATGCCGATTTGCACCGTGGACAGGAAACGCCCCGGATCGTCGGCAAGGATCAGGGCCTTGCGTGCGCCGACGCTGCCGCGTTCCGCCTGCGCGCGCAATCGAGCCGGACGCGCCGATACGATGGCCAGTTCTGACATCGCCAGAAGTCCGTTGATGCAAATCAGGGACAGTACGAGGGCGACTTCGATGATCATTGCCTGTGGTTCCTAGCTTGCCTGTTTGTCTTCTGTGTCGATGGGCGGAATCTCGGTTCGTTCTTCCTCCTGCGCGCCGCAGAGAAGGTCGACGGCGCGGTCGGCTGCATCCTGGAAGGGCTCCAGCACCATGTCTGCGCCTGAGGCGATGAGTTCCTCGGTGTCTTTTGGATGATGGGAGGTGACTGCGACACGACCGCGGAAGCCCGACGTTCGCGTGAGTTGTATCAGCGTCGTGCGCGTATCCTCGTGGCTAAGGTCGGTCGGCAAGGTCGGAACGGTCGAGACGACCCATTCGGCCCGCGCAAGCGGTAGCTCGGCCACGAATTCGGGGTCGGTGGCGTCGCCGAACTCGGTTTCAAGGCCAAGCGCGCGCCAACGCCGAACCGCCAGCGGGTTGAAATCGACCCCCAGTACCTTGATGCCCCTTTTCTGCAGTCGCATCCCGATCGCCGTGCCAAAGCGCCCGAGCCCGAAGATGATCACCTTGTATCCCTCGTCACAATGCGCTGCGGCCTCGGACGGCTCGCGTGGGGTACCGTTGCGCTCGAAAAAACCGAGAAGCGGTTCGAAAATGGAATACAGCCGGTGCGAATAGGTGATCATGTAGGTCGAAGCCGCAATGGTCACCAGCCCGACCATTGTGACAAGGCCGAGCGCGTCCTCTTGCACGTGCCCGAGCGAAACGCCCATCGCCACGAAGATCAGGGAAAACTCGCTGATCTGGGCTACCGTGAGGCCGGCGAGGAAACCCGTGCGCATGCGATAGCCCATGGCTCCCATGATCGCGAGAACGATCAGCGGGTTGCCGATCAAGACGAATAGGGAGAAAATGATGGCGCCGCTTACATGTGTCCCCAGTAGCGACAGATCGAGTGCCGAGCCGAGCGCGATGAAGAAGAAGAGCAGCAGGAAATCCCGCAGCGGCGCCAGCCGGGCCGCGATCGTCTCGCGGTAGGGGCTCGAAGCAAGTGCGACACCGGCCAACAGCCCGCCTACCTCCTTGCCGAGGCCGGCGAGATCGCCAGCCGCGGCGAACATTGCAGCCATGGCGATGGCAAAGATCACCAGGAGTTCGGGGGCACGCGCCAGCCGTTCGGTCAACGGATTGGCAACATAGCGCACGAACAGGACGACCACCGCCACCATGGCGACGCCCGCGCCCAACACCATGGGCACCGAACCGCCGCCATGTCCGTCATCCCCGGCCGCGCCGATCCCGATGGCGGACAACACGATCATCGCCAGAACGACGACAAGATCCTGAACGATCAGGAAGCCAAGCGCGATCTGGCCGTGCAGGCTGTCGATTTCGCGCTTGTCCGACAGAAGTTTCACGATGATGATGGTTGATGAAAAGGTCAGCGCCACGGCGACATAAAGGCTGGTGACATGCCCCAGCCCCAGCGCAAGCCCGATCAGGTAGCCAAAGATCGAGGTGAAGGCGACCTGTCCCAATCCCGTCAGCAGAGAGACGGCCCCGAGCGAGCGGATGAGCTTCACGTCAAGCTTGATGCCGACGAGGAACAGCAGCACGGCGATGCCGAGCTCGGACAGCAGATCAATCTGGGCGTCGGAACGCACGACATCAAGAGCGGATGGCCCGGCGATCAGGCCGACGGCAATGAAACTCACGATCAGCGGCTGGCGCAGCAGGATGCCGAGCAGGCCGATGGCCGCTGCCATCACGAGCAGGATGGCAACCTCGGCAAAAGGGGTGTGGAGCAGGGCATCAGTCATGAGTTGCTTTCGTGTTCGGAATCTTGGATCTGGACGATTTCGTTCTCTTGCGCACCGGGCGTCTTGGCGCGTGTGGAATGGTTGGACAGGAAAGTCTCCAGATCGCTGTCGGCGATCCGCCACCCCTTGCCAATCTCGAATGCGTGCAACTCGCCATTCTTGATCCAGCCGCGTACCGTGGCTTCGCTCACCTTGAGGAGGTCTGCGACTTCCTTTACCGTTTGATATTGTTCACGTTTCATCGCAAATATCGCTAATGCCTGTTTGGTGCAATATAGTCCAGTATATGGATGTTTGGTTCATTTGGGTTGATTTGCGTCAAATGCAATTTCAACATGACATGATTGAGTGAACCTTCAGAATCGACCCTGCAATTGGGAGGCCGACATGAAGAAGATCATGCTTGCTACGGACTTTTCGGAGAGGTCGGACCGTGCGCTCAGGCGTGCGACGTTGCTTGCCCGGCAATTTGAGGCCGCGCTTTTGATCGTCCATGTCGTCGACGACGACCAGCCGCGCCGCATCGTCGAAAGCGAGCGTGACGTGGCCTCCACTCTCCTGCGAGAGTTGCGGGACACGGTGCAGGATATCGATGGGATCCCCTGCGAGACCCGCGTCGTGCTGGCTGATCCCTTTGCTGGCATCGCGCGAGCAGCTGAAGAGGTGGCGCCCGACCTCCTTGTCATCGGCCCGCATCGCCGCCAGGCGCTGCGCGACGTGTTCGTCGGCACCACCGCGGAACGCACGATCCGTTCCGTGGCCTGTCCCGTTCTCATGGTCAATGCGCCACCCGTCGGGCCCTATGGCCACGTCATGTTGACCACGGATTTTTCGGAGGGTTCCACGCGTGCGGCTAAAACCTGTATCGGCCTTGGGATCGCCCGCGACGCCAGGGCCACCATGCTGCATGTCTTTGACGCCCCGGCAGTCCATCTGGCGATGAGTCACACGGTACCAGTCGACGAGCGACAGGCCTATATCGACGACGAACGAAGAGAGGCATCCCGCAACCTTGCAGCTTTCATGAAATCGCTCGATTGGCAATCGCTTCGCCCCGATGTTCGCCAGGTGCGGAAATCTAGGGTGGAGGATATTCTCGCGGCGGCACGGGAAGCATCGGCGGACCTGGTAGTTATTGGAACCCACGGAAGAGGGAACCTTGCCAAGCTCATTCTCGGGAGTGTCGCCGAAGCCGTGTTGCGCAGGGCTGATCGCGATGTTCTTGCCATTCCTCCGGTGATCAGGGACTGATTGGCCCCGACGCGCGTGTGCCGATGCGACGCGGATTCCTCTATCTGGTTGCGATCGTTCCCCGACGAGGCATTATCGTGACTGATCACGCCGTCACCAACTTTTGGGCATAGCTCATTGAGGTCTGACACCACCGAAAAACTGTCTATAATTCTGGCGGCACAGCCGTGTTCCCTCAGCAGGAGGCTTTCTAATGCATTTTGGTCTGACCGAAGAACAAGAAATGATCGTTTCAACCGTGCGTTCGTTTGTGGAAAACGAAATTTACCCGCATGAGGCAGCGGTTGAACGGACAGGTGAAGTCCCCAAAGAAATTGCCGCTGCGATCAAGCAAAAGACGCTCGATCTTGGGTTTTATGCCTGTAATTTCCCGGAAGAGGTTGGTGGAGCTGGTCTGTCGCATCTTGAATTTGCGCTTGTGGAACGCGAATTGGGGCGTGGTTCTATGGCGTTGAACCATTTTTTCGGGCGGCCGCAAAACATCCTGATGGCTTGCGTGGGCGATCAGATCGAACGCTATCTTGCTCCGGCGGTTCGCGGCGAAAAAATGGATGCGCTTGCGATGACCGAACCTGATGCTGGTTCGGACGTGCGCGGCATGAAATGTTCGGCCAAACGTGACGGCGGAGACTGGGTTGTGAACGGGACAAAGCACTTTATCTCGGGCGCTGATCACGCTGATTTCATTATCGTTTTTGTCGCAACCGGCGAAGACGACACGCCGCGAGGCCCGAAAAAACGGATCACGACATTCCTGGTCGATCGGGGCACGCCCGGCTTTACTATCCGAGATGGCTATAAGTCTGTTTCCCACCGTGGCTACAAGAACATGATCCTCGAATTCGACAATTGCCGTCTGCCAGATGCGCAAGTGCTGGGCGAAGTCGATGGAGGTTTTGCCGTCATGAATGAATGGCTTTACGCCACACGGATTACGGTTGCCACAATGTCTGTTGGACGTGCGCGGCGTTGTTTTGACATGGCGTTGAACTATGCGGCTGAACGCAAGCAGTTCGGCCAGCAGATAGGCAAGAATCAGGGGGTCAGCTTTCAAATTGCCGATATGATTACGGAAATTGACGCGGCTGATTATCTAACACTTGCCGCTGCGTGGCGGTTGGATCAGGGTTTACCGGCTAATCGCGAAATCGCCAGTGCGAAGCTTTACGCGTCTGAAATGTTAGCGCGCGTCACGGATACTTCGCTACAGATCTTTGGCGGCATGGGCCTGATGGATGATTTCCCGATTGAGCGTTTCTGGCGTGATGCGCGGGTCGAACGTATTTGGGATGGGACATCTGAAATTCAGCGTCATATCATCAGCCGCGAGTTGTTACGTCCGCTTGGCGCATAGGGCTGCACGATGAGCGATCTCGAACGTCTTCTTCGCCCGAAGTCGATTGCCGTCGTTGGCGGCGGTGCTTGGTGCGAAGCCGTTGTTGGGCAAAATCAAAAGATTGGGTTTGGCGGTGAAATTTGGCCCGTGCATCCCAATAAGGAAATGGTCCTGGGATTGCCTGCGTTCAAAAGCCTCGCGCATCTGCCAGGCGCGCCTGATGCGACCTTTATCGGGGTGAACCGCAACGCGACGATTGACCTCGTGGGCGAACTGCAGGCGATGGGGGCGGGTGGTGCTGTATGCTTTGCCAGCGGCTTCAAAGAAACCGGTGATGGTGAGGTCTTGAACGATCAATTGCTGGCAGCGGCGGGGGACATGCCCATTCTTGGGCCAAATTGCTATGGTGTTCTGAATGCGGTTGATCATGTGGCGCTGTGGCCGGACCAACATGGTCTCGTGCCTGTTGAAAGCGGGGTCGCTATCCTCACGCAGTCGTCGAACATTGCGATCAATCTGACGATGCAGCAACGCGGCCTTCCGATTGCCTATGTCGTCACAGCAGGCAATCAGGCGCAACAGGGGCTTGCGCAAATTGCGCAGACCGTCATCCGCGATGATCGGGTGACAGCTCTTGGGCTTTACATCGAAAGCTTTGGGGATACTCGGGCGTTTGAAAAGCTCGCGCAGTTATCCAAGGATCTGGGCAAACCGATTGTGGCGCTTAAGGTCGGCCGGTCGAAAGAATCGCAATTGGCGACGATATCGCATACTGCGTCTTTGGCGGGAAGCAGTGCGGGATCGGATGCTTTGCTGGCCCGCCTGAATATTGCCAGCGTGGCATCGCCGGTTGCTTTGCTTGAAGCGCTCAAGATTTTTCACTGCCATGGGCGTTTGCCCAGCCGCAGGATCGCATCGCTGAGCTGTTCAGGAGGCGAAGCAAGCGTGATGGCTGATATTGCCGCCCAATTTGGGTTGACGTTTCCGGACTTGAAGCAGGACCAGATCGCGGAATTGAGCTTACATCTCAGTTCTTTGGTGACTATGGCGAACCCGCTAGATTATCACACACAAATCTGGCGAAATAGGACGGCGATGACTGCTGTTTTCGCCGCCATGACTTCCCCTGATATTGATCTGACGCTCGTCGTTCTTGATTTTCCGCGTTTGGATACCTGCGACGCCGAAGACTGGATCGTTGTGATTGAGGCGATTGAAGACGCGGCCAAGCAAACGGGCAGTCCGTTTGGGCTAATTGCGTCCATGGTCGAAAACCTGCCTGAAGCGATTGCAAAACGGTTGCTGGCTTGCGGGATTGTTCCGCTGTGCGACTTTACATCGGCGTGCGAAGCCATCAGTGCAGCCAGCGTCACAGGCGTTGAAGACCATCAACCGCTGCTGCGTGCAAAAAGCTTTGCAACCAGGGTTACCCTTAGCGAAGGCGATGCCAAGCTCGCTCTCGCTGCATGCGGCATGGATATTCCGAAAAGTTTCGCGGTTGTTTCCATGGCCAACCTTGCGCAGCGCGCCACCGAAATCGGCTTTCCTGTCGTTCTCAAAGGCGAGGGGGTCGCACATAAGACCGAGGCCGGCGCAGTGTCGCTGAATCTTGAGGATGCGGCAGAGGTCATTGAGGCGGCGGAAACGATGGAGGCAACCAGTTTCCTTGTCGAAGAAATGATCACTGGCACGGTTGCAGAGCTTCTGGTGGGGGTTATCGCAGACCCTGCGCATGGTTTTGTTCTAACCTTGGGGACGGGCGGGACGTTGACCGAATTATTGCAAGATCGACAATCCTTGCTGCTGCCCGCGAGCGAAGCCAGTATTCGCGATGCCTTGAAGCGGTTGAAAATCAACCGCCTTTTGGTAGGCTTTCGCGGCGGCGACGCCGCTTGTATTAGCGCCATCATCGACGCAGTGATGCAGTTGCAAGACTACGTCACGACCCACGCCGATAAGATTGTCGAGATCGAGATCAATCCACTTATTTGCACAAAGGCGCGCGCAATTGTTGCCGACGCGCTTCTGGTGAAAGGAGCATCATGACCAGCCCTGTCAAAACGCGTCGCGAAGGAGGGGTTTTGGAAATCACTTTGGATCGTCCAAAAGCCAACGCCATTGACCTGATCACCAGCCGTCTTATGGGCGCCGCCTTTGCGGCGTTTCGCGATGACCCTGACTTGCGCGTTGCGATCATCACGGGTGCCGGGGCGAAGTTCTTTTGTCCGGGATGGGATTTGAAAGCGGCGGCCGATGGTGACGAAGTCGATGGCGATTATGGCGTTGGCGGTTTCGGCGGTCTGCAAGAACTGCGCGACATGAATAAACCTGTCATCGCAGCGGTGAACGGCATTTGTTGTGGGGGAGGGCTTGAATTGGCGCTATCGGCGGACATTATCTTGGCGGCGGATCATGCGGGTTTTGCCTTGCCAGAAATCACGTCCGGGACGGTTGCGGATGCCGCATCAATCAAGTTGCCGAAGCGTATTCCCTATCATATCGCTATGGAAATGTTGTTTACAGGCAGATGGTTAGATGCAGAAGAGGCCCATCGCTGGGGCTTTGTAAATCATATCCATCCGGCAGATCATCTTATGGCGCAGGCATGGGAAATGGCGCGCGTTTTGGCATCAGGTCCGCCGCTGGTCTATGCAGCGATCAAGGAAATCGTTCGCGATGCCGAAGATAGCAAATTCCAGGATTCCATGAACCGTATCACCAAACGCCAGCTCAGAACGGTGGATGTGCTTTATGGGTCTGAAGACAATGCTGAAGGGGCGCGTGCCTTTGCCGAAAAGCGCGATCCGGTCTGGAAAGGGCGCTGAGTCCAGCTTGAGGGGTGCCGCGTGCCGTGGGCAGCCACGCGCAACGCTGTAAGGTGCGGTTTTCATGGGACATCCGATCTGTTGAGTATGGTTGTTCGATAAATCCCGTTTGGTGCGGGGTTCTTGGTCTCGCCGTATCAATGATTTGGAGAGCCGTGCCTCTGTCGCTAAATTTGCATGGGATTGGGACCTACACTCGGCGGGGCGTGGGCCTATGACGACATAAGCGACTGCGCTGGATGGTCCTATTGAGTGCAGTGCAGAATCGGTGCAGACACCCGAGCATGATGCGAGAAAATAGGATAAAACGCTGGCTGCGCAGGGGTTTGCCCCTCGTCCTGTCGTTCCTTCTTGCCATTGAGATGGGCGTTGCCTTCATGCCGCATGCAGTAAGTGCGGCGGAGGGAGATGCGCTTCAGATTTGTACCGATGACGGGGTGCAAACAGTTGTCATTGATCCTGTAACGGGCAAGCCTATCTCATCGAAGCCCATACCAGAGCGGCACTGCCCGCTTTGTGTCGTCGGCGCAGCGTTGATTGTTGATGAGCCTTCTATCGTGCTCGTCAATTTTCGTTTTGAACGCGTGCGTGTCGCGTTTGTGAAAATAATTCCGCGTTTGGATGACCCGGTTCGAACCGGCCCAATCCGCGCCCCTCCACAAACAGTCTGAGACACATAAAACTGCCGCTTCGGCGGCCAATTCGCGGCCGCGTTCCAAGAGGGATGCGAGAACCGCCTGTGCAATCTCTACTGTTTCTTGAGGGACCAAATGACCTATAAACACACGCTGCGCCTTTGCGTCAGCAGCTTTGCTATTGCAGCATTCTCAACTTTCGCAACGGCGCAAACGGCCGATACTGACGAAGCAATCGAACTCCTGCCGATAGAGGTGACGGATCTACCGCTGCTTCATCCTATGGCCTTGCCGAATCAGAGCGTGGTTGATCCGGCGGCCGTAAACGGTGCGCCTGCTGCTGATCTGGGTGATCTGTTGCGCAGGACACCCGGCATCACCGCCGGGCGTATGGGCGGGCACGCGCTTGAGGTGTCGATCCGTGGTCAGTCACAAAACCAGATTGCGGTGATCGATGCCGGTTCAGTAACCTATGGCGGTTGCCCCAGCCGAATGGACCCGCCGTCGAGCATGGCCGCTGATTACCGGGCTGACCGGATCGTGGTGCAGCGTGGCTATGCCTCGGTTGCCAATGGGCCGGGGGCAACGGGTGGTGCCGTGATCCTCGAACGCGACGCGCCCGAGCTTGACGATGCCAAGCGCTGGAGCGGGCAGGTTTCGCTTGGTGGCACCAGCAATTCAAGAACGATCGAGGCCACGGGGCGCTTAACCTACAACCTCGGCAACGGCTTTTATGTTCAGGGAGGTGTCTCTGCCGGGAAGGCCGATGACTATGAGAACGGGAATGGCGTCTCGGTGCGCAGTGGATACGAGCAGAAGGGCGGCGGCCTGACTTTTGGCTATGCTGGCAACGGCGTAGAGCTGGCCTTTGATTACGAGCGCGAGAAGATTGAGGATGCGAAATTTGCGGGCGCAGGTATGGACGGTATCCTCGTCGACAATACCATCTATCGGCTGCGCGGTGGCGTCGATCTTGATGCTGGTGCGTTGACGCGGATCGAGGGCAATCTCTTCCTCAGTGAAGTTGACCATATCATGGACAATTACTCCCTGCGCGGCGGTGGCCCGATGGGGATGCTTGCTCCAACAACCTCTGACACTTACGGCGGCAAGATCGAGGCACGGTTCGAGTTTGCCAACACACGCGCCAAGGTGGGGATTGATCACCAATCCAACAACCGCATGGCCGAGGGATATATGGGGCCGATCGCCTTGATCGAAGCCCGTAACCCTGCGCGACAAACCGCCATTAGCTGGCCTGATGTGACCATTGCGCAAACCGGTCTCTATGTCGAAACCGAAACCGATCTGAGCGAAAAGACCATGCTTAAGTTTGGCCTGCGCTATGACCACGTACGCGCCAAGGCCGGTTTGGTCGGGGTTGCGCCCGGAGCGGGCGGCATGTCAGCCAACGGGCATTACACGGCGCAATACGCCACCACGTTCAATAGCCCGCGGACCGAGGATAACTTCAGCGGTCTTGTGCGTCTCGAGCATGAGATCAATCCCGGTAGTACCGTTTTTGTGGGGCTCTCACGTGCCGTGCGTACAGCCGATGCAAATGAACGGGCGATGGCGCGGATGAACTGGGTCGGTAACCCTGATATCAGCCCGGAAAAGCACCATCAGCTTGATATTGGTTACACAGTGGAGCGCAGCAACTGGAACTTTGCCGGGTCGGCCTATATCGACCGTGTGGATGACTACATCCTGCGTGATGCCTTCAGCGTGCCGGGCGTGACCACCTATCGCAATGTGAGTGCGCAACTGGCTGGCTTGGAACTTGCGGGCGCGTGGGAACAGGACGGCCTGCTGTTAGAAGGTGACATGGCCTATACCCGTGGCAAGAACCTGACTGATGGGCGTAATCTGGCGCAGATTTCGCCGCTTAATGGGTCAATTTCACTCAGCTATGGTCGCGATGAATGGCGTGCTGGCGGTCGGTTGAACTGGGCTGCGACCCAAAATAACATCGACCCCGCGCGCGATCCGGGAAAAACCAAGGGTTGGGCGACGCTTGATGTTTTCGGCAGCTATGCATTGAACGACAGCGCCGTTTTGCGTGTTGGCGTCGATAACGTCACAAACAAAACCTATGCCAACCACCTGAGCCGTTCGGATGTGTTCAATCCGGCGCTGTTTCAGGTCGATGAACCCGGTCGGACTTTCTATGTGAAACTGGAAGCCCGGTTCTGAGTTCATATGCGCGGCCCGCGCGGGCCGCGCGTTTATCCTTTGCGATTTAGAGGCTCCCGCCCCATGCCCGACAAACTTAATTTCAGCCTGCGCTGCATAATTGTGGCCAGTGCGTTGCTATTGGTCCTCGCGCTTCCGCTTGGCGCACAGCAAGAAAACGAACACCACATGCACGATGGTGTGACGCCAATGACCACGGCGCCCGAGGCCATGGCAGTGCCGTCCACCAGCGAGAGCGCATCGCCGGTGATGGATCATTCCCATATGGGCCATGACCCACAACCTCGTGCGCAAAGCGTGCTGCAAACTCCGCCTCTCTCTTCGGTGTCAGTGACCCGGTTGCCCAGCAGCACCGGCGTGGTTGCCGTGTCCGAGACCGGGCCAGAAAATGGAACCGAGATCGAGACCGTGAGTGAGACGGCCACACAAAATCCGGCACGAAAGGTTTTGCTCTATCTTGAACAGGGTGGTCCGGCAATTTGGGCCATTACGACGCTTTCAGTATTGGCGTTGGCTGTCATTCTTTGGAAAATTTGGCGTTTTCTGCTGATCGGGGCGTGGGCGCGCGGGCGTGCGCGCGGTGCCGTCGAACAGTGGGTACGGGGCGAGCATGACAGCGCCCGCGCGCGCGTGGCGCGTTCGCGCACTCTTCGCTCGCGCGTTTTGCGCGCCGCCTTTGCTGCCCGCACCGACCTTACCGAAGAGCGGGCCCGCGAAGAGACTGCCCGCGTGGCGCGCAATGCCTTGGGCGATGCAACAGGCGGACTGCGTGCGCTTGAACTGATTGCGACCATTGCGCCGCTTCTGGGTCTTCTCGGCACGGTGTTGGGCATGATCGCTGCTTTCCAGACATTGCAGCAAAGTGGCAACCGCGCCGATCCCGCGATGCTTGCCGGGGGCATCTGGGAGGCACTTCTGACCACTGCCGCCGGGATGGCCGTGGCCATTCCTGCGTCCGCGGCGCTGACGTGGTTTGAGGCCGTGATCGAGCGTATGCGCCGCGATGTCGAGGATGCGGCCACGCGTATCTTCATTGCGCCCGCACCAATACAGATCCAAGCGAGGCCCCGTTGAAGAGCGATTTCACCCTGCCGCAACGCCGCCGACGACGGCCCAGCTTGACCCCGATGATTGATGTGGTTTTTCTACTGCTGGTTTTCTTCATGCTGGCCTCGCGATTTGGAATGGGGGACGTGATGCCGCTGCCGCTGGCCAGCGGTGGGCCGAACCTTTCGCGCGATCTTCCGCGTCTGGTTGATGTCTTGCCGGTGGGTTATCGGCTTAACGGCATTCCTTGCGAGGGCGAAACCCTTGTTGAATGGCTGTCTGAGCAAGGCGCACAGGCGTCTCTAACCGTGGTCCTGCGCGCTGATCCGCAATCGGATGTGCAGCGGTTGGTCGATGCGGCAACGCTTTTGCGTGGTGCTGGTTTTGCCTCGCTTGCGGTCACGGAATAGCGCGATGGACATCACCCTCCCCAAGACGAAACCCCGCGCAGAGGCAATCTTGCCAATGATCAACGTCGTCTTCTTGCTGTTGATCTTCTTCCTGATGAGCGCCCAGTTGAGCGCGCCAGAACCGGTTGAAATCGCTCCACCTCACTCTGAGGCGGGTGATCCATCAGAAGCGGCAATCAAAGCGTTTCTGGATCGTGAGGGGGTACTCTATTTCAACGCACTCAAGGGCGAGGCGGCGCATCAGGCGCTTGCCGACGCACTGGCCAGCGCCAAAGAGAAACGGGTTGAACTCAGGGCCGATGCCCTTGCCCCGGCCATCATGCTGACCCGCACGGTGGCGCGTGCAACGGCGGCGGGTGCGGCGCAGGTCGATATTGCTGTGGAGATGCCATGAAGCGCGCGCTGGAATTTGCAGGCTTTACCGCGTTGGCAATCGGGGCGCATTTGGCGGTTTTCCTCTATAGCCCGCTGACAGAAGGCGAGGCCATGGCCAGCGGCGCGGGTGGCCAGGAGGAAGTGACCCTTTATGCGGTTGCCGGGGATCTGAACGCTATTGTCGAAGACTGGATGGCGCCACCCGAGGTCGAAACCGCGCTCGACGAGATAGTAGCACCGCCAGAACAGGAACCAACACTTCGAGATCGCCTGCGTGAGGTGCAAGCCGAGTTCTCTCGCCCCATTCAACCGCCAATTCCTACTCTTGCTGTGCCTAGTAAACCTGCCCTGCCGAGCATCGACAATCAGAGTTTTGAACGCCCCAAGCCCGCGCCGAAACCAAAAGCCGCACCAAAGCCCAAACCCACGACCCCTGTAAAACCGCAGGTAAGGAAGAAACCGGCAAGCCCCGCATCACGTCAGGGGCAACGCGCTGCTGGATCGGGGGGAGGGCAGAAGGCCGGGCAAAGTGGCAATTCGCGCGCGCCATCTCTGAGCAAGGGCGCAGAGAAGCGTCTTGTTGCGAAATGGGGCAGCAAGGTGCGCGCCCGTATCCTGCGCAAGAAAAGCTTCCCGCGTGGTGCAAGCGGAAGTGGTACGGTACGTTTGCGGATCATTGTTGCACAATCCGGGCAGCTTGTTGGTGTATCGGTGGTGCGCTCGTCAGGATCGGCGGCTTTTGACAAAGCCGCATTACGGGCCGTGCGCGCTGCTGGTCGTTTCCCTGGCGCTCCGAAAGGTCTGAGCAAGGCGCGCTATACCTTTACCCTGAACATGCAGTTTGGTTGATGAAGTCGGCCATTTTGTAGGTTTTGAACAGGGTATCCGCTTACCCAAATCCGAGTTGGTTGGATTTATCAGGTTGTCTCAGACTCCGATTCAAAATGATCTGAGGTTCTTTCATTCTCGTGCGATGCGTCATGCGCAGGAGATGTGCGATGAGAAGTTATGCTTGCGCTGTCACGCCGCAGTGTCGAGGGTCTGCTGCGTGAACAAAGAATGCTTCGTGAAATGTCGCGCTCAGGTCTTTGCACCCCCGTGTCAATCTGCAGCGATTGTGGGCGTTCACATCCCGCTGCATTTGCCCTAAACACCTCTCTTGTTCCAACATTCCGGCCTCTCATGACACAACACCGATCCGAACTGCTGATGCCTGCGGGAAATCTGCGCAAGCTGAAAATGGCGATCCTTTATGGCGCTGATGCTGTCTATCTCGGTACTCCCGACATGTCGCTGCGCACCAAGTCCGAGTTCTCGCTGGAGGAGATAATCGAAGGGGTCGCGTTCTGTCATGCGCATGGACGGCGCGCCTATCTGACGCTGAACCTGTTCTCGCACAACAAGGACATCCCCAAGCTGGATGAATACATCGAGACCGTGCGCCGGGTGAAACCGGACGGGCTGATCATCGCCGATCCCGGCGTCTTTCAATACGTGCGGGAACGCGCACCGGAAATCCCGCTGCATATCTCGACACAGTCCAACATCTGCTCCTGGCTGTCGGTCAAGTTCTGGCAGGAACAGGGGGCTGATCTGTGTGTGTTGGCGCGCGAAGTCTCCTTCGCAGAACTGACTGAGATTCGTGAGAAATGCCCGGATATCAAGCTTGAGGCCTTTGTGCACGGTGCCATGTGCATGACCTATTCGGGCCGCTGCCTGCTCTCTAATTTCATGGCCGAACGGGGGGCCAACCAAGGCAACTGCGCCAATTCCTGTCGCTGGAATTACAAGATGAAGATGCGCCTGAAAGATGGCTCAGTCGCAGAGTTGGATATTAATGACGCCAATAAGGACATGTTCGAGTTTCTGCTGGAAGAAGGCTGCCGCCCCGGCGAGCTGATGCCGATCGAGGAAGACGCCCGCGGCTCCTATATCCTCAATTCACGCGACTTAAGCATTATGCCCAAGCTGAACGACTACTTGTCGATCGGCGTCGACAGTCTGAAGGTCGAAGGGCGCGGCAAGTCGGAATACTATTGCGCCATCGTGGCGCGCGCCTATCGCATGGCAATCGACGACTATTACGCCGATCCCGAAGGCTGGAACCCGAAACCCTACATGCGCGAGCTGGAAGCGGTGGGCAATCGCGGCTACACGCTGGCCTTCCACGAGGGTCGGCTGACCAATTACGCGCATGATTACGAACATACCGCTTCGTTGGCGCAATGGGAATATGCCGGAGTGGTGACCGAAGTGACAGACGATGCCTTTCTGGTGCAGGTGAAGAACAAACTGGAGGCCGGCGAGGTGCTGGAATTTGTCTCTCCCATCGCGCGCGAGACCGTATTGCTGCGGATGTATGACTTTGAGAATGCCAAGGACGGGAAGCGGCTGAAAGTGGTCCAGGGCAGCACCCAGACCGTGATCCGCATTCCGTTCTTGCTGTTTGACCATGAAAACCTGAACGACCTGCGCGCCCGCTTTCCCGCCTATAGCGTGCTGCGCAAGGAGCGCGCCCTTAGTGAAGAGCAATGGAACCGCATCCGTTTTGACAAGCTGACGCAAGTTTTGGAAGTCTCGGGCCGTTCCGAGCCCGCGGCCTATGCCCGCCGCCGTGATGCGCTGGCGGAAAGCATCGCGCAGGACAGCAATGAAAAGCGTTTCAAGACCAACCGTGTCGGCACCGAGGGGTGTTGCGGCAAAGGCTGCAACGGCTGCATGATCTTCTGGCATGATGATCAATACGCCCACGGCCGCGAAGTACTCTTGCGGCGAAAACAGGGCGAACAGCTGAGCCGCGCCGAAGCCAGGACTCTTAAGATCCCCAGCGCCTGAAACTGCGCCTTGAGCAGGAAGGTCTACCCGATACGACTTGGGGTCTCGGCAAGCTGCCTTTCAAAGTCGCGCGCCAAAACGACTGGCAAAATACTGGCATACAATACCCCTTTGCTTTATTGCGGCTTTGGCGGTTTTTAATCTGCAAAAAGGACGGTGTCCGTATCCATGCAGAGACTGGTTCGAAATTGCCTGACAGTATCTGGATTGGGGCCGAGCGTGGCTATCAGGCTGGTGTTGTCAGGATATCCCGGACCAGGTCATGCGTTGGTATGCCGATTTGAGCGCCGAGGCGTTCGGCGGTGGGGTTGACTGCGGAAACAATACCGTCCTGCCACGTCGAACGTGCATCCCCGATACGCGCCGAGTTTGCGGCGACCGTCGCGGCGGCTATTCCCCTTGCTTCGAGTGCAGGCAGCCGCGTGGTGCCGATGCCGCCGCCGGCGTCATTGAAGATGGCAAGCAAGGCGTCTGCTTTTAGCGCATTCGCCGGATCTTCGCCAAAGAGCGCCCCGTGAGAGCCGGTAATGATCACCAGACCTTTATCGTTTGGCTGCACAAGACTTGCGGAATCGACCAGTATCAGCTGACGCGTCGCATCCGGCAGCGTCAGAACCTCACGCCCTTCCTTGATCACAGGGCAGGGGCCGTGTGGCATATCAGCGGTGAGGAGCAGATTGGCGGCTTGCGCGCAGGACATTCCGGGCGAGAGGCCCAGCAGTTGCGCGGCTGCGTTGGCGTGAGATATCTGTCCCTTCGCGAGCATCTGTGTGGCGTTGCCGATCTCAGCGCTGGCATGATCGACTGTTGCCGCCGCCATGCCTTGCGGGTCAAGCCACGCTAACCCACCAATACCTGCGTCATCCAGCCCAACGCCCGCATCGTTGAAGATGGCGGCGCGACATCCGGCGCGACGTGCGAGAAATGCAGCGTAAACGCCCCCATGCGAGCCTGTAACAACGACGCGCCCAGCGGAGGTCTCGTCAAGTTTCGTGACGCTGTCGGCCAGTATCGGTGGCAGGTCAGGCAATCCGATCGCCTTTCTTGACCTTTACCGCGCGGCTGTCGGCGGCGGGCAGCATTTTGCCCGGATCGCGGGTTACCACCACATCCAATACGGTGGGCCGCCCGGTTTCTGCCAGCGCCTGCTTTAACGCACCCGCCAGCGCATCTGGGGTTTGTACGCGCAGGCCAAGGCAGCCCATAGCGTCCGCGATTTTTGCGTAATCGGTTTCTGCCAAATCGCTGGATTGGTAGGCATCTGCCCCGTACATCAGATGTTGCAGCGCTTTTACATAGCCGGAGGCGGCATTGTTGACGACGATGATTGTCGGTGACAGCCCCATGCGGCGGGCGGTTTCGATCTCGCCTAACACCATGTTGAACCCGCCATCTCCGGTCAGCGCCAGCACCGGACGGTCGGGGGCTGCCATGCAGGCACCGATCGCTCCCGGCAGGCCATAGCCGATTGAGGCAAAGCCGCGATCTGGCACAAACCCGCGCCCTGCCATCTTGCTGTCATAGAGCAACCCGCCCCAATGCGCGGCGAATCCACCGTCTGCTATCAGGATTGCGTTGTCGGGCAGGTGTTGGTTCAATTCCCCCATCAGGCGGCCCATGGATACGGGTATTTCCTCGCTTTCCAGGCGTTCGCGGGCCATGTCGCGCCAGGCGTCCATTTTGGTGACGACATTGGCGCACCAGTCTTTGCGCGCGTTGGGTGCTTGGTGTTCTTTCAGTGCCGTGTTCAGATCACGCAACCCCTCGCGGGCATCGCCCCAGAGCGGCAGGGTGGGGGTATAGGTGCGCCCCATTTCCTCGGCCACGCAATCGAGATGGATCACCGTCTTGCCGGGGGCGGGGACGGTATAGCGTTTGGTGGCAATTTCGCCCAGTTTGCAGCCGACCACGAGCAAGCAATCGCTGGCGTCGATCAGATCGTTGGCAATGCGATCGTAGCGCCCGAACAGCCCCGCCGATAGCGGGCTGGTGCAGGCAATCGCGCCCTTGCCGCTCATTGTGTGGGCGACGGGGATCTGCGCCGTTTCGGCCAGTTTTGTCAGTTCGTCGGAGGCTTGAGAGATATGCACGCCGCCCCCCGCGAGGATCAGCGGGCGCTTGGCAGTGGCGAGCAATTCGGCGGCTTTGGCCAAGCTTTCTGCGTCGGGGCGACAGCGCAGGGCAGGAGCGGATTGATAGCGCGGATCACATTCGAAATCACCATCATTGAACCCGTGGGTGCCGTGGCAGACATCTTCGGGCACGATCAGCACGACAGGACCGGGGCGGCCAGAGGTTGCGACCTGAAAGGCGCGCGCCAGAAGTTCCGGAATGCGATGGACCGCTTCGACACGGATCACTTCCTTGGCGGCGGGGCGCAGGATTTCGGCCTGATGGGTTTCCTGCGTCATGTTCTTCCAGGAATGGTCCCGGTGGGTATCGCCGACGATTGCGACGATGGGTGAGCCAGCGTTCAGCGCCTCGACCAGCCCGGTCACCAGGTTCGTGGCTCCCGGCCCCAGCGTCGCATCGACCAGTCCTACGCGACCAGACACTTTGGCATAGGCATCGGCGGCAAAGGTGCCGCAGCGCTCGTCGTTGATCAGGTGATGGTTCAGTCCAAGACGGCGCGCGGCATCATAGAACGGCAAGAGTTGAAACCCGCCCATGCCAAAGATTGGTCCGGCGTCATGGGCCAGAAGGGTTCGGGCCAGAGCTTCGCCGCCGGTCATTTCATTGGTGTCGGTCATGGGTGCCTCATGTGATGCGGTAGCCCAGCAGCCGTGGCAGCCAGAGGGCGATTTCGGGAAAGATGATGATAAGGGCCAACGCCACCGCCATTGCAAAGAGCAGCCAGCCGACCCAGCGGAATGTTGATTCCAGTGGTATATTGGCAATTTTGGCCGTCACCATCAGATTGACGGCGACGGGTGGGGTGAATTGGCCCATGGCGATATTGATCGCCATGACCACGCCGAACCAGACATAGGACCAGCCAAATGCGTCGACGATCGGGATCAGCAGCGGCAAGGTGATCAGATAGATCGACACGCCGTCCAGCACCATACCGGCCAATAGCATGACGATCATTACCAGCAGCAGAATGACCCATTGGTTATCGCTGAATCCAAGGATCAACTCGGCGGTGGCGGAAAACGCGCCCATTGTCGATCCGGCCCAGGCGAAAAGCCCCGCCAGCGAGAGAATGATCATCAGCACGCCGGAGATACGAGCACTTTCGGCCAGCACGTTGTAGACATCGCGCCAACCCATCGTGCGATAGAGAACGGTGCCGACGAACAGCCCGTAGAACACTGCGACGACTGCGGTTTCGGTCGGGGTAAACAGGCCCGAACGCAAACCGCCAAGAATGATCACCGGCGCCATTAGGCCGGGTGCGGCGCGGCGCAGGCTGGGCCAGAACGGCGGGCGTTCGGGTTGTTCGTCGGCACCAAAATCATATTTGCGCGACAGGAGCATCGTCGGCACCGCAATGGCGACACCCAGAAGAAGCCCCGGAATCATGCCCGCCGCAAACAGTGCGCGCAGGTCCATGCCTGGAATGATCACCGAATAGACGATCATCGCGATGGACGGCGGGATAAGGATCGCGGTGGAGGCACTTGCCGCGATGATAGAGGCGGTGAACGGTTTGGGGTATCCGGCCTTGACCATTGACGGCAACATGACAGTTGCGACGGCGGCAGCATCGGCCGGGCCGGAACCGGACATACCGCCCATTATCATGCAGACAAGGATTGCCACCAGTGCCAGACCGCCCCGGCGCGGCCCGATCAGCGCCTGCGCGAATTCAACAAGCCGTGCCGCCACGCCCGAGCGTTCGAACACTGCCCCGGTCAGGATGAACAGCGGGATCGCGATCAGTGGATATTTGGCGACGGCGGCATAGGTATTCGGCCCAATCATGCCCAGCGACACCAGATCCAAGCCGAGCCAGACCCCCACTGCGGCGGCCAACCCCAGTGCCACGGCAATCGGTGTCCCCAACAGCATCAGCACCACGAAGACCGTCAGCAGCATCACATTGGCAAGGATCATAGGAGGCGACCTTGACGAAGATGCGCCCAGCCGCGCCCCAGCACGCGGCCGAGGATGGCGAGGCACAGGATGGGCAGCCAGATGGTATAGATCCACGAGGGATTGCCCAGACCGGGCGTCGTTTCCTCCCAATACCACTCAGCATAGGTGACACGCGCGCCATAATAGACGATCAGCGAGAACATTGTGGTGGTGGCCAACAGGCTGATGATGCCGCAGGCTTGGCCGAGCGGACGCGGTAAACGCTGAACGAAAAAGGTAATGCGGATGTGTTCGTTGGTCGCAAATGCGGCGGATGCGCCTATGAAAGTCATGAACACCAACAGAAAAACGGAATATTCCTCGGTAAAGGCGAAGGAGACGTTGGTGGCATAGCGCGCTACAACATTGGCGAAAGAAATCAAACAGATCAACGCCATCGCCGCCGCGCCCAATGCTTCCTCGATGCGGATGGGAACGACCGTGTGATCGTTGCCTGTATCGGCGTTGTGCTCTGGTTCGGGCGTAGCCATGAGCTGTCCTCAAGTTTGGTGGCCGGAAGTTTGGAGGCCGGGCCCATGACAGGCCCGGCAGATCGCCATCACCGGTTGGCGATGGATTCTTCGGCCATATTGACCAGATCAGCACCGATCTTTTCTTTCCAGGCATCATAGACCGGGCGGGTCACATCGACGAACGCCTGACGCTCTTCTTCGGTCAGCGAGATCACTTCGACGCCGTGGCCCTTGATCTCGTCAATCAGCGCAGTGTCGCCATCGGTCAGCCCCTTGCGCGCCACGTCGATCCCATGTGCGCCCGCATCAATTGCGGCCTGACGCAGAATCTCCTGATCTTCGGGTGTGAAGCTGTCCCATACCTGCTGGTTTACCGCAAAGATCAGCGGGTCGGCGACGTAATGCCAGAGGGTTACGTTGCTCTGACCCAATTCATGCATGTTCAGCACCGAGTAGATGGTCAACGGGTTTTCCTGCCCGTCAACGGCACCGGTGGTAAGGGCCGGTTGTGCATCTGCCCAGCTCATCTGAGTAGGGTTGGCCCCCATCGCGCTGAACATATCGCTGAAGATTGGCGAGCCGACGACACGCAATTTCAGACCCGCCATATCCTCGGGCTTGCGGATCGGGTGTTTGGAGTTGGTCACTTCGCGGAAGCCGTTTTCAGCCCATGCTAGCGGTACGGCACCTTTGGCCTGCACGATCTCGAAAATCTTTTCGCCCACCGGCCCCTGTGTCAGTGCGTCCAAAGCCGCGTAATCTGGCATCAGGAACGGCAAAGAAAACAGGTTTAGTTCGGTGATTTGCGGTGACCAGTTGATGGTCGATCCGACCGCCATGTCGATCACGCCCTGACGCATCGCGGTAAATTCGCGGGTCTGATCGCCCTGCACAAGCTGCACACCGGGATAGACCTTGAGTTTGATGCGGCCATCGGTTCGTTCTGCGGTCAGTTCGGCCCACTTTTCTGCGGCGATGCCCCAGGGAAAAGGCGCAGGCACGACGGTCGAGACGCGGTATTCGTCTTTGTAATCCTGAGCAATAGCGGCGCCTACGCCCAGACAGGCAACGGCTGCCCCGGTAGCGATAATGGTTTTGAAAATTTGCATTGATACTTCCTCCCTTGGTATGTCGTAGCGGCTATTGCCGCCGGTTCAGGCAGCGGTGCGCGGGGTGACAAGGCCCTGCACAGCATCGATAATAGCGGTATCGCTGACCCGTGCGCAGTCTTCCAGCGCGGGTGCATAAGCGATGGGGATGCGGGGCGCGCCCAGCCGACGGACCGGCGCCTTGAGGTCATGGTGCAGCGCCTCGGCTACACTGGCCGCGATCTCGGCGCCAAAGCCAGCGACGCTGACCGCTTCGTGGACCACCAAAAGCCGACCGGTGCGGCGGACCGAGGCAAACACCGCATCGCGGTCCCACGGCCAGAGCGTGCGCAGGTCGATAACCTCAACCTCGATGCCGGTTTGCGCCAGTGTATCGGCGGCACGCAGACAGGCGTGGCGCATTGCTGACCATGTGACGATTGTGACCGTATCGCCCGGGCGGGCGATGTCGGCCTTGCCCAGCTCCACCAGATGGTCACCCTCGGGCAAATCGCCTTCCAATGCCCAGAGGTTCTTGTGCTCCATATAGACCACGGGGTCGTCGCAGCGGATTGCGGATTTCAACAGTCCGAGGTTGTCGGCGGGGGTCGAAGGTGCAACCACTACCAGTCCCGGAATATGGGCATACCATGCTTCAAGCGATTGCGAGTGTTGCGCGGCTGATGAGCGCCAGATGCCGATGGGTTCGCGAACCACCATTGGCACACGCATCTGCCCTCCGAACATGTAGCGCGCCTTGGCCGCCTGATTGACCAATTCATCAACAGCACATAGTGCGAAGTCGGAAAACCGCATTTCAACAACGGGGCGCGTGCCGGTCATTGCGGCACCGACGGCGGCGCCCATGATGCACGCCTCGGAAATGGGGGTGTCGCAAATTCGCGCGGTGCCGAACATCTCCTGCAGGCCACTATACTGGCCGAATACTCCGCCCCGGCCCAGATCTTCGCCCAATGCCCAGACCGCATCGTCGCGCTTCATTTCCTCGATCACGGCGCGGCGGCCTGCGTTCAGATAAGTGTCGGGTGCCATCAGAATGCCCTTTCGCTCGGATCGCCAATGTCCTGAACATCCGCATAGGCCAGCGCGGCGTCGGGCCAGTCGGTCGCTTGTGCTTGAGCGGCGATGTCGTTCATTTCGCGTGCGGCCTCGGCGTGCAGTTTTGCCAGGTCGTCATCTGAAACGTCTGCCAGCCGTAGCGTCGATTCCAGCCGCGCGATGGGGCAGGTGGCGCGCGCTGCCTCAACTTCTTCGGCAGGCCGATAAGAGGCGGGATCGACGGCAGTATGACCGGTGATGCGGTAGGTTTTCGCATGCAGCAGCATTGGTCCCTTGCCCGCACGAATGTCGCTGATTGCTGCGCGCGCTGCGGCATCAAGTTCGAGCAAATCGTTTCCATCGACCTCGATTGCGGGGATGCCGATACTCTCGGCTCGCGCGCCTGCACCCGCTCCGCCGATCATTTCGGCAGTGCGCGTAGTGGCGGAAAATCCGTTATCCTCGCAGACGAACAGCACCGGCAGATCGAAGACGCGGGCCCAGTTCAGCCCTTCCAGAAACGGGCCGCGGTTGATCGCCCCGTCTCCAAAAATGCAGGCAACGATTTGTTGCGTGCCTTGCAGTTTCAGCCCATGTGCCGCCCCTGTCGCGATCGGGATGTTGGCCCCGACGACGCCGTTCGCGCCCAGCATCCCGACACCGAAATCGGCGATGTGCATTGATCCGCCCTTGCCGCCGCAGGTGCCCCCGGCGCGCCCGAAAAGTTCGCGCATCATGGCCAGAGGGTCTGCGCCCTTGGCCAATGTATGACCATGGCCGCGGTGGGTCGAGAGCATCAGATCGGCCTTTTGCAAATTGGCACAGATGCCGGCCGCCACGGCCTCCTGCCCGATGGAGGGATGGATCGCGCCGAGCACCAGACCATCCTTCTGCGCGCCGATCGCCGCCTCTTCAAAGGCGCGGATGCGATGCATCAAACGCAGCAGTCCCAGAAACCTATCGCGATCGATGTTGGTCATGTTTGTCATTACACTCTTTCTCCATCACGGGCGGGGGCGGTTGCCGCGAAGGTTCGGTTTCGTTCATCCAAGAGGCCGCGCAGTATCTTCGCCTCCTGCGTAAGCAGATCCGCGATCCACTGCCGCCGCTCGGGTGTCATGCGTTCTTGAATGGCGGCGACAGACAGAGCGGCCGCGACGCGTCCGCCCGCGTCAAGCACCGGCACGCCGACGGCGTTCATTGCGGTGACGATTCGCCCGTCGTTGTAGGCATGTCCGCTTTTTCGGGTCGCAGAGATCATCGCGTGCAGGTCGGCATCGCCGAACCTTTCAAAGGCGCGACGTTCGGCGCTGTTGGCGCCCAGAATCGAGGCGATTTCTGCATCGTCCTCGAACGCCAGCAGCGCGAGCGATCCGGCGCCCACGCCAAGCGGGCGTTTGTCACCAACCGACAGCGTCAGCGTGCGGATCGGATAGGATCCGGTGCGCCGATCGACGCAATGTGCCATGGTGCCGTCGCGTACCGACAGAAACACGGTGTCGCCGGTTTCTGCAGCTATCCGATCCAATCCGGGCCGCGCCAGTTCGATAATATGAAAACGCCGCGCAGATTGCCCTAGCAGAAACAGGTCGTAGCCCAGTCGGTAAAGTTTGGCTTTATGGTCGAATTCGACGTAACCCACCTCGATCAGTGCTTTGAGCAGGCGCAGCACAGTGGATTTTCCCAGGCCCGTTGCATCGGCCACACGGGCAAGGCGCGTGCCTTCGCTGGCGCCATCAGCCAACGCGCGCAGCATCATCGACGTTCGTCCGATAGTCTGCACCGATACTGTCTTTTGTTGTTCCATACACCCTGACACGCCTTGCATAATCGAAACGTTCCACTCAACGAAACCAAATGCAATAGAAAATGGCACGAACTGGAATGGTTTACTGGAAGTACCGTGCGCGATTTATCATTTCAGGAATGTCCGAAGGAACAGGTCAGAAGAAATCGCCTTGAGGCGGGCAGGCGTGTTGGTGCGCATTTGACGTAATTTTGTTTCGCGCTCTTACTGCGCAGCGTCGATGGTCTTCTGCAGGTGTGCGAGATCAATATCTGCCACGAAACGGTTTGATTTTGGTAAGGACGATTCGGTCTAAGCTTCGCCGCCGCTCACGCCGTGGTCCGCAGCTTGTTCAACCTGGAGCGTTCGCTAAATCGAGGGTCGAATTTCAGCTGGAGGGAGAATTCCAAGCTCACCCGTGCTGCTGCTCGTGTCGGGCGATGTCAGCTTGGTACGGCCTGGGATCAGTGTTGTTGTCCTGGTCGAGGCTGGTTGGCATTCCATGACATCATCGGTTGGAAGAATATAAGAAAGATATCGCCTATGGATTGTACGACCCACCGGTTCGCCTCGGCGCTACCCCTCTGTCGTGACTCACCGAAAGCATGCCACGAATTGCGCCGGTGGGCTCTTTGTTGAGCCGAGTTTAAATGGCACTGATAATATGGTAGTATGGCGGCGTTTCACTTGCTGACGGGATTTCAGAAACCAGGTAAAGTCATATATATACAGTATATTACATGGTTTTGGTAGACCATGTTTAGAAGGTCATACCGCTGCTCTCGATTGATCGGATGAGGTGTTGCGGTGTCGTATGCAAACCGGTGTGCGGTAAATTCCGGTTCGTGTTCTGCATCGGTGATCAGTTCGAAGAACGTGATCGTGACAGCGGCACACTGCTGCTACAACCGCTCTGGGGGCAGTTGGATTGGCGGGTTTCAATTTGCGCCAGCTTATGACAGCGGCAATGCGCCATACGGTTTGTTCAACTGGTCAAGCGCGACGGTCCTGAGCCGTTGGATCAGCGTTGGCGACCGTAAGTCGGATGTCTGCGTGATCAAGCTTCGCGACAACGCCAGTAACCACCCGGTGACATTCTATACCGGGTGGCTTGGGCGGTCGTGGAATCATGGCACGACGCAGTCGCTGGACGCACTTGGCTATCCCGGCAATATCCGTGGCGGCAACAAAATGGAGTTGTGCACGACCGAGAGCTTCAACCCGTCCTTGGGCTGTGGCGGTGCGTCTGTGCTGAACATGGGCTGCTCGATGACCTATGGCGCGAGCGGTGGCCCGTGGCTGCGCGGCTGGCGCGGTGGCAATTGGGTCAACACCGTGGTCAGTCGCTATGACAGCACCAGCTGTACCGGAAGTTCCGGCAAGACGTTCAACGGCCCGCGTTTCACGTCTGACAATATCGTCGCACTCTGCAACTCGATTGGTTGTTGAGCGGGCCAAGAAGGGGGGCGCCGATTTGGCGGCTCTGCTCATTAATCTGAATACACTTTTCTTAAGAAAAGGGGAAGTTCGATGAGACTTCGTATTGTAGTCTCCATTTCCGCTGTCGTTTTGTCCCTGGCTGGTATGGCTCACGCTCAGGAAGCGACATTTCAATCTCAAACTGAGGCCGAAATCGTTCCCGGCCAGTTCATCGTCAAGACAACGCCCGGTACGGATGTCGCGCAGTTCGTCATACAGAGTCTTTCGGATGACGTGCGCATGATCGATGTGCTGCCGGAAGTCGGCATGTTGGTGATCGAAGCGGAGGGCGCCGATTTCGCTGAGCTGACAATGCAGACACTGAACATGCCTGTTATCGCCTATATCGAGCCAGTCTATGTCGTGCGGATCGATGCAACACCCAATGATCCGTCTTATGGCCAATAATGGGGATTCCCCAAGATCAATGCTCCGGTGGTCTGGGATATGCACACGGATTCAGCCAATCTGGTGGTGGCGGTGATCAATACGGGTGTGGACTATCGTCACCCGGATCTGGCCGCGAACATGTGGACCAATCCGGGTGAGATCCCCGCCAATGGCATTGACGATGACGGCAATGGCGCGACCGACGATGTGTGCGGCGCCAATTTCGTTGATGCAGCGGTCACTGGTAATCCGATGGATGACAATCGCCACGGCACACATGTCGCGGGCACAATCGGCGCTGTTACCAACAATGCTCTCGGTGTGTCCGGTGTAAACTGGACGACCCAGATCATGGCGCTGAAGTCTCTCTCCGGGTCGGGTGGCGGCACCACGGCTGGCGCCATCCGGGCGATTGATTACGGCATTAAGATGGATGTCGACATCATGAACAACAGCTGGGGTGGCGGCGGGTTCAGCCGCGCTCTGGAAGATGCGATCCGTGCGGCCGATGCAGAAGGTATACTCTTCGTGGCCGCGGCGGGGAACAGCAATTCGGACAATGATGCCAACCCGCATTACCCGTCGACCTAAGATGTTCCCAACGTGTTGGCCGTGATGGCAACCGACCAGAACGATGCCAGGGCGGGGTTCTCGAGTTTCGGGGCAACCAGCGTCGATATGGGCGCGCCGGGGGTCGATATCCTGTCGACAATTCCTGGTGCTCAGTATGATTCCTTTAACGGCACCTCGATGGCGACTCCCCATGTCGCGGGGGCTGCGGCACTGGTCTGGGCGCAGAGCCCGGCGTTGAGCTACATTGAATTGAAAGAGTGGTTGATGAACACGGCCGAGGTCATTGCGGGCCTGTCCGGCACCAGCCTGACTGGAGCGCGGCTTGATCTTGGTAATGCAATGAAAGGGGGGGCGATGAGCCACCGCCCGAAAAGCCCGAGGTCTGCAAATCCAAGGCCCACACCCAAATCGCCTATGACGAGTTCATGTGGCCAGATCAACTTCAGGTGAAGGAGAACAGCAATATTCTGAGCGTGAGCTTCAAAAAAGCGTTGATTTACGACGCGTTCTTAAAACCGTATCAAATGCGCAGAAGTTGGCTCCAATCATCATGACCCACATGTGCACTTTCGCAATTGCACTCGTACTTGCCACCACCGGGGTGGCGGCTTTTGTAGGCTCAGCCAGGCCCAACATTACCGATTCAGAAGCCAGGGAAGCCCAGATGGAAAAGGTAACCGGGCAAATTCTCATACGCTTTGAAGTTGACGTAAGCGAAACCGAGGCGTCCGGGATTATCGCGCGCATCGGCGCGCGGGAGATCGACCGGATGATGGATGGCAAGATCTATCTTGTCGGATTTCCTTATCCTTCAAGCCAGAGCGATATTATCGATGCGTTCTTGGCGACAGAGGGCATCGTCTATGTCGAACCCAACCATAGCGTGCGCATTCCCGAGCAGCCACGGGAAAGCGGGGCCGACGACGGGCAGAGCAATCTTATCCCGTTGCCATAGGTAGACTGATCTTTGGGTTGCGGATCGCCCAGCGTTCTTGCCGCATTTCCGGGCATGCGGGACAATTGATTGCACGACCATTTGCTTGCGCCATACCCCGTTATGGGTGGCGTGTCGGACTGCCGGGCGGTATCCGATGTTTACGGAGCCTGAGACGCTGCTATCTAATCCTGTGACGGATTTAAGTGGATACGCCGCGCAGCTCATCAATGTTGTAGGCGTTTGAGGCAAACGCGTAAGTGATGGTTAACTCGATACACAATACCGGGCTTAATAAGATCAGGGTTGGGTAGGGAGTTCCGCACTCAATTTATGCGGGAAACCGTGTCAACCTGGAGTAACGGGAAGTCTTTGCGTTTCCTGCAAGCCAATCCCGAGTGTTCTTAAACCAATTCATATCTCAGCGACTTTAAGTATCTTAATTTTGACTGGAAGGACAAATGGCTAACCGGCGCTTCGTAATAGGTGGATTAGGCGGCTTGATGCTTTCCAGCAGTCTGGACGGTTGCGGTTTCCTCAAGGAGTGGTGGCAGCCAGACCTAGCAAATGCGACGATTGATGTTCACGCGCATTTCTTCAACGGTCGCGACGCCCCTGCGGTTGGTTTTTTGCAACAGACATTCTTACGTGACCCGCATGGCCCGGTTGATCCAGACATGAGCAGCACCGCTTTTCTTAAGCTGCTAAAGACCATTCTGCTGTCCAACACGCCGACGACGAAGCAGGAACTTGCCGACGTGACGAGCGGTACGCCGGTCACACCGCCGTATGTGATCGAGCAGCGTGACCAAGAGAATGTGGCCTCTGCCTTGTCCGAATATGCCGCCGGGGCCGTGCCAGATTTTTCCGGATTGCGTGTGACCCGCACCGACGAAAGCAGGATCCTCGACCGGATTGCGCAGGAAGTGGGTTTGAATTCGGTGCGCACCGGCCTTCAGACTCCGCGCCAGCAGGTAAGCACGTTGGTCGCCGAGATCTATGCCAAGGGCGCGCCGAGCGCATTAGGTACTGGTACGCAAAAGAAATATCGTCATCTCTCGCCCTTTTTTGCAATCGATCCGCTGGGCCGGGCTGTTGACCCGTGCACGCCTCGACATTTTGGCAGTACTGCAACGACTATATGGTGGCAATACGCAGGTGCGGGTGTTTTGGCCCTAGTTTGTCGATTTTACCTATTGGTTCAAAACTATCGAAACCGATGTTGAAACGGTGGCGGATCAGATTGAGGTCGTGTCAGCTATCGCGAAGCGGTTTCAAAGCGCGCTGGTGTTGCCTTTTGTTCCGTTCTGCCCCTTGCGCGCAGCCTTGGAAAGGGAGACGCACCGCGGACTGGGATTCTTTACGCCATGTGAAATATGCCATTCTTGAACGCGGCTTTGCCGGGGTCAAAATTTACCCGCCCATGGGGTTCAAACCTATCGCCAACAGCGTCGATGTGTCGAAATGGGCTAAGCGTGCGTCGAAAGGCGGCGGCGGCGCGCTCGACCGCGAGCTTGAGCACCTTTATGCATAGTGTGTCGAGAACGACGCCCCGATCAAGGCCCATGGCACGAATTCGATGGGCGCGGGTAAGATTACCGGGCTGTTTGCTGCACCTGAAGGCTGGCGGCAGGTATTGTTGTGCCCTGAATTCAACAAGCTGCGGGTGAACCTTGCCCATTTTGGCCGGTTCAAGGAAACAGCGCCGAACGCTGCGATGGCCACAAAAACCGATTGGGAAGACACTATTGCCGGGATGCTTAGCGATTTCACCAGTCTCTATTTTGATCTTGGATTTTGTCTGGTGGCGACCGACCCGGACAACGAGGACCATGAATTAATGATGGAACGAATGGGGGATTTGATTGCCCGGTTTCCACTGATCAAAGAGCGTATGATGTATGGCTCAGATTGGTCGATGACCGGCCGGATACCCGGGCATCAGACCTATTCGGCCCGAGTTGTCGGCGCGCTCGGGGAACTGGGCTTTTCCGGAAGCCATTTGAAGGCCGTCATGGGCGGCAATGCCGCCAGATTTCTTGGTCTGTCGGATGAAGGTGACCAACACGCGCGACTCGCGGTGTTCTATGAGGGGCACCCGATTTTTGAGGAGCTGTTTTTATCCTGACGGCTTGAACGGAGGATTGTACATGAGACAATTCTTACTTACCGCAATTATCGCAGAGCCGATGTTTTCCTATGGTATTGCACAGGAACTCGACCCCGAAGAGGGCAATAATGCGCTTGGCAAACTCGCCGAAGAAGCGCGCGAAATTTCTAGCAGCATGAGTTTCGAGGAATTCCGCGACAACACGCATTATGTCGTACAGACCGGAAAATACTATTTCAACGGTGACACCTCGATCCGCAATGAAAAACTGCTGCGTGAATTCTGGCTGCGAAATGTGGCCAGTGCACCGCCCGTTCAAGAGGGTGAAATACCAGAATTCGCCATTATCACTGTCAGAGGGCTGGACCAAGTCTGGTCGCTGAGCCAGCGCCGCGCGCTGACCTATTGCGTCAGTTCCAGATTTGCCAGCCGCCACGGTGCAGTTGTCGCCGATATGCAGGCGGCAACTGCATCCTGGGAGGCCGCTGCTGATCTGAAATTCCATTACATCCAATGCGAGGATCAGAATTGCGACGCTGCGAACACGCGGGTGCTGTTTAATGTGCGCCTGGTGAATGCCGCCGGTCTGTTTCTGGCCGCAGCGTTCTTTCGCCATGATCCGCGGGCCAAGCGCAGCCTGGTGATCGACCACTCGTCATTTAATCTCGATCCCAATCAAGCCCTCACGTTGCGCGGCATCCTGCGACATGAGCTTGGCCATGTTCTGGGCGGACGGCACGAACACACACGGCCAGAGGCAGGCGCGTGCTTTGAGGATCAGAACTGGCGCGGGGTCACAAACTATGATGCATTTTCAGTGATGCACTACCCGCAAAGCAATGAGCTCGGGGATTGGACGCTGCGGCTTACCAAATCTGACAAGAACGGCATCGCTTGCATTTGCGGGGCGGCTGCCGGGTTCGGGATAGATCCGACGATCTGCAAGCCTTCCTAAGGTCTGAACGCGGCAAAGCGCGAGGAGCTTGGGCCGTTCGAATTGACCGGCGATCAGATCGTTTCGATCGGCAGTTTCGAAGTGGTACCGGGAACCAGCTTTAGCGCCGAGATGACCGGCACGGGCGATCCGGATCTCTATGTGCGCTTCGACAATCCAGTCACACTCGCCGGGTTCGATTGTCGACCCTACACTGAAGGCGCGGATGAAACATGCGCTTTCGAGGTGCCTGCGGGCAAATCGCTAGCCAACGGCATGGTGCATGGCTTTGGCGTCGGCACGGCCAATGTGACCATCTAGAGGACTGCGCCATGAATGACCTTCAAATTAGCCGAGGGATGATGAAATCGATTGTCTTGGCAACAATCTTTGCGCTGGGTGCAACTGGCATCGCGGCCCAGTCGACAGTCCCTGAACTTGTGCTCGAATGGCGCTCGACAAGCGAAAATGCAGTTGAACTTTCGACGGAGCTGGAAACGCTTTATCTAACGCTCTTCAACTCAGGCAATCTAACGTTGCGCGAGATAAAAATGAGCGAAAGTCCTTTTGTCGAGCGCGTCCTGCGCGACGAGAAGCTGTTTTTCGGCGCCCATTTTCCGCAAAGCATTGATGCAATGATGTGCAATCTCAATCCGGATCTCTGTCAGCGCAATCGCACGGTCGCATCTGAGCGGCAGTTGCGCAGCCTGACCAGTCATGTCGGTGGCTACGCCATTAGCCAGGGCCGGTGGCGCACCAGCCTGGGCGATACGATCGTGGTGCCAGACTACAGTTTTCGCGCAATCACCACGTTGAGCCGTCAGCAAGTGCCGGGCGGTTTGCAGATCTCGGATTTTGCGGTCAGCCCGGACATGGATTGTTCGGCCTTCAAGGGCTCCCGCGAAGATGTCATCGCGCGCTTCAATCTGCCGGTCATCAAGGCGCCCGATGGTCTAAGGAGCGTGACTCTGCCATAGCTGCAACTGCAGGCGGCGGCCACACTCCGCGCCGATCCGCGTTCGAAACTGGTCCGAAGTCTGTCTGGCTCGCTGGTAACATTCGACCGGACCTAGGTTTTTGTCGATCCCGCGGCGGTCTTTTCGCCGACTTGGCAAAGACAGTTTGCCAGCAGTTCCCTCAATGATCTTGCTTTGGAAACCCTGCAGCCTTACCTGCGCACAACTGGTAGCGTGCAGGAATATGGGTTCGGCAATGAGCCGCTGGTGACCAACCAGATCGGCCTTTTCAAACTGATCCACTATCCATTCGCCAATCTCGAACCGTTGTCGGCGCAGTATCACCATCCGGTGGATGTGATAGTGATCGACAGCGCGGTGACGAAATGGCACTGTGATCTTCCGCCTCTGATGCTGAGCGATGGCAACGTGCTCGGCCCGTCCGAGGAGGCGGAGGAGGCGGAGGAGGCGGATGGCGCCACCCACGCAGAGGTTACGCTTGCTTCTGTCACGGGCATGTCTTCGGCGCTGGTATATTGCAGCGAGATTGATCCGCTGGCGCTGAGCCAATCGGAGCACGGCGCTGCCGTCGCGGGCGTGATCGCCTCGCCTCAGAACGGCAAGGGCATGGTGGGCATCAATCCCTATGCGCGACTACACATGATCTCTTTTGACATGACCCTTTCGCGTGCCGCGAAGCTCTACGTGTTTTCGGAATTGGAAACCGAGTTTGAGATCCCTCTCGCCGATATTCCAGAGACCGGCTATTGGACGGGGCTGAGTCCAAACGGGCAAGCCACGATAGCGCTCTATAGCGCCGATTTGCTGGCCGAGGACACGACTGTGATCATCTCGAACCTGTCGGTCCAGCAGGATGAGGTGCTGCTCTATTCAGTGCATGGTGAAAACCAGCTTTGGCCGATCGCCTGCCCCGGTGGCCAGCGGAGGTGCAGGCGCTTGCCGGTCCGGTTGCGTTTCTGTCGTTCTTCGATGCCGGCCTGCCACGAACCTGTACCGGGTTTCTGATCGAGCCCGATCTGTTGCTGCCCAACGAGCATTGTATCCGGTCGCTTGAAACCTGCAGCACAATGGCAGCCGTTTTCGGGTATCAGCGCAACGCTGCAGGCGGGCTGGCGATGGGGCCACAGCTCAGATGCAAAGGATATGAGCCCCATCAATCGAGTCTTGATCTCGACGTGACGGCAGTGCGCCTGTCGGCCCCTCCGGGCGAGGCATTCGGCGTCATCAACGTGCCCGAAGAGCTAGTCGATCCCGTCGGATCGCTGATTACTATGCAACATCCCGGAGACCTTCCCAAACAGGTTTCGATTTCGGAGTGTGCAATGATCGAAAGCCCGGTGTCGGGGCGTGTGCCGGACAGTGACTTCACCCATACTTGTGACACTGCAAACGGGTCATCCGGTGCACCCATTCTCAACACAGAGGGTCAACTGGTGAGCATTCACCATTTTGGTTTCAATGAGGCGTCAGACAGTGCATGGCGCGAAAACCGCGGCGTACTGGCGACACTGATCATCGGCTGGATGGAAGAAATTTCCGGACTGCAATAGCAGTAAAACAACCCAGAAAGAAATGTTTAGGTATTTGGTTTTCTAGACTGAGACCAATGCCAGAAGAAGTGAGATTGAGCCGGGTAAGGGGTATTGTCGGATAAAAGCGGCAAGAGGCGGGCAGGGCGGCTGGGTTGCGGCTGATGATGGAAAATGCCCCGTTCAAGTGTTTGCAAGGAAGTCCGAGGTTATCTGACTGGCGGCTGGGCTGTGGCTTGGTTTTCCGCTCTCACTGCGCGACGTTGTATGTTGTCTGTTCTCGCAGGGGATGTTTGATGCGCCGCTAGTCTCTTGGTCACCTGCCTTCTTCAGTCTGCGCTGTCTTTCGTTGATGACGAGGGGCGATAGCCTGCCATGAAGGGTAGTCTCCTTGCGCTTGCAGAGACTGGTTCGAAAGTGTTGGGCACCACCATCCATATTCACCATCCACATTCATAAGTGTCGCACACAGATAGAAATATTATCCAACTTGAGAACTGGCCCTTTACATGCGTGATTCCAGTACGTTTTCTTTGTATGCAGTCATAAGCTTTGTAGCCCGCGCGAAAGGTAGTGGAATTGAAACCGACAGATGCCACCAACCCCGAGTATTTTCACAAAGTTGTCGATTGCCAGTTTGCCTGTCCGGCGCATACACCGGTACCGCTCTATATTCGACTGATAGCCCAACAAAATTATACCGATGCCTATCTGGTCAATTGGGAGAGTAATGTCTTTCCCGGTGTGTTGGGCCGGACCTGTGACCGCCCTTGTGAGCCCGCATGCCGCCGGGGGCGAATTGACGAAGAGCCGGTTGCAATCTGCCGTCTGAAACGGGTTGCCGCTGATTTCAAGGATGATGTTGCCGAGCGCCTGCCCAAGGCTGGGCCAGCGAATGGCAAGAAGATCGCCCTGATCGGCGGTGGGCCGTCCTCGTTGACCGTGGCGCGTGATCTCGCGCCGCTCGGGTACGAGCTGCATCTTTACGACGGCGAGGCGAGGGCTGGTGGATTTATGCGCTCGCAAATCCCGTCATTTCGCCTGCCCGACAGCGTTCTGGACGAGGAAGTGGGTTATGTGCTGGACATGGGGGTCACGACCCATTTCAACACCTATGTAGACAGCATGGCCGATATGCTGACCAAGGGCTATGACGCCATCTATGTCGGCTGTGGCGCCCCAAAGGGCCGCGATTTGCCGAATCTTCCCGGGCGCGAGCAAGCCGATGCTAATATCCATATCGGAATCAACTGGTTGGCTAATGTCGCTTTTGACCATACCGAAACGATCGGCAAAAGGGTGATCGTTTTAGGCGGCGGCAATACAGCGATGGATTGTTGCCGCACCGCGCGCCGCCTGGGCGGCGCGGACGTCAAGGTTATCGTGCGCAGTCCCAACGCCGAGATGAAGGCCTCGCCCTGGGAAAAGGAAGATGCCGTTCACGAAGGAATTCCGATCATCGACAACCACGTGCCCAAGGAATTCGTGCTGAAAAAGGGCAAGCTGGTCGGCATGAATTTCGAAAAGGTCAAAGCCGTTTATCATAACGATGGTCGCCGTGAACTGGTGTCCACCGGCGAGGAGCCCGTGTTTTTTCCCTGCGACGACGTGCTGATCGCAATCGGTCAGGAAAATGCTTTCCCCTGGATCGAAAAGAGCACTGGCATCAGGTTCACCAGCTGGGGAACGCCGATCCTGAATGATGATGAGACGCTGCAATCCACCCGCAAGGAGGTCTTCTTTGGCGGTGATGCGGCGTTCGGCCCCAGAAACATCATCACTGCCGTGGCACACGGCCACAAGGCGGCCGTATCGATCGATTTGTTCTGCCGTGGCAAGGATCTGAGTAAACGCCCGGCACCCCATGTCAACCTAGTCAGCCAGAAGATGGGCATCCATGAGTGGAGCTATGCCAACGCGCCAATTGTCGATAAGCGCGAGGCGGTGCCTTTGGTAAAATTGGAACGCGCGCTGAACGATCGCGCGCTTGAAGTCGAGCTTGGCTTTGATCTGGAGACCGCATTCGTCCAGGCCGAACGCTGTCTCAATTGCGATGCGCAGACCGTTTTCAGCCCCCCCCTTTGCATCGAATGCGATGCCTGCGCCGATATCTGCCCGACCGGGTGCATCAGTTTTGTGAAGAACGGCCCCGAGGAGGATCTGCGCAGCCGCTTGACCGTTCCCGCGCTCAACACCGAACAGGACATCTTCGTTTCGGCAACGCTCGAAACGGGCAAGGTTTTGGTCAAGGATGAAGATGTCTGTCTGCACTGCGGATTATGCGCCGAACGATGCCCGACAGCTGCTTGGGACATGCAGATGTTCTTTTACAATACGGCGAAAGCGTCGCCTGACCTGGTGGAGGTCGAATGAAACAGATCAGTGGCATAAACGACTTCGTGGTGAAGTTCGCGAACGTAAACGGCTCTGGATCAGCCAGCGCCAACCACTTGTTCGCAAAAGCGATTTTTCGTATGGGCATTCCGGTTAGCCCGCGCAATATCTTTCCGTCTAACATCCAGGGGCTGCCGACCTGGTATGAGGTGAGGGTCAGTTCCAAAGGCTATCTGGGTCGTCGTGGCGGTGTTGATCTGATGGTAAGTGTCAATCCGCAAAGCATGGAAAAGGATATTGCTGATATCGAGCCCGGTGGCTATTTTGTCTATGATTCCACCAAACCCCTCGAGTCGCATCTCAGGCACGACGACATCACTTATTTCGGTATCCCGATGACCGAAATTTGCATGCGCGAATTCAAGAACCCGCGGCTCCAGCAACTGCTCAAGAACGTTGTCTATGTCGGGGCGTTGGCGGCACTTTTGAAGATAGATTTCACGATCCTCAAGGACTTGCTGAACGATCAGTTCAAGGGCAAGGAAAAGCTGATCTCGTCAAATGCGCATGCGCTTGATCTGGGGTATCAGTTTGCGCTCGAGACTTTCAATTGTCCGCTTGCGATCCGGCTGCAAAAGGGCGGAAATGACGCGCCGCATATCCTGGAAAGCAAGCATATCCTGATGAACGGCAACACCGCCGCAGCGCTGGGTGCTATCTATGGCGGTGCTACGGTCGCGGCATGGTATCCGATCACGCCGTCAACCTCGGTGGTGGATGCTTTTGCGCAATATGCGGAACGGCTGCGCATCGACGCCGGCACTGGCAAGAAAAATTTTGCCATTGTTCAGGCCGAAGACGAGCTTGCTGCCATCGGCATGGTTGTCGGGGCGAGCTGGAACGGCGCGCGGGCCTTTACGGCTACCTCTGGCCCCGGTTTGTCGCTGATGAGCGAATTTCTGGGGCTGGCCTATTTCGCCGAAGTGCCGGTGGTACTGATCGACGTTCAGCGCTCGGGGCCGTCAACCGGCATGCCCACCCGGTCGCAGCAGTCCGATATACTGGCAGCCGCTTACGCCAGCCACGGTGACACCAAGCAGGTGCTGCTGTTTCCCGCCACCCCACGTGAATGTTTCGACATGACGGTTCAGGCATTTGACCTTGCGGAACGGTTGCAGACTCCGGTGATCATCATGTCGGATCTCGATCTCGGGATGAATGACTGGATGTCACCACCGTTGGAATGGGATGACGATTATCAGATGGACCGCGGCAAGGTTCTGGATGCCGAGGCTCTGGACAAGACCGAAAAATGGGGGCGCTATTTGGATGTGGATGGCGATGGCATCTGCTATCGCACATTGCCGGGTGCGCATCCTGACAAGGGCGCGTTTTTCACCCGTGGTTCGTCAAAGAACGAGATGGCGGTCTACTCCGAAAGCGGTGACGACTATGTTCAGAACGTAGACCGGCTGTTGCGCAAGTTTGAAACGGCCAAGAGCCATGTGCCGACGCCCAAGACCCATCCACCAATTGCGGTAAAGGCTCCTAAGACCACATTGAAACTCGGGGCGCTGTTTTTCGGCACCTCGGCATCGCCCGCCTACGAGGCGGTCGAAATGCTGGCGGAGGAAGGGTATCCCATTGACACCATACGTATCCGCGCGTTCCCGTTCCATGAAAGCCTGGACCAGTTCATTCATGACCACGATCTGGTTTTCGTCATCGAGCAGAACCGCGACGGGCAAATGCGCAGGCTGGTCATCAATGAATGTGAAATCCCGCCGGGCAAGCTGATCCCGGTTCTGAACTATTCGGGAACGCCGATCACGGCGCGCAAGATCGCCCGCAAGATCCGTGAAACCCTGAGTACCAAAAGCGCCGATGTCGTTCCGCTGCACCCGGAGACCGCCTGATGTCTTATATCAAACCAAAGTTCCGCCACCCGAGCCTGCCAAAGAATGCGTTGGGCGTTACCATCGCAGATTATGACGGTGCGATTTCAACCCTTTGCGCGGGCTGTGGACATGACAGTATTTCGGCAGCAATCCGCAGTGCCTGCTTTTTGTCCTCCATTCCGCCGCACAGGATTGCCAAACTGTCCGGCATCGGATGCTCCTCGAAGATGCCGACCTATTTTTTGGGCAAGAGCCATGGCTTTAATTCTGTGCACGGGCGAATGCCGTCGGTGGCCACCGGCGCCAGTCTGGCGAACCGCGAGCTTACTTATATCGGTATCTCCGGTGACGGAGATACGGCCTCGATTGGCATGGGTCAGTTCATTCACCTGATCCGGCGCAATGTGAATATGACCTATATCGTGGCCAACAATGGCTGTTATGGGCTGACCAAGGGCCAGGACAGTGCAACCGCCGATCTGGGGTCGATCAGCAAGAACGGCGGCACCAATCCCTTTGATGGAATCGACCTTGCCAGCCTCGCGCTGTTGCAAGGCGCAAGCTTTGTCGCCCGCAGCTTTTCCGGCGACAAGGAGCAGCTGGAGCCATTGATCCGCGCCGCCATGGCGCATAATGGCTTCGCGTTTATCGACGTGGTATCTCCCTGCGTGACGTTCAACAATCAGGCCGGTTCAACCAAGAGCTATGCCCATACTCGTGAGCATCTGGATGCCATGCCGCTTGATTATGTTCCCTTGCGCGATGAGATCCGCACCCAATACGAACCCGGCACAATCCAGAGTGTGACATTGCACGACGGTTCGGTCATCCATCTGCACAAGGCCGGCGCCGATTATCGGACCGATGACCGCAATGCAGCGATTGCTGCGGCCAGAGCCGCACACGACGAGGGCCGAATACTGACCGGGCTGTTGTTCCTTGATCCCAATAGCCAGGATCTGAACCAGAACCTCAAACTTGCCAGCAAGCCGCTGAACGCGCTTGGCAAAGATGAACTGTGCCCGGGGAGCAAGGTTCTGAGCAGCATCAACGAAGGCCTGCGGTAAGGCTGTTGGTCTGCATCAGCATTGAGTAATTCGCCTGCCAAGCCGGTTCGTTTCGATCACTTAGTGTGGTGTCCGGCCCGGCTTTGCAGGAGTCCTGCCAACAAATGCGTGGAAATGCTGCGCCTTCGGCAGAATCGTCAGAGTATTCCAACCAGAGGCGGGCAGAGTGACTCTGTCCGGTTCCCGCGCGCTAATATCACCTTGGACTTGGCGGCGCCTGATTGCGGGGTTATCACGGTCGTCTGACCACCTCAGGGAGCCAAAATGACCACCGTTGACGAACGCATCGCCCGAAAAATTGCTGCTGATATCGGCGCACGCGCTGATCAGGTCATTGCCACGATCACGTTGTTGGATGGGGGTGATACCGTTCCCTTTGTCGCGCGTTATCGAAAAGAGGCGACCGGCGGGTTGGACGACGCGCAGTTGCGGCGATTGGCAGAACGGTTAAGCTATCTGCGCGATCTGGAAAAACGGCGGGCCAGCATCCTTGGTGAAATTTCCGGGCAGGGCAAATTGACCGACACGCTGGCCCGTTCCATTGCTGCCGCTGACACCAAGGCGGTGCTGGAGGATCTCTATCTGCCGTTTAAGCCCAAGCGGCGGACCAAAGCGATGATTGCCCGCGAAAACGGATTGGAACCACTGTTGCGCAGTATCCTTGCCGAGCGCGCTTTTGATCCGACCGAGTTGGCGCGCGCGTATTTGTGCGACGCTGTGCCAACGCAGAAGGACGCGCTAACAGGTGCGCGAGATATTCTTGCCGAAGAACTTGGTGAAAATGCGCGGCTTTTGGGGCGTTTGCGCGAGATCATGCAGAAAGAAGCCTTGATTACTGCGCGAGTTATCGCGGGCAAAGAAGAGATCGGGGTGAAATTCTCGGACTATTTCGACCACAGTGAAAAGTGGGCGACGATCCCATCGCACCGTGCACTTGCCATCCTGCGGGCCTCGAAAGAGGAAATCGTGACAATAGATATAGGCCCTGAACCAGAGACAGGGCGCGCGCGCATCATCGCCATAATTGCTGCAGAGATCGGGATATCCGGGCAGGCTCCGGGTGATCTGTGGTTGCAAGAGGCCGCCGCGTGGACCTGGAAGGTCAAACTGAGCCTGTCGATGTTTATCGACCTGATGACCGAAATGCGCCGCCGTGCCCATGATGGCGCGATTGATGTGTTTGCCCGCAATTTGCGCGATCTGCTGCTGGCCGCTCCCGCAGGTGCGCGCGCGACGCTGGGGCTTGATCCAGGTATTCGGACTGGCTGTAAGATTGCTGTCGTCGATGAGACAGGCAAGCTACTGGATACCGCGACGATCTATCCCTTTCAGCCGCGTAATGATCTGCGGGGTGCCGAAGAAAAGCTGCTTCAGCTGATTGACCGCCACGGCATTGCCCTGATCGCCATTGGCAACGGGACGGCCAGCCGCGAATCCGAACGGCTTGTCTCTGATGTTATCAAGCGTCTGCCCAAAGGTGCAGCGCGCCCCACGCCGGTTATCGTGTCAGAAGCTGGAGCCTCAGTCTATTCTGCGTCTGAACTTGCCTCGAATGAGTTTCCCGACATTGATGTTTCGCTGCGCGGGGCCGTTTCGATTGCACGTCGGTTGCAAGACCCTCTGGCAGAATTGGTCAAGATCGAGCCGCAGGCCATCGGTGTCGGCCAATACCAGCACGACGTCGATCAGCGCCGCCTGGCGCAATCTCTTGCGGCGGTGGTCGAAGATGCGGTGAACGCCGTAGGGGTCAATCTGAACATGGCTTCGGCGCCACTTCTGTCGCATATCGCGGGCCTGGGGCCGTCTTTGGCCCAGTCGATTGTCGCGCACCGCGATGCGAATGGCGCCTTTGCCACACGAAGGGCGCTGCTCAAAGTACCTGGTCTGGGGCCAAAGGCCTATCAACAAAGCGCCGGCTTCTTGCGCATTACCGATGGCAGTGAGCCGCTGGACGCCTCATCTGTGCACCCCGAGGCTTATGGGGTCGCGCGCAAGATCGTGCAGGCTTGCGGGCGCGACATACGCGAGATCATGGGCAACGGCGGCGCGCTGGCAGATCTGCGGGCAGAGCAGTTTGTCGATGACAATTTTGGCCTGCCGACCGTGCGCGATATCCTTGCCGAATTGGAAAAACCGGGACGCGATCCGCGTCCGACCTTCAAAACCGCCAGTTTCGCCGAAGGCGTCGAGAATATTACCGATCTCAAGCCGGGCATGTCGCTGGAAGGTACCGTGACGAATGTCGCCGCGTTCGGTGCTTTCGTCGATATCGGCGTGCATCAGGACGGGTTGGTGCATGTGAGCGAACTGGCCGATCGTTTTGTGAAAGACCCGCATGAGGTTGTCAAAACCGGCGACGTGGTTCGTGTTCGGGTGGTGGAGGTCGATGTGGCACGCAAACGCATTGGTCTGAGCATGCGCAAAGACGGTGGTGACGCAGCTTCAAAAAATACGCGGGCCCCAGCAAAACCAAAACCCGACCGTAGCCCCCGAACCACGCCAGCGCCACGAACGACAGGTGGCAAAGAAGGTGCCCTCGGGTCTGCGCTGGCGGAAGCGTTGCAGCGTTCAAGCGCCCCTGAAAAGGGCGGGTCGAAAACGCCCAAGCGCTGAACAACACTGGCAGAAATGTCCGCACTGGCCCACTATGTGATTAAGGAAGTACCACTATATTGCGTTGCGGATTATGCCTGCAGGGACAAGGGGAGATTGAACAATAATGAATGAAATCAACAGTGAACAGGCGCAGACAAGCTGGCGCCCCGACCGTCTGGAACGTCTTGGGCAACTTGAGCGCCAGAAGAAGGGGGTGATCGAGGCGGCGCTGTTGTGTCTTGTCGCTGCGGCGAAACGAGCAGGAGGCAAGACACATGTCTGACCAGTTGGTTGTAACCTTCAATGCGGGATCATCGAGCCTACGCTGTGCCGTTTATCGGCTTTCGGACGATGGACCGCTTCAGATCCGCAATCTCAGCATTCGCGGCTTGCCCGACAACATGATACTGACCGAAAAGGACCCGGCCACGGGCGCGCGGACGGAAACCGATCTGGGCACCCCTGACAGCGCCGAGAGTGCCCACCCCGAAGCGTTGAAGCATATGTTTGCGCGGCTGGACGGGCTGTCGGGTCTCGGCAAAATCTGCGCGTTTTCGCACCGGGTTGTCCATGGCGGGCCCAACCATGCGGCGCCGGTTCAGGTCGACGACGATTTGGTGGATTGGCTTATGAAGCTGCAACCGTTGGCGCCCAGCCATCAGGCACACAATCTTCGCCCGATGCAAAGGATCAAGGAGCATTTTCCCGACGTCCCGCAAGTGGCGTGTTTTGATACCGCGTTTCATCGGACACAGCCGCGTCTTGCGCAGATTTTCGGCTTGCCGCGCGAACTGACCGATGACGGTGTGCTGCGCTACGGGTTTCATGGGCTGTCCTATGACTATATCGCGCACGAACTCAAACGCAGCGATCCAGATCTCGCGGCGAAGCGGATCATCGTGGCGCATCTGGGGCGGGGCGTCAGCATGTGTGCCATGAAGAACGGACAGAGCATCGCCACGACGATGGGTCTGACCGCGCTGGACGGTCTGCCGATGGGGCGGCGTAGTGGCGGGCTTGACCCCGGCGTCGTGTTGCATCTGATTATTGATCGCGGCTATAGCGCCGAGGAGGTGCGCGAAATGCTTTATGACCGCTCGGGGCTTTTGGGGGTGTCGGGGATCAGCGGTGAAATGAACGACCTGCTTGCCAGCGGTCGTGCCGAAGCCGCCGAAGCGGTGGATTTCTTCGTCTATCAATGCGGTCGGCACTTTGGGTCTCTTGCTGCGGCATTGGGTGGAGTCGACGGTGTGATTCTGACCGGTGGCATGGGTGAACATATTGCGCCATTGCGCGCGCGGTTGGTTCAGCAATTGGGATGGCTGGGGGCAGATCTGGACGACGCGGCAAATCAACTGGGCGGGCCATATCTGACCACGAAGACCAGCCGTCTGCCCGTTCTGGCACTGCCCACGGACGAAGAGCGGGTTCTGGCACGAAGTGCTTATGAGTTGCTGGCAAATTCAGAGGCGTAGATAGATCCTGAACCCGGACCGGGGGGACGAATTCGTCTGCGCGTTGTTGGCCTGCGCACAATTCCTGCGTTGGGGTTTTTTGCCTGTCCAGAAACACCCACCTGATTTATCGGTCAGACCGGTGTGGATTTGCTGGTTTTTGCCGACTTCTGCGTGGCCTCGGCCGTTTCTTCGATTGCCTCGACCTCGTTTTGAACAAACGCGCCTGTGCAATTCGTCATCATTTCTGTGCAAGCCTTGGCATCTTCTGCCAGACGTTCCATCGAATGGGTCTGCCATTCGGTGATTTTCTTGATTGCGCCCGCCGGATCTGTCTGACCTTCTGACAGGATTTTTCGACCAGCTTCGATCATGGAACGTGTTGCTTCTTGACGGCGCTGAAACCAGTTCGACGAGAATTTCTCCATTTCACCGAGAAAACGCTCTTGTGCCTGCAGGAAGTGCTTTGCCTGCGGCGCTAAGAAACGCGGAATTGCGCTAAATTCAACCTGAGCGGCATTTAGGGCATCGACTTCCGAAGGCTTCATGTTTTCGCGATTTGCCATACTGAGTTCCTTTTCGATTCAGCTTCTATGGCTCACTATCGGGCAAATCCGGGGCATTTGCATTGACCCGGATCAATACCATCGCAAATACCGCGCGATGTCTAAACCGTCTCAGATGGTTTGACCGGACATAATTGGGGCTGATGTTGTCGTGTCGTGTCGCGCCGTATCGCTGAGCCATTTTTCTGAATCGTTAACGTCGGTTAATGCGAAGCCTCGCAACATCGCTCAGAATTGACAGACAACTTGACTGCGGATTTGATCGAAGGGCGATGGCCCGGCGCGATCCGGCGGTTTGAAGGCGTTCCGTCAGTCTCTCACGAGACGGTTGGAACCCGGTGCCACGCGATAATGTATTGGAGATGATCAATGAAACGTTTGAAAGACAAGATTGCACTTATCACTGGCGGCGCGGCGGGAATTGGTCTGGAAACGGCACGCCTGTTTCTCGCCGAGGGTGCGAAGGTTGCTCTGGTCGATCTTAACAAGAACGATCTGCAAAAGGCATCTGCCGATCTCGGTAAGGGGGATGATGTCTTGACCATCACCGCCGACGTGTCCTCAGCCGAGGATGTTGCCCGCTATGTCGAGGCCACGGTTGAGCGGTTCGGGCGCATCGATGTTTTCTTCAACAATGCCGGTATTGAGGGCAAGGTTGCCCCGCTGGTCGATCAGGATATCGCGGATTTCGACCGGGTGATCGCGGTGAACGTGCGCGGGGCTTTCCTTGGGTTGCAGCATGTTTTGCCGGTGATGATGCGCCAGAAATCGGGCAGCGTGATCAACATGTCGTCGATTGCGGGGCTGCAGGGCAGTCCGAACGTCGCGCCTTACATTACCTCGAAACACGCCGTAGTCGGTATGACCCGCGCCGCCGCGATCGAAGCTGCTGGCGCAAATGTGCGTGTAAATTCGGTGCATCCGTCGCCAGTTAACACCCGAATGATGCGTTCGCTGGAAGATGGGTTCAGCCCCGGCCATGCCCAAGAGGTAAAGAAACAGCTTGAGACAACGATACCTCTTGCGCGCTATGGCGAAACTCTGGACGTCGCCAATCTGGTGCTGTTTCTCGCCTCGGATGAGGCGGGTTTCATCACGGGCGGACAATATCCCGTCGATGGTGGCATGAGCGCCGGATAATCCATGAAAGACGCGCGCGAAATTGGGGCAAAGCAATTGGCGGACGGAAGGATCGTCGCCGTGCGTGGCGGCGTTGTCGATGTCGTCTTCGCAGGGGATGGCCCGCTGATTGACGAATTGCTCTTCGCGGGCGAAATCCCGATGCAAGTCATGACTTTCGTCGAAAACGGTGCTGCGCGTTGTATTGCGCTGGCCCCGGCCAACGGGCTTGGGATTGGCGTGCCGGTTCGGGCCACGGGCGGGCCGATCAAGGTTCCGGTGGGGGAGGCGGTGCTGGGACGAATGCTCGATCTGTTCGGCGCCCCGATAGACCGATTGCCGCCGCCCGTGACCGATGAAACCAGATCTATTCATCGCGCGCCGCCGCCGCTGTCAGAGCGGGTCTTGCGCGCAGAAGTGTTGGAGACCGGGATCAAGGCAATTGATCTGCTGGCGCCGATCGAACGAGGTGGCAAGACCGGTCTGTTCGGCGGTGCTGGGGTCGGCAAGACCGTTCTTCTCAGTGAGCTCATTCACAACACGCTTGAGCATCATCACGGTGTCAGCCTGTTCTGTGGTATCGGCGAGCGCTCGCGTGAGGCCGAAGAGCTTTGGCGTGAGATGGGCGAGGCGGGTGTGCGCGACAAGATGGTCATGCTGTTCGGGCAGATGAACGCGCCGCCCGGTGTGCGTTTTCTGGTCGGTAAGGCGGCGCTGACCATGGCCGAATGGTTTCGTGACGACCGTGAACAAGATGTGCTCTTGCTGATCGACAACATCTTTCGTTTTGTGCAAGCGGGGTCGGAAGTGTCGGGCCTGATGGGGCGGATGCCAAGCCGTGTGGGCTATCAGCCGACGCTGGCGACCGAATTGGCCAGCCTGCAAGAGCGCATCGCCTCGACCCGCAAGGGGGCGATTACCTCGATTCAAGCGGTATATGTGCCGGCCGACGATTTCACCGATCCGGCTGCGGCGCATATCTTTTCGCATTTATCGGCTTCGGTCGTGCTGTCGCGCAAGCGGGCGAGCGAAGGGCTTTACCCGGCGGTGGATCCGTTGGTGTCGAACTCGGTCATGCTAACGCCGAACGTGGTCGGACAGCGGCATTACGACATTGCTCGTGGTGTGCGCCGAACGCTGGCGGAATACGAAGATCTTCGCGATATCATCGCCATGCTGGGTATTGAGGAGTTGTCGGCGCATGACCGTGCCATCGTTGCGCGCGCGCGGCGATTGGAGCGGTTCCTGACACAACCCTTTGCCACGGTAAGTGCCTCCAGCGGCACGTCAGGGCGGTTGGTTCCGATGGAGGTGACATTGCAGGGGTGCGAAGAGATCCTGGCGCAGGACACATTCGAGCAGCCAGAAAGCGCCTATTACATGATTGGGGCGCTGTCCGAGATTGGGGGCGCTCGATGAACACGGATGGACCAATGCGGATTCGGATCGGGCTTCCGGGTGCTTCGCTGTTCGAGGGGCCGGCGGTGGGGCTGAATGCGGTGGGTGAAAACGGCGCGTTCGGGATATTGCCGGGCCATATCGACTTCGTCACTGCGCTGGTGCCGTCGGTGCTGTTGATCGATCAGCCAAACGGCATAGAGAGGGTTTTCGGAATTGATGAGGGCTTGCTGGTCAAGATAGGTCGAAAGGTAGATATCGCGGTGCGGCGCGGTGTCGAGAGCGCCGATCTGGAGTCGCTTCGTGAAACAGTGGGCGCGTTCTATGACACAGTTGAAGATGAAGAGCGTGTCGCACGTGTCGCGCTCTCGCGTCTCGAGGCAGATCTGGTGCGCCGCTTTGCCGGGCTGAGAACCAAGGCATGAGCGAAAAACGAAACAACCAGGCCGAGGAGATCGGGCGCGGCGCTGCCCGCAAGAAGGCGGCGCGCGACCATCCGGGGCCAAGCCCGCTGCGTGGCATCAGCACTTTCGGAATGGTCGGCTGGTCAGTTGCTGTGCCGACGGTGGGTGGGGCTTTCCTTGGGCTATGGCTGGAGCGGGCATATCCGCAGAGCTTTTCGTGGACCATCGCGTTGATCCTGGGCGGGGTGGCGATTGGCGTGATGATTGCCTGGGTCTGGATCGACAAGGAGAAGGGCGGATGATTATTGAAATCGACTGGACTGCTTTTGTATTTGGAGCGGGGGCGGGTTTGGTGGTGGGAACGCTGTTTTTCGCCGGGCTGGCCCTGGGCATGCGGCTGGCATTGCGGGTAGCGCGACCGATGGCTGTTTTGCTGCCAAGTTCGGTCATCCGGATTGCGCTGCTGCTTGCAGCGGGTTGGTGGATCGCGGGGCAAGGCGCCACGGCGCTGGCAGGTTTCGCGTTGGCATTTATTGCGTTGCGCTTTGTTCTGCTCGCGTCTCTTAGGCCGAAGACTGTCGAAAGGAGTGCGCTATGGAGCTGACTCCTGACAACACGATTGTTTTCACGATTTACGGTCTGCCGCTCAACGCAACGATCCTGTTCACCTGGATCGTCATGGCTCTGTTGACGGTGGCGTCGATCTTGATCACCCGCAACCTGCGCCCCGATGTGCCGCCCGACCGCTGGCGTACCGTTCTGGAAGAAATCGTGTTGACAATCCAGGGGCAGATTGACGAGATCAGCGCGCGGCCCGATCGCCGGTTGCTCTATTTCTCGGGTACGTTGTTTCTGTTCATAGTCACGTCCAACCTGCTGATGGTCGTGCCCGGCTGGCATTCGCCAACGGCGTCGCTTTCGACCACCGTGGCGCTGGCGCTGGCGGTGCTGGTCGCGGTGCCGATATTCGGGGTCGCCAGCAGGGGGGTGGGTGGCTATCTGCATGGCTATATCGAACCCAATATCATCATGCTGCCCTTCAACATCATCGGCGAAGCGTCGCGCGGGGTGTCTCTTGCGATCCGGCTCTATGGCAATGTCATGAGCGGGGCTGTCATAGCCGCGATCCTGCTGGGTGTCGCGCCGTTCTTCTTTCCGGTGGTGATGGACATGCTGGGCCTGCTGACCGGCGTTATCCAGGCCTATATTTTTGCCATTCTTGCCACCGTTTATATCTCGTCGGCCACCGCACCGCCCGACACGACAAACGAAACTCCAAAGGAGCAGACATGACCGATCTTTCCATCATCGCCGCAATTTCGATTTTCACAGCAGGACTGACCGTTTCGTTTGGCGCACTCGGCCCGGCGTTAGGTGAAGGGCGCGCCGCAGCCACCGCTCTCAGTTCCATCGCGCAGCAACCGGATGCGGCATCGACGTTGTCGCGCACGCTGTTCGTCAGCCTTGCCATGATCGAATCCACCGCCATTTACTGTTTTGTCGTTGCGATGATCCTGCTGTTTGCCAATCCGTTCTGGAATGCGGCGCTGGAGGCAGCGGCGCAAGGTACGGGTGGCTGACGATGTCTATCGATTGGATCACCGTTGCGGCCCAGATTGCCAATTTCCTGGTGCTGGTCTGGTTGCTGAAACGGTTCCTCTACCGGCCTATCCTTGACGGGATTGATGCGCGCGAACGTGAGATCGCAGCGCGCATGGCGGAGGCTGCAACACTGTGTGAAGCGGCCGAGGCCGCCAAGGCTGAACACAAGGCCGAAATCGAGGGCCTCCAGTCGGGTCGCGAAGATTTGCTGGCACAAGCGCGTGAAGCGGCGGAAGCTGAACGCGACGCCGTATTGCGTCAGGCGCGTGAGCGGCTTGAGCGCGAACGCTTGGCGCGAGAGGAAGAACGCATTGCCGAGACCCGCCGCTTTCGCGCTGATTTGCAACATAAGGGGGCGACTGCGCTCGTGGCGTTGACCCGCAAGGCGCTGAACGATCTCGCAGGTGAGACGCTTGAGGAACGCATCGTTGCACGCGCGGCTACGCGTCTTTCGCAGATGACGGGGGATCTGACTGCGGCGGCCGGGGACGGTCGGGAGGCAGTGATCACGACGCGCGATACACTGCGTCCGCAGAACCGCAGGCAGTTAGAAGATCAGCTTAAAAAGGCGATGCCTGCAATCGAGGTCACATTCAAGACCGATCCAGGCCAGTCACCCGGTCTCAACCTTCGATTGGGCGGGGCGCAACTTGGCTGGAGCGTGGACAGCTATGTCGAAGGGCTTCAGGACATTCTTGATGAGCAGGCAGAGCGCAAGGAGCACGCCAATGCCGCGTAGTCAGGTTGACGAAGAGTTTGGCGCTCTGCTTCAGGCAGTGCTGGATGCGCCTCCACCTGAGCCGCGGTTGAGCGAAATCGGACGTGTCGCCGAGATTGGTGACGGTATTGCTGTTGTGACAGGTCTGGCGCGTGCGCTGGTGGATGAACTATTGGAATTTGAAGGCGGGCTGTCGGGCGTGGTGTTCGATCTTGAGCCAAACCGTTTGGGCGTGGTGCTTCTAGGGCCGTCTGGCTCGGTTGTTCCGGGCACGGATGTGCGCCGCACGGGGCGGGTGGTCAGCGTTGCCGTCGGTGCGTCTTTGCTTGGCCGGGTTGTCGATGCGCTGGGGCGACCGCGTGATGGGCGCGGACCGGTTACAAGCGTTCGGCGGCGGCCCATCGAGATTGAAGCACCTGATATTCTGAGCCGTGCGCCGGTTTCACGCCCTCTTGCTACTGGGCTGAAAGCAGTCGATGCTGCGGTTCCGGTGGGGCTGGGGCAGCGCGAGTTGATCATTGGCGACAGGCAAACTGGCAAGACGTCAATCGCCATCGACACAATCCTAAATCAGAAGAATACTGGCGTCCTGTGCATCTATTGCGCCATCGGGCAACGTGGCGATGCTGTGGCCAAGGCGATTGGGGCCATTCGCGATGGCGCGATGTTGGAAAATACGATCATCATGGTCGCGGGCGACGAAGAGGCTCCGGGCCTAGCATTTGTTGCGCCCTACGGCGCGATGACGATGGCCGAAGTTCTGGCCGCAGACGGGCGCGATGTGCTGATCGTGTTTGACGATCTCACGCACCATGCCCAATCCTATCGCGAATTGTCTCTACTCTTGCGTCGCCCGCCGGGGCGCGAGGCGTTTCCCGGCGATATCTTTTTTGTACACGCGCGGCTTTTGGAGCGCTCTGGCCAGTTTGTGCCGAGCGCCGGTGGCGGCTCGATCACCGCGCTGCCGGTGGTCGAGACCCAGGCCGAGAACTTGTCGGCCTATATCCCGACCAACCTGATTTCGATCACCGATGGCCAGATCTATCTCTCACCACGTCTGGTGCGCCGAAACCAGTTTCCTGCAGTTGACCTGGGGGTTTCGGTGTCGCGGGTAGGGGGCAAGGCGCAGGCGCGCGCGTTTCGCGATGTTGCGGGCAACCTGCGTGTGACGCTGTCTCAGTTCGAGGAACTGGAGGAGTTTGCCGGCTTTGGCACTCGCCTTGATGACGATACCCGCAAACGGCTGGTGCGTGGCGCGGCGGTGCGCGCCGCGCTGCGCCAACCGGAACGCGACCCGATGTCGGGCGACGAACAACTGGCAGTGCTGCTATCGGCGATGGATGGTGTCTTTGACGGTATGACCGAAGCCCGGATAGCCACGGCGATGGATGCGGTAAGGGCGGTTGTGCGGCGCGATGATGACGAGACGGGCGAGATTATTCGTTCGGATCACAGGCTGGACGACAACGATCGCGCGCGTATTGTCGATGCCGCCCGCTCGGCTGTGTCGGAGGTTTGAAATGGCGCAGACGCTTGAACGGCTTATACGGCGCACCGATACGATGCAGAGCATCCGGGGAATCGTGCGCACGATGAAGACCATGTCGGCGATCAATGCCGCGCCCTATGAACAGGCGGCACGATCTATCGATGCCTGGCGCGATACGGTGCTGGATGCTTTACATGCCTTCTTGCATTGCAACGGCCCTCTGGTTCAGGATCGACCGGGGGGCATGAAAGACGTAATCGTCGTGATGGGGTCGGATCACGGGCTTTGCGGGAACTACAACGAATTGTTGGCTGCTGAGGCTGCGCGTCACGTTGCACCAGATGGGTCTACGCGAATAGTCTGTGTCGGGGCGCAGATGCAGGATGCGCTGAGCGGCGAACACATGGTTCCCGAGGCAGTGATGTTGCCACCCGCCAATGCGGACGGGTTGAACCGGTTGGCGGGCGAATTGGTCACTTGGCTGGAGCGGATCCGCGTAGAGGCCGGTGCATACGACATCGCGGTTATGCTGGTCTACAGTCAGCGTGGCTTGCATGGCCGCCAGGGGCCGGTTTCGCAAGTACTCTTGCCGCTGGATACGGGCCTGCTTGACGAGCTTGCGCGGCGCCCCTGGCCCGCGCGAAGCCTGCCGCAATTCTCGCTGCCTGCGCCGGTTCTTCTCGCCGCGCTGATCCGCAACTTTCTGTTTGCCACGCTCTATCGCGCCTGCGCCGAGGCTTTGGTAACCGAGAATGCCGCGCGTCTGGCGCGGATGAGCCAGGCCGAGCAATCTGTCGATGAAAAGCTGGAAGAGTTGCGCGGCGAGACGCGCCAGGTTCGGCAAAGCGAAATAACAACTGAACTTTTGGATGTGATTGTCGGATTTGAGGCTATCAGGGCGCGCGACAGGCGCAGGCGGGCAGGCGAGGAGGCAGACCGATGAACTTTGGCGAGAACAGAATGTTGGTTCATAACGTCATGCGGGCGAAGGTATCAAGTGTGGGGCCAAACACGTCGGTGCGCGCGGCGGCTGCGCTGATGATGGACCGAGATATCGGGATGTTGCCTGTGTGTGAAGGAGGTCGCCCGATTGGCGTGGTGACAGATCGTGATCTGGTGATCAGAATGCTGGCAGACATCACCCCAAGTGCCGATCTTCCGGTCAGCGCGGTGATGACGCCACGCGTTCATACCTGTCGCGCGGATCAAGACGTCGTGAGCATTGCACAGCTCATGGGGGACACGCAGGTCAGGCGCCTTGTGGTGTGTGACAACAGTGGCCGTCTGGTGGGCGTAGTTTCGCTGGGTGATATCGCAAGGGATGCCAGTGAGGAACTGGCCGGTCAGGCACTGGGCGAGATCGTTGAAACACGTTAGTCGTGTATGGCGTGAACCGGTCGATTGATCAGGATCTCCTTGCGAAAGAGATCGAGGTCTATGTCCGCGAGGGCGCAGAGCGCGTTCATATCTTTCAGTTCGATCATGTCGGGTGCTGGATGCGCGATGATCCCGTCGCGTTCCAATCGGCGCATGGTGCGGCAAACGTGAACATTCGTCAGGCCGGTAAATTCGCCGAACTTATGCTGAGTGATCGGGAATTCGAAAACTGCGCCGTTGGTAAGCCCAACCGCTTGCAGCCTCGTGTGAAACTCAAGGAGTGCATAGGCAATTCTGTTTACCGCATTGCTGCGCCCCAGACGCAGCAACAATTCGGAGAAGCGCGCCTGTGTCGTCAGGATGGACGCGGCCAGAACCTCGCGCAGGTTGGCGGAGGCCGCATCTGGGCCGTTGGCTCTGTCGGGCCGGATTATGATGTATTCGACTTTGCTCAGAGCCTCGACTGTGCAGGCGGCAACCGGAACGATCCTTGTGCCGATCAACGCAAAATCCCCCGGCAGCATTACGTCGATGATCTCGGTATCACCAGCCATCAGTGTCTTGGAGAGGGCGATCCAGCCGTTCAGCACTAACAGGGCATGATCAGCATGTGCGCTTTCGTGGGTCAGAATCTGTCCTTGAGCCGCCTGGCAGACCGGCATGCGCCCGCCTGCAAGAAATGCTTCGGTAAGTGCGGTGCGAATACGTCTGCCACTGGGCGCGGCGATGGGGGCCGGACTGGTTTGGATTGACATGTTCAAAGCCCTATCGTCAAAGATTCAGAAACCGGGCAGGGGTGCTGCGTCGGAAGAGTGTCATGCGAGCACCAAATGGTCCACGCTGCATGTCGCGCAAGCACAAACGCGCCGAGGCAGGTGTGCCGGGCCGATGAATCAGCAGTATTGCTAGGACGTCTAGAGTTCAAATTGTGGTTCAACATGAGTCCGCAAAACTTCTTTGGTGGCACGGATCAGCCAGCTTTGAGAGGCGGTCGGTCGTCTTCGGTTTCTTCGATAATGTCGCGGCGAGAAATATATGTGTAAAACATTGGCACCACAAACAACGTGAAAATCGTGCCGACCATGATACCGGAAAAGATCACAAGACCCATCGAATACCGCGCGGCTGCACCGGCACCGCTGGCAAGGATTAGCGGCACCACGCCAAGGCCCATCGCCGCCGTGGTCATCAGGATCGGGCGTAGTCGGGTCTTGGCCGCGGCAGTGATCGCCTCGCGACGGTTTGAACCGTGTTCGTGGCGATGTTGGTTGGCAAACTCGACCATCAGGATGCCGTGCTTTGTGATCAGCCCGATCAGGGTGATCAATCCGACTTGGGTGTAGATGTTGAGCGTTGACAGGCCAAAGAACAGCGGCACCATCGCCCCGAACATGGACAACGGCACCGACATCATGATGATGAAGGGATCGCGGAAGCTCTCAAACTGTGCGGCCAGAACCAGATAGATCACCGTAAGCGCCAGCACAAAGGCTATGGCGATCGTATTGCCTTCCTCAACCTCGAGCCGCGACTGACCGGTATAGTCGATGAAAAAACCGTCGGGCATTTCCTCGCGCGCGATGTCCACCAGAGTCTGCAACGCGGTGCCCGTGGTTACGCCCAGCATTGGCATCGCCGATAAGGTCGATGAATTCAATTGGTCGAACTGTTCGATAGCCGAGGCGGTCACATCGGTTGAGATATTCACCACGGCGGACAACGGAACCATGTCACCGGTGACGGAACGCACAAAGAATTCGCCCAACTTTTCGGGATTATTGCGGAAACGTTGTGGCACCTGCACGATGATGTCGTAGCTGTTACTCTCGCGGTCGAATTGAGCGATGGCTCCATCGCTCACCAGCAGGCCCAGCGTTGTGCCGATGTCACGGATCGACAGGTTCAGCGCCGCGGCGCGGTCGCGGTCGATGGTCACAATCACCTGCTGTTGATTGAAGGCGAGTGAATTCTGCACGACGATGAACTGGCCTGTGGCCATCGCTCGTTTTTTGATGCTCTCGGTCACCTCGGATACACGATCGGGGGTGCCGGTTGATTGGATCACCATCGAGATCGGCAACCCGCCGCCCGCGCCGGGGAGCGAAGGAGGCGCGAAGACCAATGGTTCGACGCCGGAAACCGGTGCCAACCGGGCCTGAATGTCGCTCTGAAGTTGCTTTTGCGAACGGTCGCGTTGCGCCCAGTCCTTGAACGCCCAGAGCGCAAAAGCGGAGTTGGTTTGCCCGCCCATGCCAATGACAGAAAAATTTGCCTCCAACTCGGGGATGTCTTTAGTTAGCGCGCGTATCTGGTTGGTATAGAGTGAAGTATAGTCTGCGGTTGCATAGCTGGGCGCATTGACCAGCGAAAACAGTGCGCCGCGGTCTTCTTCCGGCGCCAGTTCGCTGGACGTGTGCAGGAACATGAAACCGGTCAAGCCCGCAAGTCCGGCGACCAGGATCAAGGTCACAGGACGATAGTCCAGCGACGAACGGACGCGACGTTCATACCATCCCGCCAGACGTTCGAAGCTGTTGTCGACCGCCTTTTGGAAGCGGCTGTGACCACCCTTCTTGAGCAATCGCGAGGTCATCATCGGCGTAATTGTCAGGGCGACAATCCCGGAAATGATCACCGCCCCGGCCAGCGTCATGGCAAATTCCGAGAATAGTGCGCCCGTTAGCCCGCCGGTGAACAGAAGCGGAGTGAACACGGCGGCCAGCGTGATGGTCATGGCGATTACCGGCCCGGTGATTTCGGACATGCCCTTGAACGCCGCCTGTTTCGGCGACATGCCGTCTTCAATATGCCGGTGGATGTTTTCGACCACGACAATAGCGTCATCGACCACCAATCCGATGGCCAGAACCATCGCAAGAAGTGACAGCAGGTTGATAGAGTAACCCAACATGTAGAGGACGAAATTCACCCCGATCAGAGACAGCGGGATGGTGACGATCGGCATCAGGACCGAGCGGAACGACCCAAGGAACAGCAGGATGACCAGCACGACGATACCGACCGCTTCGGCGATGGTTTTGAAGACCTCGTCAATCGAGGCCCCGATGGCTTCGGTTGCGTCATACATCAGCGTCAGCTGCATGCCTTCAGGCAGGCTGTTGCGGATCGCGGGCAGATCTTTGATCACTGCGCTTGCGGTGTTCAGCGGGTTGGCCGAAGGTGTTGGAAATACGCCGATGAACACGCCGCGTTCACCGTTGAAATTGACGATGGTGCTGGTGCTGGCGGCGGCCAACTCGACCTCTGCCACCTCACGAAGCCGCACTACGCCCTCAGGCGACGACTTTAGCGGTAGCGCGCCGAAAGCTTCGGGCGTTTGCAAGGTGGATTGTACCGAAATTGGATACGCGACATAGGCGTTTTGGGTCTTGCCCGGTGCCGCCAGAAAGTTCGAGGCGTTGATTGCCCCCATCACTTCGGCCGCGGTAACACCGCGTGAGGCCAGTTTCACCGGGTCGACCCATACTCGCATCGAATAGTCCGAAGCGCCCATGATCTGAATTTCGGCTACGCCCTCAATGGTTGACATGCGCGGGCGGATCACCCGGTCAATATATTCGGTCAACTGCTCAGAGCTCATGTTCGGGTTTTGCATCGCCAGATACATGGTGGCAAAACTGCGCCCGGTGCCCTTGACGATGGTCGGATCCTCGGCCCCTTGGGGCAGTTTTCCGCGCACCTGTTGGACCTTGGACATAACCTCGGTGAGGGCGATATCGGGATTGGCGCCCAGCTTCATTCGCACCGTCACGACGCTGGCCGAGGGGCGGCTTGTAGCGCTGACATAGTCGATGTTTTCAGTGGTCGATACAGCGCCTGAGATTGGTGCGCTGATAAAACCCTGGATCAGATCCGCACTTGCTCCGGGATAGATCGTGGTGACAGTGATCACTGTCTCTTCGACTTCGGGGTATTCACGTACGGGCAGGTTGAACAGGCCCTGGAACCCCAGAAGCAGAATCAACGCGCCCAACACTGTGGACAAGACCGGCCGCCGGATGAAGGTGTTCGAGGGGCTCATTGAGATGCTGCCTTGTCGGAATTAGTGGACTCATTCTCCATCAGGGGCGCCACGGTATTGTCCGGGTTTACGGGCGAGCCGTTGGACAGCCGGTTTTGCCCCGCGATTACTACCCTGTCGCCCGGCGCAATGCCCTTGACAATCTCGACGATGTCGTCTGAGCGGCGCCCGGCGGTCACGAAAACCTGCCGCGCCTCGAATTTGCCCGCGTCATTTTCGACGGGACGCAAAACAAAAACGTGGTCGCCATATAGGCTGGTGACGATGGCGGTGTGAGGCACGGCCAGCACGTTGGTCTGCGTTGGCAGTTGGACTTCGACCTGAACAAACTGACCTGGAATCAGCGGTATATCACCGGCTACAACTTCGGCCCGGACCGATCCGAGCCGCGTTGCGGCGTCGATTTTTGGGTCGATGCCTGCGATCCTACCCTCCAGAGCGGGCGCGCCATCCTTGACCATGACCCGAACCTTCTGACCATTGGACACAAGGCCGAATTGTTGTTCGGCAACTTTGAAATCGACGTAGAGCGAGTTGAGATCCTGCAAAGTTGCAATGATTGTACCCGGCGCCACATAGCTGCCCACATCCACGCGCGGAATGCCGATGGTGCCATCGAACGGTGCGAGCAGGCGCTTGGTTGCCACGACAGCCTGTAGCTTGGCTACCTGAGCGCGCGAGGTTTCGGCCCGTGCTTCAGCCTCGTCCAGCGATACACCTGAGCGGATGCCCCTTCCTTGCAATTCACGTGTGCGCTCAAGTGCCTGCTCATCGAGCCGCGCCTGAGTGCGCTGCGCCTCAAGATCTGCGATCTGCACAGTATCATCCAGGCGTATCAGCAAGGAATCCTTTTTAACGTTATCGTTGGCGGCAAAATTCAGTGCCTTGATGATGCCGGCAGCCTCAACTGTAAGTTCGACGCCATGCTTCGCATCAATGGTACCGATGGCGGAAATCACTGGTGTCCAGTCGCGGGGTTTGACCTCATAGACTGGGGCTGTGACCGGCGGGATCTGCCGATTGGCGAAGAATTCCGAGATCATGGTGCTACGGAAACTGTCGAATCCGATGATCCCGACAGCCATAGCCGTTAGCAGGACAATAACGAGGAAAATGCGTTTTTTCATGGGTCAGGTCTTTTCTGTCGGCGTTTTGGCACAATGCACCCCGCGGCGTGGCAGTCAATCCGCACGCGGTGTAATCATCGAACGCCCCGCGGGCGGTCCGCTGATTGCACCTTGTCGTGGTTCAGGTTCGGCAAGATGCGGATGCAGTCGATAAAAGAGGTAGGACAGGCAGGCCAGCGCCCCCATCAACGGGATCAGCAGCGCCAGCGCAACCACGGGATCGGAAAAAAGTGCTGCCAGCGATCCGACAAACAGCCCGGCTCCCATCTGCATGAACCCCATGAGCGAAGAGGCGGCTCCGGCAATATGTGGAAATGGTGCCAGAGCGGCGGTTGTCATCGCGGGCATCACAAAGGCGATGCCGAAGGTATAGACCGCGACGGGGGCCATCACGCGCAGGAACGAGGGTTCTCCGATCAACAACGTCAGGATCAACCCACTTCCCAAGGCGATGAATGCCAGCCCCGGAGGTACCAAGCGATAGGCGCTGAAGCGTTTCATAAGTTGGCGCAACACCAACGACCCGGCAAGAAAACTGCCCGATTGCATCAGCATACCCATTCCAAATTCGGTCGGGCTCAGTCCGAGTTCTTGCATAAGGATGAAAGGCAGGATCGTCGCTTGCGCATAAATCGCGCCGATTGCCCCGGCGATGGTCAACGACGTGGTCATGAAATGCCGGTTCGCCGCCAGCGTGACATAGGAACTCGCCAGACTGCGCAGGTTCAGGCGGCGACGATCGGGAATCACGGTTTCGCGCAGCCCCCACAGCGTTACGGCGATCACCATCACTCCAAACAAGGTCATTGCGAGGAAAACCGACCGCCACCCCGCATGCGTCACCAAAAGCCCGCCCAGGGTCGGGGCCAGCGCGGGTGCAACGGCAAGGATGATTCCCATCAGGTTCATGATGCGCGAGGATTCGTCGCCTTGATACATGTCGCGCACAATGGCGCGCGAAATCGCGACACCGGCGCTGGCGCCGATACCCTGCACGAACCGCGCCGCAATCAGCGTTTCGATGGAAGGCGCAATGAGCGCCAGCAGGCTAGCGGCGAGAAATATTGCCATGAAACCTATGATAACAGGTCGGCGACCCAACGCGTCTGATATCGGCCCTGCAATGAGTTGCGCGGTGGCAAAACCGGCAAAATACAGCGTCAATGTCATCTTGGCCATGGCGTTCGTCGTACCAAAGTCGGCGACAACTTCGGCCATTGCCGGGGTATATAACGCCATGGCAATCGGACCGGTGGCAATAAATAGTGCGCCGATCAGGCTGACGCGGCGAATGGACATGCTAGGCTGAACTGGAATCGACGATGCGGGGGGGGAAGTGTCGGCCATGTTTATGCTGCCCCTGATGCGCGCTGGCTGCGATGGGCGGCAAGATGGTTGTCGCGCGCAACTTTCAGCAAATTGCGAAAGCAATCCCAATCATCGGTCGCGATGGTGCCGCGTGTGATACTGCGCACCTCGTCTCCGATACCTCGCAACTGCGCCAAAAGCGGCGCCGCGTTGTCTGTCACGCGGACCAACTTGGCCCGGCGATCGTGGGGATCGCAATCGCGGCGGATCAAACCAGCCGTTTCCAACCGATCCAGAACCGTTGTGACGCTCATCGCGCCAAGACCGGTTTGGTCAGCCAGATCGTGCTGACGCAACGGCCCGAACCGCGCCACAGTAGCCAATGTCCGCGCTTCACTCGGGGTTACGCCAAGTTCGGCTTCGCCCACACGGCGTTCAAATTCGGCGCGCAACAGGCGCGCGATGTCGAGGATCAGAAAGGAGGTGGTGTCGACGTCGATTGGCTTGGGCATGGAGTTGTTCCGAATATGATAAGCTGAGCAGATAGTATGGGAGGCTTACGATGGCAAGTCCGCCAGATTGTAAATTGAGTGGGGAAGTGTGTGAGCGGCGACAGCTGTCGGTGGTGTCAACGATGGCCATGAACTGATGCGGTAGTTGGGCCGGGCCAAGAGCATAGGTTACGCCATAAGGAGGCCGGTACCTGACCCGACAAGATGGCGACTGATCCATTGAGCGTGAGAACGAATGCATGTCTTTCCACTCAAGCGGGCTTGGTGGGGATTGAGATCAGCTTGATGGTGATCCGTTTCGGGAGGCAATTCTTGTGAGCGCTGGGCTGCCTCTGCAGATTTTTTGGAGCCGGGTTTTGCGTGGCGATGGTCGCAGATGACCGGTAGCCTGGCGGGCGGAACGAGGTCCGCGGCGAGCGGGGGCTTCGAGGGCTCTTGCGGATGGTGCAGCCAGCGGCATGATGGAGCAACCCTTCGCAAAGGATCAGGCATGAAGTTTCTTCACGTTGCAGACCTCCATCTCGACTCGCCATTGAAAACGCAGGCCGTGCGCAATCCGGCAATGTCCGATAGTCTGCGTGCGGCTTCGCGTCAGGTGCTTGGCCGGTTGGTTGATGCGGCAATCGCGCAATCGGTAGATGCGGTTCTGTTTGCGGGCGACACGTTTGACAACGGTGTGGCGGATGTCGCCAGCCGCGCAGCGCTGGCGGCGGAAGTGACGCGGCTTTCGCGCGCCGGAATCCCGGCGGTGCTGATCCAGGGCAATCATGATGCGCTTCTCGATCTTGACCGCTATGGGCCGATTTCGGATGCGCTTACGGTATTGAAACCCGAGACGCCAACCTTTCGGATCGGCGAAGCGTCGATTCACGGCATCGGGTTTACCGCCGCACGTGTTGCAGAAAGCCTGTTGCCGCTTTACCCGCCGCCCGAGGCAGGTCGCTGGAATATCGGGTTGATGCACACCTCGCTCGACGGGGGGCCAGGGCATGATCCCTATGCGCCCTGCGCGTTATCGGACCTGATGGCGCATGGTTACGACTATTGGGGGTTGGGCCACATTCACAAGCGGGCTGTCTATGAAAGCGAGGGACGGATAGCGGTGATGCCGGGGATACCACAGGGGCGCAGTGTGAGAGAGATGGAGGGCGGATCGGCCACGCTTGTTGACCTCGATCTTCAGGGTGTGCGGGTGCGCGCGGTTCCGCTGGAACTGTTACGGTTCGTACGCGTGCCGGTAGATTTCGCCGGAGTTGACGATCAGGCGAGGCGTGATGAACGGTTGCGCATGGCGTTGGCTGGGGCACTTGCGAAAGATGTGTTGATTGCGGCGCGGGTTGGAGCCACTGGCACACCCGCAGAACTGGGCGACCCGATCATGCTTGAGGCGCAGTTGCGTGAAGCGGCGGACAGGGTTGAAGGGGCATTTGTCGAAAGTCTTCGGCTTCATGTTGCTGAACGGGCCAGCAGCGAAGAGTCGGCTGATGATCTTGCGGCACTTATGCGAGCAGACGCAGCCACGCCGGGGTTTCGCGACGAGGTGCAAGTAGTTCTGAGCGAATTGCGCACCGCGCTGCCGTCAGAGATCCGTGACGTGTTGGACGAGAGTGAATTGGATGAATTGATCGACGCTGGAGTCGAAACGATGACACTGCGCCTTGGCACGGGGAGGGCGGGGGAATGAGGCTGCGCAAGCTTGATCTGCTCCGCTATGGCCGCTTCACCGACTGCTCGCTCGATTTCGGAAATGGCGGCGGCGAGACCGATGTGACTATTGTCTATGGTGAGAACGAGGCTGGCAAGAGTACCGCCTTTTCGGCCTGGCTCGACCTTCTCTTTGGCTTGCCGCTCCAACACGCCTATGACTTTGTGCACGCGCGCAAGGAGCTTCTTGTCGGAGCGACGATTGAAACCGATGATGGGCCGCTCACATTGCGCCGCACGGGGCAGCGAAGCGGATCGCTGAGCGACGAGAACGGGCGCGTTGTCGATGACCGGCGGCTGGAGCTGATGCTTTATGGTCTCGACCGCGACAGCTATCGCACGCGATTCTCGCTCGATGACGAAGTGCTGCGACGGGGCGGTGACGAGATCGCGCAGGCGAAGGGTGATCTGGGGCAACTTCTGCATGCCGGATCATCGGGTCTTTCGGGCTTTGCTGAGCTTTTGAAGCGCGCGCAGGAGGAAGTTGACGCCTTCCACAAGCCGCGTGGCCGCACAACGGTAGTGGCCGAGGGGCGCAACAGCCTGAAGGCGATGGACGAGGCCATTACAAACGCGCGCCTCGATCCACGGCGTTTTGATGAACTTCGTCGTCTGGTTGAGGATGCGGAGGAGGCTTGTCAAAAGGCTGGCGCGACGCGCGACGATGCGAAGCGCAGACTTGTTATGCGCGAAGCCGCTGATGCGCGGCGCGCGTTGGCGCGTGAAATCGCCGGAGCGCGCGACCGTCTCTTGAAATATACGGGCGGTCCGGATCTCGTGGAAGGCGCGCTGACCCGGGTCAGTGTGGCGGCAGACGCGATCACCCGAGCCAAGGAATCCGAGGCGGAGGCTGAAGAAAGCATCAATGACGCCAATAGGCGCCTTGAAGCGCTAAGTCCGGATCCGGAGGGATTGAAAATTGGCCAGTTACTAGCCGAACTTGATGCAGCCGAATTTGACGAAGGTGAACCGCTTGTTGCTCGCGCGAGCGCCGCAGGGGCAGATATCGACCGCCGCAGGGCAGAGCGGGATGCGGCATGGAAAAAGGCGCGCCAACTTGCAGAGAGCTTTGCAGGTGAAGGCGCCGACCCGAGCAGGGTCGTCTTGCCGCGCGATGTGTTGAGCGGCATTCGTGAGGCTGCCACCGAAGTGCGTGAAGCGGCGCGCGACTGTGACGATGCGCGTTGCAGGCTGGCTGAGACGCGTGCGGAAATGGGGCAGGTTGAAGAGATGCCCGACGGCGCCGACGCATTGGCGGATGCGCTTTGCGCGTTTGAGGCCTTGCCGCTTGATCCCCAACCCCTCGTGCGGGTCTTGCACGAACGCGAGGCCGAGGCATTCCAACGTGCTGCCGGATTACCGCAGGGGTGGCGTGCGTTAACCGATGCAGGGCTTGCGACGCAGGCCGAGCTGCGCGCATTGGAGCGCGATGTGAAGACAGCCGATGATGCCGTGGCGCTGGCTGCGAACCGCTTGCGCGAGGCCGAGGAAGCGGCTGCGCAATGTGAGGCAGAACGCGACGCCACAGTGCAGGCGGGAGTAGTTGTTACCGATGACGAGATCATCGCGAGCCGTTCGAGGCGCGACCGGCTATGGTCTGCGCATCGTAACCGGCTTGAATCCGAGACCGCTGAAACCTTCGAAGCGGCCATGCACGACGATGACGCAGCGCACGACACATACGGACGAACGGTCGAGGCACGCACCCGCGTATTGCAGCTTGGGGGTGAGCTTTTGAAACTTCGCAAGTTTGCCGAACGTCGACGCGCCGATCTGATCCAAGCGCGGGGCGCCCGCAAGGCGCCATTGGAAGCCAAGCGGCAACTGGCCGCGCGGCTTGGGCTTGGGGCGGACGTCGACCTCGCCAGCTTTTTCGAAAGGCGGGATGCATTGCAGGACGCGCTTGAGGCGGCGCTGGCGGCGGAGACAGCGAAGGAGGAGCTTGCCGCGGCACAGGCGGCAGAGGCTGCGGCGTTGGAAGAGGTGGAGCAAGCTTACACAGACATCACGGGCGAGGAGGTTGGAGCAAGTGGCGTGCTTCCTGCGGCGCAGCGATTGCGCGCCGGGCTTGCCGAACGCCAGTCTCGTATCGCCAGCCGCGCAGAAGTGGAAAAGCTGGTGCGTCGGTTGGAGGCCGAAGTTGCTGTTGGGGAAGCGACGCGGGAGACGGTTCAGGCAACATATGCAGAGCGCGTTGCCGGTCTCTGGTGCGCCGAGCTGAAGGTGGAGGAGATGTTGCGGGTTACCGAGGGACTTGTGGAACTCGCAGAGGAACAACGGGCCGCTGAAAGTCTCGATCACCGCGTTGCGCAATTGAGTGCGGCTCTGAGCGCATTCGGTACTCGTGCGGCACCTCTGCGAAAGGCGTTGGGCCTGGCAGAAGAGTCGCAGGTAGATCACATCATGCGAACCGCCCGTACCCGCGCCGATGCTGCCCGTGAAACGGCACAGCTTGTTGCGCAGGCCGAGAAGGATTTGGCCGAGGCGGAGCGGGAACGCAGCAGGCAGATGAGGGCTATTCAAAACGGCGAGGAAGTCATTGCAGGGCTGTTCAGGGATCAGGACCAAACGCCGGGCGATGCGCCGGTGGCGGCAGTAGAGCGCCTTGTCGCCCGGGACGAACTGCGTGCGGAACTTTCTCGCCTGACAGAGGAATACAGGGTCTTGGGAGAGGGGCTTGAATCCTCTGCGCTTGCCGCTGAAGAGCAGGACGCCGACCCGCTGCGGACTGGCAAGTTGCGCGAGGCGGTGGCGGAGGCAGATGTCGAGCGCGACGCGGCCATCGGGCGGCGAGGAGAGGTCCGAAATGCATTTGACGGTGCGCTGCAAATGACCGGGGGTGCAGAGCAGACGCAAGCGCGCGCTGCGCAACTGGAAACACTGCGTGAAGCGGCGCGTCGCGCAGCCGTGACAAAGATCGGTTTGATGGCAGCTTCGGGCGCGCTTCGCCGCTTGCGGGAGGATCGCCGCGGCCCAATGCTTGACGCGACCGAACGCGCTTTCACCCGCATGACCGGTGGGGAATGGCAACGGCTGGAAGCCCGGGCGACAGGCACAGGCGAGCGACTGGTCGGCATCCGCGACGGTGCCGCCGTCGGAGCCGATGCCATGTCCACGGGAACCCGGGGTCAACTCTATCTTGCGTTGCGCGTCGCGGGGCACGCGGATTTCGTGAACCGATACGGTCCTTTGCCTTTTGTTACGGACGATATTCTTGAAACCTTCGATGATGCGCGGGCCACTGCGGCGCTGGCCCTTACCGGGGAAATGGGCCGAAGTGGGCAGGCGATCATGTTCACACACCATCGCCATCTGGTGACTCTGGCAGCACAGGTTATTCCCGGCGTAAGAGTCGTTGAGCTTGGGTGAGCCAGAGGAGCGTGGCCGCGACCTGTAAAAACTGCCGCGGGGTTCGTGAATGAGATTTGCCAAAAGGTCGGCTTCGGTCACAGCAAATCTGGCGGGGCATTGAGGCAGCAATAACGCGCCCGCATTCAATCGTGTCAACATCGACCAGGTCTATGCTCTGATCTTAATCGAAAGGCTCGCCAATGGCGATTTTGATGGTCCCGGCTACGTGGTTTGAAAAGGCTGCGCAAGCACCTGCATTTTCGCCTACATACGGCGCCGGTAGGCCATGGGCCGCTCTTCTTGTTGCGCGATCGAGATGTCTAGTGGAGGGTCACCCGCACCCATCTATTCGGAGGGTGCGGGCAGGGCCGTCAGCCGCGACCGGCCAGCATCGGCAGGGTCATCGCCGCAGCATAGTCGCGGGCATCGGCCAGATAGGCGTCATAGCTTTCGCGCACGCGGGCTACGTCGGCATTCGCCGCCGTCAGTTCGTCCTGAATCTCGCCCCAGGCGCTGCGCATGGCTGCGACCACCTCATCGGGGAAGTTCAGGAATTCGACGCCTTCGGCCTTGAGCGCGGTCATGGCGCGGGCGTTGAAATAGTCAAACTGCGCGTGACTTTCTAGTGCAGCGGCATGGGCAGCGTTCATGCAGATCGCCTGTAGGTCACTGGGCAACTCGCCGAATGCATCCTTGTTGAACACGATCGCGAGGCCTGCGCCGGGTTCGTTATAGGCGGGGACATAGCAAAGCTTGGAAATCTTTTGTAGGCCGAACGCCTGATCCAGCATTGGCCCGACCCATTCGGCGGCATCAATTGCGCCCGACTGGAAGGCGGTAAAAATTTCCGGCGGTGGCATCAGCACGGCATTGGTGCCGAGCTTGCGGTAGATCTCGCCGCCCAGACCGGCGATGCGCATGTTCAGCCCTTTGAGGCTGTCGACGTTTTCGATCCGGTTCTTGAACCAACCGCCCGACTGCGTGTTGGAATTACCGGAATAGAACGGAACCAGCCCGCGTTGGGCATAAATATCGTCCCACAACTCTTGCCCACCGCCGTATTTCAGCCAGGCGAAATGCTCGTTCGATGTCATGCCAAAGGGCACGGCGGTGAACCAGTGAAGTGCCGCGTTCTTGCCCGCAGCATAATAGGTAGGCCCGTGACCGACCGGTATGTTACCTTGCTGCACAGCATCTTCAACTGCGAAGGGAGGAACCAGTTCACCTCCGCCATAGACGGTCATGTTCAGTCGGCCATCGGACATGGCGGCGACCTTTTCGGCGAAGTTGGTGACATTTGTGCCGACGCCAGGCGCGTTCTTCGGAAAGGCCGTGGCCAAGTTCCATTCGATTTTGCCTTGGGCCACTGCAGGCGTGGCTAGTGCCGCCATGCCTGCGGTTGCGCCTAGACCGGCGCTCAGGAATTTTCTGCGTTTCATTTTTTAAGGTCTCCCCCTCTATCGGAACATTAAGTCGGGCAGCCATGTGGCAAGCTCCGGCACGGCTATCAGAATGCCTAACGCGACAACCTGCAAGCAGACGAATGGTATCACCCCGAAATAAATGTCTGAGGTAGTGATTGACCGTGGCGCCACCGAGCGGAAATAGAACAGGGCAAAACCGAATGGCGGAGTCAGGAACGAGGTTTGCAGGTTCATTGCCAGCAACACTCCGAACCAGACCGGCGATATGTCGGTTCCCAGAATTGGCGGGCCCAGTAGTGGCACGACGATATAGATGATTTCGACCGCCTCCAGCATGAAACCCAGGAAAAACACCAACACCATGACCAGCGCCAGCGCGCCGGTGGTGCCGCCGGGCATGTCAGCCAGCAAGCCTTCAACAGTGTGATCGCCGCCAAAACCGCGAAAAACCAGACTGAGCATAGAGGCGGCGATGACGATACCAAAGACCATGCCCGAGATGCGAACCGTCTCGGTCAGGGCGCTGACCAGAACCCCAGCCCGCCAAACCCGCCAGCTCGCCGAAAGAGTGCCAAGCGCGATCAGAATTGCGGCCAAAGCCCCGATCAAGGTGGCCGCCTGACCGTGACCGGCACCGACAATGCGTAGGGCGACAAATATCAGCGCAGCACCGGCGGCTGCCAGGATCAGCAATCGTCCCGTCCCGGGGCGCCCGGTCATGTAGCCAGCCAGCAACAATGCACCGATCGCACCGAGCCCGGCGGCTTCTGTCGTTGTGGCGACCCCGGCGAGGATCGAACCCAGCACTGCTAGGATAAGGCCGATCGGGGGCAGGAAAGTGGAGAGGATTTCGGACATGGGCACGATTTCACGTGCCCGCACGGGGCGACCGCGCATCGGGCGCAGCGTCAGGGCGATATATCCGGCGTAGAGTAGCACCAAAATCAGGCCGGGCACCATTGCGCCTGCGAACAGATCGCCTACCGAGACCGGTTGAATGGCGAAATTACCGGCCTTCTGCTGCGCCTCCAGATAGGCGTTGCCGATTTGATCCCCTAGCAGGACCAGGAGAATCGATGGCGGGATGATCTGACCCAAAGTGCCGCTGGCGCAGATCACGCCCGAAGCCAGTCTGGGCCTGACTCCGGCTTCGAGCATTGCTGGCAGGCTGATCAGCACCAGCATCACAACGGTCGCACCGATGATACCGGTCGAGGCTGCAATCAGAGTCGAAAATAGCAGCACCGACAGGGTAATTCCGCGCGGGCTGCCTCCAACGATCCGTGACAGCACGCCAAGCATCCGTTCTGCCAGACCCGAGCGTTCGAGCAATACCCCCATCAACACGAATAATGGCACGGCCATCAAAAGAGTGTTGGTCATCACCCCCCAGACTCGCGCGGGGTAGAAGTTGAGGAAAGACAGGTCAAACTGGCCAAACAGGCTGGCGATGACGGCAGTTATCAGCGGCACGCCGGCAATTGCCAGCATCGCCGGAATGCCACTGAGGATGCCAGCGAACAGGCCAAAAATCAGAATCAGCAGAAAGATGTCATGCGGCGTCATCCGGCGCTCCCCTTAATACCGCCGCCAGCCCCTGGGCGATGGTCAACGCCGCTGCCACAGGTAGCGCAGTCTTGATGATGTAAAGCCCTGGCAAGCCACCGGTTTCCAAAGACGCTTCGCGGATCGACCAAGCATAGGCCATCTGTGGCCACCAGGCCCACAATATGACGCCGAACACCGGGATCAGGCAAAAAATCAGGGCGGCGACGTCGGCGGCGCGGCGATAAGTCGGCGAGAGCTTTTCTGAAATCACCTCGACCCGAACATGTCCACCCCGGGCAAGGCAGACCGGAACGCTGAAGATAGCGAGCACCGCGAAGGCATAGGTGGCGCTGTCCTGAAGCTCGATAAACCCCACGCCGAACCCGTAGCGCAGCACCACAACTGTCAGGACGACCAGCGTCAGAATCATCGCCGTGGTCAGACACAAGAACCAGGCCAACAGGTCAAGTGCGCCTGCAAGTGCCAGATAAGACTGTCGCATCTCTGAGTCCTCCTGCCGCCAGTCATGCCATGGCTTTGTGCAGGAGCCAATGGCGGTTTGGGTTTGTGCTAGACATGCGATGGTGTTGGGCGGTCAGCGTTGGGTTTAGTTTTGCAGCAAGCCGCTTTGCGCATTGTGGTGCAGACAGTGGCGCAGACAATTGAGAAATTGCGGCCGACGTTCGACTCCATTGACCAAAATAGCCGAAGAATTCGCGCTCATATGCTTAAGGTACTTGAAAAAAGACGCGACATCAAAGCTGTCCCGTCTGTCGCGAACCGTTGAATAGGTGTTGGAGCATCGCAGTCAGCACGGTGCGACTAAATAACACAGTTTCTAAGGGGCAGCGCGCAGGTCTCCACCGCCCAACATCCTTCTGGACTATATTATCACGAGACAAGTCAACGCGATACATGGCTGCATTGAGCTACTAAAATTGCTGAAAAAGACGCTTTTTGGGTCATAATATTTGCCTGTGCTCGAAGAAAGATGTTGCAAGATGCGTACTTAAAAGCACTAATGTGGTACTGAATTACTGATTTACCACGCATATGGGAGATATGTGTCATGCAGGGAGGAACCACCATGAGATCCACATTGTCCATTATTGCTCTAAGCGCAGCATTGGGAACCGCCACCGCCGCAGTGGCAGAGGTGCGCATTGGCGCCTCGTTGGCAGTAACCGGTCCGGCGTCGTTTCTTGGAGACCCCGAGGCAAAAACGCTTGAGATGCTTGTAGAGCAGATCAACGCAGCCGGAGGCATTCAGGGCGAAGAAATTGCGCTGACGATCTATGACGATGGCGGCGACCCGAGCAAAGCCCGCACCTTCGCCACCCGCCTTGTCGAAGAGGACAATGTTGTGGCAATCATCGGCAGCAGCACCACGGGGGCCACGATGGCCATGGCGCCGATCGTGGGCGATGCCGAAGTGCCGATGATCTCGCTCGCTGGCGGGTTGGTGATCATCGATCCGGTTCAAGACTATGTTTTCAAGACGCCCCATACTGACCGCATGGCATGCCAGAAGGTGTTTGAAGACATCAAGAACCGGGGTATGTCGAAGGTTGGTATCGTTTCCGAGACAGGCGGATTTGGCGCGTCGATGCGCGAACAATGCCTTGATGTGGCAGGGGACTACGGAATCGAGATCGTCGCCGACGAAACCTATGGTGCCGCAGATCCGGATATGACGCCCCAGATGACCAACGTCGCCAATACCGACGGGATCGAAGCGATCCTGGTGGCTGGTGCAGGTCAAGGGCCGGCAGTTGTAACCCGCAACGCCGCTCAACTCGACATCAAGCTGCCGCTCTATCAGTCGCATGGCGTCGCATCCAACAAGTTCATCGAGCTTGCAGGAGACTCCGCAAACGGTATCCGTCTTCCGGCAACTGCGCTTCTGATCCCCAATCAACTGGCGCAGGATGATCCGCAACGCGAAGTCGTGAACAGCTATATCACCGACTATTCGGCCAAATACGGCACACCGCCGTCGACTTTTGGGGGCTATGCTTTTGACGCTCTCAATCTTCTGGTCGAGGCGATGAATGCCGCCGGGACGACGACAGATAGCATCGCCATCAAGGGGGCACTCGAGAATATCCAGAACCATGCCGGGGTCACGGCTGTCTACAACTTCACCCCGGAGAACCACATGGGTCTTGATCCGAGCGCATTCCGAATGCTCGTGATCAAAGACGGTGGTTGGGCTCCGGCCGAATAATACCGGGGTATTTGAAACGTGTCCGAATTGCTTCAATTCGTGCTTTCGGGTCTGACGGTTGGCGCTATCTATGCCGCCGTCGCACTCGGTTTCACGCTGATTTACAACGCTTCTGGTGTCGTCAACTTCGCCCAAGGCGAGTTTGTCGTCATCGGCGGCATGACCGCAGCTGCACTAATCGGTATCGGAGTGCCGCTGCCACTTGCCATTCTCGGTGCGGTGCTGGCCGGCACGGCGAGCGGAGTCCTGCTCTATCAGTTTGCCATCCGACCGGCGCGCAATGCGCCGCTGGTTTCGCTTGTCATCATTACGATCGGTGCCAGCATCTTTATCCGCGGTGCGATGCAGACGATCTTTGACAAGCAAATCCATCGCTACGATGGATTCTCGGGCGATTTGCCGATCCGGTTTGGCGGTGCGGCCATCCTGCCGCAAGCGCTGTGGATCATTGGCGGTGCGATTGCGATTTTCGCTTTTCTCGCCTGGTTCATGCGCCGGACAAGAAGCGGGAGGGCGATCGAAGCGACATCCTCGAACCGGCTTGCCGCGACGCTGATCGGTATCAATACGCGCCATGCGGTCAACCTCAGCTTTGCGCTTTCTGCTTTCATTGGCGCGCTGGCGGGCGTTCTGGCAACGCCGATCACTTTCACTTCCTATGATGCCGGAGTGTTGCTCGCTCTCAAGGGCTTTTCGGCCACCATGCTCGGTGGTGTGGGTTCTCCTCTGGGCGCGTTGATCGGTGGTCTTGCGATCGGTTTGATCGAAGCGTTGACAGCCGGTTACATCAGTTCATCTTACAAAGACGCTGCCGCCTTCGTCATCATCCTGGCCGTTCTGTTCCTGCGTCCACAAGGGCTGCTCGGGCGCCGCATTCAGGAGCGCGTATGATGTCAGCTGGATTTCGCATTTTTGCGGTCATTGCCGTATTGGTGATTGTTGGTGCTCTGATCTCGCCATCGAATTACTACTTCCGCGTCGGAACGCTGGTTTGGATCAACGCGGTGTCGGTCATCGGCATGGTGGTCTTGCTTGGCTATGTCGGACTGGTCAGTCTCGGCCATGCCGGGTTTTTTGCCATTGGCGCATATTCGGTGGTTGTACTGCCCAATTACGGTCTGCCGCCGCTGGCTGCCGCGCCGGTCGGTGTGGCTCTGGCAGGGCTCGTGGCCTATGTCATTGGGCGACCGATCCTCAAGCTTTCGGGATACTATCTGGCGATTGCGACACTGGGCTTTGGCATACTCGTCTGGATGGTGCTGACCAAAGAGGCGTGGTTGACAGGTGGACCGGATGGCGGACCGGTGGCCGGGCCAAACCCGAAATACCTGTTCCGTGCTATTGGCATTGATATGACCACGGCAGAAGCGTGGTACTGGATCTGTGGCCTCGTCGCGGCAATCGGTGGCGGGCTTATCGCCAATCTTGGTCAAAGCCCGACGGGCCGGGCCATGCGCGCTTTGCACGACAGTGATGTCGCCGCACAGTCGCTGGGTGTCGACTCGGCACGCGCCAAGTCGGTCGCATTCATCATCTCTGCCCTTTACGCCGCAACCGCTGGTGTGTTGCTGTCCTTTGCCAACGGCTACATCACACCTGAGGTCGGCGGGTTCATGCATTCCGTCGAGATGGTTACGATGGCGGTGCTGGGTGGTGCCTCCAGTGTGATTGGCGCGCTGGTCGGGGTCTTCCTGCTGACGGTGTTGCCGCAGGTGCTTACCATTTTTGCGGAATACGAACATATGATCCTCGGAGCTATCATGGTTTTGACAATGGTGTTGATGCGCGATGGGTTGATGCCCGCCTTCCTCAACCTCTTCAAACGTCTGGGGCGCAAGTCATGAGTGCGCTGACGGTAAAGGGGCTGAGCATCGCTTTTGGCGGCGTGAAATCCATTGACGATGTCAGCCTGGATGCGCCGGCCGGGGTCGTTACTTCAATCATCGGGCCAAATGGCGCGGGCAAGACTACGTTGTTCAACCTTATCAGCGGCATCTACCGGCCCTTGTCGGGGAGCGTTCATATCGGGGACAACGACGTGACCGGGTTGGCTACCCACGAGCGTGCTCGCCTCGGGATGGCGCGGACGTTCCAGAACCTCAAACTGTTCCCGCATATGACGGTTCTCGATAATGTGATGACCGGCTGTCACATCCGCGAGAAATCGTCTCTGGTTGCTGATCTTCTGGCTCTGCCGCAAAGTCGGAGAGCATCGCGCGAGAGCCGCGAAATCGCCATGACCGAGCTGGTGCGCGTCGGTCTTGATAGCGAAGCAGATCGGCAGGCGTCGGACCTGTCCTACGGTCAACTCAAACGGCTCGAGATCGCCCGGGCGTTGGCGTCGGGTTGCTCGATCCTGTTGCTGGATGAACCGGCGGCGGGATGCAACGCGATCGAGACGCGCGAAATTGACGTGTTGATCGTCCGGTTGGCCGAGGAAGGCCGTGCGGTTGTGTTGATCGAACATGACATGCGTATGGTCATGCGGATTTCCAAACACATCATCGTCCTCGATAGTGGGCGCAAGCTGGTTGAGGGGGATGCCGACACCGTGCGCCATCACCCTGATGTCATCGCGGCCTATCTGGGCGCACATGGCGCACGTGAAGCAGGGGCAGCACATGACTGAAACCGGACCCATTCTGCAAATCGAAGGCCTGGTGTCGAGCTATGGGCCGACGCAGGTTTTGCACGACATAGATCTGCATGTGTCGCGCGGTGAGATTGTGACCGTTCTGGGCGCTAACGGCGCGGGCAAGACAACACTTCTGCGGTGCATTTCGGGCGTTCAGCCGGTGCGCGGCGGAACAATTCGGTTCCTCGGACGAGATTTGAAAGCTGTTGCGGATCACGAGCGCGCCGGGATCGGAATTGCCCACGCTCCAGAAGGTCGCCACATCTTCGAGGAACTGTCTGTCGAGGAAAACCTGCATCTGGGCGCCTTCAGTCGACGAGATGACTCTGCGGGCGATTTGGCCCATGTGTATGAGCTTTTCCCGATCCTGAAGACCAAACGCAGTCAGTTGGCGGGTGGCCTTTCGGGGGGCCAGCAGCAGATGCTGGCGATCGGGCGGGCGATCATGGCCAAGCCGCAACTTATGATTTTTGACGAACCGTCTATGGGGCTCGCGCCGGTGTTGGTCGATCAGGTTCTCGACGTCATCACGACGCTTAGAGATGACGGCGCAACGCTTCTGATCGTTGAGCAAAATGCTTTTGCGGCGCTGTCCATCGCTGATCGGGGGTATGTCATCGAACAGGGCCGCATTGTGCTGTCGGATGACGCACAAAGCCTGCTGGCAAACCCCGAGATGCGTGCCGCCTATCTGGGCTGATACAAGGCGTTTGATTTCTGCCTAACGGCGGTGCGGAATCGGTCGCGCCGAAGGCCGTTTGAGGCAGGCTTATGCTTTTGCGGCTGTCGAGGCATCATTGTGCCTCTTCACCAACCACTCGAACGTCAAACAAACTTTCTTTCTCTAGTAGTGGGAAGTCGACCTTTGTCGAGGCCCAACGCAGTTAGTCGTTCCGGGTGGGCAGATTGAAGCGCCAATATCGCTTCAGGTCTATATCTAACCCAAACCTCGTAGCTTCAGGCGTGAAAGGGTCAGCTTCTGACATCTGATTAGCGGCTTCCGGCGACTGCTGAAGTCGGCACGACATGACATGTTTAAGCGTTCGCCGGTGGCATCCTAGGGATCTGCGGCTCTGATTCTAGAGTTTGGCTTGGTAAAGTGTCTTTTTCCAACGATCTTTTAGCTCGCCAATCCTGTTGGGCCTCTTTGAAAGCATACGTACGAATACGTAAGCGAACACTGTATAACGTTTTGTTTTCATATCTTAAAGAGACCGGCATTTGCGCTCAGCAAAATCGATCTGGACAACGCAAAATCGGTTTACTAGCGTTTGGCGTGAACGTTTAGGGAGGACGGGGCATGGTGGCCGGGTTGATGATGGATCAGCCACTGACTGTTATGGCGATTCTGCGCCATGCGATCCGATGCCATTCGAATGCGCAGATCGTTTCGCGCCAACTTGACGGCTCTATCCATCGCTACAGCTACGACAATTTCGGGCGGCGGGTGCATCGGCTCGCAAATGCCTTGGTGGGTGTGCGCAAGGGCGACCAGATCACCCTGTCCGCCAAAGAGCGCCATGAAATCCAATGCTATCAGGGGCGGCCTCTTATCGGGGGGGATCTGCGCATCACTAACCGGACCAAGGATGTCATAAAGTCGGGCGGCGAATGGATCAGCTCGGTTGAGCTGGAACATATTGCCATGAGTCATCCAGATGTTGCCGAGGCTGCCTGCATCGCAATTGCGCATAGTAAATGGGGCGAACGCCCGATGCTTTGCGTCGTCCCAAGAGAAAAGAAAACGCTGGATGTTACCGGGTTGAAGGCGTTTTACGAAGGACGGGTAGCCAACTGGTGGATACCCGATTATGTCGAAGTGATCGAAGACATGCCGCACACCGCTACCGGAAAGGTTTCGAAACTGACATTGCGCCAGCGCTTTGAGGGGTTTCGTCTGCCGGAGACGAATGAGCAACCGGATCAAAACCGGGTAGGCGGCATTAGAAAGGGATGAAAAGGGGGGTGCTTTTGACACGACTATCAGCGAGCGCGTCGCAGCGCGGAGAGCGTCCATGAGTGTCGTTCTGGAGGCGAAGAATCTCAGCAAGGAATTCAAGGGGTTCTTTGCAGTCAAGGATGTCGACCTGAAGGTCCAGAAGGGCACGATTCATGCCCTGATCGGGCCCAATGGCGCGGGCAAGACGACCTGTTTCAATCTGCTGACCAAGTTTCTTCAACCGACCAGCGGAACGATATCCTATGAGGGGCGCGATATCACCAAGATGAACCCCGCAAGAATTGCCCGGCTTGGTATGGTGCGGTCGTTTCAGATATCGGCGGTTTTCCCGGATCTTACCGTGTTGCAAAACGTGCGCGTCGCAGTGCAACGCAGACGTGGTGAGAGCTTTGATTTCTGGCGCTCGGACAAGCTGTTGAGCCGGTTTGACGACGAAGCGCGTGGCTATGTCAACGAGGTGGGGTTGTCCGAATTCGAACAAACCCGCGCGGGGGAGCTTTCTTACGGGCGCAAGCGTGCGTTGGAGATCGCGGCCACACTGGCTCTGCGCCCGGAAATGTTGTTGCTCGACGAGCCGATGGCCGGAATGGGCCGGGAAGACGTTGTGCGTATTGCGGCCCTAATCCGGCGCGTGGCCGAAAACCGGACCGTTTTGATGGTGGAACACAATCTCTCTGTGGTGGCGGACCTGTCCGACATGATTACCGTTTTGGCGCGGGGCGAGATCTTGGCCGAAGGCGATTATGCCACCGTTTCCAAATCTCCCGAAGTGATCGACGCCTATATCGGAGCTGGCCATGAGTGAATTGAATTCCCTCTCCGCTGACACATTGCTGAAGGTATCAGGTCTACAGGGCTGGTATGGCGAAAGCCACGTGTTGCACGGAATTGACTTTGAGGTAACAAAAGGCGAGGTGGTCACGCTTCTTGGGCGCAACGGTGCGGGCAAGACAACGACGCTCTTGGCGATCATGGGCATTCTTTCCAAGCGCACCGGATCGGTGATCTATGACGGTGCCGAAATCATTGACATGCAACCCCGCCATATCGCCCGGCGCGGAATTGCCATTTGCCCGGAAGAACGCGGCATCTTCTCTTCACTCACGGTTGAGGAAAACCTGATGTTGCCGCCCGTCATAGGCCAAGGAGGTTTAAGCCGCGAGCGTATTTTCGAGTTGTTTCCTAACTTGCAGGAACGGCGGCGCAGCCAAGGCACCAAACTGTCGGGTGGCGAACAACAGATGCTGGCCATCGCCCGGATTCTGCGCACGGGCGCGCGGCTCTTGCTTCTGGACGAGCCGACCGAAGGTCTGGCTCCGGTGATCGTCCAGCAGATCGGCAAAACCATCGCCACGCTCAAAGACGAAGGGTTCACCATCGTGCTGGTCGAGCAGAATTTCCGTTTCGCCGCTTCGGTGGCTGACCGGCACTACGTCGTCGATCAGGGAAAAGTCATCGACATGATCCCCAACACCGAACTCGACGCGAATATCGACAAGCTGCACAGCTATCTCGGGGTGTGACAGTTTCCGGCAAAATGTTTGCCACAACAGAGGAGGAGAACGAAAATGCTGAAAAAACTTACTTTGGGAACCGCATTCGCCGCGCTGGCCGCCGGCGGTGCCTTTGCCGCAGACATCGATGTGAAGCTGGGCGTTCTGAACGACCGCTCGGGGATCTATTCCGACATCGCGGGTGAAGGCTCGGTGATTGCGGCTCGTTTGGCAGTCGAAGATTTCAAAGCCGCGGAAAAAGGCATCAACGTCGAAATCGTTTCGGCTGACCACCAGAACAAGCCTGATGTCGGATCGAACATCGCACGCCAGTGGTATGATCAGGACGGTGTGACTGCCATCGTCGACGTCCCGACCTCATCGGTGGCGCTGGCCGTTGCCGGGATCACCGCCGAAGCGAATGGCGTTTTTCTGGCTTCCGGACCCGGCTCGACGGGCGTGACCCGCGAACAGTGCCGACCAACGACGATCCACTGGACCTATGATACCGCGGCGCTGGCCAACGGCACCGGCAAGGCCGTGACCTTGGCGGGTGGTAAGAAATGGTTCTTCCTGACTGCGGATTATGCCTTTGGCCATTCGCTGCAAAACAACACCGCATCGGTGGTCGAAGCCAATGGCGGCGAAGTGGTGGGCAGCGTCAATGTGCCTTTCCCGGCCAATGATTTCTCGTCCTTCCTGCTTCAGGCACAGGGCAGCGGCGCCGATGTGATCGGGCTGGCCAATGCGGGCGGCGATACCATCAACGCCATCAAACAAGCCGCTGAATTCGGCATCACCCAAGCAGGACAGAAACTCGCCGGTCTGTTGATCTTCATCAACGACGTGCATGCACTCGGAACCCAGACCGCACAGGGCCTGCAGATGACCAGCGCCTTTTACTGGGATCGCGACGACACCACGCGTGCTTTCTCAGAGCGCTTTGAAGCAGAACGCGGCAGCAAGCCCAACATGATCACGGCGGGCGTCTATGGTGCGGTAACGCATTATCTTGCTGCGGTTGAAGCCACCGGCACCACCGAGGGCGAAACCGTCACCGCATGGATGAAAGCCAACCCAGCCGACGATAAGCTGTTTGGCAAGGTGACAATCCGCGGCGATGGTCGGGCAATCCACGACATGTACCTGTTCGAGGTGAAAACCCCGGCGGAATCGACAGGGGAATGGGATCTGCTCAAGACGATTTCTACGATCTCCGGCGAGGAAGCCTTCTTGCCGATGTTGCCGGAATGCGATTTCTCCGCAAAGTAATCCAATGAAACTACAGATGCGCGCCGGGATCTGGCGCGCATCTCTTCAACGATAGCGACGGAAAAACCGGCATGTTCGAACTACTAGGAATCCCGCCGCAGGTTCTCATGGGGCAATTGTTGCTGGGGCTGATCAACGGATCGTTCTATGCTGTCCTGTCGCTGGGACTTGCAGTGATCTTCGGCCTTCTCAATATCATCAACTTCTCCCATGGCGCACTTTACATGATGGGCGCCTTTGCGTCCTGGATGTTGTTGAATTATATCGGTATCGGCTATTGGCCGGCGCTCATCCTCGCGCCGCTGATCGTGGGTGCTTTTGGTGTTGTGCTTGAGAGGCTTCTGCTCAACAAACTCTACCATCTGGATCACCTTTACGGGCTGCTGCTGACCTTTGGTCTGGCGCTTATCCTTCAGGGGGTGTTCCGCAATTATTATGGTATTTCCGGTATGCCCTATCAGATCCCGGAGTCGCTTTCGGGTGGCCAGAATCTGGGCTTCATGTTTCTGCCGAACTACCGCGCATGGGTCATCGTGGCTTCGGTCGTGGTCTGTTTCGGCACTTGGTTCGTGATAGAAAAGACCCGGCTGGGCGCCTATCTGCGCGCCGGCACGGAAAACCCGGTGCTGGTGGGAGCATTCGGCATCAATGTGCCGCTGATGATCACGCTGACCTATGGGTTCGGTGTGGCGCTTGCGGGTTTTGCTGGCGTGCTCGCCGCGCCGATCTATTCGGTCAATCCGAACATGGGGGCGGATCTGATCATTGTGGTTTTCGCCGTTGTCGTAATCGGGGGCATGGGGTCAATCCTGGGCGCGATCATCACCGGGTTCGGCCTTGGCATCGTCGAGGGCCTGACACGGGTGTTCTATCCCGAAGGCTCCGCCGTCGTGATCTTTGTGATCATGGCAATCGTTTTGTTGATAAAGCCCGAAGGGCTGTTCGGGAGGGCCGCGTGATGGCGATGAGTGAAACACAAACCACATCGGCGGGCCCCTCCGAGCAGATCACAGGCATGGCGCCGTTGCACAAGGTAATATTCCTGGTGCTGTTCGCTTTCCTACTGGTGCTGCCTTTCATGGTTTATCCGGTCTTCGCGATGAAACTGATGTGCTTTGCGCTCTTTGCTGCGGCCTTCAACCTGTTGCTGGGGTTTGGTGGGCTGTTGTCCTTCGGACATGCCGCCTATTTTGGCGGGGCGAGTTATGTCGCCGCCCATGCCGCCAAGGTCTGGGGGCTGACGCCGGAGCTTTCGGTCCTTGTGGGGACGGCAGCAGCGGCTTTCCTGGGGTTGATTATCGGCAGCTTGGCGATCAAGCGGCAGGGCATCTATTTCGCCATGGTCACGCTGGCCTTCGCGCAGATGGTGTATTTCATCGCATTGCAAGCCGAGTTCACTGGCGGCGAGGATGGTATCCAGTCTGTACCGCGCGGCGACCTGTTCGGCCTGATTTCGCTGCATGACAACACGGCGCTGTATTTCTTCGTGTTGGCGATCACCTTTGGCGGGGTCTTGGCGCTCTATCGCATCACCCATTCGCCCTTTGGTCAGGTGATCAAGGCAATCCGCGACAACGAAACCCGGGCGGTATCGCTGGGTTATGATGTCAATCGCTACAAGCTGATGGTGTTTGTTCTGTCTGCCACCTTCGCCGGACTTGCCGGCGCAACCAAGAGCCAGGTGTTCCAACTCGCGTCGCTGACCGACGTGCATTGGTCTATGTCGGGCGAGGTCGTGTTGATGACGCTGCTGGGGGGCATGGGCACGGTCTTTGGGCCTCTAGCGGGCGCTGCGGTGATCGTCACAATGCAGAACTATCTGGCCAGTTTCGGGGCTTGGGTGACGATTATCCAGGGTGTGATCTTTGTGCTGGGCGTCATGCTGTTTCGCGAAGGGATTGTGGGGGTTCTGTCGCGCTGGTTGAAACGACCGCTCTGATCCGACCACGTTCTGACGCATCAGCCCAGAATTAAGGGAGGTCCGCGGCGAGCGGTCCTCCTTATTCGTACCGGGGGCCTTATTGCTATCGCGCGATAAGTGTCAGAATTTCGTGGTGCAGTTCGGGTGTCGCAGCGGCTACGACTTCGCCGGTTGAAGAAAGGCTGAGTGCCTTACCCTGCCAATCGGTAATCACGCCTCCTGCGGCCTCAACTACCGGGACGAGTGCCATGAAATCATAGGGATGCAGTTCCATTTCGATCACCGCGTCCACATGCCCTGAGGCGAGCAGCCCATAACTGTAGCAGTCCCCGCCGTACCGGCGCATCGCTGCCCGTGCCGAAATCGTCTCATAGAGCGCCAACCCGTCCTTGTCGAACGCATCCGGCGAGGTGGTATAGAGTCGCGCTTCACCCAGAGCCCTGCATTGGCTGGTGGCACAACTTGCACCTTCGAACATCGTCGATGCTCCGGCCCGCGCACTCCAGCGCTCTTTGGTGGAAGGGATTGATATCACCCCGACTACAGGGCGTGCATTTTCAAGACAGGCAATCAGAGTGCCGAATGTCGGCATTCCCGAAACGAAGCTCTTGGTGCCATCAATCGGGTCAATAACCCAGACGTATTGGCTGGATAGGTTTTCTGCGCCGTGCTCTTCGCCAAAAATTCCATGATCGGGAAACCGCGCGCCGATGGCATCGCGCAGAATGGTTTCGATTTGCCGGTCGGCAATCGTCACCGGCGATGCATCGGCTTTGCGTTCAATATCAAGGGAATGGCGAAAGTATTTCAGACTGGGCGAAATAGCCATATCCGCCAGTTCGTTAGCGAAGGTTTCCAACACCGTACTGTCAATAGCGGCGGTTCCGGTCTGCATGCAGGTATCCCCGATCGATGAAAAAAATGCCTTTGTACGGATTAGGCGCACAAGACTTTCAGAAATATGTAGACAAATTACATAAAAATGCAACTCTACACAAATAACCACATGAAGCACGGCCTAACCGTGCCGTTTTGACGAAGTAGCTCGATCAAAATTGAGACCTGAGACAACTGAGGAGAAGACTATGAAGAACTGGACAAAACTCACTGCGGCATCGCTGATTGCAATGGCGTGCGCAATCCCGGCGCAGGCTGGTGAGATTACCGTCTACACTGCATTGGAAGAAGAAGAGATTGCCGAATACATCGCCGCTGCAAACGCGGCAATGCCCGATCTCGAGATCAACGTGTTGCGTCAGTCAACCGGCAAGTTGGGCGCACGGCTGCTGGCCGAAGCGGGCAATCCGCAGGCTGATGTGATCTGGGGTTGGGCTGTCACCGCGATGATGGACCCGGCAATCCTTGAGATGCTGGAACCCTATGAGGTCAAAGGCGGAGAGGTTCTGGGCGATGCGTTCCATGATGCCGACAATCGCTGGTTCGCACCGATCGGCTATATGGGCGCGTTCTGTGTCAACACGGCACGACTCGAGCAAAAGGGCCTGCCGATGCCCAAAAGCTGGAAGGATCTGGAAAACCCTGGCTTTAAGGGCGAGGTGCTGATGCCAGACCCGAATTCCTCGGGCACCGGATATCTGCATGTCATTTCGCTGCTGCAATCCATGGGTGACGAGGCTGGCTGGGCGCAGCTTGAAGCGGTCGATCCGAACATGGCGCAGTATACCTCGTCAGGCTCCAAACCGTGCAAATCGGCGCGGACGGGCGAATACACTGTCGGTATCTCGCTCGCCTTCACGGCCCTGCAATCCATCGAGGAAGGCTTCCCCCTGGCGATGGTGTTCCCCTCGGAGGGCGCTGGTTATGAACTTGAAGCCTCAGGTCTCATGCAAAGCTCGGACAACAAGGATGATGCCAAGCGGTTCCTTGACTGGACAATGTCTGCCGAGGCGATCTCGCTTTATGGATCGTTCAAGGCGTTGATCACCGTGCCGGGTGTGGATGCAACCGAGGCGGCCGTCAAAGCGGGTCTTCCGGCCGATGTAAGTACCGTGCTGGCCGATATCGACTTCAACGATTCAGCGGCGCGCCAGAACGAGGTCAAAGCCACTTGGAAGGAAAAGTTCGGGCGCTAAGCTACGTCTGGCTGAGAAAACGGCCGGGCAGATAGCCCGCCAAGTCCCATCCGCGCTTTGGCGCGGGTGGGGCGTGTTCCACAATTGATAGCACTGGAATTTCATGTATCTCGAAGTTCGCGACGCCACCAAAACCTTTGGCACCTTTACCGCACTCGACCGGGTTTCCATGTCCGTCGAACAAGATCAATTCGTTTGCCTTCTGGGGCCAAGCGGTTGTGGCAAGACCACGCTTTTGCGGCTGATCGCCGGGCTGACCCAGCTTGATTCCGGGTCGATAACGCTGAAAGGCGCTGATCTGTCGTCGTTGCCGGCGCGCAAGCGCGGCTTTGGTATTGTCTTTCAGTCCTATTCATTGTTTCCCGATATGACCGTGGCGCAAAATGTTGGTTACGGGTTGAAGATCCGCGGCGAAAGCAGTGACCGCATTCGCGCCCGTGTTGGCGACCTTCTTGATCTGATCAAGTTGCCGCAACTGGCCGACAGCTATCCGGGCCAGCTTTCGGGGGGTCAGCAACAGCGCGTGGCGCTCGCGCGTGCGATTGCCGTCGATCCACAGGTTTTACTGCTGGATGAGCCGTTGTCGGCGCTGGACGCAAAGGTACGTGTCGAATTGCGAAGCGAAATCCACAATCTGCAAAAGGCGCTTGGTATCCCGACGCTGATGGTGACCCACGATCAGGAAGAGGCACTGGCGCTTGCCGATACGATCATTTGCATGAATCAGGGCAGGGTGGTCCAATCGGGCACGCCGGAAGACCTTTATTTGCGGCCCAAGACCCGGTTTGTCGCTGAATTCATGGGCATCAGCAATCTCATCGCACCAGACAAGCTGCGAGATCTGATGCCTGAACTTCTTGAAAGCTGCCCGAAAGGTGCATATCGCGCCTGTATCCGCCCTGAACAAATCACTCTTGAGCCTGATCCGAATGGTACAGCACTCATCACTTCGGTTGAGTTTTTGGGCAATCTGCGCCGGATCAAGCTTGACAGCCCCGCTGGGGAGGTGACCGCCGAGGCGTCGGGCCGGGTCGGCCTGCGCACCGGCCAACAGGTGCGGCTGTCGATCCGGCCCGAGGATTGTTCCTGGATTGAAGACGACGGCGAAGGTGCCGCATGATGAGCGACGCCAGCGCTCCTTCCGACACCGCCCATCGCCGCCGGATCGACGGCGATTCACTCTTCATTGCTGCCTGTATCGGGCTGCCATTTCTCGGCTTGTTGTTGTTTTTTGTCTACCCGATGGTAATCGTGTTTCTGCGCTCGATCACACAGAGCGACGGCTCCTTGGGATTGGGCAACTACGTCGAAGTGCTGAAAACTTCCGGGTTTTGGCGCGCAACGCGACATTCTCTGCTGATGAGCGGGCTGACCACGGCAATCTCGGTGCTGGGTGGGTTTATCATCGCCATGGGCCTCTATCGCTGTCGATTTCCCGGTAAGTGGCTGATCCGCGCGGCCATCGTTCTGCCGTTGCTTGCACCATCGCTGGTGCAGGGGCTCGGGCTGATCTTCCTCTTGGGGCGCAATGGTCTGGTCAACCGGTTGTTCGGCATCGAAATGGACATCTACGGCTTTTGGGGGCTGCTGATAGCCAACACGTTTTATGCCTTGCCGCAGGCGGTGATGATCATCGGCGCGGCGCTGGTTCTGCTTGACGCGCGGGTCTATGAGGCTGCCGAAGTTCTGGGCACACGCCCGCTGCGACAATTTCGCGACCTGACCCTGCCAGCCGCCAAGTTCGGAGTTCTTAGTGCCGGGTTCGTGGTCTTTACCATTACTATTACGGATTTTGGCAATGCCGCCGTGATCGGTGGAGACTATTCGGTTCTGGCGACCGAGATTTACAGCCAGGTTGTCGGGCAGCGCAATTTCAACATGGGGGCCGTGGTCGGGATCATGCTGCTGCTGCCGACGGTGCTGTCGTATTACATTGAGCGGCAGGCCTCGCGGCGCATGGGGGGGCAGAAAGCAACCAACGTTCAACCCTTCATACCGGTATTTTCGCCACTGCGCGATATCCCGATTGCGGCAATCTGCTTTCTCATTTCTGCCGGGATAGCGGCGGTGATCGCCATCGTTGTCTATGCCAGTTTCGTCACCCTCTGGCCCTATAATTTCGCGCTTTCAGTCAAGCACTACAATATCACTCTGGCGGGGGGCTATTCGTCACTTTGGATGACGATTGTGATCTCGGTCCTTGCAGCCATCGGCGGAACACTGGCGGTGTTCGCTCTGGGGATCGGTCTGCGCCGCGCGCCGGGCGTTGTTGCGCGTCCGATTCAGGTTCTGGCGGCGATGCCCGCAGCGGTGCCGGGCATGGTACTCGGGCTGGCCTATATCCTGACATTCAACTCCACTTCGACGCCACTCTACCTGCTTTATGGCACGGCGGCGCTGATCGCGATTGTGAACTTCTACCATTACCATACCCAAGCGTTTCTGACGACACAGACCGGCTTTCGCCAGTTCCCCGAGGCATTGGAAGAAGCAGCGGGTAGTCTTGGCGCCGGCATGGGCCGAATCTCGCGTGATGTGATCGCACCCTTCATGGCGCCGATGCTGGTGTCGGTGCTGTTCTTCCTGTTCATGCGCTCGATGGTAACGCTGTCGGCGGTGGTGTTCCTGACCACGCCGGATCTCAGCGTTGCCGCTGTTACCATCATGCGGCTGGATGATGCCGGGCTGACCTCCCAGGCGGCGGCGTTTTCGACCTGTGTAATGCTGGTCGTCGCGGCGGCACTACTGATGATGAAGGCGCTGCTTTACGGGTTTGCGCGCTATGGTGCGCAGGAGCGTCGCTGAGATGTGGTCGCGCGAGCGCCATCGCCGCATCCTCTCGATGCTTGAAAGCAACGGGCAGGTCAGCGCACTTGCCCTGGCCGGAATGCTGGATGTGTCGCGCGAAACCATTCGCCGCGACCTATGCGCGTTGGAACAGGATGGTAAGGTGCTGCGCATTCATGGCGGCGCGGTTATGCCCGGCGAGATGCCCGAGGCGCCGTTCAGCCAGCGTATCACGACCCGGCAACGTGCCAAGCGCGAGATCGCGCGCAAGGCCGCGAGGTTGATTGCGCCCGGCCAATGTATCATGGTGGATGCCGGATCGACCACCGCGAGTTTTGCCCAAGATCTGATCCGCCTGTCGGGCATCACGGTGATCACCAACTCGTTGACCATCGCGGGTGCGGTGCAGGGGGCCGGTTGTGACATTGAATTGCTGTTGCTTGGCGGCCGTTTGCTTACTGACGTTCCCGCCACTTATGGCGAACTGACCCTATCGGAAATACGTCGTTTCAAAGCCGATTTCGCCTTCGTCGCACCAGTCGCGATCAACGGCGAAGGTGCCTATGATTTCGCCTTGCATGAGGCAGAAGTCGGCAGGGCCATGGTTGAGCGCGCAGAACAAACCGTCGTTTTGGCAGATGCAAGCAAGCTGAACATGACAAGCCGGGTGCGCTATTGCGGGCCAGAAAAAATCTCGACGTTGGTCACTGATTCAGCGGCTGATCCCGACACACTGGAATTGCTCGCCAAATCAGGTATCGGCTCCATTATCTGAAATACCTGACGGTTGCGCTTGGCGACAGCCACCCTAGCGGTATCTCAGCATGTGTTCCCCAAACCATGCAGCAGGATGAAATGAAAAAAGTTTCAAGTCGTGCGATTGTGAGCAATCGGAACGGCGTGCCGGGCGAAGTGAGGCGCAATTGCGAAAAGACGTAACGACATTACGTTCGCACCGGGGTGACAGGCACGCAGGGTCGCGTCAGGGTGGAGATAGGGAGGATGCTCATGCGGATACATGATCTCATGGAGGCGGCAGCCGAGGCGCGTGCCGACAAGCTGGCCTTGGTGGATTTCGACGACAAACGCGTGAGTTGGCGTGCGCTGAATAAAGCCGCCAACGCGGCCTGTGAAGTGCTGAAAACGCACGGTGTTCGACCGGGGGACCGGGTGGTGATCGTGTTGGAAAACTCGGCGGTCATGGTGGCGTATCTCTTTGCCGCGTCGATGATTGATGCAATCGCAGTGCCGATCAACGCCCGCCTGACCGAGGCCGAGATAGACCGGATAGTAGGCCACTGTGATGCCGCCGCCGTAGTGTTTACCGTGGAGACCGGCAACGCACCGGCGGCACAGGCCGAGGTCATGAAGGCAGAGCGCATTCCCGGTGCACTGGGCGAGGTTGCGATCAAGGCGCGGGCAGGCGCTACGCCCGAGCCTGTTTGTGCGGATGCTGAGCGGCAAGTGGCGGTAATGCTCTACACCTCGGGCACGACAGGGGCACCGAAGGGCGCCATGCTAAGCCATGCCACGATGCTGGCTGCTGCTGCTGCCTCGGAGGAAATGCGCGGGATCATATCCAGCGACGTCGCCTATCTGGGACTTCCGATGAGCCATATCTTCGGCCTGGTGACAATCCTGGCCGTCACCCGCGCACAGGCCGCTGCACGTCTGGAAGCGCGGTTCGATGTGGCGCGGCTCTATGACGCTTTGGTGCAGGATGTAACGCTTCTACCCGCTGTACCGCAGATGCATGCGCATCTCTTTCACCATGCACGCGCGCGCGGCGAGAGGCACTATCGCGCAGGACTTCTGCGGTTTGCCTCGTCGGGCGGGGCGCCGCTGGATCCGGCGTGGAAGCGGGAGGCCGAAGCGTTTTACGGTATCGCCCTGCAAAACGGCTATGGGCTGACCGAAACCGCTGCCGGAGTATGCGCCACGCGCAACGCCAAGGGCGATCCTGACATTTCGGTGGGGGTGCCGATGCTGGGCAGCAAATTGCGTGTTAACCTCGACGCACCCGGCGCAAACCGCGAAGAGGGGATAGGCGAGGTCGAGATCGGCGGGCCGCAACTGATGCTGGGCTATTTTCGCGATCCCAAGCAGACGGCGGCGGTGTTCACCGAGGATGGCTGGTTCAAATCCGGCGATCTGGGGCGATTTGACGAGGCCGGGCGGTTGCATATCGTTGGCCGCACCAAGGAGCTGATCATCCATTCGGGGTTCAACGTCTATCCTGCCGAGGTCGAGGCTGTGCTGACCGAACATCGGGATGTGATTGTTGCAGCGGTGGTTGGACGCAAGGTGGAAGGCAACGAGGAGGTGGTGGCGTTCGTTACCTGTCGAGAAGGGGCTGGCTTAAGCGAAGCGGCTTTGCAGGCGTTCCTGCGCGACCGGCTGGCGGCCTACAAGGTGCCTGCGCAGATCGTAATTGCACAGGAATTACCCGCGGCGCCGACTGGAAAGATTCTCAAGTCCGGATTGTTGGAGCATTTTGCCGACGCCTTGGGCTGAGCGTGGTTTCGAATTGCTGCGCAATCCGACCGACGGGGGCCAGCCCCCCCCGATCCCCCCAGGATATTTATAGTCAGAGGAAGCGGGATGGGCGAATTTCGGATCGCCACGACAGCGCTTTGCAGGTATCAGCGGCGTTATGAGCGAAGAATTCGGGATATTCATGGCGGTCGCGCCGGGGCTGGAAGATACACTGGCCGAAGAAACGCGCGCGCTAGGCTTTGCGGGGGTAAGGGCCGTTACCGGCGGGGTTGAGACGCGGGGTGGCTGGTCAGAGGTTTGGCGCGCCAATCTCGAGATGCGCGGCGCAGCGAGGGTTCTGGTGCGGCTTGGGGAATTCAGGGCCTTTCACCTTGCACAACTCGACAAGCGAGCGCGCAAGTTCGACTGGGGCAAAGTGCTGCGCACGGACGTGCCGGTGCGCGTGGAGGTCACGTGCCGCAAGTCAAAGATTTATCATGCCGGGGCAGCGCAGGAGCGAATTGAGCGAGCGATTTCCGAAGAACTCGGCACGCCGTTGCACAAAGAGGCGGATTTGGTCATAAAAGTGCGGATCGAGGACGATCTGGTTACCTTGAGTCTCGACAGCTCGGGTGAGGCTTTGCACAAGCGCGGCCACAAACCGGCGGTTGGCAAGGCGCCGATGCGTGAGAATCTTGCGGCGTTGTTTCTGCGGCAAGCGGGGTTTCGCGGCGACGAGACGGTGGTGGATCCGATGTGCGGTTCCGGTACTTTTCCGATCGAGGCGGCAGAAATTGCAGCCGGATTACAACCTGGCCGCAGCCGGGCGTTTGCTTTCGAACGGTTGGCAGGGTTCGATGCGGCCGAATTCGCGGCATTGAAACGACAGAGCAGTGAAACGCCAAAGGCGCGTTTCTATGGGTTCGATCGCGATCAGGGGGCGGTGCGCAATGCTGCCGCCAATGCCGAGCGGGCCGGGGTGGCGAATCTTGTCGAGTTCACCTGTCAGCCGGTCAGTGAGTTACAACCACCAGATGGGCCGCCCGGTCTTGTCATTGCCAATCCGCCTTATGGGGGGCGGATCGGCAACCGCAAGTTGCTTTTTGCGCTCTACGGCAGTTTCGGGCAGGTGCTGAGAACGCGATTTTCCGGCTGGCGCGTGGCGGTTGTCACCTCGGATGCAGGGCTGGCCAAGGCGATGGACCTGCCGTTTGAGGTTGGATCACCGGTATTGCATGGCGGCACGCGCGTGCACCTTTATCAAACCAGCAAGCTGGGCTAACGCACCGAAGACGCTTCTTCCTGCCCGCCAGTCTTTTTCGCGCAAGTTGGAGAATCAAGCAAACGGGAACCATACTGCGCGCCGGACGTTGCTCTTGTGAAATGACCAACCAGACCGGCAGTCGTGACAGACACATCAAAGGGATCATTGCACCACCTCTTGCAAGAACGTGTGCTGTGCAGCACCCAATAACTGTGAATCCGGATGGTGGTTTGCTCGGTGTTTCGCTATGATCAGGGCAAATAGAAAACACCAAACAATGGTGACGCGGTGTTGAAACAGGCAAAGAACAAGGCATTCGCCGGAGCTGCCGCAGCCATTTTTGGCTGGGGGGTGTTGGTTTGGCCGACGACGGCGGCAGAACTGCGCCAGTTTGATGTTGTGGGTAATGATGCCGATCTGCGTAAGGAACTACTCGCAGCCTCGCTTGTGGCAGAAACCGGGGGTGACGCGGCGGCGACATCGCGCGCCGTCGTGGCTGCTGCCCAGGCCGACTATGGGCGTCTCTTGCGGGTGCTCTATGCCAACGGATTTTACGGTGGCACCGTTCATATCCGGCTTGATGGGCGCGAAGCCTCGGAGATGCCGACGTTTGCATTGCCGACAAAGATCAAAGATGTGGCCATTCGGATCGATCCGGGGGCGCCCTTCCGATTTGGTGCCGCCGAGATCGCACCGCTGCCGCCGCAAAGTCGCCCGCCGGAAGGTTTTCGCTCTGGCGCCATCGCGCGCAGTACGGTGCTTCAGGAGACAGTGGACAGCGCCGTCGAAGATTGGCGCGACGCGGGACATGCCAAGGTAACCTTGCGCGACCAACAGCTCAATGCAAACCATGCCTCGCGCACGCTTGCGGCTCGGTTCCGCCTTTCTCCTGGTCCGCTGGTGCGCTTTGGCAACCTGCGTCAGATGACCCCGAGCGCGGTGCGTGCCGAACGCATTCAGCGTATTGCCGGATTGCCTACCGGCCAAGTGTTTTCGCCTGAAGAAAAGACGGCCGCCGCCAAACGTCTGCGCCGCACTGGCGCGTTTTCATCGGTGGCGCTCTCCGAAGCTGATACGCTAGGCCCCGGCGATCGCATGGATATCGAACTCGAATTGGTCGATGAAAAGCCGCGCCGCTTTGGCTTCGGCGCTGAGATTTCTTCGTTCGAGGGACTCGCACTGTCGGGTTTCTGGTTGCACCGTAACCTTCTTGGCGGGGCAGAACGTTTTCGTATCGACGGCGAAGTTGCGGGGATCGGCGGGCAGACCAGTGGAATCGACTACGGTATTGATGCGCGTCTCGATATTCCGGCGGCTTTTCGCAGCGATATCGACGCCTTTGTTTTCGCCAGCACATCCTTTGAGGACGAGCCGACCTATCGTTCGTGGCAATCGAGCGTTGGTGCCGGCGTATTGCGAACCTTTTCCGACACGCTCACCGTCGAGCTCGGGCTTGGTCTGCGCTATTCCGAGACCCGCGACGCCTTCGGCAATCGCCAGTTCTTCCTGGTGACAATGCCGAGCGAGGTGATTTGGGACAAGCGCGATGACAAGTTGAACGCGACTTCGGGCTTCTATCTCAAGGCCCGCACGACTCCATTCGCCGATGTTGACAGGGGCGGGGGGGGGCTGCGTTTTCACGCCGATGGTCGGGCTTACCGCAGTCTCGATGACAATCAGAATTTCGTGCTGGCCGGGCGGTTGCAGGTCGGTTCGGTGTTCGGCGCGGGGCTGGCCGATCTGCCGCCTGATTTCCTGTTTTATTCCGGTGGCGGCGGCACCGTGCGTGGGCAGCCCTATCAGTCTCTGGGTGTTGATCTCGGCGGTGGAAATCGAACCGGCGGCAAGGCGTTCCTTGGCGCCTCGACCGAATTGCGCGCGAAAATCACCGAATCCATCGGTATCGTCGGCTTTGTTGATGCCGGTTTTATCGGCGCCAACGGTTTTTCCGACGGTTCAGGTGATTGGCATGCCGGTGCTGGGCTCGGTTTGCGCTACAACACTGGGATCGGACCGCTCAGGCTCGATGTAGCCGCCCCGATCAGCGGCGCGACCGGCGACGGCATCCAGATCTACATCGGTATAGGACAAGCGTTTTGAAGCGCCTTGCATTCTATATCGTGGCGATTTTCGCATTGGTTTTGCCATTTGTCGACGCCAACGCTCAGAGCGCAGAGGATGATCGCGGCTATCTTCAGGCGTTTCTGGAAGACAACCTGTCGGATGCCGGGCGTCAGGTGCGCATCACCGGTTTTGCCGGTGCACTCAGTAGTCGCGCCACTATTGACGAGTTGACCATCGCGGATGACAAGGGCGTCTGGATCACCCTGCGCAAGCTAACGCTCGATTGGAACCGCGCATCGCTTTTGCGCGGTGATCTCGACATCACCGAATTGTCCGCCGAGGAAATTCTGCTACCACGCGCTCCTGAGATCGGCACTGAAAGCGTCCCGTCACCCGAAGCATCAGGCTTTGCATTGCCCGATCTGCCCGTGTCGGTAAAGATTGGCACACTCAAGGTTGACAAGGTCTCGCTCGGCGAAGCGCTTTTTGGCGCCGCTGCAGTGGTTTCGCTACAAGGGTCGGCGCAACTTGTGGATGGGGCAGGGCAGGCCGCACTTGCCATCAATCGGATCGACGGCACCAAAGGCGATCTTACGCTCAAGGCTAACTACACCAATGCCACGCGCTTTCTCGATCTGGCGTTGTCCCTTTCGGAAACTGAGAACGGCATTGCCTCAAATCTGATCGGACTTCCGGGCAGACCTTCGATCGATCTTGCGATCAAGGGCGCGGGGCCGCTCGATGATTTTGCTGCTGACATAAAGTTGGCGACTGACGAAACGCCACGTCTCAAGGGCAAGGTGACATTGACGGGTGGATCATCCCCGATTGATGACGACACGCTTGACTACCGTGCCTTCACCGCAGATTTGGGCGGTGACATCGCGCCGCTGTTCCTGCCTGATTATCGAGCATTTTTCGGCCCCGATATCCGCCTCAAGCTTTCTGGCACACGCCAGGAAGATGGTCGTCTCGAGCTTGATAACCTGGAACTGAACACCCGCGCGCTTCAGTTGGCTGGCCAACTTGCCCTTGGGGCCGACAGCTGGCCCGAAGCGTTTTCCTTGACCGGGCAGATCGCTGATGACAGCGGCGCGCCCGTTCTTCTGCCTCTGCCGGGGGGGCAAACCCGTGTGACGGGCGCGCAATTGAAGCTCGATTATGATCGTGCCGTGGGCGATTCCTGGCGTGCTGAAATCGCCGTGGACGCGCTTGAACGCTCCGAAATCGATATTGGCGAACTGCGCTTGACCGGCTCTGGAAGCTTGGTTCAAGGCGAAGGTAGCGCCATTGGCCAGCTGCGCGGCAATGCCACATATGCCGCGCTTGAAATCGCGCCGCGCGACCCGGCTCTGGCCGAAGCAATCGGGCCTCGCCTCACGGGGGGATTGCATTTCGTTTGGTCCGAAGACGCTCCGCTTGAGCTCAACGATCTGGTGGTCAGCGGCACAGATTACGGGCTAAACGGTCGCGCCACGCTGAAAGGTCTGAGCGATCAGCTGAACCTCTCGGCAGAAGGCAAGGTGTCGCTCAAGGCCGAGGACCTGTCGCGCTTTGCAAGCCTTAGTGGCATGGATGTCAAAGGTGGCGCGGTGCTCGAGGTTTCGGGTGCGGTCTTCCCGCTTTCCGGGATTTTTGATGTCACGGCCCGTGGCACTGGCACTGAACTGCGCATTGGCCAGCCGCGCATTGATCCGCTTCTGGTCGGGGAAAGCCGACTCGATCTGGCGGTCCGACGTGATGAAGCCGGCACCAGCATCGACCGCTTTAAGATCACGAACGACCAACTCAGTGCCGATGTCTCCGGAACGCTTGCCACCGGGCTAAGCGCACTCACGCTCGACAGCAAAATCACCGACACGGCGCCCATATCGGCTGGGCTTTCCGGCCCTGCAACCCTGTCGGGCAATCTGCGCCAGACGGGAACGGATTGGGCGGTTGACCTGCAAGCCACCGGCCCGGGCGGCGCGCGCGCCACGACCAAGGCAGTTGTCATGCTTGCCAGGGGTGAAGTCACCCGGATTACCGGGCAAGTTGACGGCGCAGTCCAGACGCTGACGCCCTTCTCTGAGCTTGCAGGACGGCGTTTGTCAGGCGGTGCTGAGGCTGTAATCGACGGCTGGTTTGATCCGCGCGACGGCGCGTTCGAAGCGACGTTGGACGCCACGACACAGAGTTTGGGCTTTGGTGTGCAAATGGCTGAACCGCTCTTGCGCGGCAAGGCGACCCTCACCGGCAAAGTGTTGCGTGGGCCCGGCGGCGTCATCACCGCCGACCGTATCGAGATGATCACACCACAAGGCCGCGCTCTGGTCACTGGCACGGTGACAGACAACACCACGGCGCTGCGTTTTGACGCTTCATTGCGCGATCTGGCCCTCATCGCTCCGGGCGTAAGCGGTCCGGCCAGTGCCGAAGGCACAGCCGAGCTGGTCGGGCAGAGCTGGCAGGTTGATATCAACGCCACAGGACCGGGGGGGACAGGCGCGCGCGTATCCGGTCAGGTGGCTGCCAATGCAAGTCGCGCGGATTTGTCGATCACCGGCACGGTTCCGCTTGAACTGGCCAATACCTACATCACCCCCAATCAGGTGGCAGGGCAGGCCAGTTTCAATTTATCGCTCGCTGGCCCGCTGGCCCTGAATTCGCTTTCGGGCCAGGTCACAACCGATGGTGGGCGATTGATCCTGCCAGAGCAAAAGCTGAGTGTTACGCCGATCGTGGCCACGATCAGCCTGTCGGGTGGGCGCGCCAATATTGACGGTCGCGGGACCTTTTCCAGCGGCGGACAGGCCAGCGTCAATGGTTCGGTTATCCTGACGTCGCCGTTCAATGGTGATATCGGCATCGAATTGTCCAGTGTCGGAATCAGCGACGGAGCGGTCTACGACACCAGCGTTAGCGGCCGGATCACCCTGCGTGGTCCGCTGCGTTCAGGCGCGCAGATCACCGCTGATCTGACGCTGGGTGCAACCGAGATCAAGATTACCGAAGCCGGCCCCGCGATACCCGAAGTACTCTCTGGCCTGCAACACATTAACGAACCTGCCGATGTGCGACAGACTCGCGCGCGCGCCGGGTTGCTCGATCAAGGGGGTGGAAATGGTGGTGGCGCCCGCGCGAGTTATCCCATCGATATCCTCTTGCGTGCGCCCTCGCGCATATTCGTGCGCGGGCGTGGGCTTGATGCCGAACTGGGCGGAGAATTGCGGCTGGGTGGAACGACGCGCAATGTGGTGCCGCGCGGCCAATTCGATTTGATCCGCGGACGGCTGGAAATCCTTGGCAAGCGGCTCACGCTCAGCGAAGGCTACGCACGTTTGCAAGGTGGCTTTGACCCCTATCTCTACCTTGTTGCGGGCACCAGCACAGAAGACGCAGAGATCCGTATCATACTTGAGGGGTTGGCGTCGGCCCCTGAGATCACATTTTCGTCCAACCCGGGCCTGCCGGAAGATGAAATTGTGGCTCAGTTGTTGTTTGGCCGCGACCTGACGCAGATTTCGGCCCTACAAGCGGTGCAATTGGCAGCTGCCGTGCAAACGTTGGCGGGCGGTGGCAGCGGATTGCTCGATAAACTGCGCCAGAATTTCGGGCTCGACGATCTTGATATCAGCACCGGCGAGGATGGTCAGACGGAAGCAACGGTCGGAAAATACATCTCCGACAAAATCTACACCGATGTCACGGTCGGCAGCGACGGCAAAAGCGAGATTAATCTCAACATCCAGATATCGCCATCTGTCACCGGACGCGGCAGCGCTAACTCTGACGGCACGACCAGCCTGGGGATTTTCTTTGAACGTGACTATTGAACCGCCCCGTAGGCCCCGCGGCCAAAGCGCCGGTTTTTTGCCCAAAACTGGTGAATAATCCACAGGCGAGGCGGATAGTCGCGCTTACAGGTTGCAAAGTGCTTGCAGTACCCTAGGCTTTGGCCATGAGCGCAAAACAAAAGCATTTCAGCGAAATGACTTCCGAAACCGGGGTTCGCCATCCCTATGGCGAATACGAAACGTGGTTTTCCGCACAAAATACCGATCGGCTGGCACGTAAGTCTCAGGAGGCCGAAGCCTTCTTTCGACGCACCGGGATTACCTTTAACGTTTACGGTCAGGCCGATGCCGAAGAACGATTGATCCCGTTCGATCTGGTGCCGCGCATAATGTCGGACAAGGAATGGACGAAACTGTCCATTGGCATCGACCAGCGGGTGCGCGCGATCAACGCCTTCCTGCACGATATCTACAACCGTCAGGAAATCCTGCGTGCCGGGGTTATTCCGTACGACCTCATTGCGCAAAACGATGCGTTCTTGCCAGAAATGATCGACTTCAGCCCGCCGGGCGATGTCTATACTCATATCGTCGGCACCGATATCGTGCGTACCGGCGAAGATGATTTTTTTGTACTCGAAGACAACGCGCGCACGCCCTCGGGTGTCAGCTACATGCTGGAAAACCGTGAAACCATGCTGCAGATGTTCCCCGAGCTCTTCAGCCGGATCAGGGTGCAGGGCGTCAGCGATTACCCCAAATCCTTGCGTGCCTCGCTTGAGGCCTCTGCGCCCGCAAACTGCGACGGGCGCCCATGTGTCGTGGTTCTGACGCCGGGGATCCACAACTCTGCCTACTATGAGCATAGCTTTCTCGCCGACCAGATGGGCGTCGAGTTGGTTGAAGGCCATGATCTCAGGGTTGTCGATGGTCGAATCGCGATGCGCACGACATGCGGTTACAAGGTGATCGACGTGATCTATCGCCGGGTCGACGATGAGTTTCTTGATCCTCTTACGTTCAATCCGGAATCGATGCTGGGTGTTCCAGGGATCATGGATATCTATCGTGCGGGCCACATCACCATCGCCAATGCACCTGGTACCGGCGTCGCCGATGACAAGGCGGTCTACAGTTACATGCCCGCGATCGTCGAGTTTTACACTGGCGAGAAGGCGATCTTGAAGAACGTTGAAACGCATCGCTGTGCCGAGCCCGAGGCACTCAAATACGTGCTCGACAACCTCGCTGATCTGGTGGTCAAGGAGGTGCATGGCTCGGGCGGCTATGGCATGCTCGTCGGTCCCGCAGCAAGCAAGAGCGAAATCGCCGCTTTCGCCACCAAGCTCAAGGAACGTCCGGGAAACTATATCGCCCAGCCGACCTTGTCGCTCTCGACAGTGCCGATCTTTACCGAAGCCGGCCTTGCACCGCGCCATGTCGATCTGCGCCCCTTCGCGCTGGTTTCGCCCAATGGGGTCGAAATCACACCGGGCGGGCTTACCCGCGTGGCGCTGACCGAAGGCAGCCTCGTGGTCAATTCAAGCCAGGGCGGCGGAACCAAGGACACATGGGTGTTGAAAGGCTGACATGCTGGGAAAAACCGCAGGTGGACTTTACTGGATGTTTCGCTTTCTTGAGCGGGCAGAGAATACCGCGCGCCTTATAGAAGCTGGGTTTCGCATGGCGCTTACCCGTTCGACCGACCCGGAAAGCGAATGGAAATCGGTCATCGTCACCTCGGCGGCGCAATCGGCCTATGAGGCCAAACATTCAAGCTATGACAGTAGCCATGTCACAGATTTCCTGCTGCGCGACGCTAATAATCCAAGTTCGGTCCTGTCGGTCATCAAGGCGGCGCGCGATGATGCACGCCTGGTGCGCACCGCGCTCACGTCAGAAGTCTGGTCGGCGGTGAACGAAACATGGATGCTCCTGAAGGACGTGCTGAGCGCGCCGATCCCGGAAACCGATCTGCCCGAGGTTCTTGCCACCATCCGCCACCAATCCGCGCTGGTGCGCGGTGCGATGCACGGAACGATGCTGCGCACAGACTCGTATGATTTCTGCCGTCTGGGGACATTGATCGAGCGCGCCGATAGTAGCGCCCGGATCATCGACGTAAAATACTATGCGTTGTTGCCGTCGCCCGCACTGGTAGGTAGCCGGATGGACAATATTCAGTGGGAAACGATCCTGCGTTCGGTCTCTGCCTATCGCTCTTATCGCGGGGCGGTTGATGGCGGATATACCCCGACAGGTATCGCCAGTTTCCTGATTCTGGATCGACGCATGCCGCGCTCACTGGCGTTCTGCGCGTCGGGCCTTGTTGAATATCTGACCTACCTTGCGGAAGAATACGACGACAAACGGCCCTGCCTCGCGCAGGCAGAGGCGCTCAATGCGCGGCTTAAGGGGCGCGATATCGGGTCGATCTTCGAAGAAGGTCTGCACGAATTTATCGGCTCGTTACTGCGCGATATAGCGAGCCTCGGTCAACAGATCGAACAGGATTACAGGTTCAACAGATAGATGCAGCTTCGGATCAAACATACGACGCAATATGACTATGACGTGCCCGTCGATTACGCGCTGCAAAAGGTAAGACTGCGCCCTCTGCCGTCCGAGTTGCAAGAGATCGAGGATTGGCAGATCGAAATCGAAGGCGGCAAGATCGAAACCAGCTATCGCGATCATTACGGCAACCACGTTGATCTTGTCAGCGCCGATATCGGCACGAGAAAGCTGATCATCAGGGCGCACGGCACGGTCAACACGCGTGATTCAGCCGGTGTTCTCGGGATGGTCTATGGCCGCGCACCGCTCTGGTATTTCGCACAGCCGACGGCTCTGACCAGACCGGGAAAGCGTATCGAAAAACTGGCCAACACTGTGGCGCGCGCCGACAGCTTACTCAACGGATTGCATGAACTCTCGGCGGCGGTGATCGAGGCGGTACCCTACGGCACAGGCCATACCGACACCAGCATCACAGCCGAGGGCGCGGTCGAGATCGGGCGCGGCGTCTGTCAGGATCACGCCAACATCTTTATTTCTGCGTCCCGTCTCGCAGGGTTGCCCGCGCGCTATGTCAGTGGCTACCTGATGATGAACGACAGGGTTGATCAGGATGCCAGCCATGCCTGGGCCGAGGTGCATGTCGATGGGCTGGGCTGGGTCGGTTTTGATGTATCCAACGGTGTCGCACCTGACGAACGCTATGCGCGCATCGCGATCGGGCGCGATGCCCATGATGCCGCGCCGATCTCGGGACTGCGTCATGGTGTGGCGGTTGAGTCGATGATTGTATCTTTGCAGGTCCAGCAGTAAATCAGTGATAGGGAATACCTCCCTGGGAACGACTCGGATGACCTATTGTGTCGGGATGCGGCTCAACACCGGCCTCGTGTTCATGGCAGACACCCGGACCAATGCCGGTGTCGACAATTTTTCGACAAGCCGCAAGATGTTCAGCTGGTCAGTGCCCGGTGAACGCGCCATCACGATCATGACGGCGGGCAATCTGGCCACGACGCAAGCGATGATCAGCCTGCTTGAGGAACGCTCGCAGGCGGTCGAGGATCGCGACCCCGGCATCCTCAATCAACCGTCGATGTTTCAGGTAGCGCGCCTGGTGGGGGCGACTCTGAAGGAAGTGATCGCCTATTCCAGCCCCACGGGCCAGACCTCGGACGATCAATTCAGCGCGTCTGTCATTGTCGGCGGTCAGATCAAGGGCGGAAAGCCAACCATCTTTCTTGTCTATCCGCAGGGCAACTTCATCGAGATCACAGACGACACGCCGTTTTTTCAGATCGGCGAGACGAAATACGGCAAACCGATCCTCGTGCGCGCCTATGATCCCGATCTGAGCTTTCCCGAAGCCCTGCGGTTGCTGTTGGTCTCGTTTGACTCAACGGTTAAGTCGAACCTTTCGGTCGGCTTGCCATTCGATGTGCATGTGTATGAAAATGATTGCTTTTCTACTGATCGGCAGGGGCGAATCGAAGCTCAAGACGCAGTTTACCATTCTATCGCATCGGGCTGGGGCGATGCGTTGAAAGCGGCCTTGGACAAGCTGCCCACCTATGACATCTAGTCAGGTCGGATAGGGGCGGCGTCAGGCTTCGGACTTGATCGTGCGCAGCACCACGTTGGTCTGAGCGCTGGCCACGGCGGGCATGTCATAGAGAAATCCGTCGAGAAATCTGTTATACGCCGCCAGATCGGCGCATTGCACGAAAAGATGGCAATCTGACTGCCCGGTGGTGGCGTAACATTCGCGCACCTCTGGTTTGGCGCGTACCGCCTTGTAGAAGGCTTCGATTTCGGGGCGCCTGTGCCGGGCCAGGTGGACATGAACGATGGCCTTGAACGCAAGCCCAAGTGCCGCGTCATCGGTCACGATGCTGAACTTGCGGATCACGCCTCGTTTTTCGAGCGCGCTGATCCGCCGCCAACACGTCGAGGTCGAAAGCCCAACCTTTTCGGCAAGAACAGCGACTGACACGCGGCTGTCTTCCTTGAGAAGCGTAATGATCTGAGAATCGACCGCGTCGAGTGCAGGCATGAAATGGTTTCCCGGAATGGCAGCCGTTTTGAAAATATTTGCCAGATTTGCAGATATTCATCCGACATCTGACCGTATTTTTCAAGGCTCTTGATCTATACTGAGCGCTGAATTCAAGGAGCCCGCGATGTCGACCCCAAAACCTGCATTTGAGACCTACAAGCTGACTGATCGGTATGCGCGCACAGATGGGCGAGTGTTTTTGACCGGTACACAGGCCCTTGTCCGCATCATCTTTGATCAGGCGCGCCGTGACCGTGCGGCGGGGCTGAACACTGCCGGTTTTGTTTCAGGTTATCGCGGGTCGCCTCTGGGCGGGGTAGATCTCGAACTCTGGCGCAGCCGCGATCAACTTGAAAAGAACAAGATTGAATTCCTCCCTGCAGTCAATGAAGACCTTGGTGCCACGGTCGTATTGGGGGCGCAACAGGCCGCTCTCGATCCTGCTTGCGAGGTCGAGGGTGTCTTCTCGATGTGGTATGGCAAGGGGCCGGGAGTGGATCGCTCGGGCGATGCCCTGAAACACGGTAATGCCTATGGCTCGTCGCCCAATGGCGGCGTGTTGGTGGTTGCGGGAGATGATCACGGCTGTGTGTCGTCGTCGATGCCGCACCAGAGCGACGTCGCTTTCATGGCGTGGTTCATGCCGACGCTCAACCCGGCGAGCATCGCCGAATATCTCATGTTCGGCGAATACGGGCTGGCGTTGTCGCGCTTCAGCGGCGCTTGGGTAGGGTTCAAGGCAATTTCCGAAACGGTCGAGGCCGGGCAATCGGTCGAATTGCTGCCTTCGCGTGTGTTTGCCACGCCTGACTATACCTATCCCAAGGGTGGTCTGCATGTGCGCCGCGCCGATCTGCCCAGTGTCGAGATCGAAACCCGTATCGGTCACAAGCTCGACGCGGTAGAAGCCTTTGTCGAGGCAAATCCGATTGATCGGCGCATCTATGACATTTCCGACGCCACCTTCGGTATCGTCACCACCGGCAAGGGCCATCTTGATCTGATGGAGGCGCTGCGCCTGCTGGGTCTGAACGAAGCGAAATGCCGGACACTTGGCATCGACATTTACAAGGTCGGCATGGTCTGGCCGCTGGCGCGCCGCGATGCGTTGGCTTTTGTGAGCGGCAAGAAGGAAGTGCTGGTCGTCGAAGAGAAACGCGGCATCATCGAGAGCCAGTTCAAAGAGTATTTCTATGACTGGCCCGGTGCCAAGCCCGAACGGATGGTGGGCAAGCATCGCGCCATTGGCGAGCCGCTGATCCCTTGGACAGGCGAACTCTCTCCCTTGATCTTGGCGCCGATTGTCGCTGATCGGCTCGATGCGTTCTTTCCGGGCGAGAACTTGCCCGAGAAGGCCCGCGCGCTCACCGAAACACCACCCCCAGTTCTCAGCCTGCCCGGCGCTACCCGCACGCCTTATTTCTGCTCGGGGTGCCCGCACAACAGCTCGACCAAACTGCCCGATGGCAGTACGGCGGGTTCGGGCATCGGGTGTCACGTCATGGCAAGCTGGATGGATCGCAACACCGACGGCTATGCCCAGATGGGTGGAGAAGGGGTGCCTTGGGTTGGCGCATCGCGCTTTTGTGGGGGTCATCACAAGTTCCAGAACCTCGGCGAAGGCACTTGGTATCATTCCGGTTCACTCGCCATCCGTCAGGCCGTCGCCGCAAACACCAACATCACCTACAAGATCCTCTACAACGATGCCGTTGCGATGACCGGCGGTCAGCCCGTAGATGGCCCCGTCAGCGTGGCCGGTATCGCCCAGACCTGCCGGGGTGAGGGGGTGCAGCGCATTGCTCTGGTTTCGGATGATCCGGGCAAATTCAACCGCTCCGACTTCCCGGCCGGGACAACCTTCACTCACCGCGATGCGCTCGATACCGTGCAGCGCGAATTGCGCGAAATTCCTGGCGTCACAGTGCTGATCTACGAGCAAACCTGCGCCACCGAAAAGCGACGCCGCCGCAAGCGTGGCACGCTGGAAGACCCGAAGAAATTCGCGGTGATAAATGATCTTGTCTGCGAAGGTTGCGGCGATTGTTCGGTCGAGAGCAATTGCCTGAGCGTCGAGCCGAAAGAGACCGAATTCGGACGCAAACGCAAGATCAACCTCAATACCTGCAACAAGGATTTCACCTGTGTGAATGGTTTCTGTCCCAGCTTTGTGACTATCGAAGGCGCCACCCGGCGCAAGCGTGATATGGCGGATATCGACGTGGCCGGGTTGATCGAAGCGCTGCCATTGCCCGACCTGCCCACACTCGATACGCCCTACGATCTGCTGGTCGCGGGGGTTGGCGGCACCGGCGTGGTGACGTTGGGCGCGCTCGTCACCATGGCGGCGCATCTCGAAGGCAAAGGGTCGAGTGTGCTCGACTTCACCGGGTTCGCGCAGAAATTCGGCACCGTGCTGGGCTATGTCCGGCTCGCCGATACACCCGATGCGATCAACCAGGTGCGGATCGAAGCGCGCGGTGCCGAGGCGGTGATTGCTTGTGATGCGGTGGTGGCTTCGGCCCCCAAGGCCTCACTGCATTACCGCAAGGGAACCCAAGTGGTGCTCAACCGCGCCGAAATGCCCACCGGTGATCTGGTCTTGCATCGCGATGCCGATCTCAGGGTCGACGAACGCGAAGCCCTGATCCGCAAGACCGTTGGCACGAACCATGTCACGGCCTTCGATGCCAACCGGATTTCCGAAACCTTGATGGGCGACAGCGTTTTCGCCAATATCATCCTTTTGGGCGCGGCGTGGCAACGCGGCATGGTCCCGGTAAGCGTATTGGCGATGAAACAGGCGATCTTGCTGAATGGCGTTGCCGTCGAAAAGAACGCCCGTGCGTTTGATCTGGGCCGCGTGCTGGCAGGCAACCCCGAGGCATTGATGACCTACATGCGTGATGAGGCCCCCAAGGCGCAGACGCTTGAGGAATTGATTGATCGGCGCGCCGAATTCCTCACCGGCTATCAGGATTCTGCCTATGCCACGCGCTATCGCGACTCATTGTCGGCTTTCCAAGGAGAATTGCCCGAACCGTTGCAAGAAACTGCCCTGATGCTTGCCGCAAAATCGCTCTTCAAATTGATGGCCATCAAGGATGAATACGAGGTTGCACGCCTCCACAGCGAGATGGGTTTTGGCGAACAGCTGGCACGAGAATTCGAAGGTGACTTCAAGGTGAGGTATCACCTCTCGCCGCCGTTGCTTCCGCTTGGAAAAGACACTCGTGGCCGTCCAAAGAAGCGTGAGTTTGGTCCATGGATGTCCCCTGTTTTGCGCTTCCTTGCACGCAGGAAAGGGCTGCGCGGCACAGCTCTTGACCCGTTTCGCTTCTCCGCTGATCGCAAGCTGGATCGGGAACTGCTGACATGGTTCGAAGGGGTTTTGAGCCGCGTGGTCGAGTGTGCGACGTCACTGTCACCTGAAACCATTCAAGCAATCCTTGCAGCCCCGATGGACATCCGGGGCTATGGTCCGGTGCGCGAAAAGGCGGCGGAGGAGGTGTGCGCCCGCGTTGAAACACTGTTGCAATCCGTCTGAGCCGGGCAAGGGCCTCGGCTCAGTTCAGATCCTGCAACAACCGTCCGTGCTTGCGGGTCTGGCACACCACCTCGCCAAAACTCCCAAATCCGCGCGAACTTAGCATGGGAAGCATTTTGCACAGCACCTCGGCCGTGGCTTGTGCGTCGCCAAGAGCCGTGTGGCGCAGCGCGGGCGGAATACTCACCCCCAGCCTTTCGCAAAGCGCATCAAGCGTATGCGTTTCACTCGCTCCAAACAGCACGGCAGAGAGTAGCACCGTGTCGAGGATAGGATGATCCCAGGTAAGCCCCGATGCTGCCCCGTGTCGGCGCAAGAACGCCATGTCAAAGGGCGCATTATGCGCAACAATAACGGACTCTCGTGCAAAGGCATGAAAACGCCGCCCGGCTGTGTGAATATCTGGCGCATCCGCAACCATCGCGTCGCTCACCCCATGCACCTTGGTCGAAGCGGGGGGGATTTTCATGCCCGGATTGACCAACTGGTCGATCACTTCGCCCCGCACGATCTTGCCATTGACCACGCGCACCGCGCCAATCTGCACGATCTCGTCTCGGTTGGGTTGCAACCCGGTCGTTTCGGTATCAAACACCACAAAGGTCAGCGCCGCGATAGGCCGGTTTTCAAGTTCAGGCTGCACCTCCTGAGCCATCAGATCAAAATCATAGATCAACGGGCGCGCGGCGTCGGGCGGGATCAGCGCGTGCGTATCGTCAATCACGATCATGTAACCCGGCGCATGCCCCAAGGGTTTCAGCCGCGCCTCAAAGCTCAGGTTGCCCTCGGTTCCGCGGGCCTCAAACCGCACTTCGGCGCGGGTTTGCATCAGTTCTGCGTGGGCGCTCAGAAGCTCTTCCTCGCGCAGATAATCAAAAATCGAAGCGTTGAGCCGTGGCACATGCACCTGACCCAGAACAGCCGCTGCCTGACCATCATAGAGCACGATTTGATGGTTCGGGCTGATCACCACCATGGCCACGGGAATCTCGGTGAGAAGCGCCGTCAGACGATCTTTATCCGCTGCCAACTTTGCGGTCTGGCTTGCGACCACTTCTGCGGCCTCCATCGTTGATTGCGACAGCTGCCCACTGACCGCCTCTGCCGCCGGAGCAAGATCGCCGAGGTATCGCGCCTGATGCGCATTCAGCGAAATATTGACCCCAGCATGAGCACGACTGCGCATGCTCGCGGCCAGACGTTCGATTGGCTTGGCGACATTTTCATCAAACAAAAGCCAGACCCCCGCGGACACCGCGATCAGCCCGAAACCCGATAAAATTGCTGCAAAGAGAAACGCCGAAGCTTCCGCGCCGGTCTCCATCCGACGATAACCGACCAACAGCGCAAGGCCGACAATCACAATTCCCGACACGGCGATGAAGAGAAAGAACAGGAAAACACGAAGCCGCAGGCTGAGTCGGGCAAACATCAACCCGCTCCGCAGATTGCGACAAGGATAGGATCGTCCCCGGCGACCGGCACCCATTCGATTCCGGCGATTTGACCATCCGTGCCAAACGCGACGCCATCGGTCAGTGCCGCGCGCCGCGTGCCCTGGCAATCGGCCAATACGGGAAACCTGTGCACCGGCGCCCACCGTCCGAACAGATACACATCGGCGAGTTTCCAACCGGGCTGCGCGGCGTGGGTCTTAAGCGACCCGGCATTGATCGCGGCAAAGCGTTCGACATAGGGGCGCACGTAAGTCCAGGGACGATAGAGCGCCTTGTTCTCCACCGTCTCGGCGATGATGAACCCCTCGGGCAGATTGACCTTGGTGCGTGGAAACCAGCCATATTCGTTGACGATCGTAACAGTGAGCATGGCCCCAGCGGCCGCCACCGGCAAAAACCATTTCGCGATGCGCCCGCCCACAAGCTTGTTGATCAACATCACCACGCCCGCAGCAGCAATCCCGGCCACAATCGTGGCGACCAATTCGAAAAACATGGCATTCCTCCCATTATCGCCCCATCGCCACCCGATCCTCCCGGGGTGCCGGTGGGAACTGGTCTAACTCAACATCCCGCGCCCGTGGCCGATGGCTGATTGCATGGTCTTTACCACCACAAAGGCGTCACGCAGATGGCTGCGCTCAAAATCCGACAGATCGCTGGGATTGAGAAAATTGTCCGGCGCCGCTCCGGCTTTGATCCGTCGCGCCTGGTGCAATAGCCGAGTCTCCGCGATCAGATCATACGCGTCAAGCAGATCGCTTGCTCCCGACTTCGAGAGTTGTCCTTTCTCACGCGCTTCTTCCAGCCGCGCACGCGTGTTGACCGGCACAAGCTGCCCCTGCAAGGCGTAAATCCGGGCCAGATCGACAATCGGGACCACGCCGTTGTGTTTCATGTCTATCGCGCGCCGGTGCTCGCCCGAGCGGATCGTCGCCAGCCCGCGCAACAACCCCAGCGGTGGCGCATGTTTCAAGGAATTGCTCACCATATGGGCGACAAAGATCGAGTTCTCGCTGGCCGCTTTCAGCGTTTCGCTCTGCAGATCCGCAAAAAGCGCCGCATCCCCGCCGATCGGGCGCAAATCAAACATTACCGAAGAGAGCATTTGCGCTTCCGGGTCCGGCTTGCGGATCCAACCTGCGAAATAGCTTTTCCAGACGCGCATTGGCTGACACCAGCGTGGATTGGTCGCCATCATGTCACCCGGGCAATAGACGTAACCGCAGGTATCAAGCCCATCGCTGACGAACTTTGCCAAATCGGCAAAATAGCCCGTCCTTTGGGCGTCGCTCACGCCATCGTCGAGAAACAGGCAATTGTCCTGATCCGACACACCGGTTTGTTCTTGCCGTCCTTGGCTGCCACAAGCGAGCCACAGATAGGGAACTGGTGGTGGTCCCAGCTTGGCCTCGGCCAGTGTCAGAAGGCGCCGCGTGGCGGTATCGGCGATGTCGGTGATCAGACGTGTAACAACTTCGTGGCGGTTGCCGCCTGCCACCAATTGCACCAGAAGCTGCGGAATACGCGCGGTGACCGTTGCCATGGCCTCTGCGGTTTCGGCATGGGCGATCTCGCTGACCAATTCGGCCGAACTGACGGCCTGAAACCGGGTCAGATCTGTCTGCGTGACGATCCCCACCAACCGTCCCGCCTCGACAATCGGTACATGCCCGATGCGACGCTCCATCATCAGATGCAGCACATCCGAGCCGATAGCAGAAGGAGCCAGCGTGATCGGGTCGGCGGTCATCACCTCTGAAACGGGCGTATCCATCGCCATCGCTTCGGCCAAAACCTTACCCGAAAGATCGCGGGTCGTAACGATGCCGATCAGCGTTTTTTTCGGCGCGATCACGCAGAGCGAAGAAACCCGCTTGTCACGCATCTTGCGTGCGGCCTGCTGCACCGTGGTCTCGGGTTTGCAGGTGATCGGATCACCTGCCATCAGGGTCTCAACGCGGCTGGTGGCCAGATCATTGCCGCGCGGACGGGGGCTTCGGGCGCGATCGAAGAAACGTGCAGCCGGTGCCTGAGCGGCGAGCATCGCATGAAACGCATCAGGAGGCAGCACCAGCAGGATCGAGTTCTCATCGGCGCGCGCCGATGTCATCGCAATGCCATCGCGCATCAAGCCACGTTCACCAAATGAATTTCGCAGACCAAGATGACTGACCACTTCATCGTTTTCATCACGGATCTCGACCGCACCTTCATAGATGAGAAACAGCCCCGGTAGTTTTTCCCCGAAATCGTACACCGCAAAGTCCCGCGCGACCTTCCAGACGTCAAACTGCGGCACCAACTCTAACAGCGCGTCAAGCGGCAGCGCGTCATAGGGATGCACGGATTTCAGAAAATTCAGGATCTGCTCGTGGGTCAGCGGCATTTTTTTGGTTCAGCCTTGCATCAAAATGAAAAGTCCTGCCCGATCTCTACCGGACAGGACCAGATTACCAAAGGGCGGGCGGCCACGAAGGGGTCACCCGCCGCATTCCGTCAGTGATCCTGGGCCGCTGCTGCGCCACGTGGAACGCGTACGCTTTGCACCAGATCCTTGATCTCCTGCGGAGTTTCCTTGGTCATTCCCGATACAACATAAGCCACGATAAAGTTTATCGCGGCACCAACCGCACCGAACGATGTCGATTTGATCGTCCCGAGCAGAGGATCGGCATCGGTGAAGCTGTTGGTGTCCGGAATGAACAACCATCCCTTGTGCAGGAAGATATAGACCAGCGTCACGGTAAGACCCGACAGCATACCCGCCACGGCACCGACATTGTTGATCTTGGTCGAGAAGATCCCCATCATCAGGGCTGGGAAGATAGACGCTGCCGCAAGCCCAAAGGCCAAGGCCACTGTCTGTGCTGCAAAGCCCGGTGGGTTCAGACCCAGATAGGTCGCAACAACGATCGCCACGGCCATGGCAATACGCGCTGACAAAAGCTCGCCCTTTTCCGAAATGCGCGGATTGATCGAACCCTTGATAAGATCGTGCGAGACCGCCGAAGAGATTGCCAGCAGCAGGCCCGCCGCAGTCGAGAGCGCGGCCGCAAGACCACCCGCCGCCACCAGACCGATCACCCAGGAGGGCAGGTTGGCAATTTCCGGGTTGGCAAGCACCAGGATATCCGGGTTGAAGTTGGTCAATTCGTTGCCGGACCAGCCTTTCTCTGTCGCCAGCGCCTGCAAATCGGCGTTGTTGTCGTTGTAATACTGGATCGCGCCGTCGCCGTTCTTGTCTTCCCAGTTGAGAAGACCGGTTGTCTGCCACGTTGCCATCCAGTCATACTGCTCATCTTCGTCGATCTGCTGAAGCGTTACGGCGCCGCCTTCGATACCGCCATTTGGCCACATCATCTCGGTGATGTTGAGGCGCGCCATCGCCCCAACCGCAGGTGCGGTCAGATAAAGCAGCGCAATGAAGACCAGCGCCCAACCGGCCGACCAGCGGGCATCCGCCACGCGCGGCACGGTGAAGAAGCGCATGATGACATGCGGCAAACCGGCGGTGCCGATCATCAGCGACAGGGTGAAGAGCACCATGTTGAGCGTGTCGCCATGCTGCGTTGTGTATTCGTTAAAGCCCAACTCCTTGACGATGGCGTCAAGCTTGGCCAGCAACGGCTCGCCGCTGGCGACGTGATCGCCAAACAGGCCCAATGCGGGAACCGGATTGCCGGTCAGTTGCAGCGAGATGAACACCGCCGGAATGGTATAGGCTAGGATCAGCACGACATACTGCGCCACCTGGGTATAGGTCACACCCTTCATGCCGCCGAAAACGGCATAGGCAAACACCACACAAGCGCCGATCAGCAGACCGGTTGTGTTGGAAACTTCAAGAAAACGGCCAAAGGCCACGCCCACGCCGGTCATCTGGCCGATCACATAGGTGGTCGAAGCGATGATCAGACAGAGCACTGCGACAAGCCGCGCGGTCGAGCTGTAAAAACGATCACCAATGAATTCCGACACGGTGTATTTGCCGAACTTGCGCAGGTAAGGCGCCAGCAAGAGCGCCAGTAGCACATAGCCACCGGTCCAACCCATCAGGTAGGTTGAGTTGTCATAGCCGGTAAAGGCGATAAGCCCAGCCATTGAAATGAATGAGGCCGCCGACATCCAGTCCGCCGCCGTGGCCATGCCATTGGTGACAGGATGGACGCCGCGGCCTGCGGCATAGAATTCTGATGTGGAGCCCGCACGGGCCCAGATCGCGATGCCGATGTAGATCGCGAATGACGCGCCCACAAACAGCAGGTTGATTGTAAACTGATCCATTGTCTCTCGTGATCCCTCTTATTCTTCTTCGACGCCGTGTTCCCGGTCGAGCTTGTTCATACGCCATGCGTAGAAAAAGATGATCGCCAGGAAGACAAGGATCGAACCCTGTTGGGCAAACCAGAAGCCCAGGTCGGTTCCGCCGACGGCAATACCGCTCAGCATTGGGCGCAGCAGGATGCCGAACCCGAAAGAGACCAGCGCCCAGATGACGAGGCTGATCAGAATGATGCGCAAATTGGTCGACCAATATGCGTTATTGGATGAGTTGTCGGACATGAAGCGTCCTCCCCTTCGTTCCAGATTTCCTTACAAGAGCGCGGCTCATCCGCGCTCCCGCCGTCCCTTACGCGACTGCCTTGGTGACAATCGCGCTCAACCCTTGGCCAATTGCGGCGATATCGCCCATGGCATCAATCCGTTGCAGCACGCCACGCCCTTCGTAATAGGCAATCAACGGCGCGGTCTGGGCGTGATAGGCCTCAAGCCGCTGCGCCACGGTTTCGGCGTTGTCATCGGCGCGCCGTTTCATGTCGGTGCTGGCGCATTTGTCACATACGCCGTCCTTAACAGTGGGCTTGAACGTATCGTGATAGCCCTCACCACAGTTGCCGCAGGTAAAGCGCCCCGAAATGCGCGTCACCATTTCGGAATCTTCCACCTCAAGGCTGATCGCTGCGTTGATCCGCCCACCGGTTTCGGAGAGCAGCGCATCCAGCGCCTCAGCCTGCGCGCCGGTGCGCGGGAACCCGTCAAGGATCACACCGCGCACACAGTCAGACTCAATCAGACGGTCGCGCAGGATGGCGATGACGATCTCGTCGCTGACCAGATCACCGGCCTCCATTACCGCTTTGGCGGCCTTGCCTGCGTCGGTGCCCGCCGCCACGGCGGCGCGTAGAAGATCACCGGTCGAAAGCTGCACAAGCCCGAATTTTTCTTCCAGTTTACGCGCCTGCGTGCCTTTCCCGGCCCCCGGAGGGCCGAGAAGGATCAAAACGGGCGCAACTGTCGTGGTTGAAGAGGTCATGGCATTTACCCCTTGTTCATACGGTTTTCGATCAGTTCATCCACAACGCCGGGTTCCGCCAGTGTCGAGGTGTCGCCCAACGCGCCGAAATCGTCCTCGGCGATCTTGCGCAGGATGCGGCGCATGATCTTGCCCGAGCGGGTCTTCGGCAGGCCCGGCGCCCATTGGATCAGATCAGGGCTGGCAATCGGGCCGATTTCTTGACGCACCCAAGTGCGCAGTTCCTTGCGCAACTCCTCGCTCGGTTCGACCCCGTTCATCAGGGTGACATAGCAATAGATGCCTTGCCCCTTGATGTCGTGCGGATAGCCGACCACCGCCGCCTCGGCCACCGACGCATGCGCCACCAACGCGCTTTCCACTTCGGCGGTACCCATTCTGTGGCCTGAAACGTTGATCACGTCATCGACACGACCGGTAATCCAGAAATCGCCGTCCTCATCGCGTTTGCAGCCATCACCGGCAAAGTAATAGCCTTTGTAATCGCCGAAATAGGTTTTCTCGAACCGCTCATGATCACCCCATATGGTGCGCATCTGACCCGGCCAGCTGTCTGCGATGCACAGCACCCCATCGGTGGGGTAGTCCAGTATTTCCTCGCCCGATGTCGGCTCCAATACCGCCGGCTTCACGCCAAAGAACGGCTTCATCGCGGCGCCGGGCTTGGTCGCATGCGCGCCGGGCAGGGGAGTCATCATGTGGCCGCCGGTTTCGGTCTGCCACCATGTATCGACAATCGGGCAACGCCCGCCACCAACCACGTCATTATACCAATTCCAAGCTTCGGGGTTGATCGGCTCGCCCACGGTGCCCAGCACCCGCAGGCTGCTTAGATCACAGCTTTCCACGAACGAATTGCCCTGGCCCATCAATGCGCGTAGTGCGGTTGGCGCAGTATAAAACTGCGTAACTTTGTGCTTTTCGCAGACCTGCCAAAAGCGGCTGGCATCCGGGTATGTCGGCACGCCCTCAAACATCACCGTGGTCGCACCATTGGCCAGAGGCCCGTAGACGATATAGCTGTGGCCCGTGACCCAGCCCACATCCGCCGTGCACCAGAAGACATCGCCCTTGTGATAGTCAAAGGTGATTTCCTGCGTCATTGACGCAAACACCAGATAGCCGCCCGAGGTATGCACCACGCCCTTGGGCTGCCCGGTCGAGCCCGAGGTATAGAGGATGAACAACGGGTCTTCGGCGTTCATTTCTTCGGGTGGGCAATCGTCGCCCACGGTTTCCATCTCTTCATGCAGCCAGAAATCCAGCCCCTTGCGCCATGCCACCTGATCTCCGGTGCGCTTGACCACAAGGCATTTCACCTCATCAACATCATGCAGCAGCGCTTGGTTGACGTTGTCTTTCAGCTTGGTCTTGCGTCCGCCGCGCGGTGCGGCGTCGGCGGTGATCACCAACTTGGCATCACAACCGTTCACACGTGCGCCCAGAGCATCAGGTGAGAATCCTGCAAAAACGATGGAGTGAATCGCGCCGACGCGCGCACAGGCCAACATCGCATAGGCCGCTTCGGGGATCATCGGCAGATAGATCACGACCCGGTCGCCCTTGGTCACGCCCAGCTTTTTCAGAACATTGGCCATCCGGCTGACCGAGCGATGCAGATCGCGATAGGTGATATGTTGCGCGTCCTCATTCGGATTGTCGGGTTCAAAAATGATTGCCGTCTGATCGCCGCGGGTCTCCAGATGCCGGTCGATGCAATTGGCCGCCACGTTCAGGGTGCCATCCTCGAACCATTTGATGTCAACCTTGCCGGGTTGAAACGACGTATTCTTCACCTTGGTATAGGGCTTGATCCAGTTAAGGCGCAGGCCATGCTCTCCCCAGAATGCATCAGGATCATTCATCGAGGCCGCATACATTTCATCGTATTTGGCTGCATCAACATGTGCGCGTGCGACCATCTCCGCGGATGGCGCATAGCTTTTGCGTTCTGCTGTATCGCTGGGCATTCTGGTTCCTCCTTGAGCATTAATGAAAGACGCGGCATGTCGCCTGATCAGGCAGCGCGAGCAGCTTTCAATGTCAAAGACACTATAGGGAATTTTGAAAAAATTGTAATAAGAGCGCTAAACCGAACGATTTTTTTGTAAATTTGTTTTCAGCCAAAGGTGTCAATGCAGCAAAATTTTTTGCCACATGGAATTTTTTCCATGAAAAGCAAGTGATTGCGCTGTGTTGTAGATCCACCTTTGTCCACCTCGCAAAGCAGCTTGGGTGACGCCGGGTCAGCCTTACGTGTTTTTCACATGCGACAAATTGAAACGGTATGCGATTGCATGCGGAAAAGGGGGCCGACTCACCCTTGCCGTGTGCTGGCGGTGAAAGTCGCATAGATGTGTATAGGTGCGACAGGGCGAAACGCGCTCATTGGCGCCGCCCTGCCACAGCGTTTCGAATTTCAGAGAACAGTCGATACGCAACCGAAGACTTGCCAAACGGCTGCGCATCGTGGCGGTCGTTTCATCGGCTCAGAAGCATTTCTCGATCCGATCGAGCGTGCGCATCGCATCCAATACATCGACAACCGCTCCGTTGGGCGCGCGCCCTTCCTTGATCGCTGAAATGAATTCGCGGTCGATCAACTCGATCCCGTTGTTCGATACCGCCACGCCCGAAAGGTCGATTTGCTTCTCGTTGCCGTCATAGAGGTCATCATAGCGCGCGATATAGGTGCCATTATCACAGATATAGCGAAAGAACGTGCCCAACGGCCCATCGTTGTTGAAACTCAAGGACAGCGTGCAGAGCGCCCCCGAAGGCGTCTTCATCCCGATGCTCATGTCCATCGCAATGCCCAGATCCGGGTGATGTGGTCCTTCCAGGCCATAAGCCTGTGAAACCGTCTCGCCGGTCTGATACTGAAACAGATCAACGGTGTGGCAGGCATGGTGCCACAACAGATGGTCAGTCCAGCTTCTTGGCTCGCCCTTGGCGTTCATGTTGGAGCGGCGGAAGAAATAGGTCTGCACGTCCATCTGCTGGATTTTCAGCTCCCCAGCCATCACCTTGTTATGAATCCATTGGTGTGACGGATTAAAGCGGCGCACTTGTCCCGCCATCGCCAGCACGCCGGTTTCCTTTTGCACCCGCACGATCTCTTCACTGTCGGCCAGATTGTCAGCCATCGGAATTTCCACCAACACCGGCTTTCCCGCCTTCATGCAGGCAATCGTCTGCTCGGCGTGAAGCCCCGTCGGGGTTGACAAGATCACCGCGTCGACATCATCGCGTGCCAGACATGCCTCCAGCGTCGTCGCCGCATGCCCGATGCCGCGTTCTGCCGCCAAAGCGTTGATCTTGGCCTCGGTCGGCCCCATTACCGATGTCACCTCGACGCCCTCGATGGCCGCCAGTGCATCCAGATGTTTGATCCCGAACGCGCCATAGGCGCCTGCTACACAAATCCTCATGGTGTCTCTCCGTCTTTGCTTAGGTGCGGTTCAATCCGCCTTGTTTTCCAGAATGATGTGACCCACGGCCGTGTTCGAGGCGGGCACATGATAATGCCGGTGCACTTCCGTCACCTCATCATCCAACGCCCCGCGCATCACATGCCACATCACCATTTCCACCCCCTCGCTGCCGGCTTCGCGCATATACTCGACATGCGGCATCTGGCTCAGCCCGACGGGATCACTTGTCAGCCGGTCAAGAAAGCTCTTGTCCCATTCCGGATTGATCAGCCCGGCGCGTTTGTATTGCAGCTGGTGGCTCATCCCGCCGGTTCCAAAGATCACCACGTTGAGATCCTCGTCAAAACTCTCGATCGCGCGGCGCACCGCTTTGCCCAATTGATAGCACCGATTGCCGGTCGGCGCTGGATATTGCACCACATTCACCGCCAAAGGGATCACCAAAGCGGGCCATTCCTCCTCCGGTCCCAGCTCGCCGTACATCACCGAAAGTGGCACGGTCAGCCCATGATCGACTTCCATCTCGTTCATGATGGTCAAATCGAATTCATCCAGGATCAGCGATTGCGCGATGTGACTTGCCAGCTTCTGATGGTTCTTCACCACCGGCACAGGCCGCGGCCCCCAGCCTTCATCGGCAGGTTGAAACTCGGCTGCGCAGCCGAGCGCGAATGTCGGAATGCATGAGGCATCGAACGCTGTGCAATGATCGTTATAGACCAGAAAAATCACATCCGGTTTTTTCTCGGAAATCCATTTGCGCGACTTCTCAAAGCCTTTGAAAACCGGTTGCCAGTAGGGCTGTTCGGTAATCCCCGTGTCCATCGCCACGCCGATCGCGGGCACATGCGAACACCCCACACCTGCGGTAATCCGGGCCATCATTCGCCCTCCCAGTCTGATTTGAAACGGTTGCCTTCAATGGGGCGACCACCATTCAGCATCATGTCGCGGTAGGCCTCGCGTCCCATCCCGGTCATGATCCCGGCCAGTTCCTGAAAATTGATGCCGTCATTGGCCGCCAGCTTCGAGGTGTAATAAATGTTACCACCAAGCTCCAACATACGGTTCCAATCGCGCTTTATAACCGCCTCGCGCTGCTCGGCGCTCATCGGATAGGCATCAAGATACGCCGCTTCATCGGCATTAAACGCATCGCGGTTCTTTTGCAGGCGCATTGATATGCAGAACTGGTTGAGATGATACCCCTCGCGGCTCCGGTCGGCATCGAACACGAAGGTGCCCGGAATATCCTCATAAGGCTTGTCTGTCATTCACCCGTCCTCCCATTTCCGCTCAGGCCCAAGGCTGCCAAAATGGCATCGGCCCTGTGCCCAAGCGTAGGTGTGCCGGGGTCCAACTCCAACGCACCAACTCGTTCCTGCCAACGCACAATGGCGTGCGACATGTCGGCGGGCAGGCCCAGCCCTTCAACGGTTTTCGCCACTTCGCGCATCTCGGCGGCGCGTCGCAACCCATGCGTCGTCACCCGTTCGATATTATACGCCGCACGCGCCTCCCAGCCAAAGCCCGCAAAGTTCGCCTCCAACGAGGTCAGCGTTTCGTGCTCCACCCCCGCCTTGCGCGCCGCCACCAGGCATTCCAGCACCAGCGCCTCCATCCCCTTGATCATGACCGAGCGCAACATCTTGCGCGTCGATGCGGTGCCTACCGGCCCCTCGGCAAGCTCCGCCACCATTCCCATGCCGCTCATCCGCGCCAAGGCCTTTGCGCCATGCGGCCCTGACAAGAGGCACGGTGTCTGATGCAGTTTCGGATAAACCGGAGCCATCACGGCGCAATCGACATAGTGCCCGCCCGCCGCTTCAATCATATCGCTGTTTGAGCGCTTGGTTTCGGGCGCGCATGAATTGCAATCAAGGAAAAGCGTACCTTGCACCATCCCCGGTGCAGCCGCCTGCGCCGCCGCAGCACGCGCCTGATCCGCCGTCACCAGCGAAAAGATCATGCTCGCACGGCCTACATCGCCAGCATTTTGCGCCTCCTCAACGCCTGTCGTGCCGTACTCGGCCCGTTTTGCTGCCGCATGAAGTGGATCATCCGTCTTGATGTCATAGGCCAGCGCCCGCAACCCCGGGTTCGTTTGCCGCAGCCCGCTCAGAAACGCCTGCGCCGCCTCGCCAAATCCGAGAAAGCCGATATCGGGTGTGGAAGTCATCGCGCGCGCTGTCCTCATCGTCACGGAGGTGTCTATCATCCGGGCCTTGGCCCCGCCCAATAGAATCCTCCACTTTGGTATTGGAAAAAGCTATGATGGTCTGCGTGAAACGCGCTTCACCCGACTTCCCGAAGCACAGCGTCGCGCAGAAACTGGATAAACTGTGCCTGGCTTTCCGTCGGTCGCCAACCCGCCCGCGTGGTCAGCCCGATGGCGCGACGATTGCCTTTCAGGGCAACATCCAGAACCGCGATATGCCCGTCACGTTCTTCGACAGAGATTTGATGGCGCGATATGATCGACACGTACGGCCCTTCGGCCAGAATCCCGCGCACCATCACCAACGAAGAAGACACCACACGCACCGGCGTTTGCCTGCGCTGCTCAATGCGCAAACTCTCATAAAGATATTGCCCGGCAGGCGTCGTCTTCGGGGGCGCAACCCAAGGATAGCGCAATGTATCCTCCAGCGTCACACCCTTGCGCGCGGCCAATGGATGTGAAGGATGCGCGACAATCGCCAGCGCGTCGTCAAACAACGGTTCCTGCAGGATATCTTCGGCGGGTGCCGGATCACGCATCGCCCCGATCATGCAATCCAGATCGCCTTCGCGTAGCGACCGCAACAATTCATCATAGCGCCCATCCACTATCCGCACCTGCATGCCGGGCCGCGCGTTGACCATCGCATGTGTGGCTGTCGGCACAATCGCTGTGCGCGCCAATGGCAGGCTTCCCAGAACAAAACGACTGCGTTCCTCTCCCTGCGCCCGACCGATCTCGGCCAATCCCTGCCGGATCTCGGCAAGCGCCAGCTTGGCACCCAAGACAAATGCCTGCGCCGCTGGGGTCAACTCAACTCCCACCGGCGTGGCCTTGAAAAACGTCGTGCCGGCAGCGTCTTCCAAACTCCTTGCGGCCCGATGAACTGTCGGTTGTGACACCCCGAGCTGCTTGGCCGCGACGGTAAAGCTGCCCGTCGCTGCCACAGCGATCAGCGTGCGCAATTGCGCCGCCGTGACCAACCTGTCGAGCGGTGCATGCGCACTGGCATTGCCGCGCTCTGCGGCCTTAGCACCACTGCGCAAATGACCGAGAGCGACCCGCGCGCGTGCTAAGAAAAGCGCGCCGCATTCGGTTGTCACAAATTTGCGGTCCCGGCGCACCAGCAGCGGCGCGTCTAGATCGCCCTCCAGACGTTTGATCGCCTGCGTGGCTGCAGGTTGCGACAGTGCACAGGCATCCGCCGCAACCGATACAGAGCCCGATTTTGCGGTTTCCAGAAATACGCGCATATGTCGGATGTTGGGGAAGTCCGTGATCATGTCAGGCGGGCCCTATAGCAAAAACTTATTTTATTTCCACAATTCGAAATAGGCAAATCATCCGCCTCTGGGGCAGATTGCACAAGGAGACCACAATAGGAAAGCCGCGCCATGTCCAACAATAAGACTGCCCTGGTGATCAGCGCCCATTCCGCCGATTTTGTCTGGCGCGGGGGCGGCGCCATCGCGCTGCATGCTCAGATGGGCTATGACGTGACCGTGGTGTGTCTCAGCTACGGCGAGCGCGGCGAGAGCGCCAAGCTGTGGAAACAGGAAGGCATGACGCTCGAGAAGGTCAAGACCGAGCGCCGCCACGAAGCCGAAAATGCCGCCGCTGCACTCGGTGTCAGCGATATCCGGTTTTTCGATGTCGGGGATTACCCGCTCGACCTTGGTCGCGAGACGCAAGAGCGCATGGTTGACGTGATCCGCGAGGTTCAGCCCAAATGGATGATGAGCCATTCGCGCTGGGATCCCTACAACACTGATCATATGAACACGACGCAATTCGCGCTGGAAACCCGGATGATCGCCCAGGCCTGGGGCCACAATCCCGGTCAGAAGGTGCTGGGCGCGCCGCAACTCTACCTGTTTGAGCCACACCAGACCGAGCAGATGGGCTGGAAGCCTTCGGTGTTTCTCGACATCACGCCCGTCTGGGTCAAGAAATGGGCCGCGATTCAGTGCATGCAGGGCCAAGAGCATCTCTGGGAATACTACAAGAACGTCGCGCAAAACCGCGCCAATCATTTCCGCCGCAATTCCGGCGGCATGGCAGGTGGGCGCAAGGCCGAATATGCCGAGGGTTTCGAGACCATATTCCCGCGCACCGTGGATGAGTTGGAGTGAGCGCGCAGGTGGGACAGACCGGTGTTGTGGTTCGCCAGATCGCGCACGCCGAAGCATCGGTGATTGACGGGCTGGCCGAATGCGGCGTCGCCACGGTGCATGAAGCACAGGGGCGCAAGGGCCTGCTGGCCTCCTATATGCGCCCGATCTATTCTGGCGCACGGGTGGCCGGGTCGGCGGTGACGATCCTTGCGCCACCGGCTGACAACTGGATGCTGCATGTCGCCATCGAACAGTTGCAGGCAGGTGATATCATGGTGCTGGGCACCACATCGCCCTCGGATGCGGGCTATTTTGGCGATCTTCTGGCCAGTTCGGCGATGGCGCGTGGATGTCGCGGGTTGGTGATCGACGCCGGGGTGCGCGATATCCGCGACCTGAGCGAGATGGGCTTTCCGGTCTGGTCAAAGGCAATTTGCGCGCAGGGCACGGTGAAGGAGACGCTGGGCTCGGTCAACGTGCCCGTGGTGTGTGCGACCGAACTGGTCAAACCCGGCGATGTGATCGTGGCCGATGACGATGGAGTTGTCGTGGTGCGCCGAGGCGAAGCGGTGGACGTGCTTGCGAAGGCGCGGGAGCGCGAGGCCAATGAGGCCGACAAGCGCGCACGCTTCGAGGCCGGTGAGTTGGGGCTCGATATCTATGACATGCGCGGGCGGTTGGCCGACAAGGGGTTGAAATATGTCTGAGCGCGGACATGTGTTTCGAAGGACGCCTGCGGCGCCCTCCGACCGGCCGGGGGGCGCTGCCCCCCGAACCCCCCGGGATATTTCCGGTCAGAGGAAGGAGCGGGGCGCGAAATGAGCGGCGTGCGGGTCATGTGGATGCGCGGCGGGACGTCGAAGGGCGGGTATTTCCTGGCCGAAGATCTGCCTAGCGGGCGCGATGCGTTTCTCTTGCGGGTGATGGGGTCGCCCGATCCGCGCCAGATCGACGGGATGGGGGGCGGTGATCCGCTGACCTCGAAGGTGGCGGTGATAAAGCGGTCCCAGAAGCCTGGTGTGGATGTGGACTATCTCTTCTTGCAGGTGGCGGTGGATCGGGCACAGGTTTCGGATGCCCAGAACTGCGGAAACATCCTTGCCGGTGTTGGCCCCTTCGCGATCGAGCGCGGGCTGGTGAGTGCGCAGGACGGCGAAACCATCGTGACGATACATATGGAAAATACCGGCCAGGTGGCCGTGGCGCGGGTGCAGACCCCGGGCGGGCAGGTTTCTTATGATGGCGACGCGCGCATTGATGGCGTACCGGGGAGTGCGGCGCCCGTACCGATCGAGTTTAGCGATACCGCAGGCAGTACCTGTGGCGCACTCTTGCCGACCGGTAAGGTGCTGGATGAAGTTGAAGGCGTCGAGGTCACCATGATCGACAATGGCATGCCTGTGGTGGTTCTGCGCGCCCGAGACATGGGGATTTCCGGGCAGGAAAGCCCAGAGGAGCTGGAAGGTAACGCCGATCTGCGTGCCCGGCTCGAAACTATCCGCCTTGCCTGTGGTCACTTGATGAACCTCGGTGATGTGGTCGACAAGACGGTGCCGAAAATGACAATGATCAGCCCGCCGCGACAGGGCGGGGCGATTTCGACACGCACGTTCATTCCGCATCGCTGTCACAAGGCGATTGGCGTTTTGGGCGCCGTTTCCGTGGCGAGTGCTTGCCTGATCCCGGGCTCGGTCGCCTTTGATATGGCGGCGCGTGGCGCGGGTGATGAGCGCGCCTTGTCGGTACAACATCCCACCGGCGAGATGACGGTGATGGTACGATTGGGGGCTGATGGCAGCCTACAAGGGGCCGCCATCCTGCGCACTGCGCGCAAGCTGATGGATGGGGAGATATTTGCATGACTGAAACGCAAGTAATGGATGCCGATTGGCTGAGCTTTCATCCGAACCCGAAAAAACCCGATTTCAAGCTGCCAGAAGGGGCGGTGGACGCGCATTGCCACGTTTTTGGGCCGAGTCCGGAGTTTCCCTTTGCGCCCGAGCGCAAATACACCCCATGCAACGCGGGCAAGGCGCAACTTTTCGCGCTGCGCGATCACTTGGGCTTTGCCCGTAACGTGATTGTGCAGGCGACATGCCATGGCCGCGACAACCGGGCGATGATGGATGCCTGCCGTGCGTCCAACGGGATGGCGCGCGGGGTGGCGAGCGTTGGGCCGGAGATCACCGGGGCCGAGCTCGACCAGATGCATGCGGCGGGGGTGCGCGGCGTGCGGTTCAACTTTGTGCGCCGTCTGGTTGATGCCACGCCCAAGAGCGTTTTCCTGTCGATCGCCAATAAGATAGCGCCGCTGGGCTGGCATGTCGTGGTCTATTTCGAGGCCGCCGATCTGGAGGATCTGGTGCCGTTCCTTGAAACCCTCCCAACCGAGATCGTGGTTGATCACATGGGGCGACCGGATATCAACAAAGGCGCGCAGCACGCAGATTTCAAACGATTTCTGGATCTGATGGATCGGAATAGTAACATCTGGTCCAAGGTCACATGCCCCGAACGCCTCTCGGTGTCCGGCCCACCTGATTACGCCGATGTCGTGCCTTTCGCGAGAAGTGTGACCGAAGCGTTCCCGAACCGGGTGCTCTGGGGCACCGACTGGCCACATCCCAACATGAAATCGCATATGCCAGACGATGGCAATCTGGTCGACTTCGTCCCGAAAATCGCACCAACACAGGCCTTGCAACAGGGCCTGCTCGTGGACAATCCGATGCGCCTTTACTGGGCGACGTGAGAAGGAATGTAACAATGGATAAGCCCGGTTTCGATGTGCATGCCGACATTCCCGGCACGACCGTTTTCGATGGTCGGATGGCCATGAAAGGCTATGCGCTCAACAAGATGTGTTATTCTTTCAACGATCAGAGCGCGCGTGATGCCTTTGCCGCCGACGAGGAGGGCTACATGACGCATTTTGCCCTCACCGACGAGCAAAAAGCGGCAGTCCGCGCCCGCGATATCCTCGCCATGATCGAAGCGGGGGGCAATATCTACTACCTCGCCAAACTCGCTGGCATCTTCAAGCTTTCGGTTCAGGATGTCGGGGGCATGCAAACGGGCATGACGACAGAAGAATTCAAGTTACACCTGAAGTCACAGGCATAAAGGTTTGATATAATGGCGAATATCATTGGCGGCATTACCACATCCCATATCCCTGCCGTTGGCAATGCCATCGCAAACAATCTGCAGGATGATCCCTATTGGAAGCCGTTTTTCGACGGCTATCCAAGGGTGCACAAGTGGATCGCCGCGCATAAGCCGGATGTCGTGATCAATATCTATAACGATCACGGCCTCGGTTTCTTCCTTGATCAAATGCCCACCTTCGCCATTGGGGCCGCGCATGAATATCGCAACGAAGATGAAGGCTGGGGCATTCCCAAGCTTGATCCGTTCCCCGGCGCGCCCGAGCTGAGTTGGCACATTATTGAATCGATGGTCGCCGATGAATTTGACATCACCTCCTGCCAGGAACTCGCGGTCGATCATGGCTTTACGGTTCCGATGCAGCTTTTCTGGCCCGGCGCGCCGCATCACCCCGATATGCCACGCGCCATTCCGATCAGCGCAAACACGGTGCAGCATCCGATCCCGACACTGAAACGTGCGCTGGCCTTCGGGCGCGCCCTCAGAAAAGCAGTGCTGAGTTATCCGGGAGACTCCAAGGTTCTGGTGCTGGGCACAGGCGGGTTAAGCCATCAGCTTGACGGCGCACGCGCGGGCTTCATCAACAAGGACTTCGATCAGTATTGCATTGAAAACATTGTGCATAACCCTGACGTGCTGACCAAGATCAGCCGCATGGAACTGGTCGAGAAGGCCGGTGCGCAGGGTACTGAGTTTCTGATGTGGATGATGATGCGCGGCGCACTTGGCGATGATGTGAAAGAGATCACGCGCAACTATCATATCCCGATTTCCAACACTGCCGCTGGCACGCTTTTGCTGGAATGCCCGGCCTGAAACACGAAGGACGACCACTGAATTTCTCAGAAAACCGGTGGGCAAGGAGGAGAGACCTATGAAAACCCAAGTCTGCATCATTGGCGGCGGCCCATCGGGGCTGATGCTGAGCCAGCTTTTGCACCTCAAGGGCATCGACACCATTGTGCTTGAAAAACACTCTCGCGAATACGTGTTGGGCCGGATCAGGGCAGGGGTTCTGGAGCATGGCTTTGCCGATCTGATGCGCGAGGCGCAATCTGGCGACCGGATGGACGCTGAAGGCGAGATCCATGAGGGGTTTTATATCGCACATGACGGCGTGCTCGACCGGGTTGATCTACACAAGCACTCAGGCGGCAATTCGGTGATGGTCTATGGCCAAACTGAACTGACCCGCGATCTTTATGAGGCGCGCGACAAGATGGATGGCAAGGTGATCCATAATGTCGACGATGTGAAACTGCACGACATCAATGGCGATAATCCTCATGTGACCTATCGCCACGGCGATGACATCATTCGCATTGATTGCGACTACATCATTGGCGCCGACGGATTTCACGGCCCATCGCGTAAATCCATCCCCAAAGACGTGCTCAGGGAATACGAAAAAGTCTATCCTTTCGGCTGGCTTGGCGTGCTAAGCCGCACCAAACCGGTCAGTCCCGAGTTGATCTATGCCAAGAACGCGCGTGGCTTTGCGCTCTGCTCTCTACGCAGTCAGGTGCTCAGCCGCTATTATATCCAGGTGCCGCTGAGCGACACGGTTGATGACTGGTCGGACGACGCGTTCTGGGCTGAGTTGAAAGCCCGTCTCCCTGAGGAGGTCGCAGACAAGCTCGAAACCGGCCCGTCGATTGAGAAATCCATCGCGCCTTTGCGGAGTTTCGTTGCAGAACCCATGCGTTACGGCAATCTATTCTTGGCTGGGGACGCCGCCCATATCGTACCGCCAACAGGCGCGCGCGGGCTAAATTCGGCGGCGTCTGACATCTATTATCTTTATCACGCGATGGTTGATCACTATGAGAAAGGTGATGATAGCGGGCTCGATAGCTATAGTGAAAAGGCGTTGGCGCGGATCTGGAAAGCCCAGCGGTTTAGCTGGTGGATGACCACGCTCTTGCATACTTTTCCCGATTCCATCGCCTATGACAACAAGTTGCAACAGACCGATTTGGACTACCTCTTTTCATCGGACGCAGCACTTGCCTCGCTGGCCGAGAACTATACCGGGTTGCCGTTCTGATGCCTGCAACCTCTGGTGGCATCCGTCTCGGCGCGGGGCGAAAACTCTGCAGATTAGGGCAAGCTTTAAGCTTGTATAGATTTTTTCGCCTCGTTAAGTTTGAAAATGAAGCGGGGAAGAGACGCAATTTCAAGGTCGGTTGCGTCACGTTTCATGGGGGGATCAAGCAAGCCTGAACGTGCGTTGTAGGAGCGACGTATCGAAATGGCGATGGCCTGTGTGCTGGAATGATCTGGCATTTTTGACAAAAATAGCAGTCCGCGCGGCACGTCGTGTTCCGGACATGACAGGGAGAGAGAAATGACATTTAGAAAAATGGCAGGGGCATTGTGTCTGGCCGCGCTGACAGCGACGGCGGCACAGGCAGACGGAGTAAAAGTCGGCATGATTACCACGCTGTCGGGCGGGGGCGCAGGCCTCGGTATCGACGTGCGCGATGGCTTCATGCTGGCAATTGCCCAATCGGGTCGCGACGACATCGAACTGGTGGTCGAGGACGATCAGCGCAAACCTGATATCGCTGTACAGCTTGCTGACAAGCTGATTCAGCAGGAGAAGGTCGATATCGTAACCGGTCTCATCTGGTCGAACATCGCCATGGCCGTTGTGCCGTCGGTGACCGCACAGGGCAAATTCTACATCTCGCCCAACGCTGGCCCCTCTGCTCTGGCGGGCAAGGGCTGCCACAAGAACTACTTCAATGTCAGCTGGCAGAACGATGTTCTCAACGAAGCCGCGGGCAATTGGGCCAACAACAACGATGTAAAGAAAGTCTTCTTACTGGCACCGAACTATCCGGCTGGCAAAGACATGATCGCCGGCTTCAAACGCTTTTACAAAGGTGAAATTGCAAACGAGGTCTATACCAAGCTCGGTCAGACCGACTACGCAGCCGAGATCGCGCAGATCAAAGCAGCTGATGCTGACACGGTCTATTACTTCCTGCCCGGCGGCATGGGGATCTCCTTCATGAAACAATACGCCGGTTCCGGTGCAGAAAAGCCCGTGATGGGTCCGGCGTTCAGCTTTGATCAGGGCATTCTCGGCGCCATTGGTGATGCGGCACTTGGCGTGAAGAACACCTCGCATTGGTCCAAGGATATCGACAATCCCGTCAACAAAGCCTTCGTTGCAGATTTCCAGGCCGAATATGGTCGTCTGCCGTCGATCTATTCCAGCCAGGGGTTTGACACGGGTCTGCTGTTGGTTGACGCAATGGAAAAAGCCGATGTGAAAGACACGGATGCCTTCCGCACCGCACTGGAAGAAACCCAGTTCGCCTCCACACGTGGCGTTTTCAAATTCGCGCCCAACCATCACCCGATTCAGACGATCTACATGCGCGAAGTGATCAAGGAAGGTGATGTCGTCACCAACAAGATCATCGGCGTTGCATCGGAAGATCATGTCGACGCTTACGGCGTTGATTGCAAAATGTGAGCATAGGCTGATCCTCGGTGGCTCCCGGAGCGTCAAAACTCCGGGCGCTACCAAAGGAAGAGCCTTTGCACTGAATATTCCACTTCCCTAAGCCTTGCGGCCCGTGTTTTCGTTGAAAGAAAACAGAGCGAAATCTACCAAAGGTTTCGCTACCGACCGCGCAGCTTGATTGAGATTGGGGCCGAATGTCTCTCATACTTCTGTTCGAACAGATCCTGAACGGGCTGCAGTCCGGTGTGATGCTGTTCCTGATGTCGGCCGGGCTGACGCTTATTTTTGGTGTCATGGGGTTGATCAACCTCGCACATGGCTCCCTCTACATGGTGGGCGCTTTCGCTGCGGCATCGGTTGCCGCCGCCACCGGTAGCTTCACACTGGCGCTGATTGCTGCGCTGGCGGCGTCGGCCATAGCGGGCGTTCTGGTAGAAGTCATCGTGATCCGTCGCCTCTATGCGCGTGACCACCTTGATCAGGTGTTGGCCACCTTCGCACTGATCCTGATTTTTTCGGAAGGCACGCGTTGGGCCTTCGGCTCATTCCCGCTCTATCTCGACGTGCCTGCCGCGTTGTCCGGCCCGGTGCATCTGCCCGGCGGCATCGCGTATCCGGCCTATCGCCTCGCCATCATCGGCATCGGCTTCGCTGTGGCCGCCGCACTTTTCCTTCTGATCGCCAAAACCCGCATCGGCATGCGCATCCGTGCTGGTGAATCCGATCGCGAGATGATCGGCGCACTTGGCGTCAATATTTCGGTGCTCTACACCGCCGTCTTCGCCCTCGGCGCGGCGCTGGCGGGCTTTGCCGGTGCGTTGGTTGGCGCAATCCAATCGGTACAGGTCGGTATGGGCGAGCCTGTCTTGATCCTGGCATTCGTCACCATCGTGATCGGCGGCATCGGCTCGATCCGCGGCGCCCTGGTTGGTGCGCTATTGGTGGGCCTTACCGACACACTCGGCCGCGTGTTGTTGCCGCTGGCCTTTGGTGTTTTCATGGACCCGTCCTCGGCCACATCCATCGGCGGCGCGCTCAGCTCGATGTCGATCTATATTTTGATGGCGGGGGTGCTTTTGTTCAAACCCACCGGCCTCTATGGGAGCGCATGATATGGGTCGGCGCGAAATCATCCTCAACACGGCACTGGCCCTTGGCCTGCTGGCTGTCCCGCTCTGGGCGCACTTTGCCGATCAACCTTACATCATCACATTAACCACCCGCGTTGCCATTCTGGCGCTCGCCGGGGTGGGGCTGAACCTCGCACTCGGCCTCGGCGGTCTGGTCAGCCTCGGTCACGCGATGTTCTTTGGCATCGGCGGCTACGCGGTTGGTATCCTCGCCAGCCACGCCCAAAGTTATATGCCGCTGATGGAATGGCCCCTCACCATCGAGGGGACCCAGTTCATGCCGCTGACCTGGATCGTCGCCGTGATCGCTTCGGGCATTGTGGCGCTGGTCGCAGGTGCGCTTTCGCTGCGCACCTCAGGCGTTTATTTTATCATGATTACACTCGCCTTTGGTCAGATGTTTTATTATTTCACCATCTCCTGGCCCGCCTATGGTGGCGAAGACGGTCTATCGATCTATGTGCGCGGTCAGTTTCCCGGTCTCAACACGCTCGTACCGATCCAGTTCTTCCTCATTACCTATGCCCTTTTGGGCCTCGCGCTCTTCATGGTGGCGCGCATCACCCGCTCGGGCTTTGGTTTGGCCCTCAATGCGGCGCGCCAAAACGAGACCCGTGTGCGCGCGGTCGGGATCGAACCCTACCGCTTGCGCCTCGCGGCGTTTGCCGTATCCGGGGCCATCACTGGCCTTTCCGGCGCGCTCTTTGCCGACCTCAACCGTTTCGTCAGTCCGGCAATGTTTTCATGGCAGACCTCGGGCGAGATCATGGTGTTCGTCATCCTTGGCGGTGTGGCGCGGCTCTTTGGCCCGGTGGCGGGCGCAGCACTCTTTATCCTGCTCGAAGAGGTGCTCGGCGGGGTCAGCGATTACTGGCACATTTACCTTGGCTTCCTTCTGCTCCTCGTCGTGCTTTTTGCACGCGGCGGGCTGATCGGGCTGCTGGCAGGAGAGGAGAAGTCCGATGGCTGAACCACTCCTGCAAATCCAAGGCATCACCAAAAGCTTCGGCGCGCTAAAAGCTTCCGATGGCGTTACCCTTGATCTTTACCCGGGTGAGATCCACGCCCTGATCGGCCCCAACGGCGCCGGGAAATCCACCCTGATCGCCCAGATCGCCGGAAGCCTCAAACCTGACTCAGGCCGCGTTATTCTCGAAGGCCGCGACGTGACCGCAACCGACACGGTCGCGCGCGCCCGCGCCGGGTTGGGGCGCACATTTCAGATCAGTTCGCTGGCGATGGAAGATACCGTCATGCAAAATGCCGTTCTGGGTGCCTTGGGCGCGCGACAGGGGCGGTTGGGGCTTTTCGCCCGCGTGATGCGCAATCAGTCCCTTCGAGAAACGGCAATGGCCGCCCTGCGCGAAGTTGGCATCGAAGAGTTCGCCAATTTTCGCACCGCAGACCTGTCGCATGGTCAGCGTCGCCAGCTCGAAGTGGCCGTGGCGCTCACCCTCAATCCGCATGTCTTCCTGATGGACGAACCAATGGCAGGCCTCGGCGCCGAAGGCTCGGTCACGCTGGTCAGCTTCCTGCAAAACCTCAAGGCGCGCGCGCCGATCCTGTTGGTTGAACATGATATGGACGCTGTGTTCCAACTTGCCGACCGGATCAGCGTGCTGGTCTATGGTCGCATCATCGCCACCGGAACACCGGATGAAATTCGTGCCAACCCCGAGGTGCGCGAAGCCTACCTTGGTGAAGAAGACGACGAAGAGGAGGGAACGCCATGAGCCTGCTTCGGCTACTGAACATATCGGCTTTCTACGGCCCCTCGCAGGCGCTATTTGATGTCGAATTCCGCGTTGAGCCGGGGCAGGTGGTGGCCTTGATGGGGCGCAATGGCATGGGCAAGACCACCACGATCAAGGTGATTTGCCGCATGCTCAAGCAGCGCGGCGGCTCGGTTGCATTTGATGGCAATGACATTTCTCGCTGGCCGTCGCACCGCGCGGCGCGTGCCGGGTTGGGGCTCGTGCCCGAAGGACGTCGGTGTTTTTCCAATCTCACGGTGCGGGAAAATCTGGTGGCTGCGGCGCGCCCGGGTGAATGGAACCTCAAGAAGGTGGCCGATCTTTTTCCGCGGCTTCAGGAACGTCATAGCCAGATGTCGGCGTCGCTCTCGGGCGGCGAACAGCAGATGCTGGCGATTGGTCGCGCGCTGATGACCAATCCGCGGCTCTTGATCCTGGATGAGGCCACGGAAGGGCTCGCGCCGGTGATCCGCGCCGAGATCTGGGCTGCTATTGCCCAACTCAAACGCGACACTGGTCTCGCGATCCTCGTTGTCGACAAATCCATCAAGGAACTCGCCACAGTGGCTGACCGCGCGGTGATTCTCGAACGCGGCAAAAGCGTCTGGCAGGGGGCGTTTAGCGATCTGGACGGTGAAACCCGCGATCGCTACCTCGGCGTCTGATTGCCTTATTTTTGGGCTTTAACAACGCAGTAGATACTCAATTGGCCGTTTTTTCGCATATTTGAAAAATTTACCAATTGATAAAAAATCAAAATGTGCCAACCTGATCAAAAGAAAAGATCAGGGAGAGAACACCATGGCGCAATCCACGCGCACCCCGGGTATTGTTGCAGGGCGGCTAAGCCCCGACGCATTGGCCGCCAATTTTACCGACCTGCATGCACCGCTTGACGCGCATGAGGCGCAGGTGGCGGCGGATCGCTGCTATTTCTGCCATGATGCCCCCTGTATGGAGGCTTGCCCCACGACCATCGACATCCCGCTCTTCATCCGCCAGATCTCCACCGACACGCCTCTGGCCGCTGCCCAAACCATTTTCGAGCAGAATATCCTCGGCGGCATGTGCGCCCGGGTCTGCCCGGTCGAAACGCTCTGCGAAGAGGCCTGCGTGCGCGAGGCTGCCGAGGGCAAACCGGTCATCATCGGGCGTTTGCAACGCTACGCCACAGACGCGGCGATGGCCCACGGCCAACAGCCATTCACGCGCGCTGCGCCAACAGGCAAGAAGATCGCCGTCGTCGGGGCAGGGCCCTCGGGCCTTGCCTGCGCCCATCGTCTCGCCATGCACGGCCATGACGTGGTGATTTTCGAGGCCCGCGACAAACCCGGCGGGCTCAACGAATATGGCATCGCCTCCTACAAGACGGTGAATGATTTCGCCGCTTCCGAGGTCGAATGGCTTCTTGGCATCGGCGGTATCGACATCCGCTATGGCCAGTCACTGGGCCGCGACGTGACACTCGATCAACTGGCCGAGGATTATGACGCCGTGTTCCTCGGCATCGGCCTCCCCGGCGCCTATGCGCTCGACGGCTTCGACAAGCCCGGCATCGGTTCGGCGATAGATTTCATTGCCACGTTGCGCCAGACTCCTGATCTGGCCTCCCTGCCAGTGGGGCGCAACGTGGTGGTGATTGGCGGCGGCATGACGGCAGTGGATGCGGCTGTGCAGTCCAAGCTTCTTGGCGCTGAAAACGTCACCATCGTTTATCGGCGCGATCGTGCAGCCATGCCCGCCAGCCCCTTTGAACAGGATCTCGCCGCCTCAAAAGGCGTGCGGCTTGTGTTCAACGCCAAACCGGTTGCCGCCCACGGTGCAGACGCGGTCGAGGAGGTTGAGCTTGAATATACCACTCAGGATGGTGCCAATCTCAAAGGCACCGGCGAAACCTTCCGCATTGCCGCCGATCAGGTCCATATGGCTATCGGCCAGTGGCTCGAAAATCCGCCCGACGGACTCGCCCTTGATGGCAGCGCACTTGCTGTCAAAGACGGCCAAATGACCTCTCAGCCCAATGTCTGGGCCGGTGGCGATTGTGCCGCCGGAGCCGAGGATCTGACCGTCACCGCCGTCGCCCAAGGTCGCGATGCGGCCGAGAGCATCCACGCCGCGCTACAACGTTAAGGAGGGCCTCTCAAATGGCTGATCTCACAACCAACTTTCTCGGCATCACTTCGCCCAACCCTTTCTGGCTGGCTTCTGCTCCACCGACCGACAAGGAATACAACGTTCGCCGCGCCTTCGAAGCCGGTTGGGGCGGGGTGGTCTGGAAAACCCTTGGCGAAGAAGGCCCTCCCGTGGTCAACGTCAACGGCCCGCGCTATGGCGTCATCTATGGCGCTGACCGCCGCGTTCTGGGTATCAACAATATCGAACTGATCACCGACCGATCGCTCGAAATCAACCTCGAAGAGATCACCCGCGTGAAGAAGGACTATCCCGACCGCGCTGTCATCGTCTCGATCATGGTGCCCTGCGAAGAGTCGGCGTGGAAAGCCATTCTCCCCAAGGTCGAAGCCACCGGCGCCGACGGGATCGAGCTCAATTTCGGCTGTCCTCATGGCATGGCCGAACGCGGCATGGGAAGCGCCGTAGGGCAGGTACCTGAGTATATCGAAATGGTCACCCGCTGGTGCAAGGAGAACTACTCCAAGCCAGTGATCGTCAAGCTCACCCCCAACATCACCGATATCCGTCAACCTGCGCGCGCAGCGTTTCGCGGCGGTGCCGATGCGGTTAGCCTGATCAACACGATCAATTCGATCACCTCGGTCGATCTCGATGATTTCTGCCCAGAGCCCAGCATTGACCGCAAAGGAACCCATGGCGGCTTTTGCGGCCCTGCGGTCAAGCCGATCGCGCTCAACATGGTGGCTGAAATCGCCCGTGACCCCGAAACCCACATGAAACCGATCAGCGGCATTGGTGGCGTGACCACCTGGCGCGACGCCGCCGAATTCATGACGCTCGGTGCGGGCAATGTTCAGGTCTGTACGGCCGCCATGACCTATGGCTTCAAGGTTGTGCAGGAAATGATCTCGGGTCTCAGCGACTGGATGGACAAGAAGGGATACACTTCGACGGATCAATTCATCGGCAAGGCCGTGCCAAATGTCACCGACTGGCAATATCTCAACCTCAATTTCATCACCAAGGCCAAGATCGATCAGGACGCATGCATCAAATGCGGCCGCTGCTTTGCCGCCTGCGAAGATACCTCGCATCAGGCGATCTGGATGAAAGAGGGGCGCGTGTTTGAAGTGAATGACGCCGAATGCGTTGCCTGCAACCTTTGCGTCAATGTCTGCCCTGTCGAAGATTGCATCACCATGGAGCGCGTCGCTCCGGGCGAGATCGACCTGCGCACCGGCAAAGTGGTTGAGGATGACTATGCCAACTGGACAACCCATCCCAACAATCCGGCCACTACCCAAGCCGCTGAATGATAGCAGGTTTTCCAAAGCGTTCCGCCATTTACCCGAAATAGGGTTGAGGCGGACGCTTTAGAACACGCTGAAATCGCTTCGCACCCTATTTCGGCGTCAGCATTCTCGTGAAAAGCGTTTCAAGAAACCGCCCGGCCTCGGGATAGGGGTCCACATTATCACCCCCCAGAACCGCATGCACCTGCACGTCGAAATCGGCATAATGTTGCGTTAACGCCCAGATCGAGAAAATCAGGTGATGCGGGTTCACCTCGGCGATTTTTCCGCTCTCGATCCAGTGGCTGATGACCACGGCCTTGCGGTCTACCAGTGCCTTCAGCTCGCCTGACAAAACCGGGGCAATGCGCGGCGCACCTTGCACGATTTCGTTGGCGAAAAGCCGGGATTCGCGTGGAAAATCCCGGCTCATTTCCAACTTGCGCCGCACATATCCCAGAATTTCTTCCAACGGGTCGCCATCCTCCCGCATCGCATGTAGCGGGTCGAGCCATGTCTCCAACAGCCCATCCAGAAGCGCGGCATGAATCGCTTCCTTTGACGAGAAGTAATAGAGCAGGTTGGGCTTGGAGAGGCCGGCCGCGCTTGCGATCTGGTCAACCGTCGCGCCCCGAAACCCATGCGCCGAAAATACCTCCAGCGCCGCATCCAGAATGGCCGCCGTGTTCTTGCGCTGAATCCGCGTGGCCCCTTTGGCCGCTTTCGTTGCCTCTTGCTGCATTCCGCCTCTTTGCCTTGGAGCCTGCCAAAGCCAAAATTACTCTTTAGCTGCCTAATGGTTCACAAGCGCCCGCAATTTGCGCATTCGCCCCATCAAACTCCCAGATTTCCCTAGGTTTATGGGTATTCATGATGCGAAGTTCTTGACTGGGTGTAAAGCCGTGTTAGCTTCGCTTTTACCAGTTGGTCAAAATAGTTGCGTCTGGGGGATGTGCGTACGGTCGGACTCCTCCCGACGCGTAAGAATAAGAATACGCAGGAAGGACAGATCATGTCAGCCCCGGGACAGAACCTCAAAATCAACGGCGACCGTTTGTGGGACAGCCTGATGGAAATGGCCAAGATCGGCCCCGGCGTCGCCGGGGGCAATAACCGTCAGACGCTGACCGACGTCGATAGCGAGGGACGCGCCCTGTTTCAGAAATGGTGTGAAGCGGCGGGCTGTTCCATGGGGCTCGACTCCATGGGCAACATGTTCGCACGTCGCGAAGGCACCGACCCGGATGCGTTGCCTGTCTATGTCGGCTCGCATCTCGACACGCAGCCCACTGGGGGCAAATACGACGGCGTTCTCGGTGTGCTCGGCGGCCTTGAAATCGTGCGCACGCTCAACGATCTCGGCATAAAGACCCGCCATCCCATCGTCGTGACAAACTGGACCAACGAAGAGGGCACCCGCTATGCCCCTGCGATGCTTGCGTCTGGCGTTTTCGCCGGTATCCACACCGAAGATTGGGCCAAGGATCGCACCGATGCCGATGGTAAACGCTTTGGAGACGAGCTTAAGCGTATCGGCTGGGAGGGTGACGAACCCGTCGGCGCGCGCAAAATGCACGCCATGTTTGAACTCCACATCGAACAAGGCCCAATACTTGAGGCCGAGGGCAAGGATATCGGCGTCGTCACCCACGGCCAAGGGCTCTCCTGGACCCAGGTAACGATCCATGGCAAGGACAGCCATACCGGTTCCACACCGATGCCGATGCGCAAGAATGCCGGTCTCGGCATGGCGCGCGTTCTTGAAAAGGTTGACGAAATCGCCTGGTCCCACGCCCCTCATGCCGTAGGTGCGGCGGGTCATATCGAAGTTTATCCAAATTCGCGTAACGTGATCCCCGGCAAGGTGATCTTCACCGTCGATTTCCGCTCGCCCGATCTTTCTGTCATCGAAGACATGGAGTCGCGTCTGAAGGTCGAGGGCCAGAAGATCGCCGACGATATGGGCCTGACCATCGAATTTGAAAAAGTCGGCGGGTTTGACCCCGTGGAATTTGACAGGACCTGCGTCAGCGCCGTGCGCAACGCCGCCGAAAGGCTGGGGTATTCCCATATAGACCTGATTTCCGGCGCCGGTCACGACGCCTGCTGGATCAATCAGGTTGCACCAACGGCGATGGTGATGTGTCCCTGTGTCGATGGGTTGAGCCATAACGAGGCCGAGGAGATTTCCAAGGACTGGGCCACCGCCGGAGCGGATGTTCTGATGCACGCGGTTGTTGAGACGGCGGAGATTGTCGAGTGATCCGCACGGCGCTGATAGCCGGGCTGATCGGGCTTTCCACCCCTGCTTTCGCTGAGTCCCTGACGCTCAGAACGGTGGATTTCAAGCTTCCTTTGGGGATTGCCGAAAAGATTCCATCGTCAATCAAGCCGTCCGACATTTTCGTCAGCAGCGATAATTGCTACTATGTGCGCAAAGATTTGTCCTTTGTCTGGATTGACTGCGTCGGATGAATGCACCTGAAACCATAAGCGCGCTCATCGCAGATGAGTTGCACGACTATGACCCCGACGCGGGCAATCTGCGGACGGTCGGGCAGGTTGCTCCGATGTCGCCTGAATGGCACCGCCTGACGCTGAACGAATTTCGCGATGCCCTGATCGCCCCGAAAGAGACCGATGTACTCTTTTGCGGCGGCATGGTTGAAACCTGCTATTCGGTCACGCGGTCAAACGGCAGCTATCGTGTTATCTACATCCCATGGGCAGAGCTTTTCTCGCTCGCGGTTGAATCAAAATACGGACCCGTCGACATAGGCGTGCACGGCGATGCGATGTGCGTTTTCGGGTCGATACACTAATAAAGAGGGAGTTGGACTCATGAGCACCACAGTCATCAAGAACGGCACGGTCGTCACCGCCGATCTGACCTACAAAGCCGACGTCGCCATCGAGGGCGGCGTGATCATCGAAATCGGGCAAGGGCTCAAGGGCGACACCGAACTCGACGCGACCGGTTGCTATGTCATGCCCGGTGGGATCGACCCGCATACCCATCTCGAAATGCCCTTCATGGGTACCTATAGCACCGATGATTTTGAAAGCGGCACCCGCGCCGCCCTTGCAGGCGGCACCACGATGGTGGTCGACTTCGCGCTTCCCAATCAGGGTGAAGGCCTCTTGGATGCCCTGAAACGCTGGGACAATAAATCGACCCGTGCGAACTGTGACTATTCCTTCCACATGGCTGTGACATGGTGGGGCGAACAGGTCTTTGATGACATGAAGACTGTCGTGCAAGAGCGTGGAATTAATACGTTTAAACACTTTCTCGCCTACAAAGGCGCGCTCATGGTTAATGATGATGAGCTATATTCCAGCTTCCTGCGTCTGGCCGAACTCGGCGCGACCCCGATGGTGCATGCCGAAAACGGTGATGTCGTGGCCGAACTAAGCGCGCGTCTTCTGGCCGAGGGCAATACCGGCCCCGAGGCGCACGCCTATTCCCGCCCGCCACAGGTCGAAGGCGAAGCCACCAACCGCGCGATCATGATCGCCGATATGGCCGGCGCACCGCTCTACGTGGTGCACGTGAGCTGCGAAGACAGCCACGAAGCGATCCGACGCGCCAAGATGCAGGGCAAACGGGTCTGGGGCGAGCCGTTGATTCAACACCTCACGCTGGACGAGTCCGAGTATTTCAACAAAGATTGGGACCATGCCGCGCGCCGCGTCATGTCGCCGCCGTTCCGCAACAAGAAGCATCAGGATTCTCTTTGGGCGGGCCTGCAATCAGGTTCGCTCAGCGTGGTGGCCACCGATCATTGCGCCTTCACCACCGACCAGAAACGTTACGGCGTAGGCGATTTCACCAAGATCCCCAACGGCACCGGCGGGCTTGAAGACCGCATGCCGATGCTCTGGACCAATGGTGTTGCGACGGGTCGTTTGACGATGAACGAATTCGTTGCTGTCACATCAACTAACATCGCCAAGATATTGAATTGCTATCCTAAAAAGGGTGCAATCCTTGTCGGTGCCGACGCCGATCTCGTCGTCTGGGATCCCGAGAAAGAGAAGACCATCGCCGCCACCAGCCAGCAATCGGCGATTGATTACAACGTGTTCGAGGGCAAACATGTGAAGGGCCTGCCGCGCTTCACCCTGACACGCGGCCATGTTGCCGTGCATGACGGTGAAATGCGCACTGAGGAAGGTCGCGGCAAATTCGTCGCCCGCGAGCCCAACGCCACGGTGAACCGCGCTCTGAGCCAATGGAAAGACCTCACTGCGCCCCAGCCGGTCAAGCGCACGGGCATCCCGGCGACCGGCGTATGACCATGATGCCCGAACTCGACGGCGTTCTCGAAGCCGCGCTCTACGTCGATGACCTGGACACGGCGGCGGCGTTTTATGGTGATCTCCTTGGTCTCGAAGAGGTGATTTCGCATCCGCCGCGCCACATCTTCTATCGTGCAGGCGATACAATCGTCCTGCTCTTCGTGGCCAGCGAAACCCGCAATCCGCCACCACCGGGTGCCAAGTTGCCGGTGCCGCCCCATGGCGCGACGGGGCCGGGGCATCTCTGCTTCAACTGCCCTGCCACTGCGCTCGACAGTTGGGTAGCCCGGTTGACTGCGGCGGGCATCACCATCGAGGCTGATTTCATCTGGCCCAACGGGGCGCGCTCGGTTTATGTTCGCGATCCGGCGGGCAACAGCGTTGAGTTCGCCGAACCGAAATTGTGGGAGCGCGCAGCGTGAGCGAAACATCACCGGTCATTCAGGCCAAGAATCTCGACCTTACCTTCCAGACCAACGATGGCCCGATCCATGCGCTGAAAGATGTCTCGCTCGACATCAACAAGGGCGATTTCGTCAGCTTCATCGGTCCCTCGGGCTGTGGCAAGACGACCTTTTTGCGTGTTATCGCCGCGCTCGAACAACCCACCGGCGGCACCGTCACGGTGAACGGTATGACCCCCGATGAGGCGCGGCGCGCGCGCGCCTACGGGTATGTGTTTCAGGCCGCCGGCCTCTATCCGTGGCGCACCATTGCGGGCAACATCAAACTGCCGCTGGAAATCATGGGGTTCTCCAGGCAAGAACAGGCCGAACGCGTGAAAAACGTGCTGGAACTTGTTGATCTTGAAGGGTTTGACAGAAAATTCCCGTGGCAGCTTTCTGGCGGCATGCAGCAGCGCGCCAGCATTGCGCGCGCTCTGGCGTTTGATGCTGATCTGCTGTTGATGGACGAACCCTTCGGCGCCCTGGACGAGATTGTGCGCGATCACCTGAACGAACAATTGCTCAAACTCTGGGCCAAGACCGAGAAAACCATCGGTTTCGTGACCCATTCAATTCCCGAGGCGGTCTATCTCTCGACCCGCATCGTCGTCATGTCGCCCCGGCCGGGCCGGATCACCGATGTGATAGAAAGCACCCTGCCGCGCGAACGCCCGCTCGATATTCGCGACACACCGGAGTTTCTGGAAATCGCCCACCGCGTGCGCGATGGGCTCAGGGCAGGGCACGCCTATGACGATTGAGGCGCTGCAATGAAATCTCTGTTCTCCATCCTCACCGTTCTCGCGACGATCCTCGCGATTTGGTATATTGCCTGCATTCCGATGAACATGCACGAGGCAGCAACCCAAGCTGACAGGGCGGGTCAGCAGGTCACGCCTGAAAGTTCGGCAGAGCGACGCAAGATGGGGCGCCTTTCGCTGACGGTGAAAAATCCCGACCTCTGGGGCAGTGTCTATGCACAGGAACGCCCGCAACTGCCAGCGCCGCATCAGGTTGGTGTTGAACTCTGGAACACAACTGTTGGCATGGTCGCCAAGGGACGTGCCCTCTCAAAACGCTCGCTGATCCTGCACGCCTGGATCACCCTCAGCGCGACGCTGGTGGGCTTTGTCTTTGGTACGATCCTCGGCATCGTGCTGGCTGTCTCTATCGTGCATTCCCGCGCTATGGATATGAGCGTGATGCCTTGGGTGATTGCCAGCCAGACAGTACCAATCATTGCCATCGCGCCGATGATCGTGGTGGTGCTGGCCGCACTTCAGGTCGATGATTTGATCGCCAAGGGCGTGATTTCTATGTATCTTAGCTTCTTTCCCGTCGTGGTAGGTATGGTCAAAGGCCTGCGCAGCCCGCGTCGGATGGATCTCGACCAGATGAAAACCTGGAACGCCTCGCGCTCTGAAACCTTCTGGAAACTGCGCCTGCCCAGTTCCGCACCCTATCTATTCGCCTCGCTCAAGGTCGGCGTCGCTGCCTCGCTGATCGGTGCGGTGGTGGCCGAGCTAAGCCTGAGCCAGAACGGTGGACTTGGCGCGCGCCTTCTCGCAGGGAGCTATTACGGGCAAACCGTGCAGATCTGGAGCGCGCTTCTGGCCGCGGCGGCGCTGGCAGCACTTCTGGTATGGGCCATTGGCGCGGTGCAAAACGTCACGCTCAAACGCATGGGGTTCTCGAAATGATCTGGGTCTGGGGCTCACTGGCGTTCTGGCTCGCCGCTTGGGCGTTGAACACACGGCTTTCCAAGCACAAGCAGACCTGGGTAAGATTCTTCGTGCCCACTCTGTTCGGTATCACCCTATTGGTCCTCTGGGAGGGGATGGTGCGCGGATTTCAAATCAACCCGGTGCTCCTTCCCCCACCTTCGGCCATTGGCAAAACCTTTGTCGGCGAGATTTCCGTGCTCTGGGGCGATCTGGTTCAGACCTTCTTCAAGGGCGCGCTTTCGGGCTATGTCATAGGGTGTTCCGCCGCCGTTCTCACGGCCATTGCGGTTGATCGTTCACCCTTCCTGCAACGCGGTCTTCTGCCGGTGGGCAATTTTGTCGCCGCGCTGCCGATTGTCGGCATGGCCCCGATCTTTGTGATGTGGTTCGGCTTTGGCTGGCAATCCAAGGCGGCGATTGTGGTCGTCATGGTGTTTTTTCCTATGTTGGTGAACACCGTGCAGGGCTTGCAATCGTCCGAGGCGATGCAGCGCGACCTGATGCATACATATGGTGCCAGCTATCCCCAACGCCTGTTCAAGCTGCGTCTTCCCGCCGCGATGCCCTTTATCTTCAACGGACTCAAGATCAGCACGACCCTGGCGATGATCGGCGCCATCGTTGCCGAATTTTTCGGCTCGCCAATTCAGGGTATGGGCTTTCGCATTTCCACCGAAGTGGGCAAGCTGGCGCTCGATATGGTCTGGTCCGAAATTGCCGTTGCCGCCATCGTCGGGTCGGCGTTCTACGGGCTGGTGGCGTTGGCGGAAAAGATAATAACCTTCTGGCACCCCTCACAACGAGGTTGAAGAGCAACAATAACAAAACCAAGATAAGCAAACCAACAAGGAGTAAGAAAAATGAAAACACTATTTGGCGCGGCACTTGCCGGTGCTCTGGCTGTCGGCGGCTCAATCGCCCAAGCGGCTGATGATGTGACCCTGCAACTCAAATGGGTGACTCAGGCTCAATTTGGCGGCTACTACGTCGCCCTCGACAAAGGGTTTTACGAAGAAGAAGGCCTCAACGTCACAATCAAGGCCGGTGGCCCCGATGTGGCCCCCGCACAGGTGATCGCCGGTGGCGGCGCGGACGTTGTGATTGACTGGATGCCGTCAGCATTGGCTTCGCGTGAAAAAGGTCTCGATCTCGTCAACATCGCCCAACCGTTCAAAAGCTCGGGCATGATGCTGACCTGCCTCAAGGACAGCGGGATTTCCTCACCCGATGATTTCAAGGGCAAAACGCTTGGCGTCTGGTTTGGCGGCAACGAATATCCCTTCCTCAGCTGGATGAGCAAACTTGGTCTCTCGACCGATGGTGGCGAAGATGGCGTCACGGTTCTGAAACAGGGCTTCAACGTCGATCCGATTCTCAACGGTCAGGCTGACTGCATTTCGACCATGACCTATAATGAATACTGGCAGGTCATCGACGCGGGTCTCACCCCCGAAGAACTGGTCGTGTTCAAATACGAGGATCAGGGCGTCGCAACGCTGGAAGACGGCATGTATGTGCTGGGCGAAAACCTCAAGGACGATGCCTTCAACGACAAGATGGCGCGTTTTGTGCGGGCCTCGATGAAGGGCTGGAAATACGCCGAAACGAATCCTGATGAAGCCGCAATGATCGTTCTCGACAATGATGCGTCAGGTGCGCAAACCGAAAAGCACCAAACCCGGATGATGCGCGAAATTGCCAAGCTGACGGCCGGTTCCAACGGCGCGCTTGACCCTGCGGACTACGAACGCACGGTGGCAACGCTTCTGTCAGCGGGTTCTGACCCGGTCATCACCAAAGAGCCGGAAGGCGCCTGGAGCCATGCAATCTCTGATGTTGCGCTGAAATAAGCCTGACGCAGAGCATGAAAACGAGGCCCCGGCGGAAACGCCGGGGCTTCTTTCGTTTTGGGCTGCTGTTTGTTGTTGCCAAGGGCGGGGGGGCAGACTACACACACCCCCGGTTCGGGGCGTAGCGCAGCCTGGTAGCGCATCTGTTTTGGGAACAGAGGGTCGTAGGTTCGAATCCTATCGCCCCGACCAAATACCTCCGCAAAAGGCGCGGAGACCGACAGAGGGAAAATCTCATTTTCCCGAAGTCGGCGCAGCATCGCCAGCAACCCACACTCGCCGCATCACAACGCGAAACACCGCTCGACGGCTTCGGGCGGCGCATTGCGTAAGGGTTTGCCACCCACCGCAGCAAGCATCCCGCCCAGCTTGGTCGCCACTTCGCGATCATTCTGAACAATGCGCGAGATCGTCCCGTCCTTGCGCGGCACCTTCAGGAACGCACACCCCGTCACAAGATACCCGCTCTGTGCCTGCGTCGTGGTCAGACTGACAACAAGTTGCGGCAGCGCTTCAATGTCGCCGTCGTAATGCAGGATCACCGCCGCCGTGGTCTCGGGACTCAGCAGCATCCGGCATTGCACCGTGCCGGGGCGCGGTTGAACGAACTCCTCGCCGGGTTCAGTGCAGGCGGCCTTCGCCGCCTCGACAAGCCCGGCTGGGCGCTCTGCGAACCACGCGGCCGCCACCTGTGGGCTGCGTGCAACACCAGATGTTGTGGGGGCAGGGGGTGCGCAACCCAAGAGAGCGCCCATCGACGCCAGCCCGAGAAGAGAGATTCGCAAGGCTGAAGACATGCGCGCAGTCCTTTGTTAGCTGTTTGGCCCGATCTGCGTGTCGATCGTCCAGCGGGCAGAAGATTCTTTGCCACACCATGAAAAAGGTGGGCGCACACCCTGATGCGCGCCGGTCTTACAGTTTGTCCACAAGCGTGGGGCAGGTATAACTATGCCGAATACTTACTGTTTCGCAAAGCCTCCACAAGGTCAAACACAGCCTAGTTTTTAGGCACGTTAACTAAGTGAATCAGGCGTCAGGTGAGTAGCCCTTTTGGTCAACCGCAAAATCCAAATATTTTGTAAATAAACCGGTTGACCCAAATGGGGTATACACGTCAGATTGTGCAGGCCGGTTGGTGAGCCACAACATATAGTGGTTCGCGAGGGACAGGCAGGTAGAACATAAAAAACGCCGATGCAGCACGTGAGAAACACGAGCGCAGTCGCTATCCGCTGAAAACGCGGTATGCGGGCGGCAGGTTTTACCCCAACCCCTCGTGTTTCAACGGGTCAAGTAGCGTCGCCCGGTCAGGCGGGCGGTGCGCACAAGGAAAAAATAGCTGAGACATGGGGCAGCAATGAAAATCGAACGAAAATTCACCACGGCAGGTCAGGACGCTTACGCAGATCTGGAATTCGTCACCACCACATCGGAGATTCGCAATCCCGATGGCACGGTGGTGTTCAAACTCGACAATGTCGAAGTTCCCAAAAGCTGGAGTCAGGTCGCCTCGGACGTGATTGCCCAGAAGTATTTTCGCAAAGCCGGTGTTCCCGCGCGCCTCAAGCGCGTCGCAGAAAAAGATGTGCCCGAATTCCTCTGGCGTTCCGTGCCTGATGGCGATGCCGTCGCAGAGGGTGGTGAAATCTCGTCCAAACAGGTGTTTGATCGTCTGGCAGGCGCCTGGGCTTACTGGGGCTGGAAGGGCGGCTACTTCACCACCGAAGAAGATGCCCACGCCTATTTCGACGAAATGCGCCACATGCTGGCCACCCAACGTGCCGCGCCCAACTCACCGCAATGGTTCAACACTGGCCTGCATTGGGCCTATGGCATCGACGGCCCGGCCCAAGGCCACTACTACGTCGATCACAAAACCAAGAAGCTGACCAAGTCGACCTCCTCTTATGAACACCCCCAACCGCACGCCTGCTTCATCCAGGGCGTCAAGGATGATCTGGTTGGCGACGGTGGGATCATGGATCTCTGGGTGCGCGAAGCGCGTCTGTTCAAATACGGCTCCGGCACTGGCACCAATTTCTCCTCCCTGCGCGCTGATGGCGAATCTCTTTCGGGCGGCGGCAAGTCTTCGGGCCTGATGGGCTTTCTCAAGATCGGTGACCGCGCCGCTGGTGCGATCAAATCGGGTGGCACCACGCGCCGCGCCGCCAAGATGGTCATCGTCGATGCCGATCACCCGGATATCGAGGAATACATCAACTGGAAGGTCAAGGAGGAGCAGAAGGTCGCCTCCATCGTGGCCGGCTCCAAGATGCACGAGCAGAAGCTGAACCTGATCTTTGCCGCCATCCGCGGCTGGGACGGTGCGATCGAAGATGCGGTCGATCCAAAGAAAAACGAGCAGCTGAAACAGGCGATCCGCGAAGCCAAGAAGGTCGCGATCCCTGAAACCTACGTGAAACGCGTGCTGGACTACGCCAAGCAAGGCTATGGCAGCATAGAATTTCCGACCTATGACACCGATTGGGACTCTGAGGCCTACGCCTCGGTTTCGGGACAAAACTCCAACAACTCGATCCGCGTCACAGACGCCTTCCTCAAGGCCGTCAAAGACGATGCCGATTGGGAGTTGATCCGCCGCACCGATGGCACCGTCGCCAAGACGATCAAGGCGCGTGACCTCTGGGAACAGGTCGGCCACGCTGCATGGGCCTGCGCCGATCCCGGCATCCAGTACCACGACACCATCAACGCCTGGCACACCTGCCCGGAAGATGGCGCGATACGCGGCTCCAACCCGTGCTCGGAATACATGTTCCTTGATGATACCGCCTGTAACCTTGCATCGATGAACCTGCTGACCTTCCTGCAGGACGGCGAATTTCAGGCCGAAGACTACATGCACGCCACGCGTTTGTGGACGTTGACGCTGGAAATCTCGGTGACCATGGCGCAGTTCCCCTCCAAGGAAATCGCACAGCTCTCCTATGATTTCCGCACGTTGGGTCTGGGCTATGCCAACATTGGCGGCCTGCTGATGAACATGGGCCTTGGATATGACAGCGACGAGGGCCGCGCGCTTTGTGGTTCGCTCTCTGCGATCATGACCGGCGTTGCCTATGCCACATCGGCCGAAATCGCCGCCGAGCTTGGCGCATTCGATGGCTACGAGCGCAACCGCGAACATATGCTGCGCGTCATCCGCAACCACCGCAACGCCGCCTACGGCGCCACCGAAGGCTACGAAGGACTGGCCGTCAAACCGGTGCCGCTTGACCTGACCAACTGCCCCGAACCGCAGCTCGTGGACCTCTCCATGGCGGTCTGGGACGAGGCATTGAAGCTCGGCGAGAAGCACGGCTACCGCAACGCACAGGTTTCGGTTGTTGCCCCTACCGGCACGATCGGGCTGGTGATGGATTGCGACACAACCGGGATCGAGCCTGACTTCGCGCTGGTCAAATTCAAGAAACTCGCCGGTGGCGGTTACTTCAAGATCATCAACCAATCGGTACCTGCCGCTCTGGACAAGCTCGGCTATGGCAGCGCCCAGATCGAAGAAATCATCTCCTATGCTGTCGGTCACGGCACGCTGGGCAACGCGCCGGGCATCAACCACACCTCGCTGATTGGCAACGGCTTTGGCCCGAACGAGATCGAAAAGGTCGAAGCCGCGCTTGAGTCGGCCTTCGATATCCGCTTCGTCTTCAATCAATGGAGCCTGGGTGAAGACTTCTGCACCCGCGTGCTGGGCATCCCGGCGCAGATGCTGAACGATCCCACCTTCGACATGCTGCGTCACCTGGGTTACACGCGCGCCGATATCGACGCCGCCAACGATCACGTCTGTGGCACCATGACCCTTGAAGGCGCTCCGCACCTGAAAGAAGAACACTACTCGGTCTTCGATTGTGCCAATGCCTGCGGCAAGAAGGGCAAGCGCTATCTCGGCGTGGACAGCCACATCACCATGATGGCCGCGGCCCAGTCGTTCATCTCGGGCGCGATCTCCAAGACGATCAACATGCCCAACGACGCCACCATCGAAGACTGCCAGAAAGCCTATGAGCTGTCATGGTCGCTCGGGGTCAAGGCCAACGCGCTCTATCGCGATGGCTCCAAACTTAGCCAGCCTCTGGCGTCGGCCCTCGTCGAAGACGACGAAGAAGCAGCCGAGACGCTGGAATCCGGCTCGCTGCACGAAAAAGCCACCGTTCTGGCCGAGAAGATCGTCGAGAAAGTGATCGTCAAGGAAGTCATCAAGTCGCACCGCGAGAAGATGCCCGAGCGCCGCAAGGGCTATACCCAGAAAGCGATCATCGGCGGTCACAAGGTCTATTTGCGCACCGGCGAATATGAAGATGGCCAGTTGGGCGAAATCTTCATCGACATGCACAAGGAAGGTGCGGGTTTCCGCGCGATGATGAACAACTTCGCCATCGCCGTGTCGGTTGGCCTGCAATATGGCGTGCCGCTGGAAGAATTTGTCGATGCCTTCACCTTCACCAAGTTCGAACCGGCCGGCATGGTGCAGGGCAATGACAGCATCAAGAACGCCACCTCGATCCTCGACTATATCTTCCGCGAACTGGCGGTCTCCTATCTCGACCGCTCGGATCTGGCGCATATCAAACCCCAAGGCACCAGCTTTGATGATCTCGGTCGGGGCTCGGAAGAGGGCGTGTCCAACATTTCGGAAATGTCCGAAAGCGCGGCCACACGTTCGCTCGAAGTCCTCAAACAGATCAGCTCCTCGGGCTACCTGCGCAAACGCATGCCCCAGGAACTGATAGTGCTGCAAGGCGGCCAGGCGGTTGGCGGCACGGCGTTCGGCGGCAATGACCCGGTGCAGGCATTGCAAACGCTGGTGCCCGAAACGGCAAAATCCGCCTCTGCCACCGGCGCGGGCGGGGCCAGCATGAGCTCGTCCACGGCATACGCTGCGGAAGTGATGGTTTCATCACCAACCCAGCTTGACCCGCGCGCCAAGGCCAAAATGCAGGGTTACGAGGGCGAAGCCTGTGGCGATTGCGGCAACTACACACTGGTGCGCAACGGCACCTGCATGAAATGCAACACCTGCGGCGCGACAAGCGGGTGTAGCTAAGAGTTCCGGGGCGGGTGCGCTCGCCCCTGACGACGTTCAGGCCGCAGGCAAAAACCGAGCGGTAAATTAAAGAGTGAGCCTGAACGGCGAAACTCAAAGGGGGTCCTCTCGGTCCCCCTTTTTTTTGTGCGTCACGCAGAGAGCCGGATTCGAGTGCCTGAATCGAGGGCTAACATCGACGCCCAGACCCCCGTTCGCGCCGACTCATCACAACAGAAGGCGCAAACGGCAAAACGCCGCCAATGTTCCCTGCATAGCGGTATTTGCCGCTTTTGCGGCAAGCCTCCGCTGAAATCCCGAGAAACCGGATGCGCCTTTCCGCCCAACACCCTTGGCGGAATTTTGCCCGGCGAGCTCCCGCTTGGGATGAGCACCGTTTTTGGCGGCTTCCGGCGTGAAATCCCCCCTGGCACGCCAACCTCTACCGTCGGCCCCCGCAATGCCCCCAGATAGGTCCTGAAGGCACATGACCTTCCTGACCAAATGATAGGAGACACGACAATGATCAAACATCTCACAAGTGCTGCCGCGATTGCCGCCCTCATCACCCCCGCGCTCGCCATGAGCAGCTCGGCCCAGGAAATCGACGCCAATGGCGACGGCCTTCTGACCATCGAAGAGGTTCAGGCCGTCAACGCCGATGTCACAGCCGAAGGCTTCTCGGCCATGGACATGAACGGCGACGGCGCGCTCGACGCGGACGAAGTGAAAGCTGCAGAAGAAGCGGGCCTGATGGCACCTTCTGACGGCTAACCCAACCTCCCGGGCGGCGGGTCTGTATTCCTGTGTCAGGCATGCAGGCTCGCCGTTTGTTCGGGCGTATTCGGGCACATCACTGATATGCCTCTTTCAGGTTCGAATTGCGCTCAACAAGCGGCTCCCGGCAACCCCAAGTGCCGGGAGCCGTTCTCACGTCAGAGATTGCCAGCCGCGCAGAGGCCTCATACCCGGTTGCGCGCCGCCATAAGCCACAACAGGGCAAGCACAAGCGAAGCCAGCGTGTTCCAGCTTGCCATCGACAGGCCGAACATCTCCCAAGGCACCTGATCGCACATCACCACACCGGTCGGCATATCAACACTCAACAGATCGCTTCCTGACAGGCTGCCAAGCCCGCCGCCGCCGCCCGTACAGCTCTCCGGCCCGGCCCACCAACTCCGCTCGATCCCGGTGTGCCAAAACCCGATTCCGGCGGTGCTCAACGCCGCCAACGCGCCCAGAATGGGTAATCCGCGCCCCGGAATCGCCAGCGCAATCACCCCGATCACAATCGCAGCGACATGCGGATAGCGCTGCCATAGACACAGCTCACAAGGGGCCATCCCCCCGACATGCTGAAACAGCAACGCCCCGATCATCAACAGAGCCGAGCCACTTGCAGCGAGTAGAATAAGTGTAGGCCGAGATAACATCATAGCAGTTTCACCACGTAGAACCCTCCAAGTAGAAACACCAGAAACAGCAGGAACATAAGCCCCAAACGCCGCTCAATAAAGTCACGAATAGGCGCGCCGAATTTCCACAGCAATGCCGCCACGATGAAAAACCGCAGCCCCCGTGCCAGGATCGAGGTCGCGACAAAAGTCAGCAACGGCATTCCGGTCCAGCCAGACATGATGGTGATCACCTTGTAGGGGAAGGGCGTCATCCCCGCGGTCAACACCGCCCAGAATCCCAGATCGTTGAACCGCGTGTTGAAGGTCTCCATCGCCTCGGCCTTGCCCATCGCGGCCAATATGGGTTGGCCGATCTGCTCATAGGCCAGCGCACCAATGGCATATCCCAGCATCCCACCGATCACCGAAGCCACAAGCGCCACCCCGGCAATCGCCCAGGCGCGATGCGGTCGCGCCAGGATCATCGGAATCATGATGACATCCGGCGGGATCGGAAACACCGAACTTTCCACAAACGCCACCACCGCCAGCGCCCACATCGCGCGCGGGTGATCGGCCAGCCGCATCGTCCAATCGTAAAGCCTGCGTATCACTGCTCTGCCTGACTGACGCTATCCGCTCGAAACGATGCGCCATTTGCGTTGACCTCTTTCGCACCAGCTCTTCCAAAGCGTTGCGATTCCACGTTAAATCCCGGTATGTTTTCGATACGCGCGCAGGCAATGCCCATTGCGCATGTCTCGGGTCCAAGTTGTGTTTCAACTTAAACTCGAAACGCACTAAGCTAAACCGAAAAGCGCGAGGAGAGTTCAATGACAGTGTTGATTGCAGGAGCCGGAATAGGTGGGCTGACCCTCGGTCTCAGCCTGCATCAACTCGGAATTCCGTTTCATATCTACGAGGCGGTGCGCGAGATCCGCCCGCTCGGGGTGGGGATTAACGTGCAGCCCCATGCCATCCGCGAGCTTTACGATCTCGACCTCGAAGCCGCGCTTGAAGCGACCGGCCTGCGCACCCGCGAAGTGGCCTATTTTTCGGCCCAGGGCGGGTTGATATGGTCCGAACCGCGCGGCACCTTCGCAGGCTACAACTGGCCGCAATACTCGATCCATCGCGGCGACATGCAGATGTTGCTGCACGACGCCCTTGTGGCGCGCGCCGGTGCAGATGTGATCACCAGCGGCAGCGCGGTGCTCGATTGGGCCAAGATCCCCGAAGGTGTTGAAATCACGCTTGGCGACCGCACTACGGGCCAGGCGTCGGGCACAGCGCGTGGCCGTGTCTTTGTCGCTGCCGATGGCATCAATTCCCGCGCAAGGGCCAAGCTTTTCCCCGACGAAGGTGGTGCGCATTGGGGCGGGATCATGATGTGGCGCGGCGTCACGCGCGGCCCGAAATTCCTCACCGGGCGCAGCATGGCCATGGCGGGCAAGAAGGACTGCAAGTTCGTCTGTTATCCGATCGAGGAATATGACGATGGCACCTGCCTGATCAACTGGATCGCGGATCGCAGGATGCCCAAGGACTACAAATGGCGCGAGCAGGACTGGAACCGCGCAGGCAACACCGCCGATTTCGCCCCGGCGTTTGCTGACTGGCGGTTTGATTGGCTCGATATTCCGTCCGTCATCGCCAAGGCGGATCACATTTTTGAATACCCGATGGTTGATCGCAACCCGCTCCCCGCCTGGACGCACGGTCCGATGACGCTGCTGGGCGACGCCGCGCACGCGATGTATCCGATCGGCTCGAACGGCGCCAGCCAGGCGATTCTTGACGCTCGCATTCTGGCACGTGAATTACGCGATCATCACGAAGGGCGCGCCGCGCTTGAAGCCTATGACGACGCGCGCCGCGAGAAGGTGAATGCGCTGGTGCTGGCAAATCGCGGCGATGGCCCCGACAAGGTGCTCGATGTGGTGGCCGAACGCGCCCCGGACGGATTTGGTGATATTTCCGAAGTAATGAGCCGCGACGAGTTGGAAGAAGTCGCGGGCGGTTACAAGAAACTGGCCGGGATGGATGTCGAGTCTCTGAACGCGCGCGGGCCTCTGGTCCCAATTTAGAAAGAGGGCAGGGCGCGCGGGCCAGCCCTCTACAGAACTGATTGATCAGCTTCGCAAGTTACATGGGCAGGGGTGGGACCGAGGAAAAGCCGTTGCGACAGGGCCGAGTTTCGACTGCGGCTGAGCCTCTACACCCGCCGAACATGGGATCTGCGCCGACGCCCGCTTGTCACGGCTCGACCGAGATGTGGCGCAAGCCTATGCGTCCGCACTTGCCCGAAGCAATCAGAGTGAGAGCGTGCGAGCCTCGCAGCGACGTTGGATCGGCCTCCGCAATGACTGCGGCAAAGACAAACGATGTCTCGACAATGCCATGACTGGCCAGATCTATATTCTAAATAAATATTGACCCGAACCTGGCGTCGCCCCGTTTATGGCGGATGTGGCTGTTCGCTGCGTCCGACGATCTGGTAAGACGGTCTCGGAGTGAAAACTCCGCCTCAAGCATCTGGATCGCTCAGCTGCATCACAAAATCCGCGCGCCCGTCATTTTTGCTCTTTTCCCGACAGTTTCATCGCGTTACATCGGGTGCGACCATGCCAAATGCCCAAGTGGTGGAATTGGTAGACACAGGGGATTCAAAATCCCCCGCCTTAACGGGCTTGCCGGTTCGAGTCCGGCCTTGGGTACCATGGTTTTCCCCTGTCTAGGCGGGGTTTTATGCGATTTTTGTGGCTGGAACGGATTGCGATGTTGGCGCACTCACACAGGCCACGCACAGTTTCCCATTTCGTGTTCGTTCTGTTCCTGAGTGCCGTGATTCTCGGGCTCTGGTTGGCAGTCAGGTGACCTCGATTATTCCTGATGGTGAGAGTTGATCCGCACTCCGCACTATTCGCGCCGCTTCTGTGCCGCGCGGCTCACTGGGCGCGACGGATGGCGTTTGCCTTGTTATAGACCACCATGGCGGCGCTTTGGCCGGTGATGGCCTGAATGTCGGCGTCGCTGCACCCTGCCTCGGCCAACAGATGCGCGCCACGTTTCGGCAGGCTGGCGACGAATGAACAAGGCGATACCCTGATCCAGATCAGGGTCAAGGGTCGTGTTGCTCATATCGCTTGCTCTGGCAAGTTGATGACAATCAGCGAAGACGCGGTGGAATAACAGCCGCAAACCAGTGATAATCCTCTGTTTAGACGGGCACTCGCCACCTGCTCAGGGCCGGACCAACCTGCTGATATCAACGTCCACAACCTCAGCGAGATCCGTCATACTGTCGTGCAGCAACTGGATAACGTAATGTGGGTTGTGCGAGTAGGCGCCCGTGTCCTTGGCCACGAACTGATAGTTGTAGGCCGCCCTCAGCAATCGGGGCGTCCAGCTTTGATAGCGGTTGGGAAAGATTGCCTCGCCCGGGCTCACGGCGCCGTCGCCGTCCGTATCGGCAAAGAAATAAGGGAAGGCGTGCCCATCGTAGACAATCGGGGCATCCACCACCTCGGCGGCGTATTTCTGGATTGCGCCACCCAACATGCCGTGCAGCTTGGTGATCGAATGGGCGATGCCCTGCGTCGTGTCGCCGTCACCGACAACGTCTAACCTGGTGGTGCGGATGTCGGAGTATTTGGTCGCGCCCTCATGGCAGGTAATGCAGGCTTTCAGCGGTGCCGGTTTCAGGCTGTGCTGGCTGTGGCAACTGAGGCAGGTCGATGGCTCTTTCGCAACATGGACGAACGCCCCGGCATAGGCTTTGCCCTTATACTGGTAACCACCGCGCGCCACGCTTCCCATCTGGGTTGCCGCCGCGGCCTTGTAGTGGATGTTGATGAAGGTCAGATCGCCCGCGACCACGTCATCCTCCTTGCCGACGGTGGCCGCCGTCACCTGTTCGCCCGAAGCGCGGCCTTGATGGCATGTGGCACAGATCGCCTCCTTGCCGAGACCGTCGACGCGTTCCCCGGAGGGAAACACCACGCTTTGCAGTGCCATCGACTTTGCATTATGGCAGGTCGCGCAATCCACCGTCGAGCCAAGCGACTGCGGCTTGTCGATCACATTCACTGCGCGCAGGTCGGTGCCGAGATAATCCATGATTCCGCGGCTGGTGTGGCAGGTCGCGCATTCCCCCGGCACAACGCGCTCCTCGTCCTCGTTCCAGTGCTTGAAAGCTTCCGCGCTTCGGTCGCCATGCGGCGAGGCCAGCCAGGCCTCGGTGATCTTTGCCAGATCAGGTTTTTTCTTGTCCTGTGCGGGTGCTGGAATTGCGATAGAAATCACACTGCAATAGACTGCGAAAAGGGTGAGTATTCTGATTGATCTACGCATGCGCCCCCCAAGCGAGACAATGTCTTGCACTTTATGCTGGTAAATAGTGTGGTCGAGCCGGTGACCGATGTCATTGACGCCAATCAATTTAAGCGTACGACATATTGGAAATCGATCAGGTCATGCCGAGCCATGCTTGTCGGATTCGGCAAAGGGGCTGCCTGGCTCGATTATCCTCCTGTCCTTTCCTGGCCTTCTTCGTGGCCAGCCTGGCACTGTTTCGCCGCTCGATGAACCTCGCGCGATAGCTTTCACCGCCGCCACGCGACGGATATTTTGCACGGTTGCGCTAAGAATAACGCGCCGTAAAAGGACAAAGAGGTAGTGACGCCACATTAGTGGCCGTAACAATGTCAAATGGGGAGCTCGGAACCGCTCCCATATTGCTAAGTCAAACTGGATTGGAAGGTACCCTGTGAAGATACTTGTGGTGAACTGCGGCAGCTCAAGCCTGAAAGTCGGCGTTTTTGAATCTTCCAAAAAGACGACCGAGTTATTCAAAGCGGCATATGAAAAATTTGCAGCCGGGTCTTGCTCCTACAAGATTACCAAGGACGGCACGACACAGACCGGGCAAGCGCCGTTCGGCGACATTGCTGCCGCGTTGGCGGCCCTTCCGGATATTCTTGCTGACCATGGGATCACCCAACTGGACGCAGTTGGCCATCGCATTGTCCATGGGGGCGAAGCCTTCCGAACCACGACGGTCCTTGACGAGCCGACAGTCAAGGCGATTGAGGCGCTGACACCGCTGGCGCCGCTCCACAATCCTGCAAATCTGCTGGCTGTGCGCATTGCAACAGAAGTCTGGCCGCACCTGCCTCAGGTCGCTGTTTTTGACACCGCCTTCCATGGCACCAATCCCGCGCGCGCAACGACCTACGCTGTGCCAAAGGCTTGGCGTGACGCAGGTCTGCGACGCTTTGGCTTTCATGGCACGTCGCACAAGTATGTGGCGATGCGTGCCGCCGAGGAGATTGGCGTTCCGCTGCGTGATCTCAAGATAGTCAGCGTGCACCTCGGGAACGGCGCCAGTGTATGTGCAGTAAACCACGGCGAGAGCATGGACACGTCCATGGGCATGACGCCGCTTGAAGGGTTGGTGATGGGAACGCGCTCGGGCGATATCGATCCCGGCCTGTTTGGATTCCTGTCACGCCAACATGGGCTATCGATCACCGAGATAGAGGATGCGCTTTATTCCGAGAGCGGGCTCAAGGCCCTTACCGGTTCGTCCGATATGCGCGATATCGAAGCGCGGGCAGGCGAGGGCGACGCCGATGCTCAACTTGCCATCGAATTATACGCCTATCGTGCGCGAAAATATATCGGAGCCTATGCGGCAGCGATGGGTGGTCTCGATGCTGTGATCTTTACAGGCGGCATCGGCGAGAACTCACCGTCAATGCGTCGGCGCGTCTGCGATGGCCTCGAATTCATGGGCCTGAGGCTCGACCACGACCGCAACCAGTCTGTCGAACTTGCCAACCACGCTGCGCCGCAAATTCAGACTTATGGTGCGAGAGTGAGCGTTCTCGTAACCGAAACCGCCGAGCAATTGATGATCGCCCGCGAGACGGCTGCCGCCCTGGCACCCGAGGCATCCGTGCCCGAACCAATTCCCGTCGCGGTATCGGCCCGTCATGTTCACCTGTCCCGATCAGCGATAGACACCTTGTTTGGCGCCGGATACCAGCTGACGCCCGACATTCCGCTGCGCCAGCCTGGCCAATGGGCCGCGCGCGAGCGTGTGACACTGGAGGGACCCAAAGGCCTTCTGGATCGCGTTGCTATTCTCGGGCCTGAGCGGCCCCGGACGCAAATCGAAATCTCAAGAACCGATGGGTTTGCGCTCGGCATTGATCCGCCGGTTCGCGACAGTGGCAAGCTGGACGATACGCCAATGGTTCGGCTTGTCGGCCCTGCCGGAAGCCTTGATACCGATGGGCTGATCGTGGCGGCGCGCCATATCCATATCAACCCCGAGGAAGCCAAACGCCTGGGCCTCGCTAACGGTATGCTGGTGGACGTTCATATCGGCGACGACGAGCGCGGGTTGGTGTTTGGCAAGACGCTGATCCGCGTTAGCGCCGAGTCCGTAACCGAGATGCATATCGATACCGATGAAGCAAACGCCGCAGATATTCGTATCAACGGCGAGGGATCACTGGTTCCCGGTATTCGCGCCGTAGCCGTGGCAAACAAAGACCCATAGGTACTGTCTTCGTGGCGGTTTCGGGCAACGTTTGAGAACTTTGCCCGAAACAGGTCCTGCAAATTGGGACAGCCAGCCCCGACTCGTCGCGACCTGCCAAGGAGTGGGCTTTTGCCGCCTTGTGCTACTCGAACACCTACATTTTCAGAGTCTCACAGGGCACTGTCGAATAGGCAATTCGTGTGGGAGACAAACCTTGCAGGTGGTTGAAACAACAGACTTTCCATAAAATCCAAAATTCCCCGCCTTAACGGGCTTGCCGGTTCAAGTCCGATCTTGGATACGATGGTCCAACCGCCGCACAACGCTTTTGCGCGTGGCGCGCCGCGCCGCAGAAAGCGACCAATCGTGCGGCTCTGACCTTTCACAACCGCGCCATATTTGCCTTCGACGCGCCGCTTTGCGAATCAGGTTGCGCCTATTTGCGAACGCGATTCGTGGTGCCTTTGTTCGATTTTGTAATCAATTTAACGAAAACCCGGGGATTGGTTCCACACACGTGGTCAATGCTGCGCCGCAGTTTCGCAATCTCGACTTTATTTTGACCAATTCCGGCATTCACTTACTGTTTCTCTTTCGGAAACGGTCCGTTGGGTGCGCGGCGACTTCCCGCCGTGGTGCGACAAGCTGCCGCGCCAGAAAACAAGGCGTTTGACCGGCTTTCTCCGATAGTTCACTTGGAAACAATCGCGCAGATTTCCCGCTCATTTGTGGCAATATCATGGCGCGCACAAGGTCGAGGGGGAGGAGTCGTGCTTTATTCCCGTCAGAATCCGGTTTGAGGTCAGGCTACGGATTGCTATGAATGTAACTGCCTGACTGGGGGGCACGTTTATTGGTCGTGGGGCGACCGCTGAACTGTGATGCATCGATAAGATGCGAAAAGGGGTGCGTCGGTTTGATCCGCTGCTGGATCGATGATTGCACCAAAGCTGCCAGAGGATCGCACCTGCGCTCCACCTTCTGCTCTGCCTTTTCGAGGATTGTCCCCGCATCGCACTTGATGGGATTTTAGCGCGCCAGCGAATTTCTGGCTCGCGGCCGAAAACCGGTTTGTAGCACCGGATAGCTTAGAAGGGTCTAGAGCGATGGCTAATTTGGTACTTGATTGGGGTTTGTTCGGTGCATACGGAACCAACCTGGGCGCAACGCAGTCGGTGGATACCGGTGGTATCCAAGTTACCGTTGGCTTTAATGAGGAAGACGAAGGCGCGCAGGCGTTTACCTTTGACGCCGATGGTTACGTCGGCGACGGTGAACCGTTTGATCCGAACTCCTTCCTCAAGCTGTTTGGTGAGGGCGGCGAAGGCCCCGCCGACGACACCTCGACCACGACGCTTTCGTTCAGCGCAACCGATGATCAATACAGCAACGAAGTGCAGAATGTTTCGTTCCGTATCAACGACATCGACATTGGTCGCGGCGATACCGAAGCAGGTGATGAAAACCACCTCGATATGGTGACGATCCGCGCCTATGACGCTGACGGCAACGAAGTGCCGGTTTCTCTGTCGCTCGGCTCGGATGTCGAGTCTCTGGGTGGCAACGGTGCGCAGGGCGGAGACAACGCATGGTTGCCGACCGATGCCCAGGCCTCTGCACTTGTCGAAATCGCCGGTCCCGTTGCACGGATCGAGATCGACTACGAAAACGATGAGGCCGGCGCACAGCGCATCATGGTTTCCGATGTCCATTTTTCGACACTCGATCACGAACCACAAGAACCCGATGCTGCCGATGACGATGGCGTCACAACCGTCGGTACTGCTGTGGTCATTGACGTTCTGGCGAATGACACCGATCCGCAAGACGATCCGCTGAGCATCGCGTCGTTTACCCCGCCGGCCAACGGCACCGTGGTCGACAATGGCGACGGCACTGTCACTTATACACCCGCCGACGGCTTCATTGGCGACGACAGCTTCACCTACACGGTGACAGATCCTGATGGAAACACCGACACCGCCACAGTGAACGTCACGGTCAACGACGATGGCGGCCCCAACTACATTGTAGAAGGTACGCCGGACGATGATCTGATCGACTACGATTATACCGGCGACCCCGAAGGCGATATGATCGACCACAACGACAACGATCCGAGCAATCCGCCTCAGCAGGACACCGTGCATGCCGGTGACGGGGATGATACGGTCTTTGCCGGCGAAGGCGATGACGACGTCATGGGCGAAGAGGGCGATGACGTTCTCTATGGCGAAGAGGGTGATGACACCCTTGACGGCGGCAATGGCGATGACGTGCTGCGCGGCGGCGAAGGCGATGACGACCTGCGCGGCGGCGACGGCAATGACTCCGCCTATGGCGATGACGGCGACGACGTGATCGACACCTCGGGTTCAGACCCGGCGATCGACGTGCCGACTTTCCCGGGCGTTCCCGTGGATGCTGACCCCGAAGACGACCGTGATCTGGTAGAAGGCGGTGCAGGCAACGATCACATCACCACCGGTGATGACCGCGACACCATCTTCGGCGGTGACGGCGACGACACCATCCTGTCAGGCATCGACGATGACGAAGTCTACGGCGGCGCGGGTGATGACTTCATCAACGACCTTCAAGGCTCCGACTATATCGAAGGCGGTGACGGCGACGACACCATCCTTGCAGGTATCGACACCTTCTCGGATTACGTTGGCGACGATCCAAACCTGCCGATCGGCTCGATCCTCAGCGATCCCAACACCACCGATGGCATGGATACGATCTTTGGCGGCGCAGGCAACGACTGGATCGAAACCGGCGACGACGCCGACTATATCGAAGGTGGCATCGGCAACGACACCATTCTTGCCGGGATAGACGACGACACCGTGATTGGTGGAGAAGGCGACGATTCGATTATCGGCGGCCATGGCTCCGACTATATCGAAGGCAATGACGGCGACGACTATATCAATGCGGGCGACAGCAACTTGCTTTGGGGCCAGGAACCTGATGCCACCGATCCGGTGCCTGAAAACGGCATGGACACGGTGTTTGGCGGAGCCGGCAACGATACCATCTTCGGCGAAGACGACAATGACAGCCTCGATGGCGGCGAAGGCAATGATGTAATTGACGGCGGCATCGACAATGATGTGATCGCAGGCCGCGAGGGCGACGATACGCTCTACGGTCAGCAAGGCGCCGATACGATCACCGGCGGATACGGCGACGATGTCATCTATGGCGATGATACCGACGGCGCGCTGGATATTCCCGACGCCACCGATCCCGACCCAGACGACAACCGCGATCATCTCGGTGGCCGTCAGGGCAACGACACCATCTTTGGTGGCGATGATGATGACACGCTGATCGGCGGTCTTGGCGATGACTACCTCGATGGCGGCATTGATGATGACAGCATCGAAGGCGGCGAAGGCGATGACACCATCATCGGCGGCGAAGGCGCCGACACGATGTATGGCGAAATGGGTCGCGACACCTTCATCGGTGGCAATGTCGGAGATTATGTCGATGGCGGCTCTGCGCCCGACGGCATCAACCCTGAAGACGGCCTGCCGAATGACTACGACACGCTCGATCTGCGCGGCACAGCGCCCGAGGGTGGGACGATCAACATCACCTATACTTCGGCCGACCGTGAAGACGGCTTCGTCGAGTTCTTCGATGCTGATGGCAACAACACCGGCCAGATGGACTTCTACGACATCGAAAATGTCGTGCCTTGCTTCACTCCCGGCACCGCGATTGCGACGCCCAAGGGCGAACGCATGGTGGAGGAGCTCAAAGAGGGTGACAAGATCATCACCCGCGACAACGGCATTCAGGAAATCCGCTGGATTGGTCGTCGTGGCCTCACCGGTCACGAACTGGCTCGCGCGCCGCATCTGCGCCCGATCCTGATCCAGAAGGGCGCGCTTGGCGACAATCTGCCCGAGCACGACATCCTGGTCTCGCCCCAGCACCGCATGCTTCTGACCGGTGACAAGACCCAGCTCTACTTTGAAGAGCGTGAAGTCCTTGCCGCCGCCAAGCACCTGACCGATCTGCCGGGTGTCGATGAAGTTGGCACACTTGGGGTCACCTATGTGCACTTCATGTTCGACCAGCACGAAGTCGTGCTCTCGAACGGCGCCTGGACAGAAAGCTTCCAGCCCGGTGCCAATGTGCTCGACGGCATGGGCACCGAGCAACGCGACGAAATCCTCGAACTGTTCCCCGATCTGAAATCGGTCGAAGGGATCAAGGATTACACCGCCGCGCGGCGCGCCCTGAAGAAACATGAGGCACGGTTGCTGGTCCGCTAAGGGCAGGGCAGTCAAACACCCTCATTCCCAAAAGGACGGGGCGGCACCCATCGCGCGCCCGCCCCGTCCAACCTTTCCTTTCACGGAATATGCAGCTGCCTTGGGTGTCGCTAGACCCTTCGCCCGGGCAACGGGAAGAGGCGCGAGTCTCTTCCCGTTTTTTTATGTGTTTTTAGGGGTTTATTACCCATTTGCCGCAATTTCCCCCCATGTTATCCGCATTCCCGCCACAAGCGGATGGGAACATAACAGGTGAAGGGTCGGAACAACTGACCGTTGATCAGGCAAAGAGGCGCGCAGACATGCACTCAAACTCAAATCACCCGCCCTGCGATTTCGTCCCCTCGATCGTTCAGCTTCCCGACTGTTGTCAGCCTGATGAGGACCATTTCGTCGTGACCCCGCGCTATCTCGGCCTTGGGTGCGACATGATCATCGGCGGGGCCAGCGGCCCGAGCTACCGCGTCATCGACCTCTCGTTGTTGGAGGAACCGGTGGTCATCAACTGGGCCGGAACGCACAGCGGTTCAATCACCGATGGCGCCGACAGTCTGGTGTTTCATGGGGTTGAACAGATCATCCTGCCGCCCTGCATGCAGCCTTTGCCACAACTGCGCGCCTCCTGAGCGGCGCTGCATTCAATCCGGCGCGCGGATTGGAAACAGGGCGCGCTATGCTTCCAGAGGATCAGGGCCTTGTCCGCGCTTTCTGATCTGCAAGCCGATGAAAAGACATCAACGAAACAGACATTGCCATCGCGTCCATTCTTCGGGCGTATCAAGATCGGTGACGGCGCGTTCGCCGCGCAGGGGTATCAGCCGAACCTGCTCGCCCTGAAGCACCTCGCGCGCCCCGGCATCGCCCGTCACCGAGTCCAATTCCTGAAACAGCCGCCGGGGTATGATCACCGGATGCCCCGGCGCACCCACAGCAGTAGCAGCACGCAGCGTCGCTTCCGGTGTTTCTAGATGCGCCGCAATCAACGCCTGCAAATCTTCGGTCTCCAATTCCGGCATATCCGGCAGCATGATCATCAATGCCGTCGCACCGCTCTGCTCGGCGGCGACCCCGCCCGCACGGATCGACACGGCCATGCCTTCGCGCCCATCAATCTCCTGAACGCGCAATCGCTGTTGTGCCAGATCCGCCAACGCCGCGCCGCGCGCCGGGCGATCGTGCGCCATTGTGACCAGCACGCGCGCCCCGGTTTGCAACGCCCGCGCCACTTGGCGCACCAACAACGGCTGTCCGTCCACCAGTTCCAACAGCTTGTCACGCCCACGCATCCGCGATGACGCCCCCGCCGCCGGGATCAGGATCAGAATATCGCTCGTCTCACTGTCATGCGTCATCAGGCACCTCCTGGGCCGGGGCAATTTCGCCAGCCACCGGCAGGGATGTTGGGTGAGGGCACAAGCCTAATACATTGAATTCATGTAAACTCTCATGCCATCATCCCGATGTTTAGCACAGCAATGTCAGGCGCGAAAGAACTGCGCCTTACTTCACCATCCAACTCTGATCATACCAAGCTGAAATATCACCGGGCCATTCCAACACGGCCCCGCCCGCATCCTTCAACACGCCACTGTCAAACAGGAACCGCGCCATCGCCGTAAACCGCTCGGTGTCGATATAGCCCACGGGCGTGTCACCATCGCGCAAGAACCCACCATCGGCAATCATCTGCATCGACCCGCGAACCAGCTCAGTGTTGGGAAAATCGCCCGCCGCGATCAAGATTTCCGCCGCCTCTGCGGGATGATCCGCCGCCCATTCATATCCCGCCTGCGTGGCGCGCATGAATTGCGTGACCAGTTCGGGATCGTCCTTCAACGTGCCCGATCGCGTACCAATATAGCCGGTTGGCTGATCCGGAACGCCATAATCGGCATAGGCAAATGACGACTGCTTGCGGCCCAACAATGTGGCGTTCACGCCTTCCCATGTCGCGACTTCCAAGGTGAAATCAACCGCCCCCGCCGCCAAGGCTTCATAAGCCCCGGTGCCAAGCGTGACAGTGTCCCAGACCGGCTCGCCGCCATCGTTGCTGATCATGGTGGCGATTAATGCTGTTTCCCACGCGCTGCCAAACCCGGCATAGGTCTTGCCCGACAGATCCGCCGGCCGGGTGATCGCCGTATTGTCAGTATTGTAAACCAACCGTCCGGCTTCATGCTGCATGGTCGCCCAGAGCGCGGTCAGATCGGCACCGCCCGCCTTGGCGCTCATGAACCCCAGCGATGTCAGATAGGCAAAATCCGCCACACCCGCCGCCAGAAGCGCCGAGGAACTGGTATCGGAATAGGGCAGAAGATCAACGTCAAGCCCCGCCTCGGCGTAATACCCTTTGTCGCGCGCCACAACCAACCCGATATGGTTGGTGTTCAACGTCCAGTCGAGCGCGATGGTCACATCGTCGGCCTGCGCCGCAAATGGTGCAGCAAGACAGGTGGCCAATAGAAGCAGTTTTTTCATTCTAGTGTCTCCTCAAGAAGTAGGGATTTCAGGGTTTCGCGCAATCCGGCAAGCGTTGCCTCGTTGCGCAGATTTCGCGGGGTAGGGATGGGAATATCGGCGATGATCCGACCCGGTTCGGCCGCCATCACCAGAATGCGGTCGCCAAGGTCCGTGGCTTCCTGCAAATCATGCGTGATCAGCAAAACACCGCGCGGACGCTCTGCCAGCCGCGCCAATAGCCAGTCCTGCATTCTGAGCCGCGTCACCGCATCCAGCGCCGAAAACGGCTCATCCAGCAAGACAAAGCGGCTGTCCTGCACGATCGTGCGCAAAAACGCCGCGCGCTGGCGCATACCGCCGGACAATTGTGACGGAAACAATGACTCGCTGCCGCTCAGCCCGAACGAGGCGAACAGCGGCGCGACCTTCGCTCGTGCCTCGCGCTTTGATAGCCCCGCAACTTCCAACCCAAGGGCCGCGTTTTCCCTGATGGTCAGCCAAGGGAACAACGCATCGCTCTGCGGCTGATAGGACAGCGCTGAATGCGGTGGCGCAATCGGCGTGCCATCCATCAAGAATCGCCCCTCGGCCTGCAAGCCATGAGGCAAAATTCCCGACATCCATTTTAGCACCGATGTCTTGCCGCACCCCGACGCACCGATCAGCACGGTGATGCCATCAGAGGGCAGGGACAGCGACAAGTCCCGCACCAAAACGCGCTCGCCGACGCGGATCGTAAGCCCCTCGATCTCAAGCATCGCGGCGCACCTTTGGCCCCTTGGCCGTAAGCCGGTCAACCAGCGCAATCACCCCTAGAAGCGTCAGGGTCAGCCCCGCTGAAACCACCACCGCAGCCAGAACCAGATCGGCGCGAAAGTTGTTCTTGGCCGACAAGATATAAATGCCTAACCCCTGCCGCGCCCCGGCATATTCGGCAAAGATCGTCGCAACGATGGCGTAGGTGGCCGAAATTCTTAGCCCGGCAAGGAAACTCGCCCGCGCCGATGGCAAGATTGCACGACGAAAGATCGCCCATCGCCCGGCGCCCATCGAGGCAAGAAGATCGACAAAGGCCTCTGGCGTTTGACGATACCCCGACAGAAGGCTCAACAGCATCGGCAGAAAGGTGACGAGGATGACAAGCAACACCTTGGGCAAAAGCCCAAATCCGAACCACAAGATCATCAATGGCGCCAGCGCCACCAGCGGCACCGTCTGGCTGACGATGAACAGAGGCATCAATCCGCGCTCGGCCCATGGCGTGAAATAGAGCGCCGCCGAGGTCGCGCAGGCAAATGCGACAGAAAGCGCAAACCCGATGCTCGCCACCATAAGCGTCGCGACGCCATGCGCCCCGATCGCCGCCCGGTTCAATACCAGCGCCCGGATCACCCCCGAAGGTGGCGGCAAGATAAGCGGTGACGCCCCGGACAGGCGGCAATAGACCTCCCAACCCGCCAAAACCAGCAGGCCAAGGATCAGCGACGGCAATACGCGCGACAGCATTGAAAAGCCCCTTGGCTAAGGATCAGAGGCTTATCGCACGCTCGGGCTGTTGGCCGAGGCGGTCAGATCAATCGTCACATGCCCCTCTGCCGGGCCAAAGCGCAAAAACGCTTGTCTTATCGTCTCAAACACTGCGCCCGCATCGCCGCGCAACCGGGTGCAGAAGTTCTTGGATTTGAGAAAGCAGCCCGAGTCTTTCAGAAAGTCGATACAGCCATAAATCTCGTCCATATGGCGATCTTGCCCCAACACATAGAGCGAGAACTGCACGTCGATCTCAACACCCATAACCGGCGCCGCGCGCACCGCTTCCAGCGCCTGCACCTGCCTCTCGGCCAGCGACGTATCCTGCGCGGTCGCCAGTATTTCACAGCGGCAGTTGGGATCATCCGGCTCGCCCGGACAGCCACGAGATAGGGTAACATGCATGGTGACATGCGCCGGGTCTTGGGCTGCGCGCGCGAAAAAGTCCCGGATCGCATCCAGCAAAGGCTCCGGCGCGCCAACCATCAGGGTCGACATGTCGTCCGTCTCGATCCTTAGCCGGTCGCGATAGGGCGCAAGCGCCTCAAGCCCCGAAAGGATGACCCGGACAAAATCCGAGACCATAGGATACAGTGATACTTGTGCGCCAATGAACATTTTTCCCTCGCTCCGCCGGTATTATCCGGATCAGCTCTGAAGGGTTCGCGCCAAATCGCGCATCTCAGCCCCTAAACGGAGCACCCCTGGTTAACTATGCCGCACCATTCGCCAAATTCCGTGGCCCTGTCAAGCGACAAGGCAGCGCACCCTGGGCATGGGTCTAGCCCCGCATCCGCGTCCCATCGGCGTCAAAAAGTGGCGTGCTGATCAGCCGCGCCTTGCACATCTGCCCCAGAATTTCGATTTCCACCTCCAACCCGTCGCTGGCCGCATCACGCGGCATCAACCCCAATGCGATGGATTTTTCGCCGTGGTGTGAATAACCGCCCGAGGTGCAGAACCCCACAACTTCCCCATCAAGCCAGATCGGCTCATACCCCACCACATCAGCGTCCTGGGCCTCGACCTCAAACGCGCAAAGCTTGCGTTTTGATCCGCTTTCCCGCTCTGCCTCGGCGGGCTTTCTACCAATAAAATCAACATCTTTCTTCCAGGAGATAAAGCGATCCAGCCCCGTCTCCGCCGCCGTGTAATCGGGCGAATACTCAGACAGCCACGAGCCAAAGAAACGATCCAGCCGCAGAGACATCATCGCCCGCATCCCGAACGGCGCCATGCCCAATGGCTCACCCGCTGCCCAAAGCGTATCCCAAAGGCTGCGTTGTGCCATCGGGTCGCAATAGATCTCGTACCCCAGATCGCCGGTGTAAGAGACCCGCTGCACCAGACAATCAACCATTCCCACCGTTAAATGCCGCACATCCATAAAGCGCATCTCCGACACATCTGCACGGCAACAGGCCTGCAAAACCTCGCGCGCCTTTGGTCCGGCAATCTGAAACCCATTCAACCGATCCGAGATGTTTTCGACTCTGACACCTTTGGCTTCATGGCTCTCAAACCAGCGCATATGATAGGCCTGCGCGCCATAACTCGCCGTCAGTTGAAACGCCTCATCACTCAGGCAGGACATCGTGAAATCCCCGATTAAACGCCCTTTGGGCGAGAGCATCGGCGACAGCGAAAGCCGCCCCGGCTTCGGCACCCGCCCGGCCATGATACGGTCCAGCCACTCGCGCGCACCCGGTCCCGTCACCAGATACTTGCCAAAGTTGTGAACCTCATTGATTCCAAAGGCTTCGCGCACGTTCTTAACCTCGCGCTTGGTCGCCTCCCAAGCGTTTGAGCGGCGGAAAGACGGCGTCTCAAAACGTGGCTCGTCACCCGTGGCGAAATAATTGACGACCTCAAGCCCGTATTGCGCGCCCCAAACCGCGCCCATCTTGTCAAATACGTCATACATCGGCGTCTGGCGGAAGGGCCGCGCGGCGGGCAGTTCCTCGTTCGGGTAACTCACGGAAAAGCGCTTTTGGTAATTCTCGATCACCTTCGGGCGCGTATATCCCGGCGTGATCCAGTCGCCAAAGCGCGCACAATCCATTGCCCAGGTATCACGCTCCGGCTCACCCTCAACCATCCATTGCGCCAGCATCAGGCCAACACCACCGCCCTGGCTAAACCCGGCCATCACCGCACAGGCGCTCCAATAATTGCGCATTCCCGGCACCGGTCCGACCAACGGGTTGCCATCGGGCGCGAATGTAAACGGTCCGTGGATCACCGATTTGACCCCGGCCTCTTCCAAGGCAGGAAAGCGCTTATAGGCAAATTCAATCGACGCTTCGATCTTGTCGAAATCATCAGGCAGCAACTCATGCCCGAAGGTCCAAGGCGTGCCATCCACCGCCCAGGGTCGGCAGGGTTGTTCATAAAACCCGATGCACAACCCTTTGCCTTCCTGGCGCAAATAACTTTCACCCGCCGGGTCCATCACATGCGGATGCTCGCCACCGCGTTCAACAATCTCGCGGATCATCGGCACCTCTTCGGTGACAAGATATTGATGTTCCATCGGGTGCAGCGGGAAATATATCCCCGCCATCGCGCCCACTTCGCGCGCCCAAAGCCCTCCGGCATTGACCACATGCTCGGCATGCACCGTGCCCTTGTCCGTCACCACATCCCATGTGCCATCGCTGCGCTGGTTGGTCTCTTTGACCATGCAATGCGTTTCAATCGTCGCGCCGCCCATCCGTGCCGCCTTGGCATAGGCATGGGTGGTGCCGCTTGGGTCGAGATGCCCATCAAGCGGGTCGTAAAGCGCACCGATTACGCCCTCGGTATTGGTCACCGGCGCGATTCTTTTGATCTCCTCCGGCCCGACAATCTCGGTTTCCAGCCCCATATATCGGTGCTTGGCCCGCTCAGCCAAAAGCATGTCCATGCGATCCTGATTGTCGGCCAAGGTGATCCCGCCAACATGGTGCAAGCCACACGACAGCCCGGTAATCTCTTCAAGTTCCTTGTAAAGCCGGATGGTATAGCCCTGAAGCGCAGCCATGTTGGTGTCGCCATTCAGCGTATGAAACCCACCCGCCGCGTGCCAGGTTGACCCGCTGGTCAATTCCGAGCGTTCGAGCAGCATCACATCAGACCAGCCAAGCTTGGTCAGGTGATATAGAACCGAAGCGCCGACAACGCCGCCTCCGATCACGGCAACACGAGTGGTAGACTGCATGTCTCAAGGCCTCTAACGTTGTTTCTGCACCAAAGCTTAAAGGGTGGCCGAACGTCTCCTTGCCTGTCAACGACAGGTTTTGTCGCAAACCCGCGTCTCTCAGATGCAAACCCGCGTGATTTAGCCCGATATGTTCCTCCAGTTCTTCGATCCCTCAACCCTGGTGCGCCGCTTGCGCGAATATAGCCGCAAGCTCTGGGTGCGCGTTGTCATCATGGGTTTGATGTCGCTGGTCGCGCTGGCTGTGGCGCAGGTTGTTGAAGATTTCGTGCCGCGCGAGCTTTCACGCTCTCTCAATGGTGCGGCGGCCGACCGTTTGCTCGACATCATCGCCAACGCCATGCTGGCCGGCACGATCTTCGCGATCACCGTCATGGTTTCGGTCTATCGTTCGTCCTCGACCCAATGGACCCCACGGGTGCATCGTCTGATCATTCAGGACCGCACCACGCAAAACACCCTTGCCGTGTTCATCGGTGCCTATGTCTATGCGCTGGTCGCGATCACCCTGCGCGAACTGGGCGTGTTTGACGATGAAAGCGCCTTTGTGCTCTTCGTGATGACCGTGCTCGTGCTCGGCGTGATCGTGCTCTATCTGATCCGCTGGGTGCTGCATCTGCAAGGCTTCGGAAGCCTGATCGACACCACCCGCCAGATCGAAAAGGTAACCCGTTACCAGTTCCGCGACCGGCTGGATAATCCTTGTCTCGGTGCCTGCGCGTTGCGTGGCGATCCGCCCGAAACCGCCGAAACGATCCGCGCCTCTGAAAGCGGCTACATCCAACAGATCTATCCCGAAGCGCTCAACAACGCCGCCAAATCCCATGGCGTGGCGCTTTACCTGACCCGCAGCATCGGCTCTTTCGTTTTCCTCAATGAACCCCTGCTGAAAGTGGTGAAGACCGGCACCCCCGAAGACGGCGACCATGATCGCGAAAGCCTTGAGAAATCCGTGCGCGCCAATATCCGGTTGGGCGACGTGCGAACCTTTGAGCAAGACCCGCGCTTTGGCCTCATGGTCATGGGCGAGATCGGCAGCCGCGCGCTGTCGCCCGGCGTGAACGATCCCGGCACCGCCATCGACGTGATCACCCGTATTGGCCGCATTCTGAGCGATTACTCAGACGAGACCGCGAGCGAACGTGAAAACCCGCTCGATCATCTCCATGTCGCGCCGCTCGATCCTACCGATCTCTTGCAAGACGGGTTCGGCGCGCTGTCGCGCGATGGCGCGAGCGTGGTCGAAGTGCAACAACGCCTGCAACAGACACTGAACGCGTTGATGCATCACCCAGACCAAGGCCTCAGCGACGCCGCGCGCGACATGGCCGAACGCGAGTTGCGCCGCGCTCTCGACGCTATCAGCTTTGGCCCGGATCGCGCGCGCCTGCTTGATTCCTGCGATGCCCAGGCGCGCGATGCGGTGACGGCCAAACCCGACGGCTGACAGAATGGCTTAGGGTAATGCGCGACAAAACATGTCGGAAACGGACAAATGACTGCCTCGCGTTACAGGCAATCTGAGCCTAACAATCGCAACAAAAGGGCCACGCTCATGCGCTCCCATGCCCAGGCTGTCGTGATCGGTGGCGGCGTCATCGGCTGCTCGATCCTCTATCACCTGGCCAAGCTTGGTTGGCGCGATGTCGTGCTGTTGGAACGTGACGAACTGACCTCGGGCTCCACATGGCACGCGGCAGCCAACATCCACGGGCTGCACGACAACACCAACATCACCCGCCTGCAAAACTATACGATGCAGCTTTATAACGAGCTTGAGGCTGAAACCGGCCAGAGCTGCGGCGTCTTTCAGCCCGGCTCTCTCTATCTCGCCCAGACCGAAGCGCGCGAACACCAGTTGCGCTTGCAGGCCGCCAAGGCCCGACTTTATGGCCTCAACTTTCACGAGGTCAACCGCGACGAAGCCGAGCGCCTGCATCCGCTGGTCGATTTCACCGGTGTCCGCTGTATCATGTTCGAACCCGATGGCGGCAATGTTGACCCGTCAGGCGTCACCAACGCCTATGCTGTCGGCGCGCGCCAGAATGGTGCTGAGATCCACCGCTTCACACCCGTGACAGCGACAGAGCCACAGCCCGATGGCAGCTGGATCATCCGCACTCCCAAGGGCGATATCATCACCGAATGGGTGATCAACGCCGCCGGCCTCTGGGGGCGCGAAGTGGCTGCGATGGCGGGGCTGACCCTGCCGCTGCAACCCACCGAGCATCAGTATTTCGTCACCGAAACTGTCCCCGAGATTGCCGCGTTAAGCCGCCGCCTGCCGTCCGTGGCCGATCGTGACGGCGAATATTACCTGCGCCAGGAGGGGCAGGGGTTGCTCGTCGGCGCATATGAGCGCGACATGCGATTCTGGGCCGAAGACGGCACGCCGCCGGATTTTGGGCATGAATTGTTCGCCGACGATCTGGAACGGATCGAACCCAACATGCTGCGTGCAATCGACCGCGTGCCTGCGGTGGGGCGTGCCGGGATCAAGCGGGTGATCAACGGCCCGATGATCTGGTCACCGGATGCCAACGTGCTCTTTGGCCCGGTGCCCGAGCTTCGGGGGTATTTTGCCTGCAACGGGATCATTCCCGGCTTCTCGCAATCCGGCGGCATGGGTAAGCTTGCCGCAGAATGGATCATAGAAGGCGAACCCAGCATGGATGTCTTCGCCTGGGATATGGCGCGCTTTGGTGCCTGGGCCGACAAGGATTTCACCAAGGCGCGGGTGCAGGACCAATATGCCCATCGCTTTGCGATCCATTTCCCCAATGAGGAACGCAGCGCCGGTCGCCCTGTGCGCACCCGCCCGGTTCATGCCATGCAGCGCGACATGGGCGCGGTCTTTGGCCTCAACTATGGCTGGGAGCATCCTTTGTGGTTTGCCGATACACCAGACACCCGCGACACCAACGGTTTCACGCGGCAAAACTGGTGGGCGCCGGTAGGCGAAGAATGCAAGATGCTGCGCGCGCGCGCCGGAATCATCGACATCTCCAATTTTGCCAAATACCGCGTTACCGGGCCGGGGGCGGAAAACTGGCTCAACGCGCTTTTTGCCAACACCATGCCGCGCGCTGTGGGGCGTTCCTGCCTCGCCCCGCTGATCGGCAAACGCGGCGGCATCGCCGGGGATTTCACAGTGACGCGCTTGGGCGAAGAAGAGTTCTGGATCATCGGCTCGGGCATGGCCGAACGCTATCACCAACGCTTCTTTCGCATGGTCCCACTGCCCGAAGACACGAGATTCGAATCGCTGACAAACGCGGTCTGTGGCTTCAATGTCGCCGGGCCGGATTCGCGTGAGATACTATCGCGACTCACCAATGCTTCGCTGGAAACGGTGGATTTTCCTTTCATGGCCTCGCGCCGTATTGAACTTGGCGGGGTGGATTGCGTGGCGCTGCGGGTGTCCTTCACAGGCGATCTCGGCTGGGAATTGCACTGCGCCCAAGCCGATCAGCTCAGGCTTTACACGGCGCTTCTGGAGGTCGGTCGCGGGTTTGGCGCCGGACCGGTGGGCAGCCGCGCCTTGATGAGTTTGCGGATCGAAAAGGGCTATGGCTCGTGGGGGCGTGAGTATTCACCTGAATACTGGCCGCAAGAGGTTGGGTTGGCGCGGCTGGTCAAGCACGATAAGGACTTCTTGCACCGCGCCGCGGTCGAACTGGTGATGCAGAATGATGCGCGCGAAAGTCTGGTGCTCCTGGCGCTCGATGAGGCGGATGTTTCTGCATCAAACGCCGACGCAACCGGTGGCGAGCCGATTTTCAAGGACGGGCGCGGCATCGGCAAGGTCACCTCGGGCGCCTATGGCTATTCGGTTGGCAAAAGCCTCGCCCTTGGCTTCGTTTCGGGCGCGGCGCCGGGCGATAGGGTCGAGGTGATGGTTCTGGGCCGGGCGCACCCCGCAACGATCTTGGACGCGCCGCCGTTTGACCCAAAGGGCACGCGTTTGCGGGCCTGATCCGAATGGGCGGCTGCGCCGCACAGGTTTTGTTTGTGGGAGCCAGCCCCCAAACGCAGGTGACTTGGGGGCCAGCCCCCAAACAAACCCCCGGGATATTTCTAGCAAGATGAAGGGGCGGGCGATGCGTTAACCTTAATGCGCGGTAATATATTCAGGAATCGGATGTCATACGCTTGGCAGCCAGCCGACAGCCGGGAATCACCCCCGCGATTGGCTGCGTGCGGTGGCGTTAACCTTTGGCTTTGAGGGCGTCATCGAGAACAGTTTTGACGAGATCAAGGTCGACGTCTGCAGTCACGAAAGCCTTGCCAATACCACGCGCGAGGATGAAATGGAGCTGCCCATCGCGCATCTTTTTGTCTTGCATCATCATCTTGACAAGGGTTTCGGCTGATGGGAGTTGTCCTTTTATATCAGATAGATCGGTCTTCATCTTCATGTTGTTGAAGTGGGCACGCACGCGGCTGGGGTCTTCCTGGCTGCACAGGTTCATGCGCGCCGACAGCTCAAACGCCAGCGCGCAGCCGATCGCCACACCCTCGCCATGCAGCAGGCGATCCGAGTAACCGGTCGCTGCCTCAAGGACATGGCAAAACGTATGCCCTAGATTGAGCAAAGCGCGATCACCCTGTTCCGTCTCATCGCGCGCCACAATCTGCGCCTTCATCTCGCAGGAGCGTTTGACGGCTGATATCCGCTTGGCCATATCGCCCGCTGCAAGTTTCGGGCCGTTTGTTTCAAGCCATTGAAAGAACTGATAATCTCCGAGGAGGCCATATTTTGCAACTTCACCGTAACCCGCCAGAAAATCTCTCGGTGTGAGGGTGTTCAATACGTCGGTGTCAGCCAACACGAGGCTGGGTTGATGGAAGGCGCCGACCAGGTTCTTGCCTTGGGGGGTGTTGATACCTGTCTTGCCGCCGACCGAGCTGTCGACCTGGGCGAGAAGTGTGGTCGGGATCTGCACGAAGCTGACACCGCGACGCAGCACCGCCGCGGCAAAGCCGACCAGATCGCCGATCACACCACCGCCGAAGGCGATGACCATACCGTTGCGTTCGACTTTTTGAGAGAGGAGCCATTCGACAGCGCGTGTGAATCCAGGCCAGGATTTGGTGCTTTCTCCAGAAGGGAGGGAGAGAGACGTCATAGAAATCCCTTCTCTTTCCAACCCTTCACGCAGGGTGTCGAGATGCAGGTCTGCGACAGTTTCATCGGTGATGACAGCGACCGAAGGTTGCGACAGAAAAGGTTTGATGTGTTTGCCTGCCTGACCGAGCAATCCGGGGCCGATCTCGATGTCATAGGCGCGATCACCCAGTTCTACATGGACCTTTTCCATCATGGTTTTTTCTCCAAAACATCCGGGCGCGTCTTTAATGCTTCAATCACTTTACCGGCCATGTCCTCAATCGTGTACTCCGCGCGGGCCTCAACGGACAGATCGGCCAACGCATAGATCGGAGCGCGTGCCGCGTATAAGGTTGCGAGGGTTTCGTTAGGATTAGGAGTGCGAAGTAAAGGTCTGGTATTCTTGTGTTTTACCCTGTTCCAAAGCAGCGGTAAATCGGCCTGTAGACACACGGACACGCCTTTTTGTGTGATCAGGGCCCGATTGTTTTCTGCCAGGAATGCCCCCCCACCGGTTGAAAGAATGCCTTTCTTCTCTGTTTCGAGAAGACGCTTGAGAACCTTGCTTTCCTTGTCGCGGAAAAAGGCTTCGCCGTCTCGCTCGAAAATCTCGGCGATGGATCTGTTCGCGGCGTCCTGCAATGCGGCATCAGAATCAAAGAACGGCACGCCAAGACGGGCGGCAAGTGCTTTGCCGACTGCGGTTTTTCCGGCCCCCATCATTCCGACCAGAACAATTGTTTTCTTCACTTTCCAGACCATTTTCGCCGCTCTGTTTCCATTTGAAATCGGCGTTCCCCTGCCAATCTGAAACTCCCGCGTCTGAATGACGTGATCTTGTCAAAAAGGCCAGTTATAAGTTGGATAAAGACAAAGACAAAACGGGCAGGTTGAGCATGAAACGTATTATCAAGTGGCTGTTTATACTGGCGATTCTTGCTATGATTTCGCTTGTGGCCTATGCTTATCTCGGGCCGTTTTTCGGGGCCGATTTTTCGCCGCCGCAGCAGGAGATTCGGGAAACCATTGAGCTGGATGCAAGCTAGAGCGTTTCGAGCACGAGTTGCATTGCAGCTTGAACTCAAAGTGCGCGAAAAAATCAAATGTTGCGTACTGCTCGCTCTGTTTGTGCGATTCGCGGACCGGTCCAGACGTGGTATGCTTTTGGGTGTTGCGCTTGTCTTACCGAACATCGGAGTGGCACAGCAGCCACTTTCCGCCATCGAATGGCTTAACAATCCGGTCCCGGTGACAAGCCGGATCGTGCCGAAATCACCCGCCGGCGCGCCGGAGCCAGCCGTGGTTGAGAGTGCCGTGATCCCCGAAGTAACTGTCACACCTCTGGAGGAGGCTGGACGCGATGCTGTTGGACTGTTGCCTGCTTCGGTGACTGGTTTGCCAGGGTCGATCTGGCAATCCAGCAAGAACCAAGAGTTGGTCGAGGCGCTTCATTCGCAGGACGTGCTGGGGCTGCCGGCGATGCAATCTTTGCTCTACACGCTGCTTCTGGCCGAGGCGGAACCACCAGGGGATGCCGGGCCGGGGCACCGAATGCTCAAAGCCCGCATTGCAAAGTTGCTCGAGCTTGGCGCCGTCGAGCCGGCGTTGGCGTTGATGGAGCGGGCAGGGCCAGAAAACGGTCAGCTTTTCCCGCTCTGGTTTGATCTGACGTTGCTTTCGGGTACCGAAGAAAGCGCCTGTGCCGCTTTGAACAAGAAGCCATATCTGACAGGGGATACCGCCTCGAGAATATTTTGTGCAGCACGCGGCGGTGATTGGAATGCTGCCGCGCTGATGCTCGATTCGGCGCGTGCGCTCAAACTCATGTCGCCGGTGGAAGATCATCTTGTAAGTATGTTTATTGATCCTGAGTTGATTGAGGAAGGTGTTGATATTGCACCACCTTCGCCGGTGTCGCCACTGGTATTCCGTCTTTTCGAAGCGGCCGGAACACCGTTACCGACGGCATCGCTGCCACGGGCTTTTGCAATGGCAGACCTCCGGGATACCTCGGGCTGGAAGGCCGAGTTGCAAGCCGCTGAACGACTCGCGCGTACCGGGGCATTGTCGGAAAACCGACTGATCGACATCTATACCGAGCGACATCCCGCTGCTTCGGGTGGCATCTGGGATCGCGTTGAAGCCGTGCAACGCTTTGATACTGCCATGCAGGCGGGTGATCCGGGGGCCGTTGCCAAAACCCTTCCGGCTGCTTGGGGTGCGATGCAGGCGACCCATCTGGAAGTGCCGTTTGCACGGTTTTATGCCGCCGGTCTCGCGCGATTGCCGCTATCGGAAGAGGCCCATGCCGTGGCCTTTGGCGTGGGTATGCTCTCGCCGGATTACGAAGCGATTGCCAATCGCATGAAAGCGGTCAACGATGAGGAGCGTTTCCTTGCAGCACTTGCGCGCGGGGAACCACAAAGCGGCGTAACGCGTGACCCGCTGGCAATTGCTATCGCTCGCGCCTTTGCCGAAACCGGCCTGCCGTCTGAACTCAAGCCGCTGATCGATGCTGGAAAACTGGGGGAAGCAATACTGCAAACAATGGAGCTTTTTTCCAGTGGGGTAGAAGGCAACCTGCCTGATATCGTGAATGCGCTGCGTGGGTTTCGCGCGCTTGGCCTTGAGGATACTGCCCGCCGTGCCGGTCTTCAGCTGATGCTGCTCAACCAAGGCGATTGAATGTGGGACAGGGTTGGATTTCATCCTTTCTCGAAGCGCAGGCCGCCGAGTTGGGTGCGTCCGAGAACACGCTGCTTGCTTATGGGCGAGACCTGAAAAGCTTTTACGAGTGGCTGAGCGACAATCACCTTGATGCCCAGACTGCCCGTCGCGCCGATGTCGAAGCCTACCTGATTGACTGCGATACGCAGGGCATGGCGCTATCAACGCGGGCACGCAGGTTATCGGCGATCAAGCAACTCTATCGTTTTGCCTTTGAAGAGGGGCTTCGCAGCGATAACCCTGCAATCGAGATCAAGGGGCCGGGTCGCTCCAAGCGCCTGCCCAAAACGTTGAGCCATGACGAGGTTGACCGACTTCTCGATGCGGCCCGAAGCCATGGCCGCAAAGATGACGATAAACTGCGAAACAGTTGCCTTATGCAGTTGCTCTATGCCACAGGCATGCGCGTGAGCGAGCTTGTCTCACTTCCTGTCATGGCGGCGCGGGGGGATCCCCGCATGCTGCTCGTGCAAGGCAAAGGTGGCAAGGAACGCATGGTGCCGCTCTCACCACCGGCGCGTGACGCACTGGCGCAATGGCTTGCCGCGCGCGATGAGGCAGATGAAATAGCGCGCAAATCGGGAAAGCCGTCGTCTCGGTTTCTGTTCCCGTCGCGCGGCAAGACAGGGCATCTTTCACGGCATGGTTTTTTTCTTTTGATCAAGCAGTTTGCCGGAAAGGCTGGTGTCTCGCCATCCAAAGTGACCCCTCACACCCTGCGCCACGCCTTTGCTACCCATCTTTTGGCGGGTGGGGCGGATCTGAGGTCGATCCAAGTCATGTTGGGCCACGCTGATCTGGCGACCACCGAAATTTATACGCATGTGCTGGATGAACGGCTTAAAGACCTCGTGCTCGAACATCATCCGCTGGCCACAAGCAAGGATCGAAGCAGTAGGTAATACATACAGCCCCTTGAATGCTGTGCTTCCCGGACCCATAACCAGTATATCTCGCAAACGGATTTAGATGAAATATGGAACCTTCACCTGCGCTGTTTGACAGCGCGTTCTGGATCACCTCCGGCGCGATCTTCTTGCTTCTGATTCTATCGGGCTTCTTTTCAGGAAGCGAAACCGCATTGACTGCGGCGTCTCGTGGCAAGTTACGTAGTCAGGCCGACAAGGGATCGCGCGGTGCAGCTCGGGCGCTGGAGATCACCGAGGACAACGAACGCCTGATTGGTTCGGTGTTGCTGGGAAATAACTTGGTCAATATTCTTGCGGCTTCCCTGGCCACAGCTTTGTTCACGCGATTGTTCGGTGAAAGCGGTGTGGCGCTGGCCACGTTGGCGATGACGGTGCTTGTTTTGGTTTTCGCCGAGGTGTTGCCGAAGACCTATGCCATCACCAACTCCGAAGCCGCAGCCAGCCTGGTCTCACGCCCGATTCAGATTGTGGTGCTGGTTTTTGCCCCGATCGTCGAAGCGGTGCGCTGGTTTGTTCGCGGTATCTTGGGATTGTTCGGTGTGAAAACCGATCCTGACAGCCACATCCTTGCGGTGCGCGAAGAAATTGCCGGCGCTCTTCAGCTTGGCCATTCGGAAGGAGTGGTCGAAAAAGAAGACAGGGATCGAATCCTTGGCGCGCTTGATCTGGGAGAGCGTGCAGTAGAAGAGATAATGCTGCACCGCTCTGGAATAGAAATGATCGACGCAGACAACGACCCCGAATCGATCCTTTCTCAGTGTCTTGAAAGCAGCCACACCCGGCTTCCGGTCTATCGGGGAGATCCCGACAATATCATTGGTGTGGTTCATGCCAAAGATCTGCTGCGCGGCATGCACAAGCTGATGTTCGGCCCAGAGTCTTCGCCCGCAGGACTATCCGGCTTTCGGGTCGCCGACGTTGCGATGAAGCCTTATTTCGTTCCTGAAACCACAACGCTTGATGACCAAATGCGCCAATTCTTGCGCCGCCGCACCCATTTTGCGCTTGTGGTGGATGAGTATGGCACCTTGCAGGGGCTGATCACCCTAGAAGATATTCTCGAAGAAATCGTGGGTGAAATCACTGACGAATTCGATCTTGATGAAGAGCAAGAGGCACATCGCACGGAAGACGGGCAGCTGTTGGTTGACGGTGCGATGACGATCCGAGATCTGAACCGGGCGACTGATTGGAACCTACCTGACGAACATGCAAATACGGTCGCTGGCCTGGTGATGCACGAGGCCCAGATGATCCCAACTGTCGGGCAGGTTTTCTCGTTTCACGGTTACCGTTTCGAAGTAATCGCGCGAGTAGGAAATCGAATTCAGAGGCTGAAAATTCGACCCTTGTGAAGCGCTATCCCGACGCATTGGCGTCAGGATAGCAGGGGGCTACCGCTATTCCTGGCTTACCAGTTTGACCAAGGCGTGCCGCTTCTTGCCAGCAGAGAGCTTAACTGGTGAGCTAAGAGTGCTTGCGTCTAACATCATCCCGGCATCACTGAGCGGCGCATCATCAATCCGGGCGCCGTTTTCCGCAATCAACCGTTTGGCTTCTTTGCCCGTCTTGGCAAGCCCCGAACGCACAATCAATTGCACTACCGAGATACCGTCGCCGATCTCCTCCGCGCTCAGTTCGAGCGTGGGCAGGTCATCGCCGACGCCACCCTTTTCAAAGACTTCGCGAGCGGTGGCATGAGCCGCATCTGCTGCCTTACGGCCATGCAGAAGTGCGGTTACCTCATTGGCGAGAGTGATCTTGGCTTCATTGATTTCCGACCCACCCAGTGCGGCCAGTCGCGTGCATTCGTCCAACGGCAACTCGGTATAGAGTTTAAGGAACCGGCCGACATCGGCATCGGTCGTATTGCGCCAAAACTGCCAGAATTCATAGGAACTCAACATTTCGTCGTTAAGCCATATGGCACCGTCCTGGCTCTTGCCCATCTTCTTGCCGTCAGAGGTGGTTAGCAGCGGCGTGGTGAGGCCGAAAACCTGCCTGTCGAGTACCCGGCGGGTCAAGTCGATTCCGTTGACGATATTGCCCCATTGATCGCTGCCCCCCATCTGCAATAGACAGCCATAACGGCGGTGCAACTCCATGAAATCATAAGCTTGTAGAATCATGTAGTTGAATTCGAGGAAGGATAGCGATTGCTCGCGATCAATCCGCGATTTGACCGACTCAAACGCAAGCATGCGGTTGACGCTGAAGTGGCGTCCGATATCGCGTAGGAATTCGAGGTAATTAAGGTCGTCGAGCCATTCCGCATTGTTGAGCATCAAGGCCGCGTTTTTGGCACCGCTGTCATAGTCGATATAGGCCGAGAAAACCTTACGGATGCCTGCGATATTGGCGTCGATCTGTTCATTGGTCAGCAGCGGGCGTTCATCGGCGCGAAAGCTCGGATCACCCACCTTTGTGGTGCCACCGCCCATCAAGGTAATCGGCTTGTGGCCGGTCTTTTGCAACCACCTAAGCATCATGATCTGGATAAGCGATCCGACATGCAGCGATTTGGCGGTGGCGTCAAAACCGATATATCCGGGCACAACTCCCTTGCTCAGCGCCTCGTCGAGGCTCTGGTAATCGGTGCAATCGGCGAGAAAGCCGCGCTCCATCATGACGCGCATGAAATCCGATTTGGGGTGGTAGGTCATGTGACTTGTCCCGTATTGTTTGCGCGCCTGTATAGGGGGCGGAAGACGTAAGGAAAAGACCATGTTGAAGCAGGGCAGGGTCAAGGCGTTAGGCGCGATGAGCGGCACCTCGCTGGATGGGGTTGATGCTGCGGTGATTGAAACCGATGGCGTCGAGATATTTGACTTTGGTGACAGTCACTACCGACCTTACTCCGATGCGGAACGCGCCAGTTTGAGGGTCGCACTTGGCCAATGGCCGGGCGGCGAGGGCGTGGCCGAAGCAGCCAAGGTTGTTGTGCAGGCGCACATCGAAGCCTTGAAGGGGTTTACAGACATAGGAGTGATCGGTTTTCACGGTCAAACCCTTGCCCATGATCCGAAAGGGCGTGGAACGCATCAGATTGGAAGTGGTGCGGTTCTGGCGGGCGCGCTTGGGCTTCCGGTGGTTTCGGATTTCCGCTCGGCCGATGTACAATTTGGCGGCGAAGGGGCGCCGCTCGCCCCGTTTTTTCACTTTGCCTGCGCGCGCTGGATTGGAGCTGATGCACCGCTGGCTTTTCTAAACCTCGGCGGCGTTGGCAACATCACATGGATCGATCCAGGCAAAACGCGCCCGGAAGACACAGGCGCGCTTCTGGCCTTTGATACCGGTCCGGCCAACGCACCGATCAACGATTTGGTGAGAGAGCGTCTGGACTTGGATTGTGATCGCGATGGGGCCCTTGCGCGCAAAGGCAGGGTTGAAGATGGAGCGTTGGAGTTATTTCTCGATGATCCTTATTTCTTTCGTATTCCGCCAAAGTCGCTGGATCGCGACGCATTTGCGGACATGATCGGCCTTGTGCGTGAATTGTCAGATGCCGACGCGTCGGCAACGCTTACGGCCATGTCCGCGGCTGCCGTGATGCGCGCGATGGAACATTGTCCTACGCCGCCACAAACGCTGCTTGTAACCGGGGGCGGGCGCAAGAACCCGGTAATGATGCAAATGCTGACGGTAGGCCTTGATTGTGAGGTCATGCCGGTCGAAGACGTCGGCCTTGATGGCGACATGCTGGAAGCGCAGGCTTTCGGTTTTCTTGCGGTTCGTGTTGCACGTGGTATGGCGACATCCTGCCCTTCAACGACGGGCGTTCGTGCCGCGGTCAGCGGAGGCGAGATTAGCTATCCAACAAGCGATCCGATTTAACGGTGATTCAAGGTGAGGTTGGCGCTCGCCGGTCTTGCGAACGGAGCCGTTTTCTTCCGGGTGATACCCGCTTCATATGGAACAGGATGCTCCACCCATCACGCAGAACTTGGAGCAGTGAGGATGATTGAGTGCGACAGGGCCTTCAGCTTCTCTAAGGGTTCTGCCCAACTCGAACTCCGCATCATAGGCCAATAGCGTGCAGGCCAAGACGGTGGGATGTTTTGCGCCTTTGCGTTTCACCACCATACGCGATGAGGCGCACATCACGTCATCGGGTGATTTGTTCAGGATACCCCAACAATCGGTGGTGATTTCGGGGACATCGACCATTTCATCCATTTCCGGAAAGAGCACTGTCTGAGTAGGGTCTACCGCATCGGTCTTGAAACCATTCTCGTGGAAAAGTGCGCTATATCCGGCGCGCGATTGCGTGTCAGTGTCGCCGGAAGTGGTGCGGCCAGCGACGGCCATGGGGATTCCCTCATCGCGCAGCCAGGCCATACTCTGCAGGGTTATCGCAAAGCTTCCGAGCCCACGTTCTGCATCGTGTAGGCGCTCGCTGAAATGATCAACGGAAATGCGCAAGGTGAGCTTTCCAGGGTACTCCCGATTGAGATCTCGCAATCCGCGTCGGTTGGGCTCTCGCATCATCGGTCGCATCGCATTGGTGAGAACGAGAACATCGAACCCGCGTTGCAGTGCATCACGCAACATGGTGATGATGAAAGGGTTCATAAACGGCTCACCACCGGTAAAACCGATTTCACGTATCGGCCATTGAAGCTCATCAATCTGATCGAGATAATCGCACACTTCATCAGCTGTGATGTAAACCAACGCATCGTTCTTGGGCGAGCTTTCAATATAGCAATTCGCACAGGTGATGTTGCAGAGCGTTCCGGTATTGAACCAAAGCGTTTCGGGATGGGTCAGGGCCACGCTGGCGCGCGTGCTACCGTCCGCCGTAATGGTGGGGTCAAGAAACTTGCCCTGGTTCGCATGAGCCGCTTGGTCTTTCATGATATCCTTGCCCTTGTTCGCTAACGCCTTGCTAACGCGCGAAAAGCTTGCACGAAAGCGCACGCAGGCCCACTGACACCATTGTGAACACTCGTCAGCATGGTAGGATATGCGTGAATTCCGGGCCTTTGCCCTGGAGAAGGTAAGAGGCAGAAATGGTTGCGCGTGTCATCCCGGTAGATCCGTTTGACCTTGTCATCTTTGGCGGCACTGGTGATTTGGCTCGCCGAAAAATAATTCCAGCGTTGTTTCGCAGGCATTGTGCCGGGCAGCTCGAGAATGGTGCAAGGATCATCGGCGCGGCCCGAACAGAAATGGATGACGCCGCTTATCGCACCTTTGTCAGGGCATCGATCGATGAGTTCGTCAAAGTTGGTCGATGTGCGCCGGGTACGATCGAAGCCTTTCTGCAAACCGTTTCTTATATGACTCTGGATGCGAAGGGGACTACGGGATGGAAAGAGTTGGCGAAAACCCTGTCGTCAACTTCCAAACGTGTGCAGGCGTTCTATTTTTCGGTCGGACCATCGCTTTTCGGTGACCTTGCAGAGCGCCTTAAAAAGCATGGGATGACGGGGGGAGAAACACGAATTGTTGTCGAGAAGCCTTTTGGCCGCGACTTGCAAACCGCCAAGGAACTCAATCGGACGCTGGCAAAATATTTCGACGAAAGTCAGATTTATCGGATCGACCATTACCTAGGTAAGGAAACGGTTCAGAATCTTATGGCGATTCGCTTTGGTAACATGCTGTTCGAACCCCTTTGGAACAGCCAGTATGTCGATCATATTCAGTTTACTGTGGCTGAAACCGTAGGCGTGGACGGGCGCGAAGAGTATTATGATCGCGCCGGAGCGATGCGTGATATGGTGCAAAACCACATGATGCAACTCTTGTGTCTGATCGCAATGGAGCCGCCGGCCAAGTTTGATCCCGATGCCGTGCGCGATGAAAAACTCAAGGTGATCCGTGCGCTCGACTCCGTTTCGCTCAATGACGTAGTGCGCGGTCAGTATTTGGCGGACGAGGACAGCCCCGGGTATCTCGAACAAGTTGGTAATCCGGATTCAGCCACCGAGAGTTTCGTGGCGCTGAAGGCAAATATCAGCAACTGGCGATGGGCCGGAACACCGTTTTATCTGCGCACAGGCAAACGATTGAAGGCGCGCACCAGTGAAATTGCAGTGGTCTTCAAGGACGCGCCCCATTCGATTTTCGGAGTAGAGGCAGGACGTCACCGCAATATTCTATCGATTGTCTTGCAGCCGAATGAAGGTATCGAGTTGGGCGTGACCATCAAGGAACCGGGGCAGGGCGGCATGAGGCTTCTTGATGTTCCGCTTGATATGTCCTTTGCCGAGGCATTGGGTGAAGAGGCTGAATTCACCCCGGATGCCTATGAACGCCTAATCACGGATGTGATCCGTGGCAATCAGACTCTTTTCATGCGTGGCGACGAAGTTGAAGCGGCCTGGGCTTGGACCGACCCGATTATAGCCGCATGGGAAGAACGCGAAGAGCGACCCCTGCCATACGAGTCGGGCAGCGCCGGACCAACCGAAGCGTTGGCCTTGATGCACCGTGATGGCCGTCGTTGGAGGGAAATACGAAAATGAATCTGATTGAATACGCTGACGCCGACATGCTCGCACTCAATCTGGCGCAGACCTTGGCGGGTGCGCTCGAAAACATGCTGTTTCATGAAGATCGGGTAACGTTGGTTGTGCCGGGCGGGGAGACGCCAGGGCCCGTATTCGATAACCTCTGCGCCGCTGATATTGATTGGTCGCGGGTGGATGTAACGCTTAGCGATGAGCGGTGCCTGCCAGATGTTCATCTGCGTTCTAATGCACGACTGATCAAAAAACGGCTGCTGGTGGGGCGTGCTGGTGCTGCGCGGTTCCATCCACTCTATGTTGGCAGCGAAACGCCCGAGGACAGCCTGGCGGAAATCGAATCCGGGTTGGCGCCTTGCCTGCCGATCTCTGTTCTGCTGCTGGGGATGGGGAGTGACATGCATACTGCGTCGCTATTTGCTGGCAGTGATGGGTTGTTGCATGCGCTCGATCCAAACGCCCCGATCCTCGTGCCAATGCGCGCAGAGGGGGCGCCAGAACCCCGTATCACGTTCTCTGCACGGGTCTTGAATGAGGCGTTGAACAAACATCTGGTCATTACAGGCACGCCGAAACGTAACGCGCTTGAAAAAGCATTGCACAAGACTCCCGAGGAGGCGCCGGTGGTTGCCATTCTAAACGACTGTACGATTCATTGGGCACCATGATGACGATGAAAGACGCATGGAAGGCCGTAAGGGGCGAAGCAGCAAAGGCCAAATCACGGCGGATTCTCGATCTCTTCGACGATCCGAGACGAGCCCAAGAGTTTTCGCTGCGTGCTTGTGATATGCTGTTCGACTACTCCAAAACGGCGATTGATACAGGCGCGTTAGACGCGCTTCTTGGTTTGGTCGAGGCTGCGCAGGTCGAATCTTGGCGCAGTGCGATGTTTTCCGGCGAAAAGATCAACAGTTCCGAAAACCGGGCTGTTTTGCACACTGCGCTGCGCAATCTCGATGGTGAACTATCGGTTGATGGTGAGCCAGTTATGCCCGAGATTCGCCAGACGTTTGCTCGGATGCAGCATTTTGCCGATGACGTTCGAGGGGGGCGTTTCAGAGGGCAAGGAGGGATGATCACTGATATCGTGAACATAGGTATCGGTGGGTCCGATTTGGGGCCTGTCATGGCAGTTCGTGCGCTGGCCACTTACTGCGACGGGCCGCGCTGCCATTTTATTTCGAATATTGACGGGGCTGATGCGGCTGATGCCCTCAAGGGTCTCGATCCAACGACCACGCTGGTAATTGTTGCGTCCAAGAGCTTTTCAACCGTCGAGACAATGACAAATGCTGAATCCGTAAGGTCTTGGATGGCGACATCGGTTGAGAACCCTGAGGCGCAATTTGTTGCGTTGGCTTCAAATCCCGATCGAACGGCGGCGTTTGGTATCCCGCCCGAGCGTGTGTTCGGTTTTGGTGAGTACATCGGTGGGCGTTATTCTATTTGGGGCCCAATTGGCTTGAGCCTCATGCTCGCCATAGGCCCTTCGAAATTTGCAGCGTTTCTGGCGGGCGGTGCAGAGATGGATACGCATTTCAAATCGGCCCCATTGAACGAGAACTTACCCGTTCTATTGGCGTTGACTGGAATCTGGCATCACCAGGGCTTGGGATATCCGACCCGTGCTGTTCTGCCTTATGAACACCGTTTGTCGCGGCTCCCTGCCTACCTTCAACAGCTTGAAATGGAGAGCAATGGCAAGCGAGTTACCAAACAGGGCGACCCGTTGAAGATAGCATCTGCGGCGGTTGTGTGGGGAGAGCCAGGCACCAACGGGCAACATGCATTTTACCAACTATTGCATCAAGGAACACAGATCGTACCCTGCGAATTTCTCATCGCAAGGGAGGGTCACGAGAACGAGCTTGCGCATCATCATCTTCTTTTAAAGGCAAACTGCCTTGCGCAGTCGGAGGCATTGATGTTGGGGCGTGACATCAATGAGGCGCGCAAGAAAGCTGCGGCTTTGGGGTATTCAGGCGCGGAGTTGGAAATACAAGCTCGTCAAAGGGTGTTTGAAGGGAACCGACCCTCGGTTACGCTCGCCTATCCTCTTCTGACGCCCAAAATGCTCGGGCAGATCGTGGCGCTCTATGAACACAGGGTTTTTGTTGAGGGTGTGATCCTTGGAATAAACTCCTTCGATCAATGGGGTGTCGAACTGGGCAAAGAGCTGGCCGCAACTCTGGAACCTGTGCTGCAAGGGCGCGACCCAGCCGCCGGGAAAGACGGTTCAACACTGGCGCTTGTATCCTATTTGCGAGACGGTTGAAGGTCAGGCAGCCAGCTGAACCCAGATGGGAACATGATCGGAGGGCTTCTCCATAGCGCGTGCTTCTTTGTCGATATGACAGGCTTCCAATAGGTCCGCGCATTGCGGGCTAAGTAGGAAGTGGTCGATCCGGATGCCATCGTTCCTGTTCCAGGCGCCGGCCTGATAGTCCCAGAACGTGTACTGGTTTGGCGAGGAGGTCTCGGCGCGAAAGGCTTCTGTGAATCCGAGGTTCAGTATACGTCGGAAGGCGGCGCGGCTTTCCGGTCGAGCGAGTGCGTCATCTTGCCATGCTTCGGGGCGGGCTGCGTCTTCCTCCTGGGGAATGATGTTGTAATCGCCCGCGATCAAGACGGGCATTTCGCTATCTAAGAGTGTTTGCGCATATGAATGCAGTCGCTCCATCCATTTGAGCTTGTAGTCGTATTTCGGCCCGGGTGCCGGATTTCCATTTGGCAGATAAAGTGCACAAAGTCGAATTGCACAATCACCGACTACAGTCGCCTCAATCCAGCGCGCCTGTTGGTCGTCTTCATCGCCGGGGAGACCGTGACTGATATCTTCGAGCGGTAACTTCGACAGTATCGCAACACCGTTGAAGGATTTCTGCCCATGAGTTTCAACGGTATAGCCCATGTCTTCGAAATGGCCGCGCGGAAAATTCTCGTCGACTGATTTTATCTCTTGCAGCAACGCTACGTCGGGCTGGGCCTCTTCGAGCCATTTCGTGAGCGTTTCAATCCGGGCCTTGATGCCGTTGATATTGAATGTTGCGATCTTCATCTGCCTCTCCTTTTCTTCGGTTCTAACATAGTTGCCGCCATCGCGCACTGCGCCAATCAAACGCCTGTCGATGCTCGGTTTTGGTAAACGATTCGGCGGTTTCGGAAGGCGATTGGCCTTAATGTGGCCCGATTTCTCTGGAAGCTCGGTTCAGTGTCACGATTTTTTTTCGGAAAACTCGCGGGGTAAATATCATAATATCAATGGTTTATCCCGGCGCAGAGAGTATTGCATTCACCTAAAACACGTTAAAGGAGAATATTAGTGTTTGAAAAACACGCATAACGTGCAAACTGAAATAGCAACTAGCCACTTGGGAGAAAGATCATGACTGCACTTCGTAAAACAATCGAAAGCTTCGGCGAAAACGCCTCTGTGAGAGGCCATGAAAGCACCAGCATTCATGGCGGCGACGGGGTTTGCATGTTTTCTTCGGGCGCCGCCCCGACCCGCGCGCAAACGTTGAACAGCGGCGAAGGTGTTGAGATGTTCAGTTCCGGAGCCGCGCCGATCGCCACAACGAACGTGGCGACAGGCGATGTCGTCGAAGCGTTCTCGTCTGGAGCAGCCCCCACCAGAAGCAGTGATGCAGTTTCGGGAGATACAGTCGAGGCATTTTCATCCGGCGCAGCGCCGACTGTTGCCGGCGATTCAATCACCGGCGACTCGGTTGAAGCCTTCTCGTCAGGGGCATCTCCGATGGCGACACGCGACGCAACCTCAGGGGAGGGGGTCGAGATGTTCAGCTCTGGTGCCGCTCCTACAACAAGTAGCGAATTGATGACTGGCGAAGCTGTTGAGGCATTTTCATCCGGGCGCAGCTCCCAAAGCTGAGAGCGAAGCGATTGATGGTGACGCGACACAAATGTTCAGTTCAGGCGCCTGATCGCAGCGATATCACCACGAGACGGGGCGTTTGCTTGCCCGCATCACCAGAAGGATCATCCTAATGTCGAATATCGTGCACCTGAATGTCCCGTCTCGGAAACAACGTGAGGCCGAACGCCACACCGCCTTGCTGCGCAGTTTTGCGCAGCATCGCCGATTTGGTGATGATGTATTCTGGCTAAAGGAGAACGCCGAGCTTCTCAACATTTTGGAAAGCACGGGCACTCGGCTTGAGCGAGATGCATTGAGCGCGCATGACGGATTTTATGCGCAGGTCGAGAAAAGGTTAGGCTTTTTCCCGCAATACTATCGGTTCCTTTTGTCAATCTGTCTGGATCTGGAAGACCTTGGAATGGAGGGCAACAAGGGCGAGTCACTGGTCGCTTGGGTGGCCGAACAGGGAATGGCAGAAGCGGAATTGTCTGATTTGCAACGCGGAGAGGCGCGTCGGTTGATGCAACGCCGCGGTCACGATCCGCTGCGAAATGATACCGGTCTGGATGATCGTTTGCGCAAGTTCATCTCGCGGTCTGCGACCTTTGCCATGCCCAACAAAAAAGCCGCCTATGAGCTTACCCATACGATCTTTTATCTGAGTGAATATGGGCGCACAGATCCTTTGCTGGGCGAAAAAGTGCGTGAGAGCCTCGATTTTGCAGGCACTTTGGCATTTCTTGATCAAAACGCTGATCTTCTGTCAGAAATCTGCATCGCCATGGGGTATAGTGGTTTCACGCCGCCACAGATCTGGGAAAGCTGGTTGGAACGACACACCCGTTGTTTCACAGTGGAAAGTGGACCTGCAACCAGCACTCATGACGACTATCACGAATTTTTTGTTTGCAACTGGTTCCTGGCCGACACGGGGCGTGACGCCTTCACCAAAGACTTTTCTATGGAACGCATGGCGTTTCACCGGCCAGACACTGGGTTTGGGCCGTTGCGGGAAATTTCGGAATGCATGTTTCGCCTTGATAATCGTCGCTGCGACGATTGGGAGCAAATGCGCCCAGTTCTAGCAGAGGCGCTCTCTGGGGAAGCGCATGAGCTTCTGACACAGGCTGAAAACGCCAGCCAAAGTTTTGGGGCATTCTTTGCAGGTTTTGCGCGTATCGATCTCAGAGGGGCGATGTAGTGAGAGCCCTACTTACAGGCGGAGCAGGTCTGATTTTGCTCTATACGGGGCTTATTGCATTGGCGGATGCGATTACTAAAGATCTTGCCGCACTCTACGATGCCCCGCAGATGTATGCCATATCAGGTCTCGTTGTGGTCAGCTTGTGCCTGCTCGCGGCCGGGATGAAATCGACACGCGGCAGTCTCAAGACGTCATGCCCTCTTGCCATGGGTATGCGTGCATGTGCGACGGTTCTGGCCACGATCTGCTTCTTTCTGGCATTTCGGCATTTGCCGTTTGCTCAAGTTTTCTTGTTCATCGGGTTGATGCCGCTTTTTGCAGCCCTGATGGCGGGCCCGGTATTGGGAGAAAGTGTATCGACAACGTCTTGGGGAGCGTTGGCGGCCGGGTTCGTTGGGGTTTTGTGTCTATTCCCACAGGGCTTTAGTGAGGTCTCTTTCGGCCATCTTGCGGCCTTCCTCGCTGCGTTCTTTGGGACAGTTTCCATTGTCCTGTCGCGCTTGATCGGTCGCCATGATGCACAGGGGCTGGCGCAAGTGTTTTATCCCAACCTTGCATTGCTTGTCATAATGGGACTGGCTGCGCCGTTTTTCTGGCAGCCTATGCCGGTGGCTGATCTTGTCTGGGCCGGTTTGTATGGTGTCGTGCTATTTGTTGCGCGCTGGCTGCTTGTCATCGCGTTGCGCGATCTGGCGGCTCATGCTGCGACATCGCTGATGAAGCTGCAATTTGTATGGATGGTGCTGATCGGGGCTGCGGTGTTTGGTGAATGGCCCGCAGCGAACACCTACTTGGGCGTGAGTATTGTTGTCGGTTCTGGGCTTTTGCTGGTCTACGAAGATCAATTCCGCCGCGCACCTTCGCGTGCTTGATTTACATGGAAAACGATGTGCCGCATCCACAAGAGCTTGAGGCATTGGGGTTTTCGATTACAAAACGCGCGCCTATCAACTCTTCTGTAAAATCGATTGTCGCGCCCGACAGGAAGGGAAGGGACACCGTGTCGACGACGACTTTCTCACCATGACCTTCAAGAACAAGGTCTTCGATGGTCGGCGCATCAAGCTTGATTTCGTACTGAAACCCGGAACACCCGCCGCCTTCAACGGCAACGCGCAAGGCCTGACCTTCCTTGGCAGCACCAATCTCGGACAAGCGTTCGAAAGCACGGTTGGTCACTCTTGGCGGTAGTTGCATGTTGAGTCTCCGGGTCGGTTTTACAGACGTCGTCAATACAATATAGGTGGTGGTGACAGAACGGGCAAGAACAGGCAGAAATCATGATGCACGGCCTCGCCGCATATGCGACCGATCCGGCAAAAAGCCGCGGCAGGCTTTACGCCGAGCCGGAAAGCACCTTTCGATCCGCGTTTCAACGAGATCGTGACAGGATCATCCATTCTTCCGCCTTCCGGCGATTGAAGCATAAGACACAGGTTTTCATTGAGCATGAGGGCGACTATTTTCGTACCCGACTGACCCATTCGATCGAGGTCGCACAGGTAGCGCGCACGATTGCACGCGCACTTGCTCTTGACGTCGAACTAACCGAGGCCGTGGCCCTTGCGCATGATCTGGGGCATACGCCCTTTGGTCATACCGGCGAAGAAGCGCTCGATGCCTTGATGGCGCCATTTGGCGGATTTGATCACAATGCCCAAGCAGTGCGGATCGTCACTTCGCTCGAGCGTCATTATGCCGAGTGGGACGGGCTCAACCTGACCTGGGAGACGTTGGAAGGGATTGCCAAGCATAATGGGCCCGTCGTTGGTTGCGTGCCTTATGCCTTGGCAGATTACAACGCAGTGCATGATCTGGAACTCAGCAGCCATTCGGGCGCCGAGGCGCAGGTGGCCGCGCTGGCGGATGATATTGCCTACAACAATCATGATCTGCACGACGGGTTGCGTGCCGGGCTGTTCAGTATTGATGAGATTGCACAATTACCAATACTGTCGGAGTGCTTCTCGATCGTAAATCGACGCTATCCCACGCTCGAGCCAGACCGTTGCCAGCACGAAGCCCTACGGCGGTTCTTCGGGATATTGGTCGAAGACGTTATCCGTGTTAGCCGCAAGAACCTGACGATTCTGGCCGCTGCAAGCGTGGAAGACATCCGAGGGGCGGGGCGTATGGTCATACAGTTTTCGCCAGAACTTTGGGCCGATCTCAAAGTGATCCGGGCGTTCTTGTTTGAACGAATGTATCGCGCGCCGAGTGTGATTGAGATGCGCAGCAAGGTCACCGGCGTTGTGCAGGATCTGTTTCCGCTCTATTTGGCGCAACCAGAATTATTGCCCGTTCAGTGGGGTAAGGATGTGAAAAAGGCGGAGAACGAACAGGAATTGGCGCGCCTTGTGGCCGATTATATCAGTGGAATGACAGATAGGTTTGCTCTGCAGCAGCATGAACGGCTCTGTATGTGACCTGTTCGTTGAACCATCCCGGACGAGCGCCCCGTGTTCGCGAGGACTTGACTGAAAAAGGCCACCCGAATGGGGTGGCCTTTGTTCTGAACCGGATATGTCGTTGGCTCAGAACGGAATCTCGTCGTCATAATCCTTGGCAGGTTGGCTTTGACTGCTGCCACCTTGGTTGTTGTCCGGGCCGCTGTCGTATCCACCGCCATAGTCGCCACCTGACGATGATCCGCCACCATAGCCACCACCACCACTACCGCCTCCGTCGCGCCCGTCAAGCATGACGAGGGTGCCGTTGAAGCCTGACAAGACAACCTCAGTCGAATAGCGGTCCTGACCAGACTGGTCCTGCCATTTGCGGGTCTGAAGCTGACCCTCAATATAGACCTTGGAACCTTTGCGCAGATATTGCTCGGCGACTCGCGCGAGCCCTTCCGAGAAGATGGCCACCGAATGCCATTCTGTTTTTTCTCGTCGTTCACCTGTGGCGCGATCTTTCCAAGTCTCGGATGTTGCAATGCGCAGGTTGCACACCTTGCCGCCATTCTGGAAGGTTCGCACCTCGGGGTCACGACCGAGATTGCCAACCAAAATTACCTTATTTACAGAGCCGGCCATCATGCTCTCCTCTAGAAGCCCAAAAAACACATTGCGTTGGTTACACCATCCCAAATGAGTGAAGGAAAGCTTAAAATTTTGGAAAATTTGTTGAGAACCTCTGCTTGGGCCATTCGGCGGGGCCAGAAACCAGCGTTTGCAAACCCTATGACATCCTTTGTCTGGAATAACCGGAAAGAATCTATATACAGTATCGCAACGCATTTTGTGGGGCTTCATTAGACATGCGTCATTTTTTAGTTCTGGTGGCTACAGTGGCCTTGATCGTGCCGGTCTCGGCGCAGGCTGATATGTTCTCGACCAAACAGCGATCCAAGCTCTTTAAGTCGCAGACCAAGGTTCTCGATACGCGGGCGCGAAGCCAGTACAACACGTCTGTGCGTTTGCAGCCTGCTGCGGTCAATACGCCGACAAAGTGGGGCAGCTCGAAGACCTATAATGGTCGCTACAAAGGGCCATATATGAGCATGGCCAAAGCGGCGGCGGCGCGTCATGGGGTGCCAGAGGATCTTTTCTTGCGGCTGGTGCAGCAGGAATCCGGTTGGAAGGTGACAGCGAAATCGCACAAAGGCGCGATCGGGTTGGCGCAATTGATGCCGGGAACCGCACGTAAGCTTGGTGTAAACCCGCACGATCCTTATGAAAATCTGGATGGTGGTGCGCGCTATCTGAGCCAGCAGTTCCGCAAGTTCAAATCCTGGCGGTTGGCGCTTGCTGCGTATAATGCCGGGCCGGGGGCTGTCGAGAAATATGGCGGCGTTCCGCCCTATAATGAGACACGCAACTACGTGAAGGTGATCTGGGGGAGCTGATCAGCCCCCCCCCAATCTGTGCATCAAACGTCCGAAAGCTCTTTGGCGTGCATCCATTCGGCGTGCTTGGGTGCCCGTTTGGTTTTTGACCATTCCTCCAGCATTTCCCACTTCACGCTGTCGAGCTTGGCCAGCATTGCGTCTTCTTCTGGATCGGGACAGGCCAACTCAAGGCGGTGTCCGTTGGGATCATAGAAATAGATCGAGTGGAAGATCGAGTGGTCGGTCACGCCCAGAACCTCGACACCGTTGGCTTCGAGATGATCTTTGAACTCCATCAGCGTTTCGCGATCTTTTACTTTGAATGCAAGATGTTGCGTCCAGATGGGGGTGTTCGGATCGCGGCCCATTTCCGGCTTGGTCGGCAGTTCAAAGAACGCCAGAACGTTGCCGCTGCCGGCATCCATGAAGATGTGCATGTAGGGGTCGGGATCGTGGGTTGAAGGGACGTGATCTTCGGCAATGGCAAGAACGAAGTCCATGTTCAGGTTCTTGTTATACCATTCGACGGTCTCTTTCGCGTCTTTGCAGCGATAAGCGACGTGGTGGATTCTTTCGATTTTCATTTTGTAGTCTCCTTGCTCCATGATTTCGTTGTTGTGATAATAGTTACGAATGTAACCATCAAGACAAAAGAAAACCAGGCGCGCGGGCCTGGTTTTCGTCTGATAAAATGCCTATTCGGCTGCGTCAGGCAGTTTTATTACTGGTTCCATGGTCGCAAGCGCCTCGTTCGAGAGGTGACATTTGATCTGATGGCCTGCGCTCAACTGTCGCATGGGGGGCACTTCGGTGTCGCACAGGTTGCCGGGAACCTGGTCTTTCCAATTGCACCGGGTCTGAAACGGGCAACCAGGAGGCGGATTCATTGCCGAGGGGATGTCGCCCTCCAGGACAATATGCTTTTTCTTTACCTTCGTGTCGGCGATGGGCACCGCCGAGAGCAAGGCTTCGGTATAGGGATGGTAGGGTGGGGCGAACACTTCGTCGGTGCTTCCCAGTTCCACCACATGACCGAGATACATAACCATCACACGATCGCTCAGGTAGCGCACGATCGAGAGGTCGTGCGAAATGAACAGGAGCGTTGTCTTCTCTTCGCGTTGAATTTCCATTAACAGATCGGTCACAGCCGCCTGAACGCTCACATCGAGCGCCGAGACGGGCTCATCCGCCACAACGATGCGTGCACCACCGGCAAAGGCGCGGGCGATGCCCACGCGTTGCTTTTGGCCGCCAGAAAGCTGGCGTGGCATACGGTCGCCAAATTCGCGGGGCAGTTTGACCAGATCGAGCAGCTTCAACATTCGCTCGCGGCGGTCGGCATCATCGGTCCCGATGTTGAAAATCTCAAGCGCACGAATGATTTGGCGGCCAACCGTCATGGAGGGGTTGAGGGTATCAAAGGGGTTTTGGAACACCATCTGAACGTCGGCCACCGTCTGGGTGTCGCGTTTTTCAATGGGTAAGGATTCGATGTTTTTGCCGTCGAGAAGTATCTCGCCGCCGGTCGCTGTTTCCAGTCCCATCAGCACCTTTGCGAAGGTGGATTTGCCGCAACCCGACTCGCCGACGATGGCCAAAGTTTCACTTTCGCGGGCTTCGAAGCTGAGGGTTTCATTGGCTTTGACCACCCGTTTTTCACCGCCACCAAAGAGAGCGTTAGCTGCGACCTCGTAGTATTTCTTGAGGTTATCCATCTTCAGGACGACCTCGCCGATCTCGCCCTTTTTCTTTGTTTCAGCGAGAGTTAGCGGGGCTTTCCAATCAATCTCGCGGAACCGCAGACAGCGGCTTTCGTGCGCACCGTCGCCATCGACATCGAACATCGGGACAAACCCTTCGTCGCACAGACCGTCGGCAAAGTAGTCGCAGCGGGGGCCGAAGTTGCAGCCCTTGGGACGTTCATGCGGCAGCGGGAAATTGCCCGGTATCGCCACCAGCGGGCGCGAGTTCTTGTCGGCGCCGGGCAGCGGGATGGAGCGGAAAAGTGCTTGGGTATAAGGGTGTTGCATGTTGTTGAAGACGGTTTCGATATCGCCGCGCTCGACCGCTTCGCCGGAATACATCACGCAGATCCGGTCGCAGGTTTCCAGAACCAGCCCGAGATTGTGCGAGATGAACAGCATCGAGGTGCCGTATTTCTTGCCCAGATCCTTGACCAGTTCGACGACGGCGGCCTCGACCGTTACGTCGAGCGCGGTTGTCGGCTCATCCAGGATCAGCAAAGAAGGCTTTGACATCAATGCCATAGCGATCACGATGCGCTGTTGTTGACCACCCGAAAGCTGATGCGGGAAGGAGCGCAGCATGCGTTGGGGGTCGGGGAGTTTGACGTCCGTCACAACCTCAAGGGCGCGCTGATATGCCTCGTGTTCGCTGACGCCTTCGTGAATCATTGGCACTTCCATCAGCTGTTTGCCGATCCGCATGGCGGGGTTGAGGGAGGCCATAGGCTCTTGATAAATCATGGCAATTTCGTTGCCACGGATATTGCGCAGCTCGTCAGGCGCCATTTGCTCCATGTTGCGGCCCTTGAACTTGATCGAGCCGCCGACGATGCGCCCGTTCTTGCCCAGATCGCGCATTACGCCGAGTGCGACCGTACTTTTTCCGCAGCCGGATTCTCCAACCAAACCAACGGCTTCGCCGGGGGCGACCTTGACCGAGAAGTCCATAACCGCAGGGATTTCCCGAAGTCGCGTGAAGAAGGAAATCGACAGTTTGTCGATCTCCAAAATGGGTCCGTCATGATCGAGAATTTTCGCCATTAACTTTCTCCTTTCACGTCCGAATCGGGGGGGTGACTCGCGTATGACGCCCGGCTGACTTCCGGCTGCCGTCTGACTCCGGCATTCGGGCCGGGGTCATTTGTTGCTGTGGCGTGCGCGTTGTTCATGACCTGTTAATCCCTCAGCGATTCTTCGCGCAGGCCGTCAGCCAGCAGGTTGAGCCCGAGAACCATCGTCAGAAGGGCGAAGGCGGGGGGCAGGGCCGGATGTGGGTAGATCGACAGGAGCTTGCGGCCCTCGTTGATGGTCGAGCCCCAATCCGGGCTTTCTGGCGGCAGGCCAAGGCCGAAGAAACCCAGGGTGCCGAGCAGGATCGTGGTGTAGCCGATGCGCAGACAGAAATCGACGATCAGCGGCCCGCGCGCGTTGGGTAGGATTTCCCAGAGCATGATATACCACGGACCTTCGCCGCGGGTTTGCGCCGCCGCAACGTAATCGCGGGTGTGGATGTCGAGCGCTAGGCCGCGCACGATCCGGAAGACCGTGGGCGAATTTACGAACACGACCGACACGAAAACCACGAGTATGCCGCCGGGGATATTGATCGGGTCGATCCAGCTCGTGCTTATGGTGAGACCAATCTTGTTCAGGACACCGACCAGGGGGCTGAAGATATCTATTGCCGTGCCCTGCTGCGAGACGATCCACAAATACACTACGATCAACGGAATCATGACGACGGCCATAATCAAGTTTCGCTTGCTGGGTTGGGTTCGATAGCGCGAATTCAGCAAGATTGAGACGAAGATCAGCGGGAAGATGAACAGGACCAGAGCCATGTAGTTGGGAAGCCCTGTCAGAACGATTTCGGGTGTCACCAGCAGGTAGAACAGCAAGATCACCGGGAAGGCGAGAATGAGGTTGGCGAGGAAGCTGAGAAATGTGTCGAGCTTGCCGCCGTAATAGCCCGCAGGCAGGCCCAGCGTGATGCCAACCATGAAGGCGAATAGCGTGGCCACCGGCGCGATGCGGATGACGATCACCGAGCCTTCGACCATCCGGCTGAAAACATCGCGTGCCAGATTGTCACCGCCCAGAAGGTAGAACGGATAGTCGCCCAGTTCAGCGCGCGAGAGGGGCGTGCCGGGCAGCTTGTTCTTCATGCCCGAGGCCTGTTCAAGCGCGCCATGCGTGGAGATCATATCGAAGACGCCGACATAAAGCGCGGTGAACACCCAGAACATGACCAGAAAGAAGCCGACCATGCCGATCACGCTGTCAAACAGTTTGCCGTAGAGACCGAGGCGGCGCTTGTAGTGGATCGAAACGCCATAAAGCACGACGAGCGATATCCAGACGGGCATGAAGCGCACGACGATATTGGCAAGGATACCTCGGTTTTCTAATACCGATATGTATCTGTGGCGCGCGATTTCGTCGGCGGCCGGCATGGCCCCGTCTTCGAATTGGGCGAGCCAAGCGGAGTGCGCCGCGCCCTGCCAGAGAAGTGTCACCACGAGCCAGAGCACGATCAGCATGGCGATAATCAGGATCGACCATTTGAAGATCAGCCCCATGAACGCCGCCGGGTTGTCAAAGAAGGTGTTCATGAATATCGCGAGCATGGCGGAAAACACGCCCAGAGCCACGATGATCGCCAACATCCAGCCAATGCTGGAAAGTGACAGGCCTTCGTCGGTCGAGCCGGAAATGCCGCCGTAGACATAGTTGAACCCGACAAAGACAAGCAGCAGAACCGCGATGCCGTTGAACAGCAGAAAGCTGGTGCGCGGTGATGAGTTGGTGAAGCCAAGCAGCGCGGTGCAGAGCCCCGTGACGATGGCCATGGTGATCAAGACGAGAAACAGCGATGCGAAGGTGCTGCCGTAGGCGCCAAACCAAGTGAGTTGTTCCATGTGTCCGGCTCCTCGCTCAAGAAATCCGGATGCGCGGGTTGAGGAACACATAGCCGATATCGGAAATCAGCTGTGTGACCAGAACGACCACGACCGAAACTACCGAGACGCCCAGAAGCAGCTCGATGTCATTGTTGCTTGCGGCCTGAACCAGGGTCCAGCCGAAGCCTTTGTAGTTGAACAGTGTCTCGACAATCACCACCCCATTCAGAAGCCAGGGGATCTGGAGCATGATCACGGTGAAAGGCGCGATCAGCGCGTTTCTGAGCGCGTGTTTCATGACGATGTTGCGAAAGCTGACGCCCTTGAGGCGGGCGGTACGGATATATTGTGCTGTCATTACCTCGGCCATCGAAGCGCGGGTCATGCGGGCGATATAGCCCATGCCATAGAGCGAGATGGTCAACACCGGCAGGAAGAAATTATTGAAATTGGCGTTGTCTGTCGCCTGGGTTGCGGTGCCGCGAAAGAGTGTCTTGCCTTCGATCAGCCCCCAATCGGCGAGGATTGGAGAGAGGCCGTTTTGAGATGAGGCCAGAAGCGCGATGAAGATCACGCCCGAGACATATTCCGGTGTCGCCGTGGTGGCGATCGAGACGGTGGAGAGGCTTCTGTCGGTGCGTGAGCCTTCACGCATCCCCGCCAGCACGCCGATCAGTAGCGCGGCAGGCACCATCAGAAGCATCGTGAAGAACATGAGTTTTGCTGTCAGCCCGAGACGCTTGGTAACGATATCCCAAACGGATTCCCGAAAGACCGTGGAGTAGCCCCAGTCGCCTTGCAAGACGCCGCAGAACCGTGCTGCGGTGGTTGGGTCATCATTTTCGGCGAGGCAACGCCCGGTTGTATTGCCGCTGTCATCGGTTCGGGTGAAGCCCGGCAATACCCCGAGCCATTGCCCGTATTTCACCGGCACAGGCTGAAGATAGCCGCGATTGCCCAGCCATTGCTCAACTTGTTCGTCGGTCATCCGCTGGTTGCCCTGGGTCTTGGCCAGTTTTTCCAGATTTGGATAGAGGTTGGTCAGGTAAAAGACGACAAAAGTCAGGCAGATAGCCGTGAGGATCATCACCCCCAATCGGCGCAGAATGAACAGTCCCATGTGTTTGCCCCTGTTGATAAGGCTGTGGCGGACATGTTGACCTGTCCGTCCTTGTTTCCCGGTGTCGTGAATGGCCGGGCTGGCCGGGTCGCGCCAGATCGTTCAGCGCGGCCCGGTTGTTTTCGAAAGATCAGGCGGTGAGCCCGAACTTGTAGTAGTGGAATTCATGGGCCGGATGCTTTTCGGTTCCCACGAATTTGCCGTTCTGGTGGTTGAAGAGCGAACGCCAATAGGGCTGAATGATTACCCCGTCATCGCGCATCGTCTGTTCAATCTTGGCCATCACCTCGCGGCGTTTGTCAGCATCGGCAATCGAAAGTGCGTCGTTGATCAGCGCGTCGAAGTCCGGGTTGGAATAGGCTGCCTCGTTCCAGGCTTCGCCGGAGCGATAGGCCAGTGCGAGAATTTGCACATCCAGCGGGCGGTGGTTCCATTGTGTCGCGCTGAACGGATATTTCGTCCAGTCGTTCCAGAACGTCGCCCCCGGCAGAACGGTGCGCTTGACCGAGATACCCGCGTCGCGCAGTTGCGCGGCGATGGCGTCGCAGGTGTTGCGCTGCCAGTCGTCATCGACGCTGATCAGCTCATGTTCGAAATCCTTGGCGCTTGACGCGGCCATCATTTCGCCGGCGGCTGCGGAATCGGTCGGCGCCGGGCCGATGTCGGCATAGGCCGGGTGGATCGGGCAGACATGGTGGTTTTCGGCAAGGGTGCCGCGACCGGAATAGCCCAACTCAAGACAGACGTTGTTGTCGACCGCCAGAGCCAGCGCGCGGCGCACATCACCGTCTGCATAGGGCTTCGTGCCGTCGACTTCGGCCTCCTGGTTGGTGCGCACGACGATGGTTGCCGCCGTAATCGCTTCGGATTGCTCCCAGCCGATGCCGTCCATGATGTCGATGAAATCGCCGACGGTTTCATAGAGCAGATCCACCTCTTCGGATTCTGCCGCCGCCACCCAGGCCGAGGGGTCGGTGCCGTAGTCAATCAGCTCGACCCGGTCAAGATAGGGGCCGCCGTAAACCGCAGTTCCCCACCATTCCATTTCGGTGTTGCGATTGAACGAGCATTTCACGCCGACTTCCAGTTCGTCGGGCAGATATGGACCGGTTCCGATACCGTTTTCCCAGATGTCGCCGCCTGTATAGCTAGAATGGAAGATTGCAGCCGGGTAGTCGGACATGTTGGCGATAATCGCGATGTCAGGGGAGGACAGCGACAGCTTGACCGTATGGCCGTCGACCACAGTGATCGCACCCTCACGGGCTTTTTTGGTCGACTCGTCGATCAACGTGCTCAGACGGCTGGCCATCGAGTTGGTCTCGTTTGTGGCGTCGCACCAGAGGCCGATCACCCGCGCGACATCGTCGGCGGTGAAATCGTCACCATTGTTCCACTTGACGCCCTTGCGTACGTTCAGGGTGTATTCGGTGGCATCATCATTGATGTCCCAGCTTTCCAGCAGCATGCCGCGGAATGTCCCGTCGGAATTGTACTCGACCAGGTATTCAAGGAAGCCGCGCGACTGATTGCCGATTTCCGACCAGTCATAGGTGCGCGGGTCTTTCATCGCCTTGACGCTGGTCTGAATGCGAATGGTGCCGCCAGATTTGGGCGTTGCGGCTTTGGCCGGAGCGGCGAGGCCGATCATCGAGTAGGCGGCCGCAGTGGTTACGCCAAAGGTCGAGGCGCGCGTGAGAAATTCGCGGCGGCTAAGCTTGCCCGCCTTGAATTCTTCGGCAAACATCTTGGCGGCCTTGTGCACCGGTTTACCGTTGATTGTGGATTGGGTCATACATCATCTCCCTGTCTGACTTTTCTTATTGCGAGAACAACAGCGGGGCATCGTCGCCCGCCATCGCTTCTTTCGTGTTCGTTGCAGCACCTATTCCCGCACGTCTTTCCCTCTGCGTCAACGGTGGGAATCGGCCTTGACGAGATAAAAAACGACATTTTCCTCGACTAAAAACGACATTTGTGTCGAGAAACGGGTCGACGTAGGTGTTCAACTATCGTTGCGTCGTCCGGAGGCACGCGCGCTTGCGCAAGGCAAATCATGCGCTGTTCAGGACGTTTTGTCGATCTGCTTGTCGATCCGGGCGCGGGCGGCGGTACGCAGTTCGGAGGGCGATTTGCCGGTATGTTTGACGATGAAGCGCGAGAAGTAGGCCGCACTTCGAAAGCCCAGATGCGTCGCGATTCGCCCGATGGGAAAGCTGCTGTCGGCAAGCAGGCTGCGCGCGCTGTGCAGGCTGGTTTCGGTCAGGATATCGGCGCCACTTAGACCGCAGGCGGATTTGCACGAGCGTGACAGATGGGTTGCGGTCACGCCGAGGGCGTCGGCATGGGCGGCCATCGGGCGATTGCTGCGATAGTCGCGCGCAACGATATCGGCGAAGCTGGACGCGAGGCGGGCGTCTGCGCCGGGCGCGGGGTGGGGCGGTTGTTCGAGCAGTGCGCGGCGCAGCCAGATGGCGACAAGCGTGGCATGAGCGCGCGCGGCTTCGCCGTGATACGCGCCGCCCGCGTCCTGTTCGCGCTGCATGGCGTCGAGCAGGCGGGTCAAGGCACCCTGTTCCTGAAGGTTGGCGGTGCGCAGGACATGCGAGGTCTCGGGCAGGGCAATATCGGCAGAGACGGGCAAGCGCAGGATCGTGCCGATGGATTGCGGACCGAGGGTGATAGAGAACAGCGTTCCGGCGGTCAGAAAAAGCGTGCTTTGTTGTGTCAGTGAATGACGGTTGGCGCGGATCACGGCATTGCCGTTGCCGCGAGTGAGGCGGATCATCAGGTGGTCTTTGCTGCGGTGTTGCAGGGCGAGGCGCCAGGCGTTGGCGCCGGCAAACCGGGTGAGAGGGTGGATTTCGGGGGTGTCATTGGTGGACATCAGGGGTGCAGTCGGGATTGTGCAAGGCTGGGGCAGAAATTGGATGAAAGCTTGCGCTAAAAGTTGGGAAAGATCAAGTGGCGGAAGTGCTGCGCCAGGCTTTCATACGGGCGCGAAACCAGGTTCTCTGGCGTTTGGCATATTGCCGCGTGGCAATTATGGCGGCGGTGCGCGCCTCGTCCAGCGTGATTTCACCCTTGAGATGGGCGATTAGCTCGGGCGCGCCGATGGCACGCGACGAGGGGCGTGAGACATCCCAATCGGCAAGGTTGGCGCGGGCCTCATCAAGCGCGCCTTGCGCAAGCATCATATCGAACCGGCGTTCGATCCGGGGGGTAAGCCAGTCCTTGGGAGCGTCGATCAGCAAAGCGGTGCAGGACGCGAGCGCCAGCAGCGGGGGCGGTGTGTCATCCTGCCAGTCGGCGAGGCTGCGCCCGGTGGTGCGCTGGACCTCCCAGGCGCGCTGGACGCGCATGCGGTTTTGTTGGTCGATACGGGCGGTGGTGGCGGGATCGAGGGCGGCCAGCATCGTCTCGCGGCTTAAGGCGTCGGCCTCGGCGCGGATGTTGGGCGGGGTGAGTGGGATCTCGGCCAGACCTTCGGTGAGGGCCGAGAAATAGAGCCCGGTGCCGCCGACAATGATCGGGCGCTGATCAAGGACGGGCGTGAGATCACGCAGCCAGTGGCCTACGGAATAGCTCTGATCTCCGGGCACATGGCCATAGAGCGCATGGGACGCGCGGGCGAGATCCTCGGCGGGCGGGCGGGCCGTGAGCACGCGCCAGTTGGCAAAGACCTGCAGCGCGTCGGCATTGACGATCACGCCGCCCTGGGTCTCGGCAATTTCCAGCGCGAGAGCGGATTTGCCGCTGGCGGTGGGGCCGGCGATCAGGACGGGGCGGTCTGGTTTGATGTCGGCAAGTGGGATCATGGGTTTGTCCTAGCCGCGTTTTTCTTGAAAGAAAACGGGGCGAAATCTTTGAGAGACTTCGATTTCGTCGGGGAAGGGCGGCGGATTCTGCCTATTGACGGCATTCCCGCATTGATACTGACAGGTATTTGCGACATCTTGCGGCGAATTTCAAACCGCTGTCCAAATGGAGTGCACAATGAGCCAGGATGCTGCACCTGCCGCTAAATCTGACATTGGGCAGGAGCCCGGTTCGGGTGTCTCGTTCAAACGTGTGATGTTGAAAATATCAGGTGAGGCGCTGATGGGGGATCAGGGCTTTGGGCTGCATCCGCCGACCGTTGCGCGAATCGCGCGCGAGGTAAAATCGGTCCATGATCTGGGCGTGGAAATCTGCATGGTGATCGGCGGCGGCAACATCTTTCGCGGCCTTCAAGGCAGCGCGCAGGGGATGGAGCGGACCACCGCCGATTATATGGGCATGCTGGCGACAGTGATGAACGCGCTGGCGATGCAATCTGCGCTTGAAGATATTGGCGTGTTCACGCGGGTGATTTCGGCCATTCCGATGGATCAGGTTTGTGAGCCCTACATTCGTCGCCGCGCGGTGCGCCATCTGGAGAAGAAGCGCGTGTGCATTTTTGCTGCGGGCACCGGCAACCCCTATTTCACCACCGACACCGCCGCGACGCTACGCGCCAGCGAGATGGCTTGTCAGGCGATTTTCAAGGGCACCAAGGTGGACGGGGTATATGACAAGGACCCTGTGACGAACGCGGATGCGGTGCGCTATGACAATATCAGCTATGACGACGTGCTGACCAAGCATCTTAAGGTGATGGACGCGAGCGCGATTGCGCTGGCGCGTGACAACAACCTACCGATCATTGTCTTTTCTCTGGACGAGCCGGGCGGGTTCCGTGGCATTCTGGCGGGCGAGGGCACCTATACGACCGTCCGTCCGTGAATGAGGTGGTGTAGGGTGGTTTGCCGTGGGGCGAATATGGGCAGGGCTATGTAATCCTGACGATTGAAGGGCTGGAAGTCGGGGAGGCCCGCGCGGGGGGCGGATGGAAAGCTTGCTGGTGTTTTCACCACTCCTTGATTAATACCTCTTACAATGCCGAAACGGCCACACTACAGGAAAATACCCATGTCAGACGAATTCATGCTGGATACCGATGATCTTGAACGCCGGATGCAGGGCGCAATTGCGGCGATGCGCACCGAGTTTGCCTCGCTCAGGACCGGGCGGGCCAGTGCGACGATGCTGGAACCGGTCATGGTGGACGCTTATGGTCAGATGACACCGATCAACCAGGTGGGTACGGTCAACGTGCCAGAGCCGCGTATGGTCACGATCAACGTGTGGGACAAATCGCTGGTTCAGAAGGTTGAAAAAGCCATCATGAACAGCGGCCTCGGGATCAACCCGCAGACCAACGGCACGATCATCATGCTGCCGATCCCCGAATTGAACGAGGAACGTCGCCGCGAATTGAGCCGGGTGGCGGCGCAATATGCTGAACATGCCCGCGTGGCGGTGCGCAACGTGCGCCGGGACGGGATGGATCAGATCAAGAAGGGCAAGTCGGAGGCGCTCTTGGGTGAGGATGACCAGAAGTTCTGGGAAACCGAAGTGCAGGAATTGACCGACCGGTATATCAAGGCCGTGGACGAAAACCTGGATACCAAGCAAGCGGAAATCATGCAGGTCTGAGCGGCCAAAAAGGGGCGGGCCATGACCATGAAGACAGACGACATCGACACGCAGCAGCCTGCCGGGGTTGTTTCCGGTTCGGGGCTGGGGCCGCACCATGTGGCAATCATCATGGATGGCAATGGACGCTGGGCGCAGGCGCGCGGGCGTCCGAGGCTTTTTGGCCATCACGCCGGAGCCAAGCGGGTGCGCGAGATCGTTGAGGCCTGTCCTGACCTTGGGGTGAAATACCTCACTATTTTTGCCTTTTCGACGGAAAACTGGAAACGCACGCAGGTCGAGGTGGCGGGGCTGATGAGCCTGTTTCGCCGCTATATCACCAAGGAGGCGCGTGCGCTCAAGGAAGAAGGCGTGCGGGTGCGTTTCATCGGCGACCGGGTGCGGCTTGACCGCAAGCTGATCGCGCTGATGGATGAGCTTGAAGAATTGACCTCGGAGAATGACCGGGTGCATCTGACCATCGCGCTCAATTATGGGGGGCGTGACGAGGTGGCACGCGCCACCAAGCGGCTGGCGCAGGATGTGGCAGCGGGGCGGCTGGACCCCGAAACGGTGGATGAAGAAACGCTTCCAAGGTATTTGGATACTTATGTTTTACCAGATCCTGATCTGGTCATCCGCACCAGTGGTGAAGCACGGATTTCCAACTTCCTTTTGTGGCAATCGGCCTATGCCGAATATGAGTTCATTGATACGCTATGGCCCGATTTCTCGGCCGAGATTCTGGCCGGGTTGGTGCAGAGCTATGGCGCGCGGGACCGGCGGTTCGGGGGAGTGAAAAAATGAGCAAAAGGCGCGCCAAACCCGCAGAGGGACGCTGGGGCGATCTTGCGCCGCGCGTGATGTCGGGAATTGCGATGGTGGTTGTCGGTGCTTTGGCGATCTGGGCCGGAGGGTATGTTTTTGCCGCCCTTGGCGTGTTGATTGCGGGGTTGATGACCTGGGAATTGGTCTCGATGATCCGACCGGGTGACGCGAAGGCCGCGGTGCAGGAGGGCGTTGTAGCAGCGCTTGCGTTGGCAATCGCGCTTTTCGTGCCGGGCAGCATTGCGGCGATCATTCTGGGCGTTCTGTTGATCGTGTTGGTTGGGCGGACGGGGAAACATCCCTTGCTGACGGTGGCGTTTGGTGCGGGCATTTTCCTTGGCGCTTATGGGCTGGTCGGTTTGCGCAATGAGGCGGGGCTGCTCTGGACCTTGTGGTTGGTTGGTGTGGTGGTGGCGACCGATGTCGCGGGCTATTTTGCCGGGCGGATCATTGGCGGGCCGAAATTCTGGCCCAGGGTGAGCCCGAAGAAGACATGGTCAGGCACTGTGGCAGGCTGGATCGCGGCGGCGGTTCTGAGTTGGTGGATGCAGGTGCAATATGGGCTGCCGATGTGGATCATTGCGGCCGGGGTGGGGCTTTCGTTTGCGTCGCAGATGGGCGATGCGGCGGAAAGCGCGCTTAAGCGGCGGATGAAGATCAAGGACAGCTCGAACCTGATCCCCGGTCATGGCGGTGTGATGGACCGTTTTGATGCGATGATGGGGGCCTCGCTGGCGGTGGCGCTGGTGGGTGTTGTGATCGGGCTTTCATGAGGCGGATTTCGATATTTGGCGCGACCGGTTCGATTGGCCAATCGACGATTGATCTGATCGCGCGGGATGCGGATGGGTATGATGTTGTTGCGCTGACCGGTGGGCGCAACATTGCGCTTTTGGCGGCGGATGCGATGCGCCTTGGGGCCGATCTGGCGGTGACGGCGCATGAAGAATTGCTCGGTGATCTGAAGGCGGCATTGGCCGGGAGCGGTGTTGAGGCGGCAGCCGGTGAGGCGGCTTTGCGAGAGGCGGGCGCGCGGCCGACCGATTGGGTGATGAGCGCGATTGTCGGCGCGGCAGGGCTGGCGCCGGGGATGGCGGCGTTGAAGCAGGGCGCGACGCTGGCACTGGCCAACAAGGAATCGCTGGTCACGGCGGGGCCGCTTTTGATGGCGACGGCGAAGGCGCATGGCGCGCGGGTTCTGCCGGTGGATAGCGAGCATTCGGCGGTGTTTCAGGCGCTGGTGGGTGAGGATATTGACGCGGTCGAGCGCGTGATCATTACCGCATCAGGTGGCGCGTTTCGCGACTGGCCATTGGAGGATCTGGCACGGGCAAGCGTAAAAGAGGCCAGCAGCCACCCGAACTGGGATATGGGGCAAAGGATCACGATTGATTCCGCTTCTATGTTTAATAAAGCGTTGGAAGTTATTGAAACACGGGAATATTTCGGGTTTGAACCAGAGCAGATTGAAGTTCTGTTGCATCCTGAATCCTTAGTGCATTCGATGGTGGGTTTTCGCGATGGGGCAATCATGGCGCATTTGGGTGTGTCGGACATGCGCCATGCCATCGGTTATGCGCTCAACTGGCCAGAACGGCGCGAATTGCCGGTTGAGCGGTTGGATCTGGCGCGCATTGGTCAGTTGAATTTTAGTGCACCCGATCTGGTGCGCTATCCCGCGCTACGGCTGGCGCGAGAGGTGATGGCGCGGGGCGGTTTGGCGGGGGCGGTGTTCAACGCGGCCAAGGAAACCGCGCTGGACGGGTTCATTGCCGGTAAGATCAAATTCACCGATATGGTGGGGGTTGTGGAGGCCACTCTTGGGCAGGCAGAGTCCACAAGTGGCCATATTGATGCCGAAATGACCCTTGATAACGTGGCCCGGGCCGACCAAATGGCTCGTAGGCAGGCAGAAGACATCATCGCGGCGCTCAACTAGGGCGCTGGTGGGAACATAAAGACAGGGCAGGTTTCTTGGATATTGCAGCACTTATTCCGCAGTTTGGCAGCGTTGCCTTGACGCTTGTCGCTTTTGTCGTGGCGCTTTCGGTTATTGTGGCGGTGCATGAATATGGTCATTACATCGTTGGCCGCTGGTCGGGGATCAAGGCCGAGGTGTTCTCGCTTGGGTTCGGTCCGGTGCTGTTTTCGCGGATGGATAAACATGGCACGCGTTGGCAGTTTGCGGCGTTGCCGTTTGGCGGATATGTGAAATTTCTGGGTGATGCCAACGCGGCTTCTGCGGGGACGGACAACGAAGCGGTCGCCGAGTTGAGCGCCGAGGAACGGCGCCACACCATGGCAGGTGCGCCGTTGTGGGCGCGGACCGCCACCGTGGCAGCGGGACCGATATTCAACTTTATCCTGTCGATTGTTGTATTTTTTGGCGTGATCATGACCCAGGGCGAGGCACGCGACCCGCTGACTGTGGGGGAGCTGCGTCCGTTGCCCGGCGTGGTGCAAGGGCTGGTGCCGGGCGACGAGTTGATTGCGATTGGCGGCGTGAAGGTGCCATCGTTTGACGACGCCGAATTGTTCCGCAGCTTTGGCGACGCCGTCCCAATGGAACCGATACTGGATTATGTGGTGAGTCGTGACGGTCAGGAACGGATGGTGCAGGCGCCCTATCCCTATCCGCCGCTGATCACCCAGTTGACGCCGCAATCCACGGCGTTCAGCATCGGGCTGGAAGCGGGCGATGTCATCACCCATGTGGACGGCACGCCGATCTTTGCCTTCAACCAGTTGAAAGAGCGCGTCGAGGGCGGCGCGGGCAAGCCGCTGCTGTTTAGGATCTGGCGGCCCACCGAGGCGGGGGGCGAAGAGTTGGAGTTTACCCTGGTGCCGCGTCGGGTGGATGAGCCGCAACGCGACGGCGGCTACAAGACCGAATGGCGCATCGGCATTGCCGGCGGGCTGATGTTTGAACCGGCGACGCAAACGCCGGGCATCGGCGAGGCGCTGGCGGGGAGCGTGACGCAGACCGGGCGGATCATCAGCGGTTCGATCTCGGGGTTGTGGCATATGGTGACCGGGGCGATTTCGAGCTGCAACATGTCCGGGCCGATCGGCATTGCACAAGTCAGCGGCCAGATGGCCAGCCAGGGCGCAGGGAGCTTTATCTGGTTTATCGCCGTGCTGAGCACTGCCGTGGGGCTTTTGAATCTGTTTCCGATTCCGGTTCTGGATGGCGGGCATCTGGTGTTTTATGGCTATGAAGCGATTGCCGGGCGCCCGCCCTCGGAAAAGGCGTTGCGCATTCTGATGACGATCGGGATTACTTTTGTGCTGTCGTTGATGTTGTTTGCGCTGTCCAATGACCTGTTCTGCCCCTGAGTGTTGAGCGGTGGGGCGGCCGGGAGGGCGCCTGCTGCTGTTTTGCCACAATTCGTGACACATTCTTGCCTTAATTGGAGCCGAACTTTGGCCACAATCACTGTGCATTCCTGAGCCAGGCCAAATCTCAAGGTGTGGAACATGGATACTATTCACAACGGATATCGCGGGCTGAGCCTGCTCTGGACCCTCAACTGGGACCGCATTCTTTATGTTTTTACCATTGTCGCGGCGCTTCTGGCCGGTGCGTGGTTGGGTTCTCTCTGATTGACAGTTGTTTTTGCGGGGCATGCCCCAACACCAGGCGCCCATGATGTGGCGCCTGTTTTGTCTTTTTGACAAGCAGTGGTATTACCTTTAGTCAGACTCAAAAGGGGCGTCTGAGCGGGTAACGGAATGACCAATAACAATCGAGGTCGCAAAACAGGCCTTATCGAGCAAAAAGTTTTCAAAAAAACTCTTATTGCGGGATTTATGTTCGCAATATCAACGACTTTCACGGCTCTGCCGCAGTCGGCGGAAGCGCAAAGTTATCGCTTTAGCAATGTGAGCATCGAAGGCAACAAACGCATCGAGGCAGGCACGATCCTGTCGTATGCGGGAATCGCCCGCGGTCAGACGGTCTCGGCCGGTGAACTCAACGATGCCTATCAGCGCATATTGGGCTCGGGTTTGTTCGAAAGCGTGTCGATTGAGCCACGCGGCGGGCGGCTTGTGATTGAGGTCAAAGAATTTCCGACGATCAACAAGATCAGCTTTGAAGGCAACAAGCGCCTGAAGGACGAGGATCTGGCGGGTTTCATCAACAGCCGATCGCGGCTGGTTTACAGCCCGACCAAAGCAGAGCGTGACGCCGAAATCATCGCCGAGGCCTATAATCAGAATGGGCGGCTTGGTGCGCAGGTTTCGCCCAAGATCATTCGCCGTTCGGACAATCGGGTCGATCTGGTGTTCGAGATTTTCGAGGGCGGAAATGTCGAAGTGCAGCGCATCGGGTTCGTCGGGAACCAAGCCTATTCGGACAGCCGTTTGCGCCGGGTGCTTGAGACCAAGCAGGCCGGGCTGCTGCGCGCGCTGATCAAGAAGGACACCTTTGTCGAAGATCGTCTGCAATTTGACCAGCAGGTGCTGCGCGATTTCTATCTTTCGCGCGGCTATGTCGATTTCCGCATCACAGGCGTGAATGCCGAACTGGCGCGTGAGCGCAATGGCTACTTCGTGACGTTCAACGTCGAAGAGGGGCAGCAATTCCGCTTTGGTGGAATTACCACCGTCTCGGAGATGGAACAGGCGGATGCCGAAGAATTCCAGTCGATCCTGAGAGTTCGCCCAGGGGTCGTTTATTCGCCCAGCCTGGTGGAAAATTCGATTGCCCGGATGGAACGTCTGGCGATCAAGAAGGGCATAGATTTCCTGCGGGTCGAACCGCGGATTACCCGCAATGACCGTGACTTGACGCTGGATGTGGAATTCGTGCTGTCCAAGGGGCCGCGCATCTTTGTCGAACGTATCGACATCGAAGGCAATGCCACCACGTTGGACCGGGTCGTGCGGCGCCAGTTCAAGGTGGTTGAAGGAGACCCCTTCAACCCGCGTGAGATCCGCGAAAGTGCCGAACGCATTCGTGCGCTTGGCTATTTCGAGAAGGCGGATGTGAATGCACGCGAAGGCTCAACGCCCGATCAGGTGATCGTGGACGTGGATGTGGAAGAAACAACCACAGGCTCTCTGACATTTGGCGGTTCATTCTCGACGGATAACGGTTTTGGTCTTGTGGCGCAGTTTCAGGAGAAGAATTTCCTGGGTCGCGGTCAGACGCTGAACTTTTCGGTATCTGGTGCAACCGACAACAGGGTCTATGGGCTGAACTTCACCGAACCCGCCTTTTTGGGCCGTGATGTCAGGTTCACGTTCAATATTGGCTATACCACGACCGACAATTACAATTCGCTCTATGACACCGAGGTCGCCGAGTTCGGTGTAGGGCTTAACTTTCCGATCGGGGAGCGGGCGCGTCTTGGGCTGCGCTATGATCTGAACAGCACCCGGATCATGCATGACTATGAGGCTGATCTGACCGGCCCTCTTGGCGTTGGTCCTGCGGATGGCGTGCGCGATTGCACGCAAGATGGATCTTCAGCGTCCTGTCTCGGCGATATCATAGCGGGTGAAGCGGCGCAGGGAGATCTTTGGAAAAGCTCGTTGGGGTATACCTATAGTTTTGACACGCGGCTCACCGGGCTTAACCCGAATGCGGGTATGCTGTTTGAATTCGGTCAGGATTTCGGCGGCGTTGGCGGTGATGTCAAATTTCTGAAAACTTCCGCACGGTTGATCGGTCAGACCAAGATTCTTAACGAGGAAGTTACGCTTCGCGCGACTTTGGCGGGCGGGATGCTCAATACTTATGGCGGAAAGAACAGCCGGGTAACCGACCGTTTCCTCTATGGCAGCGATATTGTGCGTGGTTTTGCGTCTGATGGGATTGGTCCGCGCGAGATCGTTGCGGGCGAGGGCGTGAATGACGCGCTTGGCGGCAACATGTATGCCACGGCCAAGTTCGAGGCCGAATTCCCGCTGGGTCTGCCTGAGGAATACGGCATCACCGGCGGATTGTTCTACGATGTCGGCTCGGTTTGGGGGTTGGATGCGGTCAATGCAAACGTGGTGGGCGAGGATATGTCGCTGCGCCATGTCGCAGGGTTCTCGATCTTCTGGACCACGCCGATCGGCCCGCTCAGGCTGAACTTCACCAAGGCGCTTCAGAAAGAAAGCTGGGACGAAGAGCAGCAGTTCGAGTTCACCATCAGAGCCGAATTCTAAGGGCATCGGGATGGCGCGCGGATCCATGAGAAGATCAGCGCCCCGGGGTGGATGGGCGCTTTTGCTGGTGGCGGCGTTGGGGCTGATGGCGGTCTTGCGTCCGCTCGCGGCACAAGAGCTAGGGCTGCCCAACAGCATAATTCTGGTGATTGATCCGGGGCGATTGTTTGCGCAGTCGCAATTCGGCCAGCGCATCAGTGAATCCATCGAAAATCAGGGGGCTGATCTGGCCGAGGAAAACCGGCGTATCGAGACGGAGTTGACGGTCGAGGAAAAGCAACTGACCAAGGAACGCCCGACGATGAGTCCGGAAGCGTTTCGCATCAAGGCTGATGCGTTTGATGCCAAGGTGCGCCAGATCCGCAGCGATCAGGAAGCCAAGGCCAACAGATTGGCGCAAGAGGGCGAAACAGCCGAGCGGCGGTTTCTGAGTGTGGCGCGCCCGGTTCTGGAGGAATTGATGGTGGAAAGCGGTGCTTCGGTGCTGCTTGATACGCGCTCGGTTCTGCTGAGTGCCGGGTCGGTCGATGTGACGCAAGAGGCTGTGCGCAGGATTGATGAGGTGATCGGCGACGGCAGCGCGATCAATCTGCCGACGCCGGAAACGGCACCGGCACCCGCACCGGAAACCGTGCCAACACCCCTGGTTGACCCTGTCACGGAGCCGGAACCGGCACCGCAGGACTGACGGTTTGCGACATGGCATTGCCCTGGCATTTGGGCGAAACGCCCGGCAGCGCCGCTTGCCCAGCGGCGAGCGAGTTGTTAAAGCGGTTTTACAGGCCCGCGGTGTCGTCATGGGGCACAGCAGACGTCAGGAAGATTCGTTTTGGGCGGCGTGACTTGACCGGTTGGCGGGATGCGACCCGAAACAGGTGCAGACAGGGGAAGACCCCTCGGAAAAGGAGCCATCATGAGTGAGTTACAGCGCGCGGATATCGGGCTTATCCAACGGCTTATCCCGCACCGCTATCCTTTCCTTCTGGTTGACCGGGTCGAAGATATTGACGGATATCAGAGCGCACGCGGTATCAAGAATGTGACGATGAACGAGCCACATTTTCAGGGCCATTTTCCGGGCAAGCCGATCATGCCGGGAGTGACCATCGTCGAGGCGATGGCGCAAACGGCGGCTGTGATGGTGGGCACGGCACTTGGCATGGAGGACCGCAACATGCTGGTCTATTTCATGTCGATCGACAAATGCAAATTCCGCCGCATGGTGGTGCCGGGCGATGTGTTGGAGATGTTCTTGACGACGCTGCGCGGCAAGCCCGGCGGCAAGGTCTGGAGATTTGCAGGCACCGCGAAAGTGGGCGACGAGATGGCCTGTGAAGTCGAGTTTACCGCAATGATGGACCTGCCCAAGGAGTGAACCGAATGGGCGAGATTCACCCTTCTGCAATTATCGAACCCGGCGCCGTGATCGGCGAAGGCTGTGAAATCGGGCCGTTTTGTCTGGTCGGGCCGCAGGTCAGGCTTGGGCGCGGAGTTCAACTGAAACCGCATGTGGTTGTCACAGGCGATACTGAGATCGGTGACGACACGGTGATTTTCTCGTTCGCGGTGATTGGAGAGATCCCGCAGGACTTGAAATATGCCGGCGAGAAGACGCGGTTGATCATCGGGGCGCGCAACCGTATTCGTGAGCATGTGACGATGAATGTCGGCACCAAAGGCGGCGGCGGAGTTACGCGCGTCGGCGATGACGGGTTGTTCATGGCCGGGTGTCATGTGGCGCATGATGCGCAGGTCGGGAACCGGGTGATTATCGTCAACAATTCGGCCATTGCCGGGCATTGCATCCTTGAGGATGACGTTCTGGTCGGCGGATTGTGCGGTATTCACCAGTTTGTGCGCATCGGGCGTGGCGCCATCATTGGCGCGCTGAGCATGGTGACCAACGATGTGATCCCGCATGGATTGGTGCAGGGGCCACGTGGCGTTCTGGACGGGCTCAACCTTGTTGGGTTGAAGCGACGGGGCGTTTCGCGGGCTGACATCACGGCGTTGCGCGCGGCGTTTCAGATGTTGGCGCAGGGCGAAGGCGCGTTTCAGGACCGTGCGCGTCGTCTTGGCGAGGAGACGACGAGTGAGTATGTGCGCCAGATCGTTGATTTTGTCACCGGCGCGTCCGACCGGTCGTTCCTGACACCGGGATAGGAAAATGCTGGCATTGATCGCAGGGCGGGGTCAATTGCCCGCCAAGGTGATGGCAGGCCAGGCTGAGCGCCCGCTTGTCTGTGCGCTGGAAGGTTCGCTTCCCGATACGGTGACGCCCGATCTGGTGTTTCGGTTGGAAACGTTTGGCAGTTTTCTTTTGGAACTGGGCAAGCGGGGGGTAGCCGAGATTTGCCTGTGCGGTGCCATTGATCGCCCGGTAATTGACCCGGCCAAGCTGGACGCGGAAACGCGGCCTTTGGTGCCATTGTTCATGGAGGCGTTGTCAAAGGGCGACGACGGAGCGCTGCGCATTGTGATGCAGATTTTTGAGCAGACCGGGTTTCGTATCCGCGCGGCGCACGAACTGGCGCCCAGAGTGTTGAGCGAAGTTGGCGTGATGACTGCGCGCCAGCCGCGCGCCGTGCATGAGGCGGATTCGCGGGTCGGGATCGAAGTTCTGATGGAGATGGGCGCGGCGGATCTGGGGCAGGCCTGTGTGATCCGCAAGGGCAAGGTATTGGTGCGTGAAGATGATGCCGGGACCGATGCGATGCTGGCACGTCTGGCGTTGGATTATCCGATGCGCCCCAAGGGGACGGCGGCGGAGTGGCTTTATGATGATGCGGGCGGCCTGAGCGATGTTGCGCGAGACTGGTTGAGCGTGTTGCAGGACGAAAATCTTGATGCGCCGGGTGTGGGCGGGGTGCTTTATAAAGCGCCAAAGCCCGGGCAGGACCGGCGCGCCGATCTGCCGACTATCGGGCCGTTAACTGCGCTTCATGCTGCCGAGGCTGGGCTTGATGGGATCGTGATCAAGGCCGAGGAGGTTATCGTGATCGACCCTGAGATGGTGGTTGCGATTATGGATGCGATGAACATGGTTTTCTGGGCCCGACCATGAGGGTCTTTCTGGTTGCAGGCGAGCTTTCTGGCGACCGGTTGGGCGGGGCGTTGATGCAGGGTTTGCGCAGCATGCGCCCTGAGGTGGAGTTTTTCGGGGTTGGCGGGCCGTTGATGGCCGAACAAGGGCTGCGAAGCCTTTTTCCCATGGACGAGTTGAGCGTTATGGGGCTGGTCGAGGTTTTGCCCAAGCTGCGTCATTTGTTCAATCGCAAGGATCAGGTGGTGCGCGCCGTGTTGGAAGCGAAACCCGATGTGTTGATCACCATCGATGCGCCGGATTTCGGGCTGCGCGTGGCCAAGGGGGTGAAGGCGGCATCGGACATCAGAACGGTGCATTATGTGGCACCATCGGTCTGGGCCTGGCGGGCAGGGCGGGCGGCGAAAATGGCGCGCCATATTGATCACGTGCTGGCGTTGTTGCCGTTTGAGCCGCCCTATATGGAGGCCGCCGGAATGGAATGCGATTTCGTTGGTCATCCGGTGGTGAGCGAGCCGGTGGCAAGTGCGGCGGAGGTGGCGGCGTTTCGGGGCCAGTACGGGATTGAAGGTGAGACGATGCTGATCCTGCCGGGATCGCGCAAGGGTGAGGTGTCGCGGCTGTCAGAGCGGTTTGGCGCGACGTTGGGGCGGATATTGCAAGCGCGGCCCGGAGTGCGCGCGGTTGTTCCGGCGGCGGGGCCAGTGGCCGGGATGCTTGCGCAGATCGTGAAGAGCTGGCCGGGGGCGCCCATTTTGCTTGATCCGCGTGGGCAGGATGCGGGGGGATTTGCGGCCCAGAAACGCGCAGCGTTTGGGGCGGCGGATGTGGCGCTGGCGGCGTCGGGTACGGTTTCTCTGGAACTGGCGGCGAGCAGAACGCCGATGGTGATCGGCTATGACATGGGCTGGATCACGCATCAGATCATTTTGCGCATGGCGACGATTGATACGGTGACGTTGGTCAATTTGATCACCGAGAGCCGGGTTGTTCCCGAATACCTTGCCGGGGCGTGCCGACCGGGACCGATGGCCGAGGCGGTGATCAAGGTCTTGCAAGCGCCCGAGCGTCAGCTTGCCGCGCTTGATCTGACGATGGAGCGATTGGGGCGGGGTGGCGAGGCTCCGGGGCTGCGTGCGGCGCGCGCTGTGTTGCGTAACCTGACCTGAAAACGTCTTACTCTTGCCCCAGACATGCGCTAGTTTTACGCGCGCAAATGAGGGCAAAATATGGGTCATGAGGATATGAGAGCGGTGCGTAAACGCCGGGTGTTTTATATCCCGGGGTATGATCCGATTCACCCGCGCCGTTACCGCGAGCTGTACCGCAAAGAAGGTGCCGAGCAGGCGAGGATCAGCGGGTATAACCTTGATCTATCACCAAAAAAGACCAGTGGCCCTTATGGTTGGCATGTCATGGGGCAGATGGATGGCGCCGAGGTACAGGCCGATTTCGAGGTCATGGTTTGGTCTGATATCGTGCGCGACAGCATGGGTTTGGGGATTGCCGCGACCTATGTGCAGCTGGCGCGCACCGCGTGGATTTACATAAGTTCAGGGGCGCTTGGCCGGCTGATGCGGTTGCGCAAGGGGCCGGTGATTGCCGCGCTCTATCCGGTGGTGTTCTTGCTGGTGCAGTTCTTGATCGCGGTTCTTGTTGCCTATGGGGTCGCGACACTGGTCGGGTTTGTGGGCAGCAAGATCGCGGCGATGATTTATCCTGACCAAATATTCACACCGCTGTTTTATCCAATTGTTTATGGTTCTGTCGCAGTTGGGTTGGTTGTTGGGTGGTTGGTGTTGCGGTGGTTCAGGGTGAAGGATGGCAAGTTCTTCGCCTATTACTTGATGCATGACTATGCCTATTCGGCGCAGTCAAAAGGTGCCAACCCACCCGAGTTGGAGGCGCGGATGACCGAGTTTGGCGAGCGGATCGCGGAGGCGCTTGGGCAGGGGTATGATGAAGTTCTGGTGGTCGGGCATTCATCGGGGGCGCATCTGGCGGTGTCGGTTCTGGCCGATCTGATCCAGGCGGGGAAAGTGACGGAAGGTGGGCCGGTTTTGTCATTCCTGAGTCTTGGGCAGGTGGTGCCGATGGTGTCTTTCTTGCCGCAGGCGCAGCGGTTGAGGGCGGATTTGCACTATCTTTCGACGCGAGATGAGTTGACCTGGGTCGATGTGACGGCGCCGGGAGATGGCTGTGCGTTTGCGCTTTGTGATCCTGTGGCAGTGTCGGGGGTCGCGCCGGAAAGTGGCAAACGCTGGCCGCTGGTGATTTCGGCGGCGTTTACCCAGACGTTGAGTGCTGAGCGTTGGAAGGAGTTGCGTTGGCGGTTTTTCCGACTGCATTTTCAATATATGTGCGCCTTTGATCGGCCCGGTGACTATGACTATTTCCGCATCACCGCGGGGCCCGTAACCTTGGGTGCGCGTTACAAAGGGCGCAAGCCATCCGGGAGCCGGATTGAGCGGGCGGAATCAAAATTCACGTCCGTTGAGAGACATGACAGTGCTGCCGCCTAAACCCCCGTCACGGCAGGGGAAAGCATCGCTTTGGCGCTATGCGAAATTGTTTCGTGAGGATCTTCTTTCGGCGCAGCCGGCGCGGCTTTACCGGGCATGGATGGCCGAGTTTCGCACGCCGTTTTTCCGCTCGTTCATGTGCAATGAGCCGAAGCTGGTCGATCTGGTGCTGCGCGAGAGGCCAGATGATTTTCCCAAGTCCAACCGCATTCGCGAGGGGCTTGCGCCGCTGTTGGGCAATTCGGTGTTTGTGACCAATGGCGAGACGTGGAAACGACAGCGCCGCATCATTGATCCGGCCTTTGAGGGTGGACGGCTGAAAGAGGTGTTTCCGGCAATGTGGGCGGCGGGGATGTCGGCGGTTGGGCGGCTTGAACAACTGGCCGATGGGAAGCCGGTAGAGATTGAGGAGCACACGAGCCATGCGGCGGCGGATGTGATTTTTCGCACGTTGTTCTCGATTCCGATTGAGCATGAGGTCGCGGGGCAGGTGTTTTGCAAGTTTCGTGAACACCAGCGTGCGCAGCCGGTGTTGAACCTTGGCGCGCTTTTGCCGCTACCGAAATGGTTTCCGCGGTTTCATAGTCGCGAGACCAAACGCACGGCGGGAGAGATCAGGACGTTGATTACCGAGCTGACCGCCGGGAGGATGGCCGAGATCAAGGCCGGGAGCGCGCCCGATGATCTGGCGACGAAGATCATGACCACGGCGGACCCGGTGACCGGTGCGCGGTTTGATACCGAGGAAATGGTCGATCAGGTGGCGATCTTCTTCCTGGCGGGGCATGAAACCAGTGCTTCGGCGCTGGCCTGGGCGCTTTATCTGCTGGCGATGCACCCAGAGTGGCAGGAGCGGTTGGCGGCGGAGGCCGAGGCGGCGATTGACCCGGATAATCCGGCGTTTTCGACGGTGTCCAAGCTGCGGGTGAGTAAGGATGTGTTTCGCGAGACGCTCAGGCTTTATCCGCCAGTGCCGATGATGGTGCGCGAGGCGGCGTGCCCGGAGACATTTCGCGATCGTGATGTGCCAAAGGGAAGCCAGATCGTGCTTAGTCCGTGGCATCTGCATCGCCATGAGCGGCTTTGGGAGCGCCCAGATGAGTTTGATCCGGGGCGTTTCAAGACCGAGAACGGCAAGAAATGCATGCGCGAGGCCTATATTCCGTTTTCCGCCGGGCAGAGGGTTTGCACCGGGGCAGGGTTTGCCATGGTCGAGGGGCCGCTGATCTTGTCGATGCTGGTGCGTTGTTTGCGGTTTGAGTTGGTCGCGGAGCGCCCGGCGATGCCGGTGGCGCATCTGACGGTGCGAGGCAAAGACGGGGTTTGGCTCAGGATTTCGAAACGATAAAGGCCGGGGAAAGCCCCGGCCCAGTATCGGATTCGCAACCTGTGAAGATCAGGCGTTGCTTTCGCGGATCTTGTCGGCGGCATCTTTGTCGAAGGTCACGCCGTTTTGCTCAAACAGCGTATCAAGTTCGCCCGAGAGGGTCATTTCCGTGATGATGTCGCAACCGCCAACAAACTCACCCTTCACATAGAGCTGTGGGATGGTCGGCCAATCGGAATAATCCTTGATGCCCTGACGAACGGTTTCGTTTTCAAGCACGTTCACGTCCTTGAAATCGACGCCCATGAAGTTGAGCACGCCCGCCACGCGGGAGGAAAAACCGCATTGCGGCATGCTCTTGGTGCCCTTCATGTAGAGCACGACGTCATTGGATTTGTTGGTTTCTTCGATCTGGGTCTTTGCGTCAGTCATTTGGGTATCCTGTTCGCTGGGAAGCGTGGGTTTTGAGAATTAGTCGGGGGCGCGGGTGGTGAGCGCCAGTGCGTGCAATTCGCCGTTCGTTCCATCCATCTTGCCTTTGAGGGCCGCATAGACAGCGCGTTGTTGTTGCACGCGGTTTTTGCCGCGAAAGCTTTCGTCAACCACCATGGCCGCCATGTGCACCCCATCGGCGCCATCAACAGCAATCTCGGCATTTGGGAAGGCTTGGCGAAGCAGATCTTCGAGTTCCTGCACGTGAATGGCCATATGCATCTCCGGTTTACGTGTTTGGCTGAACCTAGGGCGGCTTGGGGGATCGTGCAAGGTGAAGAGCGGGGGGTGCGGCGAAAAGCTTGGGGTTTTAGGCAGGTTTTAGACGGGGAGGATTGACAGGCGTATAGCGCGCGAGGGTTTTCAGGAAGCGATCAACCTCGGACGGGATGGGGCCGGTGGCAAGGGCGTGCGCAATCCGTGGCGTCATCTCGTCAGGGCAGAGACGGGCCAGCAGGGATGCACGGCGCGCTTTGATTGCGGGAGGCAGAGGGAGAATGGCCGCCGCGAGGAGCAGTTCAATTCGACCGTGCAGGATGCGCAGATGGGCAAAACTTTCTATCTGGGGGCCAAGAAGGGCCGGATCATCCTGCCAGCTTTGCCCGTGATAGAGTGCAACCGTGCGTTGGCCTGCACCGGTGCATTCATAGGCAACGCAGCCCGCAAAACCCTTGTCGCTCAGGGTGTCGTGGATGGTGCAGCTGTGGCGCGCCAGATTGGGGCAGGGCACAGCAGCAGGTTTGTCGATGGCAAAGGCCGCGCCCTTGTCAAATGCCAGCGCCATGCAGCAGAAAGCGGCACAGGCGGAGCAATCGGGGGTCAGATCGGGCAGATGAGGGATCAGCCGACGGCCTCCTCAAAGGCGGTGCGGAAGAGGTTGGAAAGCTCGGCGAGGGGGGCTTCGGAGGTGCCCAAGCGCACCGTGTCGCCCGCGAACTTTCCGACGGATTGGATAGGCACACCCGCCTGACCTGCGGCCAGCATCAGGGCTTCGGCCTGATCGAAGTTGCAGGCGACGAGGTAGCGCGCCTGATCTTCGCCAAAGAGTTGCGCCATGTCGGAGAGGTCGAGCTGGATACCCGTGCCTGCGGTCTCGGCCATCTCGAAGGCGGCCAGCGCGAGGCCACCATCGGAGAGATCGGTGCAGGCTTTGATCAGGTCAACATGCGCGCGGATGAAATCGCCGTGGCGTTTTTCGGCCTCAAGATCGACGTGCGGAGCATCGCCTTCGACGCGGTGGAAAACTTCGGCCAGAAGGGCGGATTGGCCGAGATGGCCAGTGGTTTCGCCAATCACAAGCGCGACATGCCCGTCGCGTGCGTGACCGAAGATGGCGTGATCTTCGGAGGAGATCAGGCCGACAGCGGCAATGGTGGGGGTGGGCAGGATCGGTTCGCCATCGGTTTCGTTATAAAGCGAGACGTTGCCCGATACGATCGGCATGTCGAGCGCGGCCACGGCAGCGCCGATGCCTTTGATCGCGCCGACGAATTGGCCCATGATCTCGGGTTTTTCGGGGTTGCCGAAATTCAGGTTGTCGGTGGTGGCGAGGGGCACGGCGCCGACGGATGTGAGATTGCGATAGGCTTCGGCCACGGCCTGAGCGCCGCCCATGAAGGGGTTGGCCTGAACATAGCGAGGCGTCACATCGGAGGTAAAGGCCAGCAATTTGTCGGTGCCATGAACGCGCACAACGCCCGCGCCAAGGCCCGGCAGTCGCACGCTGTCGGCCATCACCATGGTGTCGTATTGCTCGTAGACCCACTGTTTGGCGGCGTAGTTGGGCGAGCCGATCAGTGCCTTCAGCCCGTCAATCGGATCAATGCCCGGAACGCCCGACATATCGAGCGGTTCAGCCTCGGGCGTTTCAACCCAAGGACGGTCGTATTCGGGGGCCGAGCCAGAGAGCGTGGCAAGGGGCAGATCGGCCTTCACTTCGTTGCCGTGCAGAATGAGGAAGCGGTCTTCGGCGATGGTTTCGCCGACGATGGCGAAGTCGAGATCCCATTTTTCAAAGACGGCGCGCGCCTCGGCTTCTTTTTCCGGGCGCAGCACCATGAGCATGCGTTCCTGAGACTCAGATAGCATCATCTCGTAGGCGGTCATGTTGTCTTCGCGTTGCGGCACGTCATCAAGTTGCAGCTTGACGCCGAGGCCGCCCTTGTCGCCCATTTCAACCGCCGAGCAGGTGAGACCCGCTGCGCCCATGTCCTGAATCGAGATGACAGCACCGGTCTGCATCAACTCAAGCGTGGCTTCCATCAGGCGTTTTTCGGTGAAGGGGTCGCCGACCTGAACGGTGGGGCGTTTCTCTTCGATGGATTCATCAAACTCGGCCGAGGCCATTGTGGCGCCACCGACGCCGTCGCGGCCGGTTTTTGCACCGAGGTAGACGACGGGCATGCCGATGCCGGAGGCGGCGGAATAGAAAATCTTGTCGGTGTCGGCGAGACCTGCGGCAAAGGCGTTTACCAGACAGTTGCCATTGTAGGCTGGGTCAAAGCGCACTTCGCCGCCAACGGTCGGCACGCCAAAGCAATTGCCATAGCCGCCGACGCCTTCAACCACGCCATGCACAAGCTGACGGGTTTTGGGGTGGGAGACTTCGCCAAAGCTCAGGCTATTCATTGCCGCGATGGGGCGCGCGCCCATGGTGAAGACATCGCGCAGGATGCCGCCAACGCCGGTGGCGGCCCCTTGGTAGGGCTCGATATAGGAGGGATGGTTGTGGCTCTCCATCTTGAAGATCACGGCCTGACCGTCGCCGATATCGACCACGCCGGCATTTTCGCCGGGGCCGCAGATCACTTGCGGGCCTTCCGTTGGCAGCGTGCGCAGCCACTTCTTGGAGGATTTGTAGGAACAGTGTTCGTTCCACATGGCCGAGAAGATGCCAAGCTCGGTGAAGCTGGGTTCACGCCCGATGATATCGAGGATGCGTTCATATTCGTCGTCGCTCAGCCCGTGGGCTGCGATCAGCTCTTTGGTGATGGCAGGCTCGGTCATGTGGTGCAATTCCCCTGTGGCAGGCTGTTGCGGCTCTCATAATCCATGGGGGCGGGGCATGGAAGGGGGTAGAGCGCCCTTGATCGTGGTGATCGGGCAGAGCGCGGTGCAAAGTTTTGGGCCGGGGCGTTGGTTGCACCTGTGGGAGCGCTCCGCGCGGGGATATTTTGGGCAAGATGAAGCGGAAGTCAGCGCAGGGGTTGCGGGCGGGGTGTGAAACCCCAATGCTGAGGGAAACGGGGGAGAGACGATGCAGATGATGGAAAATCCGTGGCGTGGGCGCGGGCTTGATTGGGATGGGGTGCAAGACATTCCCTGGCCGAGTGTCGATGCCGCGGCTGTGGGCGCGATGCTGGGGCGGTGTCCGTTTCACGAGGTCACGCCACTGACCCGGCTTTCGGGCTTTGCCGGGGCGGGCGAGGTCTGGGTCAAGGATGAGCGGTTTCGCATGGGGTTGGGAAGCTTCAAGGCGCTCGGGGCGGCCTATGTGATCGCGCGCGATTATGGCGAAGGTGTCTCAAAAGGGCGCGTCTATGTGACCGCGAGTGCAGGCAATCATGGTTTGTCGGTGGCGGCCGGGGCGGCGGCGTTTGAGGCGAAAGCGGTGATTTATCTCAGCGACTCCGTGCCTGAGGAGTTTGCCCAGAGGCTGCGCCTGTCAGGTGCCGAGGTGGTGCGTGAGGGCGCCACCTATGAGCACAGCATGACAGCAGCGGCGCGCGCGGCCGAGGTCAACGGCTGGGCGCTGTTGTCAGACAGTTCCTGGCCCGGCTATGTCGAGCGGCCTTATCGCGTGATGGAGGGGTATCTGGCACTGGCGGCCGAGGTGGTGGGCGAGATTGCGAGCCCGCCGACGCATATCTTTCTGCAAGCCGGGGTCGGTGGGTTGGCCGGGGCCTGTGGTGCGTATTTTCGCAAGGTCTGGGGGGATGCACCACGGATTGTCGTGGTGGAGCCCGAGGCGGCTCCGGCTTTGATCGAGAGTATCAGGGCCGGGTGTGCGGTGGTCACGCAAGGGCCGGTGTCTGACATGGGGCGGCTTGATTGCAAGGAGCCTTCGCTGATTGCGCTGAAGGGGCTGGCGCGGGATGCGGATGCGTTCGCGCTGATCTCTGAAGAGGCGGCGGCGCGTGCGATGCCGGTTCTGAGCGAGGCCGGGCTTGAGACCACGACATCGGGCGGGGCGGGGCTTGCAGCGCTTTTGGAGATGGAGCCTTTGGGTGCGGACGCGCGGGTGCTGTGCATTCTTAGCGAGGCACCGGAGTGAGCGCGCAATTTACCAGACGCGGGTTCGAGACGGGAGAGTATCAAGCGCGTGTCGCCCGAGCGCAGGATGCGATGGCACGCGCCGGGCTTGCGGCGCTTTTTCTGACGACCGAGCCGGAGATTCGCTATTTCACCGGGTTTCTCACGCGGTTTTGGGAAAGCCCGAGCCGACCGTGGTTTGTGATTGTGCCGCTGAAGGGAAAGCCGGTGGCAGTGATTCCCGAGATCGGCGCGGCGTTGATGCGGCAAAGCTGGATCGAGGATATCCGCACCTGGCCCGCGCCACGCCCTGATGATGACGGGGTGAGCCTGCTTGGGGAGGCGCTGCGCGAGATCGCCGGGGCGGGGCTTGTTGGCGTTCCGATGGGCTATGAGACGCATCTGCGCATGCCGCTGGCGGATTTCGAGCGGCTGCGCGCGATGGGCATCGCGTTTGGCGATGACCACGGAGTCATGGCGCGATTGCGGGCGATAAAAAGCGAAGCAGAGATCGCCAAGATCGCGCAGGCCTGCGCCATTGCCGGGCGGGCATTTCAACGGGTCGGCGAGGTTGCGGGCGTGGGTGTGGCTCTGTCAGAGGTGTTTCGCGGGTTTCAGAGGCTGTTGCTGAGCGAGGGGGCCGACCATGTGGCTTATCTGGCGGGGGGTGCCGGGCCGCTGGGATATGGCGATGTGATCTCGCCGGCCCGTGATGTGCCGCTTGAGGCGGGGGATATCCTGATGCTGGACACCGGTGCGGTTTGGGATGGATATTTCTGTGATCATGATCGCAACTTTGCGGTAGGCGGGCAGGTAGATCGCCGCGTGAGGCACGGCTGGGCGCAGCTTCTTGAGGCGGCAGAGGCCGGGAAGGAAGCGGCTCTGCCCGGCGCGCGGGCGTGCGACCTGTGGCGGGTGATGGCAAATGTGACCGGTAGCGGGGCGCAAGACGGGCGGCTGGGCCATGGGCTGGGGATGCAGTTGACTGAGGGGCTGTCGCTGAGTGCGCAGGACGAGACGGTGTTGGAAGCGGGGATGGTGATCACGCTGGAGCCTAATGTCGAAACCGGGCCTGGGCTCTTGATGGTGCATGAAGAAAACATCGTGATCCGCGAGACGGGCGCCGAGGTACTGTCGGACTGGGCCGTTGGAGCTTTGCCGGTGCTATAGCGGGCGGTGCGGTGACGGCGCGTTGCTGAAGCAGTTTGATAAACACTTCGCTTACGGGATTGTTTCGGAAAGCTTTGGCCCATGCTGTCATCATGTTTGCGGGGCGGTGCGGGGGCCGGGACCGGCAGATCCGTTTTGCGGACCGTGATTTACGCCGGTGACTGGCGAATCAATCGGCAAGGTAACAGCAAAAAAAAGGCCGAGCACGAAGCTCGGCCGAAGTCCAACAGGGAGGTTGAAGGTGATCAACGCGAGCGCCGATTACCATCAGAAGTCGAAATAAGTGGCACATGCCCGCCAATCAAGCAGGAAGATGCCGCAGTTGCAGCATTGCCGATATGCGCTGAGCGCATGGCTGACGTGATTATTCCGCAAGCGATTGATTTTTCACCTGTTTGCGATGTGCAATAATCTCGTCCTGGACGAAATCACGGAAGGCGGCGATGCGCTTGGAGGGGCGTAATTCTTCTGGATAGGCAAGAAAAACCGGTATTTCGCCCGACTCGATTTCAGGCAGAACGCGTACCAGATTGGTTTCGTCCTGAGTCACATAATCAGGAAGGACGCCGATGCCGAGATTGTTGATCACCCCCTGAAGCACGCCAAAATAATTGTTGACTGTGAGGGAAGAGGGAATCTCGTAGCTCATCAGGTGTTGAACCAATGTGGCGGCGGCCCCGACCTGGGTGGTGCTTGTGTTCATGCAGACCAGTCGGTGATCAGACATCTGATCGAGGCTTTCAGGCATCCCGTAGCGTTCGAGATAGGGCCGTGACGCGTAAAGGCGCATGCGCACGCCCATCAGGCGTTTGCGGATCAGATCGGCCTGGCTCGGCTCTTTCATACGGATCGCCACGTCGGCCTCGCGCATCGGCAGATCAAGCACGCGTTCTTCCAGCATCAGGTCAATCTTGAGATCGGGATACTTGTCGTAGAGCGCCGGAAGCCGCGGCACCAGCCAGAGGGTGCCAAAGCCCGTCGTGGTGGTGACGCGCAATTCGCCGAACACTTCTTCTTCGCTGTCGCGGATACGCGCGGTGGCGGTGTCGAGGCGTCGGATCATGGCGCGGGTCGCATCAAACAGCAATTCTCCTTGTTCGGTGAGAATCAGGCCGCGCGCGTGGCGGTGAAACAAGGTGGTGTTGAGCGACTCTTCCAGCGCGCGAACCTGGCGCGAAACCGCAGATTGGCTAAGATGCAGTGTGTCACCGGCATGGGTGAGACTCCCCGCGTCGGCCACTGCATGAAATATTCTGAGCTTGTCCCAATCCATCTGTGCAACTTTCTTCTGCGTCATCCCTATTGGCACGAAACCTAAGGTAAGACACCTATAACTTCTCAATAACGTGGGGGTATGGGGAAAAATTCGCTTTGTAGGTCAAGGATTATGACCTAATATGTAGTGTATAATTTGTCGCAGGCAACAAAGCGTTTCAACATCCCGTTCGTTCACGACAATATGCCGGAACGGTGACGGCGCATATGTGTTGCAGGCGTTTCAAGTCTAAGTTGGGCCACAGCTTAGGGGAGAAACGCAAAAAGGATTAGGGGGAGGCACGAAATGACCAAACATCAGGTGAGTTTGCAGGACCGTTACGATCTGGAGAGATCGCCGGTATTGCTGAATGGCACGCAGGCGCTTGTTCGGTTGATGCTGATCCAGAAATATCGCGACACGGCAGCCGGGCTGAACACTGCCGGGTATGTCACCGGCTATCGCGGATCGCCGCTGGGTGCGGTGGATATCACGATGGGGCGCGAGAAGGCGCTATTGACCGGGCATGACGTAAAGTTTGAGCCGGGGATCAACGAGGATCTGGCGGCGACGGCGCTCTGGGGTAGCCAGCAGGCCGAATTGCGCGGCGAAGGCAAGTTCGATGGGGTCTTTGGCCTGTGGTATGGCAAGGGGCCGGGGGTGGACCGGTCGGGCGATGTGATGCGCCATGCCAATAACGCGGGCACCTCTGTAAACGGTGGCGTCCTGATGGCGATGGGCGACGACCACACCGGTGAGTCGAGCACCGTGCTGCATCAGAGTGAATGGGCGCTGATGGATTGCTATATGCCGGTGATGAGTCCTGCCGGGGTTCAGGAAATCCTTGATTACGGCGTCTATGGCTATGCGTTGAGCCGGTTTGCCGGGGTGTGGGTTGGTCTGAAGGTGATGAAGGACACGATCGAGGCGACGGCCGTGGTGGATGGCGACCCGAACCGAGTCAAGCTGGTGACGCCGGAGTTCGAGATGCCCGAGGGCGGGTTGAATATTCGTCTGGTGGATGACCGGATCGCGCAGGAAGCACGGTTGATCGATTATAAGCGCCATGCCGCGGAAGCCTTTGCGCGCGCCAACAAGATCGACAAGCGGATCTGGGGCAAGAGTGGTGCCAGGATCGGGCTTGTGAGCCACGGCAAGAACTGGCTCGACCTTGAACATGCCCTGAGCCTTCTGGGGATTGATGAGGCAGAGGCCGACCGGCTGGGAATTTCGACATATAAGGTGGGGCAGGTTTGGCCGCTGGATATGACCAGCTTTCGTGAATGGGCCGAGCCCCTCGACCTGATCATCGTGGTCGAGGAAAAGCGCAAGCTTTTGGAAGTGCAGATCAAGGAAGCGCTGTTTGATGATCGCGACACGCGGGTTTATGGCTGGTTCAAGGGTGGCGCGGGCGGCATGCACAAGGAAGAGCTGTTCCCGACACGTTGGGCGCTCGACCCGGTTATGATTGCTGAGAAGCTGGGCAATATCCTGATTGAAGAAGGGCGCGACACGGATGGGATCAAGGCCGGATTGGCCGGGCTTGAGGACGCGCGGCGCGCCGACAATGCCGAAGAGATCACCTCGCGGTTGGCCTATTTCTGTTCGGGCTGCCCACATAACAGCTCGACCAAGGTTCCCGAGGGAAGCCGCGCCTATGCCGGGATCGGTTGTCACTTCATGGTGCAATGGATGGACCGCGACACGCTAGGCTTTACCCATATGGGCGGCGAAGGGGCAAACTGGATCGGGGAGGCGCCGTTTTCCAAACGCGACCATGTGTTCCAGAACCTTGGCGACGGCACCTATAACCACTCCGGTCTGCAAGCCATTCGCGCAGCGCAGGCGGCGGGGGTGAATATTACCTACAAGATCCTCTATAATGACGCGGTGGCGATGACCGGCGGGCAGACCCATGAAGGTGAGCTGAGTGCCGAGCAGATTGCTCGCGAGCTTCTGGCGTTTGGAATCGAGCATGTCGCGCTTGTTTATGACGAGAAGGAAGATGTGGACCTTGATGGGTTCCCGAGGGGATTGGACGTTTATGAGCGCGCCGATATGGATTCTGTTCAGAAGAAATATCGTGAATACAAAGGCGTGTCGGCCATTCTTTATGTGCAAACCTGCGCTGCGGAGAAGCGCCGGCGGCGCAAGCGCGGCACTTTTCCCGATATCGACAAGCGGGTGTTCATCAATACCGACATCTGCGAGGGCTGCGGCGATTGCGGGGTGCAGTCGAATTGTGTGTCGATCGTTCCGGTTGAGACCGAGTTGGGCCGCAAGCGGGCAATTGATCAATCAAGCTGTAACAAGGATTTCAGCTGTCTCAAGGGGTTCTGCCCCAGTTTCGTGACCCTGCAAGGCGCGCAGATTCGCAAGGAGCCAACGCAGAAGCTGGATCTTCCGAACCTGCCCGAACCGACTCTTCCGGCGATCAACGGCACCCATAACGTGGTGATTACCGGGGTTGGCGGCACGGGGGTTGTGACCATCGGTGCAGTGTTGGCGCAGGCGGCGCAGATTGATGGGCTGGGCGCGGGCATGATGGAGATGGCGGGGCTGGCCCAGAAGGGCGGCGCGGTACATATCCATGTGCGGCTGGCCAACAAGCCGGATGATATCAGCGCGGTAAGGGTTGCCACGGGTGAGGCGCATGCGCTGATCGGGGGCGATCTGGTGGTGAGTGCGGGGGCCAAGACGCTTGGGCTGACCAGCACGGGGCGCACCGGAGCTGTGATCAACTCTCACGAGATCATTACCGGCGAGTTTACCCGCTCGACCGAGTTCCGCATTCCGGTTGATCGGCTTGAGCTGCAATTGGAAGCGCGGCTGCGCGACAAGCTGCGGCTGTTTGATGCGTCGGAATTGGCGCGGGTGACGCTGGGCGACAGCATTTTCTCGAACATGATGGTGTTTGGTGGGGCCTGGCAGATGGGCCTTTTGCCGCTCAGCCATGCGGCGCTGATGGAGGCGATCCGCTTGAACGGCGCGGCGGTCGAGCGTAACCAGCGGGCCTTTGAGATTGGCCGCTGGGCAGCGGCACACCCGGATGAGGCAGCCAAGCTGATCGCGCCAAC